>JBEBSD010000007.1:0-135294 GCA_040394475.1 Telluribacter humicola | reverse complement strand
CACTCTTACAGGCGGGTACCGGGATGGTCTGTGAAGACACAGACCATGGTGGCATGGCTGATAGCTGATAGCCGATTGCCGATCTCTGATAGCCGACAGCCGATAGCTGACCTCCGATTGCCGACAACATCCCCTCAATAAAACGGCGACCTCAGCGCCTCTTTCCGGAACAAGTGATCCCGCCAGTCATAAAAGGTATCCATATAAACCAACACCCGGATCCGGTAATACAGCCCGTTAAGGGGAGGCAGCCTGCTGTCCGCACCCGTGAGGTGCCACCGGTATCCCGCCTGAAGGCCTGTTCCCAACCAACGCGTGGCTTTCCATTCACCATACCCGGCCACCTGCAAAGGCACTATGATTTCGCGGCTCTCTGTGCCGGTTGCCGGAAGAGATGCCTGAAGAGAAACAGGTGACATTCGTGCCTGCCCCAGTCCCAGCTCCAGCGGGACTGCCAGTTTCCAGCGCTTCCGGTCGGCCACTGTATGCCAGTATCCTACGCCGCCGTACCGCATATCCACCGCCAGGTATTCCTCCTGTCCGAGTGCACGGGCGCGGGCTTCCTGCAACCGGCCGAGCTGCCTCCGGCCACGATCGCCCATCCAGTAATACCCTATGGTCACCTCATTTCTCATCTTTCCCCATTCCCAACCCAGGCTGGTCCCCCACATACTGACAAGTCGCTTCTCCACCAATGACGAACGCATGTCCAGGTGTACCTTCAGTAAACCGGCGCTATCCGGCTGCTGCGCCTGCGATAACGTAGCACATCCCCACCATAATCCGAGTAACCAGGTCCTTTTTACGATCATTTTGCTTTTTATCCATACAAACACCCGATCAGGAAAGCGCGGTTGCTTGGGGAAATACTAAAAGATTTATGCCAAACGGCAATAAGCTGTCTCTTCTTATCCGACAAATCCTTAACTTTAATAGTCGTTATACGCTATAAAGCCTTATCCCTGCAATTATGATGAGTACGAGACGAGACTTCCTTCAGTCGCTGACCGCCGGAATCGGTATCAGTACCTTACCTTTATTCCCTGCCCGCAGTGCGCCCCGGGCCGATCGTAAACTGCGTGTAGCACTCATGGGACTGGGTGGTTACGCCACCCGTGTTGCAGAAGCCATGCAGCAATGCCAGCTGGCCACCCTGTCCGGGTTAGTAACCGGCACGCCTTCCAAGGCAGCTGCGTGGAAGCAGCGATACAACATTCCTGACCAAAACATTTATAACTACGATACGGTTTCTCAGATCCGGAACAACCCGGATATCGATGCCGTCTACGTCATCACTCCCAATTCTCTCCATCACCGGCACGTCCTGCAGATCGCAGCCGCCGGCAAGCATGTTATTTGCGAAAAACCTGTTGCCGACAATGCCAGCCAGGCGCTGGAGATGATCGAAGCCTGCCGGAAAGCCAACGTCAGGTTCTATATTGGCTACCGGCTTCATTTCGAACCCTTTACCAGAGAGTTGATCCGGATGCGTGAAGCGGGAGAATTCGGAAAAATTCAGCATGTCAATACCTATATGGGCTTCCGGGCCGTGGATCCGAACCAATGGCGTCTTAAAAAAGCCCTGGCCGGAGGCGGGGCAATGATGGACGTGGGAGTGTATGCGATTAACGGGGCGCGGTATGCAACGGGTGAAGAACCGGTATGGGTAACTGCCCAGGAAGCGAAGACCGACCCGGTCAAGTTTGCAGAAGTCGACGAGACAGTTACCTTTCAACTCGGCTTTGCCAGCGGCATCATTGCCTCGTGCGGCACCACTTACAACTTCAATCATTACGAACGGCTCTATGTAATCGGCGACAAAGGCTTTGCAGAACTCAGCCCGGCCTATGGCTACGGTCCGATCAAAGGCAGGTCCCATAAAGGGCCGATGGATCAGCCTGCGCTAACGCACCAAACCCTTCAGATGGATGGCATTGCAGACTGTATCCTCCACAACAAACCTGATCCCAATGTTTCAGGAGAAGAGGGGTTAAAGGACATGAAAGTAGTTGATGCCGTATACGAATCGCTCCGGAAAGGAGGCGCCCGCATTGCAATTGAAGCCTAGCGGCGCAATGCGACCATCCGCTGACAGGTCAGGTAAAGAAAGAAAAAAATCAGCAAAAGCAGATAGATCACATTCCTCGAATCGATCAGCCCCTTTCCAAAAGCCTGGTATTGCTGGTCCAATGCCAGCCAGTAAAAGAAACGCGCCACCCATCCTGATACCAATAAATCGGCCACTGCCCGGAATCCCATATACCATACGAACCCCAGAAATACACTCAGTACGAACGCAACGATCTGGTTATCGCCGAGGGACGACACCCATATCCCCATTGCGGTCAGGGCTCCGCTAAAGAGCAGCAACCCGATATAAGAGCCGGCCACGGCAGCCGCATCAATATTGCCCGGCGGGTTACCCAGTTGGTAAAGGCTGTAATAATACAGCAGCGTCGGCATCAGTGTAAGCGCGACCAGCAGCCAGTTGGCGAGAAACTTCCCCACAACGAGCTGCCAGTCACCCAGGGGTTTCGTAAGTAACAGTTCCAGTGTCCCGTTGCGGCTTTCCTCCGCAATTGCCCTCATGGTAATAGCCGGGATCAGGAATAGCAGCACAAACGGCACCAAGCTAAAAAAAACACCCATATCCGCATATCCGTAATCGAGCACATTGGTGTCAGGAAATACCCATACCATGAGTCCTACAGCCGTCAGGAATACGGCCATCACCACGTAAGCGATCAGGGAATTGAAGAAACTGCTTATTTCTTTACGAAAAATGGCTAACATCTACGATTGGAAACTGATTACCCTTCGAAAAGGTCATTCAAAAACAGGACGTTTTTTCTGCAAAATAGCTGCCACAATCAGGGAAATGACCAGCCCCATCACCAGCGTCCCCACTACTCCCAGGGCAAACATCATCCCCGGTGTCTGAAACTTCTCAGCCATCTCAAGGGCTTCGTCAATTTTACTGTCGTCCATTCCCTGCTTTTCCAACGTTTCCCGGGTGACATCCAGTCCCCGCTGGATAGGCGTCATATCAATTACACGGATGTAAAAGGTGGTAAACATCGCACTCAGCAATCCGCCGATTGCAGCAATCAGAGATCCCAGTCCCACCCCTTGTCCGTACGACATGAAATCATTATTCTGTTTACGATATTCCTTCATTCCAATAAAAATCGCCCCTATTAAAAAGGCGACCCCTCCCCAGGCCAGCACTTTGTTTTGCTCCAGCTCGGTAATGTAAAGGATGATGGTATACACCCCGATGATAATCCCCAAAAGTAAGCCAACCCGTATGGCTACTTTGGTAACAGATACGTCTTCTTGCATAATGAATTCAGGCTTTATGAATGATTAAGATACCTACTGGCTTTGTAACAGGTCTTCAGAGGTTCAGTTACGTTCCTCTGTCACCAACTTTTGTTTTCTGAAAATAAGGGAAATAATTAAGATCGGAATAATTCCCAGCAAGAATTTTTTACTGATTTCATCGGAAATAACATCAGCCGGCTTGTTGTTCGCTACTCCGGCCAGCAGTTTTTCAAATTCAGGCTCTCCGATATTGGCGACCAGCTGCTCTTTCCCCTCCAGCATAAGCTCCCGCAAATTAGCCAGGTAATCGGTATAGATCTGCGGATCTTCAAAAGTAATAAAGAAGTAAATCAACCACCCGGTAATGAAGGCTGCCACCATATTGACAACGTAGCAAATCGTCAGCGCCTCCCAGAGATGCAGGAATCCATGACCGATTTTACGGCGATAATACCAACAGGCAAACCCCATCATAATAAGATGGATCCCAAAATCAGGCACCCGGATATTGCCCAGCGGCGTAACGTCCAGCCAATACAATCCCAGAAAATACCCAAAAGCAAGCAAACCCGTAAGCAGGCCGATTGCCAGTGAAATTTTAAGCAGAGGTTTATTAAAAAAAGCGATAATTGATTGCATTCCCGATTATTGGTTAGTCAAACCAGCGGAATTCCCCCTGGTTAGCGATTCCCCTCACCTTTCCTTTCAGCGGCTGGTTCAGGAAGGGTGTATTTTTCGAACGGGAATAGGTTTTGCTAAAGACCCATTCCGCATCCGGTTCAAAAAACGTCAGATTGGCCGGTTGGCCCGGCGCTACCGGTACCGGCGGCAACCGCAAAATCTGTCTCGGGAAAAGGGACAGTTTGTCTACCAGTGTTTCGAGCGGCAGGCGGCTATGCATGCAGCTCAGTGAAAACGCTGTTTCCAGGCCCGTCATTCCGAATGCGGCCAGATCAAATTCCCGGTCTTTATTTTCCGGTGCATGCGGGGTGTGGCCCGAAACGATGGCATCAATCGTCCCGTCTGCCAATCCCTCCAGGAGCGCTGTCCGGTCGGCAGCCGATCGTAACGGCGGGCTTACTTTTAAATTCGTATCAAACGTATGCAGGACCGTGTCGTCAAAAGCCAGTTGATGGGCGGCAACGTCACAAGACACCGGCAGGCCTCTGGCCTTTGCGTCCCGGACCAGTTCTACGGCCCGTTGGGTCGACAACAGCGAGAAATGCAGTAAAGAAGGCGTAACAGCGGCAAGCCTCCCGCCCGACAAGGCATATTCCAGCAATTGCAGATCCCGGATAATCATCATTTCTTCTGCCAGGGAAGGGATTCCCTTCAGCCCCAGCAAGGTACTGGTAACTCCTTCATGCATTTGACCGAATACCGACAAATTATGGTCTTCCGGGCGGCTGATCAGCAGCGCATTCAGGGGTTGGAGATAGAGCAGCGATTTCAGGAAAATATCGCTGTTCTGAATCGGATGGTCGCCATCGGTAAAGGCTACTGCCCCTCCATAGTACAAATCCATCATATCCGAAAACTCCTCGCCTGCTGCTTTTTTTGTCACCGCTGCCGTTGGATAAAAATGAACGGCGCCTGCCTGGCCCTGCTGCCGGATATACTGAAGCGTGTCCTTGGTATCCACTACAGGGCTGGAATTGGGCAACAGCACCAGTCCCGTGAAGCCCCCCCTTGCGGCAGCTTCTTTCAAACTTGCGAAACTTTCCTCCTGTTCCAGTCCCGGCTCGCGTAATGCCACCCGCATATCTACCCAGCCGGGTGACACGCAAAGTCCCGGAACGGCTATCACCCTTGCCCCTTCCGCTGTCAATTCGTGCCCGACCGCCGCAATATTCCCGTCTTCCAGTAGCAGATCAAGTGTCTGCTGGTGGTATTCACTTCCTTTCCGGAAAATTGTAACTGCTTTAAACAGTACTTTCATGTATTAATTAGGTGATGGTATTTTAGGTGTTAGGTGTTAGGTAATAGGTAATAGGTAATAGCTGTTAGGTATTAGCTGTTAGGTTGCTGTTTCTACTGCCTTTATAAAAAAGAAGCTCCCGGCGGAGCTTCTTTTTTTAATATCCAATGAACGTTTTATACGCATCTGCTGACAGCAGATGATCGGCCTGGCCGGGGTCGGTTAATTTTACTTTGATAATCCATCCCTTTCCATAAGGATCCGAATTCAGCAGCTCAGGGGCGCCATCCAGTTCCGGATTGAGCTCAATAATCTCGCCGTCGACGGGCAAAAACAAATCCGACACGGTTTTCACCGCCTCTACCACTCCAAACACCTGCCCTTGCTCAAGGGTTTCTCCTACTGTGGTGACGTCCACATAAATAATATCACTCAATTCGCCCTGGGCGTGATCGGTGATCCCAATGGTGGCACTATCACCCTCCAGAAGCAGCCATTCGTGATCCTGCGTGTACTTTAAATGCTGAGGAAATTCCATAACAAGGTTTTTTGCTTTGAACGACTAAATTCGGCACGCAAGATACAAGAGCCGGGGCAAAATTTCAAATTGATTTTGGGTTAGCTGTCAGCTGATAGCCATCGGCTGTCGGTTGTCGGTTATCGGCTATCAGCAGTCGGCTATCAGCTTTCGGCCGTCTGCTCTGCTACCGGACACCCTATGCCTAAAACCTGTTCCCTAACACCCAACACCTAAAACCTATTCCCCAACACCTAAAACCTACCCACAATTCTGTATTTTTGCGGCGAATGTGTCCAATTCCTGATTATGATGCTACGGGTTTTACAAACTGTTCTTACCTTTTTGCCCTTTTTCGCGACCGTAGTTGTTGCTCAGCCGGCGGGTGAGCCTGTTTTGCTGAATCAACTCGGGTTTTATCCGAAGTCCCCTAAGATAGCCCTGGTCCGGAATGCATCCTCCGATACCTACACGATCCGCCTTAAAGGAACTTCCCGGGCCGTTTTCTCGGGACAGCTGGGGCCCGTTGGGACCAATCCCCATTCCGGCAAACAGGCGCGTGTTGCCGACTTCTCCGCTTTACAAACTCCCGGGATATACGAGGTATACCTGTCGGACGGGGCAGTTTCTCCCCCTTTCGAAATACGGGAGAACATCCATCGGGAACTGGCGCATGCCGCTCTTAAGGGCTTCTATTACCAGCGGGCCTCCACGCCGCTCCCCGGAAAGTATGCCGGAAAATGGCACCGTCCGGCCGGACATCCCGATACCGTGGTATTCGTCCATCCCTCCGCCTCTTCCCCCAATCGACCGGCAGGCGCCCGAATTGCTTCTCCCGGAGGATGGTACGACGCCGGGGATTACAACAAATACGTCGTTAATTCCGGTATTACCACGGCCACTTTGTTGGCGCTTTACGAAGACTTCCCGCAATTCACCCGCGGGTTCGCCGTTCGTATCCCCGAAAGCGGCAACCGTATCCCGGACCTTCTCGACGAAGCCCTTTGGAATATACGATGGCTGCTGACCATGCAGGATCCGGGAGACGGAGGTGTTTACCACAAACTGACCAACCCGAAATTTGACGGCACCGTCATGCCGCATGCGGCCAGGGAAATCCGTTATGTGGTTCAAAAATCAGTTACAGCCACATTGGATTTTGCCGCCGTAATGGCTCAGTCGGCCCGCATCTTCGGTTCCTTCAAACGACAGCTTCCCGGACTGTCCGACTCGTGCCTGGCCGCCGCTGAGAAAGCATGGATTTGGGCAGAAAACAATCCGCAGGTTTACTACGATCAGGGGTTTATGAACCGTACATTCGATCCCGATATCGTAACAGGTGCTTATGGCGACCGCAACAGCGCGGACGAACTCACCTGGGCCGCGGCAGAACTGTACCTTACAACCAGGAACAAAAAATACCTGACAGCAATCGACCTGCAGGCAACCTCGCCGTTACCCGTGCCTTCCTGGAGCCAGGTTCTTCCTTTGGCCTGTTATTCCCTGTTGCGGCACGAGCGCACGCTTCCTTCGGAGGCCAAACCGCTTCTTCGCACCGCCACCGCTAAGCTTCTGGCCGCTGCCGATGCCTTGTCGGATGATTTAGCAAAAACACCTTTTTATACGGCCATGGGCCGGACAGCCGGAGACTTTGTATGGGGCAGCAACGCGGTGGCTGCCAACCAGGGAATCCTGCTGCTGCAGGCGTACCGGTTAACCAACAAAACACATTACCTCCATACGGCATCCGGCAACCTCGATTACCTGCTGGGCCGGAATGCCACCGGTTATTGCTTTGTCACCGGATTTGGCAGCAAACGCGTGCTCCACCCGCACCACAGGCCCTCAGCGGCAGATGCTGTCGCAGAACCCGTTCCCGGCTTGCTTGCAGGCGGTCCTAACCCCGGCCAGCAGGATCAGTGCAATTCCTATCCCGGCAACAATCCCGATGAATCCTATACGGATGTATATTGCTCCTATGCCTCCAACGAAATAGCCATTAACTGGAATGCACCCCTGGTTTATCTTTCCTGGGCGCTGGAAGCATTACACGAGAAATAAATCGGATGCAATGCGATCGGCAAATAACTTGCCGGATTCGGTCAGCAGCAGCTTATCCTCCAACAGGTGGATCCAGCCGCGTCCGGCGTGCTCTTTCAGGATACTCCGGCTGTACTCGCGAAATTCCCCTCCTGATAACTGGTCCAGCACCTCCCAACGGCACCCCCATTTGGTCCGTAAACCGGTCAGCAGGTATTCATTGACCTGGTCTGCCGTCGTCAGCGCTTCCCTGGTAGCCGGCACGGTTCCGGCCGCCAGCGCCTTCAGGTATTGAGCGTTATTGGCTACGTTGTACTGCCGGCTCGTGTCACTGTAGGAATGGGCACTCGGCCCGATACCCAGATAGGGCTTTCGCTGCCAATATGCCGTATTATGCCGGGAATATTGCTGTTCTTTCGCAAAATTAGAGATCTCGTACTGCTCATACCCTTTGCCGGCCAACCCGGTCACCACATATTCGAACTGTTCCGCTGCATACCTGTCTTCTACAGGAGCCATTTGCTTGTCCTTTACCCGCTTATGAAAAACGGTCCTGGGTTCAATGGTCAGGCAGTAAGCAGAGAGATGCGGAATGTTCAGGTCCGTTATCCGCTCCAGGTCCTGCTCCAGAATACCATGGTCCGGAGAGGGGATCGCATAAATAAGATCGGCCGAAATATTGGTAATTCCGGCGTCCTGCGCCTTCTTCACGACCTCTTCAGCCTCTTTTCCGGAATGCAGCCGGTTAAGCATTTTCAGATGCGGGTCATGAAATGATTGTATCCCGATGCTCAGCCGGTTCACGCCTGCACGTTTCAACAGCTTTATTTTCTCCGTATCCAGATCATCCGGGTTGGCCTCCAGTGAAATTTCCACTTCATCGGATAAGGTGTAATACCTGCCAACCGCGCCGAGTAATGCCTCCAGTTCTGCTTCCGTCAAAAGAGACGGAGTTCCTCCTCCGAAGTAAACCGTTTGCAATTCAGGTCCCGGCAAATAGTTTTGCTGAAGCGCTAGCTCCCGTACCATCGCCTGTACCATTTCCGACTGTACGGTGGTATTGGTACTGAAATGAAAATCGCAGTAATAACAAGCCTGGCGGCAGAACGGGATGTGCAGGTAAAGGTGCATCTGGCGAATCAATGCGGGCAAACTCCCTATAAAACGAAATAGCGCGAGTACAGGAACCTGTAGCCACGCTATTTCCGGGAAAGCCCATTATAATTACTCGGCAACCACTACATTAAACGCTACCTTATGTTTCACTTCCTTGTGAAGATCCAGCAAAGCGCTGTAGCTTCCCAGTGTTTTGACATCTTCGATCGCAATTTTCTTACGATCGATCTCAAAACCTTTTACCCGCAACGCTTCAGCGATCTGGTTCGTTGTAATACGACCGAATATACGACCGCTTTCGCCGGCTACTGCCGGGATCGTCAACGTGGTTTCACCGATAGCTGCTGCCAGCTCTTCGGCATCCTTTTTTAATTTCTCAGCCTTATGCGCTGCCTGGCGAATGTTCTCTTCCACCACCTTCCGGTTGGTTTTAGTCGCCAGGACGGCATAGCCCTGAGGGATCAGGTAATTACGACCATATCCGGGCTTTACGGAAAGAATGTCGTTTTTATAACCTATCCCTGCGATATCTGTTAACAGTATGATTTCCATATCTTCAATACGAACCTTCTAAATGATTATTTCAATTGATCCCCTACAAATGGCATCAGGGCCAGATGACGCGAACGTTTGATGGCCTGAGCCACTTTACGCTGATACTTCAGACTGGTACCGGTCAGGCGACGCGGCAGGATTTTTCCCTGTTCGTTGACCAATTTCAACAAGAAATTAGGGTCTTTATAATCGATATACTTGATACCGGCTTTTTTGAAGCGGCAATATTTTTTGCGGTTGGCACTTTTTTCAACCGGCTCGTTTACAAGTGTCATAGCTTATCCTTCAGATTCGGTTTTTGTCTCGGTTACTTCCTTCTTTCTACCTACCTGCCCTTTACGTCTTTTTTCGTTGTAGGCAAGGGCATGCTTGTCTAATGCTACCGTTAAGAAACGGATCACACGTTCGTCACGACGGAATTCTGTTTCCATCACGTCAATGGCTGCACCCGGAGCTGAAAATTCCAGCAGGTGGTAAAAACCGGAGTTTTTCTTTTGAATGGGATAGGCCAGTTTGCGCAATCCCCAGTCCTCTTCGTGTACGATTTCCCCACCATTTTCGGTCAGGATCGTACGGAACTTGTCAACGGCGTCCCTTACCTGTACATCAGATAAGACGGGAGTTAAAATGAACACCGTTTCATACTGTTTTGACATGCTACTTACAGTTTATTTGGTTAGAATTACCTCCTTATAAGTCCTCCTTCCGGAGTGCAGCAAACGGCCTGCCGGCAGCGCCTGTGTTCCGGGGGATTCCTAAAAGAGGGGGCAAAATTACCAGATAAACGCCTATTTTCCAAAGAGATCGAAAGAAATTTATTCCCTACTCAGATAGCAGATGATTTTTGACCCGTTGCAGGCCGTTCGTCGGCATTGAGATAGGCATTCAGCTGGACCTCGGCTTCCCTGGCAGACAGGTTGCTGATCAGGCGGGAGTTGATCGCCAGCGAGATTTTGCCGGTTTGCTCGGAAATGACAATCACAGCAGCATCGGTGGCATCGCTCATTCCCATAGCCGCGCGGTGCCTGAACCCTATCGTTTCGGGGATACCGTTTCCTTCCATAACGGGTAATACACAATGAGCGGCCACCATCCGGCCGTCTGCAATGATCACCGCCCCTTCGTTTAGATTACTGTACTGGCTAAAAATAGCAATCAGCAGCGGTTTGGATACCAGTGCATTAAGCATCACGCCGGTTTCCGCATATTTATCCAGCTCATCTCTTTTACGGACCACAATTAATGCCCCGTTAAATTCTGCCGCTATAGCCCTCGCAGCCTCCACCACCGTTTTCAGGGTTTCCGTTTCCATTGTATTGACGGCCTCGCCGAAAAACCGTGCCAGAAAGCGGTTATTGGTAAACATGGCCGACTTTCCCAAAATGAGCAGAAACCGCCTGATTTCCTGCTGGAAAATCACGATCAGGGCAACAGCTCCTACTCCCATAAAATACTGGAGAATGGCCGTCATTAACTCCAATCCCAACCCCTTAATGATCAGGTAAAAGATATAGAGCATCATATAGCCTGTAAACACCCGGCTCGCAATACTCCCCCTTACCAGGTAGTAGACCTGGTACAGCAATAAGGATACCAGGGTTATATCCAGGATATCGGTCCAATCAATTGTAAGAAACCCTATTTTCATGGATAATACTTGATTTTTCGTTTTTTCGCTTTTTTCGTGTTTGCGGAATTCCGTATCAGTTACCTACAAATCCACAAGAAATTGATTACCAGCACTTTAATATCAAGCCCGGTTACCGTACGAAAATTATTGATTTTCAGGGCCAATATTGCTACTATTTCCCGAGATTTTCTACTTTTTCTTACCTTTAACGCACTGACGACTGCTTATCGTCTTCATTCTGGTTCCCTGGCTTAATAAAATGCCCGCTTATGAAAAAGGTTTCGCCTTCCGTTTATCAGCTATCACTAGGGGCTGTCAATGCATTTATCATAGAGAGTAACGGCCTGACACTGGTAGATACCGGTTATCCTGACGGCCAGGAAAAGATTTTCAGGGCCTTGAAGAAGGTCGGAAAAAACCCGGACGATATCCGGCAAATTATTCTGACACACGCTCACCCCGATCATTCCGGCAGTGCCGCTGCGCTAAGCACGACACTTAAGATACCGGTATACGCGCATCAGGAAGATGCACTCCTGCTGCAGCGCGGCCTCACGGGACGCCTGCCCAGTACGCGCTCGCCAGGCCTACTCAACTGGCTTATTTTTAATACCTTTATCAAAAGAAGCCCTACCAGCGTCGATGCTGTTACGGTGGATGAATACCTCTGCGATCAGGATGTCCTTCCTATTGCCGGGGGTATAGTAGTAATACATACTCCCGGTCACAGCCTTGGTCACATTTCGCTCCTGGTACAGAATGAAGGGATACTTATTGCCGGCGACATCTGCGCCAATATCATGGGTCCCGCTCTCAGTACCGTTTATGAAGACCGGGCCGTCGGAATCCGGAGTATCCAAAAAGCAGCAGCTCTTGATTTTGACAAAGCCGTTTTCGGGCATGGGAATCCCTTGACGGCAAACGCCAATGCACGGTTACAGGCAACATTTGGGAAAGCCGTATAATTTCCTGCTTTCAACCGTTGCGCAGCGCCTCTACCAACACCACCGCTTCCCGTGCCTCTTTTACGTCGTGCACCCTTACGATAGCCGCTCCCTGCCAGAGTGCAATGGTATTCAGCACCGTCGTTCCGTTAAGTGCAGCATCTGCCGTAATACCCAGTGACTGCCAGATCATCCGCTTCCGGGAGATTCCCACCAGTAACGGACAGTCCAGCATATGGAATAATTCCAACTCCCGCAGCAGCTCAAAATTCTGGACAGCGGTTTTGGCAAAGCCAAACCCCGGGTCAATGATGACATCGGCGACCCCTTGCTTACGCAGCTCCGACAACTTTTGCTGCAGATCCTTCAGAATATCGACGGCCAACCGCTCATAGGTGGTCAAGGTGTTCATCGTATCCGGTGTTCCCCGCATGTGCATCAGGACATAAGGGACTCCCAATTCCGCAACGGTTGTAACCATTTCCGGATCCAGCGTTCCTCCCGAGACATCGTTTACGATAGCCGCTCCCGCACCCACCGCCCGCCGCGCCACTTCCGCCCGGAACGTATCGACCGACAGTACCGCCTTCGGGTAGGCACGAACCAGCGCTTCCACTACCGGCAGTACCCGGTCCGACTCCTCCTGCTCCGACACAGACCTGGCCCCGGGACGGGTCGAATACCCCCCGATGTCCAGCATGGTCGCTCCTTCTTCCAGCATTTTACCGGCCAGATCGTTGATTTCACCCAGGGTTTTCTCATGAATCCGGCTGGATGAAAAAAAAGAATCCGGGGTCCTGTTTAATATCCCCATCACTACCGGCTTGTCCAGAACAAGCAATTCTCCCCTGATATTGAGTGTTTTTTTAGTAACTTGCCGCACAATTTATTCTATAGAAGCCAAAAACTGAAGATATCCGCCATGAGGGTATCGCAGAATTACAAATAACGTGAAATCTACTGAAACCGCCTATCAGGAAATTATCGAAAAATGCCGGGAGCTATTCAGCAAGAAGAACCATGACTACGGAACTTCCTGGCGTATTTTAAGACTTCCTTCTATTACCGATCAGATCTTTATCAAAGCACAGCGGATCCGTACGATTCAGGAAAAAGGAACCCAGAAGGTGCAGGATGATATCCCAACGGAATTCGTAGGAATTATCAATTACTGTGTCATGGCGCTTATCCAGATCGCTGCCCGCGACGTTCCGGAAGAACCGGACGATCTGGCAGGCCGCTATCAGGAGCAAACCGACGAAGTCAGGGAATTGCTCTTCAACAAAAACCACGATTATGGAGAAGCCTGGCGGTCGATGCGTGTCAGTTCCATGACCGATATTATCCTGATGAAACTTTTGCGTATCAAACAAATTGAAGATAACCACGGATATACACTTGCTTCCGAAGGGGTGAAGGCCGGTTATCAGGATATCATTAATTACTCCGTATTTTGTCTTATTAAACTGGAAGAGGGACCGGAGGCACCCGCTTTTCACAAACAATAGCCCATGAAAATTGCGTCGCAAATAGCCCGATACCTGGTTGGTGTTGTTTTTATATTTTCCGGTCTGATCAAACTCAACGACCCGGTAGGGACTCAAATCAAATTTGAAGAGTATTTTGAAGTTTTTTCCCAGGATCTTCCGTTCCTCCACGATTTTTTTAGCGGAATGATCCCTTATGCCCTGTATTTTTCGGTGTTCATGTGTGTCGCCGAGGTAGTGCTGGGGGTCGCCCTTTTGGTCGCTTACAAACCCCGGACAACCAACATCCTGCTGTTATTGATCATTCTTTTCTTTTCCTTCCTTACCTTCTATTCCGCCTACTTCAACAAAGTAACTGATTGCGGCTGCTTCGGAGATGCCATCAAACTCAAACCCTGGACTTCCTTTACTAAGGACATCGTATTGCTGGCGCTCATTCTCTTGATCATCCGTTACCAGCATCATATCAAACCGCTGGCCACCGGACTGATTGTGGCGCTTGTTACCACCGGCTCGCTGGCGCTGGCTTTTTATGCCATCACCCATTTCCCGCCCCTCGATTTGCTCCCTTACAAAGTAGGCAATGACATCGCCGCACAAATGAAGCCTTCGGAGCCCTACCGGTTTGAATATATTTTCGAAAAGGCCGGAAAAACCTATCGGTTTGACCACTACCCAAGTGATACTACTTACACCTATAAGGACATGATCAGCCTTAATGAAGACAAGGCGAAACCCAAAATTACAGATTACCGTGTCTGGAACGACTCGACGGATTTCACACAACAGAGCCTTCAGGGGACCAACCTGATCGTTATTGTCAAAAACCTGAAAGATATTAACACTGCGGCCTTCCCGGACATCCGTAAGCTCATCGAAGAAGCGGGTACCGGAGGTGTTACGCCGCTGATCTTTACGTCAGCTGCCAGTAAGGACATAGAAGCCTTTCTACGGGAACAACAGCTGGAGGTCCCCTACTATTTTGCGGATGCCACCGTTCTCAAAACCATTTCCCGGTCCAATCCTGGAATCTGGCTCCTGCAGGATGGGATCGTCAAAGGGAAATGGCATTACAACGACACCCCGGATGGCGCTACCGTTCTCAAACTTGTCCAATAATGCCTTTTCAGGGATGAGAAATATCTTTTTAATAGGAATGCCCTCCTCGGGGAAATCAACGCTCGGAAAATTGCTGGCGCATCAGCTGGCTTATCAGTTTCTCGACCTCGACCAGCAAATCGTTGCTGATCAGCAACTCGATATCCCGGCCCTCTTTACCCGTTTCGGCGAGGCTCATTTCAGGGAGGTGGAAAGCAGGCTCCTGCATGCGATTCCACCGGATCAGCGCCTGCTCATTGCCACCGGTGGAGGAACTCCCTGTTTTTTTGACAACATGGAATTTATAAGGCATTCGGGAATCAGTATTTTTATCGATGTCCCGGTTGCAGAGCTTGCCCGGCGAATCCGCCGGCACAATCAGGACGACCGTCCGCTGCTGTCGGGCGTGGATCTGGAAGAGGAACTGCTGAAAAAGCTCGGACAGCGGCAAACATTTTACAGGCAAGCTACTCTCACGGTGTCGGATCAGACAAAAGTGCCGGAAATACTTGCATTGTTAAAACCCCTATTCTGAAAAGCTGTCCGGTTTAAATAGGGTTAAATCCTTAAAAAGATACTCTACTACTTTTATAGATTAAATGGTTTGTATATATTTGTGCCTCATAAAATCAATTGCCAGTAACACCGCACCGGAATGTCTGAAAACAAAACAGCTGCTCTAAAATCAAACGGGTATATACGGGGGTTTGTCCTCTTCTTTCTGATAGTGATCGCATTAACACTAACTGGCCTATTTATCAATAGGAATTTTACAGTTGATTCAGCTGCTTTAACGGAATTCCTGTCCAGTGATTTCTTCTTTTACCTGCTGGTAGGATTGGGCGCCCAATTGGTAGACGGGGCATTGGGAATGGCGTATGGCGCCACTTCTACCTCTTTTTTGCTTTCTTTAGGGGTTCCCCCGGCCATTAGCAGTGCGAGTGTCCATGTGGCCGAGATTTTCACTACGGGCGCTTCGGCCATTTCCCATTTCAAATTCAAGAATATCAACAAAAAACTCTTCAAAACGCTTCTGATCCCAGGTATCATTGGCGCCGTAGTAGGCGCTTACCTGTTGTCTGACGTGATTGATGGTGATGTCATCAAACCTTTCATGGCCGCTTACATGGCTATCCTGGGGATTATCATTTTAAGAAAAGCCCTGAGCAAAACCATCAAGAAGAATAAGACGAAACGAATCGGTATCCTGGCGCTGGTCGGCGGATTCATGGATTCTATAGGCGGCGGCGGATGGGGGCCTATTGTAACCTCTACACTACTCGGACAGGGGCGCGACCCGCGCTATACCATCGGCTCGGTAAATGCGGCAGAATTCGGGGTGACGCTGGCCAGTGGCATTACGTTCCTCATCCTTATCGGCGTGAGCAGTTGGCAAGTCGTGCTGGGGCTCGTTATTGGCGGGATCATTGCAGCTCCCATGGGTGCGTTGCTGGTCAACCGGATCAAGAGACGCCCACTGATGCTCATCGTAGGGCTGCTGGTTATCGGACTCAGCCTGCGAACCATCTATTTAACCTGGTTTTAATAAAGTGAGCTATAAAGCAAGGGAGATTTCTTTGCGTATCGTTTAATACACTCGTTATCCCCCCGCTCTACGCGCTCTAACCGAAAGGACCCGACACTGAAATCGTGCGGAGCAGGTGTGTGTGTATAGTTGGATCCATTTCAATCGTTTTGTTCGTTGCTATTGTCTGGCCCGGCAAGTGATTTGTCTATAAATTCCCGTCAGAAACCGGAGAGATTTCCCATCAGATCCCCCTTACGTAACACTTGCATTTGCTTGTTTTTCATTGTAAATATATCAGCCTCAAAAGCACAAACCAAATTATTATTACCTCAAAATATGAGGTATTGAGAGTTTGGAAAAGCGGAATCGGCTGGAAATTAAAACCTGCATTCGCGCCATTTGTTTCACACGCCGCTTCACAATTATTCCGGGCTCCGTTTCAACATAATCCGCGCGTTACCATAGCTATCCAAATTAAAAGATGCCGCGTGCTACGGCTATCTTTACACACAACATAAAAACAGTACGGCGGAGTTGTCCCGGAAAAAAGGATCAGGCGCAACACTTGTAAAGACTTGTTTTCCCGGCTTTCACCCTATTACACCCCGTTTTCACAAACCATCTCCACAAGCTACCTTCACAGACCATTGCTATTCCCTTTCTCTCCGGAAACGGCTGCGCGGGTCGCTTTGAGGCGTATAGCAGATTTTCAAATTCGCAGAGTTGTTTATCCATTCTTCCCCACGCCGCCGAAAAATAGTCGACTATCTGTGCCACCTTTTGTCTTTTAGAAGTTTATATAAACAGGAAACATATCCGGAAGTAACCATCGGTTTGAGAGTTATGGATACAAGCCGGTTACCAGGGCCAGAATGATTGACGTGTAAAATCAACTAAGCATTTATCTAAGGTTGTAAATGAGACAAAACTATCAAATGAAACACTAAGCAACAACTTATCGGTATGCCCATCATACAGACGAGGCCGAAGATATGTTCCACGACGTATTTCTTGCTTTACTCGAAAAAATTGGAAAATACCGTCAAAACTCAACAGGGTTCGGTACTTCAGAGAGCAGGCGTGCACGACAAAAAAAATAGGCAATCCCGTTTATCGAATGTGTAAAGCTGATCAAATCCGGTCATGAAGTTTTAGAAATAAGTTGCGGAGACGGAGATATCCATAGAATGATTTCTAGGTAAACTTTCAAAAGAAGGGTATCAAATATTAAAAAAGGAATACTACTTTATTAACCCCAACTGTGAAATTAAGTTTACGCTTACACCTAGAAAGCATTCTAGATTGATCTCCTCTTTTCCATACGTCAGAAATTACTGCGTAACTACCTGCTATTTTGTCATTCGCTGCTAAATGCCTATCCAAATAGACACGGTTACCAAAGGTATTCGTTGACGGCCCTGCTCCTATTCAACGGTTCAGGATCCGTTAGCCCCTGCCCCATTCCCGGGTACTCAAAGGCGGAATTTTCGTGATAAAACAGAGTCTACCGGTAAGAACGTGTGGTAACGAAGTCAGCTCTGCCGGGTAGAACTATCCGGCGCGGACGGAATAAACGTGTAATCACTTTAATTTTCTACCGTACGTTCATGATGGAATCAATCCCTTGCAACATCGCGTAAAATGCCAGCAGTTCACCGCGATTTTCAGAAGTAAAACGTCCTAAAATTCCCTTTCCTTTTAAGGAAAGCTTGGAAGCAATCCGGTTTCTATAATTGTGAACACTTTTTGATGTCATGCATAGACGATCCGCTATTCCGGTTGTATCTATTCCCTCTGTTACGAGTAACAAAACATCCCATTCCCGTTGGCGTAACTTCGCCAGTTTCGCTTTGGATAATCCCGGAGGCGCTAGAAATCCAGTTAAAATTTCCCTTTTTTTCATTCGAATAGTGTTTATATTTCCAATTTATAGTATCCTCTGACAAAGGATGGCAAACAATAAGAATAACCTGTGAATAAAAGTAGAAATACACGAAACGGTATCCAAATGTTCTTATAAAAAATAGCCAGTTATTCCCTCATATTTCAAAATATTCCCGCATATTTCAAAATCATTTAGTAACAGACAAGACCGGTAACGCACCGGAAACTCAGAGCAGCAGGGCATTTATCTCATGATTCTGCAGTTGTTTCACGGCGCCGGGCTGCATGTCTCCTATGGAAACCGCCCCAATCCCGACACGTACCAGGCGTAAGGTCGGGAACCCAACGGAAGCCGTCATACGTCTCACCTGGCGGTTCTTGCCTTCGGTCAGCGTAATCATCATCCAGGTATCGGGGATTGCCTTCCGGTACCTGACCGGCGGATTGCGTGCCGGCAGCACCGGAACGGCTATCGGCTCACAGTTTGCAGGAAGTGTTTGGTATTTTTTCCCGTTTACGGAAATCAGAACTCCCTCGTTCAACAAACGGCAGGCCTCCGGCGTAATGATTCCTTCCACCTGTACATAATACGTTTTCCGATGTTGCTGCCGTGGTTCCAGCAGTTTTGTTTTAAGGGCATTATTATTGGTGAGGAGCAGTAATCCTTCACTGTCGGCATCCAGGCGGCCTACCGGGTACACATCCTTTGGAAATACATAGTCGAGGTCTGCCAATGTAGGAGCTTCTCCTTCACGGCTGAACTGTGAAAGCATTCCAAAAGGCTTGTAGATAAGATAAGTGCGGAACACGGTAAAAAAACAAACAGGAGGCACGATTACCGTACCTCCCGTGATGATCAGATCCTTAGTTCAAGCGATGTTTCTCTATCTCGCTTGCGGGGATATCCGGATGCTTCCATAATTGCAGGTTGTTCCGCTTAAAAGCCGGCGCCTCCAATTCCTGCCAGTTTATTTTCCCTGATTCGAATTTCCTGATTATCTGCTCGATCCGTTCCTGCTCATCCGCCGCCCATTTGTCAGCATCTGCCGCTTCCTCCGGCTGTCCGTGTGTGAACACTTCACCACCCGGATAGAAAATAGCCACTTCTTCTACCATATCCGGGACTGCCGCCGGGCCGCCGGTAGGTGTGACCTCCAGCTCTGCCTGCCTGGGAGGAGTTACCCCTTCCACCTTGATATAGCTGTCAGGCTCTTTTTCCAAACCTGCCAAACTGCCGGGTACTACTTCGTTATCCGTTTCCGTTCCGTCTCCGCTCCCGGCTTTAACCGGAATCGGAATTCCGCCGTCATTCGGATCAAAACCCGAAGCCACGATCGTCACACGCAGGTTGTCTCCCAACGATTCGTCGAAGATGGTCCCTAATTTGAAAAGTGCGTGTTCACCCTGTACCTGCTCGGTAACATACTTAGTAATGATGCTTTGCTCCCTGACGGTAGCCTCTTTTTTGGTACTGGACGCCAGGGTTACAATGATACTTTTTGCCCCTGCAATATTCCGGTCGTTCAACAAGGGCGAATCCAGGGCTCTGGTGATAGCCTGAGACGCCCTGTCCTTTCCTTCTGCATCGGCTGTCCCCATGACCGATTGCTTGGCATTCTTCAGTACCTTTTCTACGTCCTTGAAATCCGTGTTGATATTACCGCTGGTGGTGATGATTTCGGAAATACTCTTTACTGCATTCCTCAGGATGTTGTCCGCCTCAGCAAACGCTTTTGAAAGGGGAAGATCTTCGAACAGCTCTTCCAGCTTATCATTCAAAACCACCAGTACCGTATCGCTATGCTCCTGCAGCTCGGCAATCCCCTCCATGGCCTGCTTCTTTTTCGTACTGCCTTCCCAGTCATACGGAGCTGTTACCACGGCTACTGTCAGCAGTCCCATTTCCCGGGCCGTTTTGGCAATTACCGGAGCAGCGCCTGTTCCGGTTCCTCCGCCCATACCCGCTGTAATAAAAACCATCTTGGTGGATCCACCCAGAACTGCCTTTATTTCATCGATGCTTTCCAGGGCGGCGCTCCGGCCGTGCCCGACATCCATTCCTGTCCCCAGTCCCTGTGTAAGTGTGGCTCCCAACTGGATTTTAGTGGGGATCGGGCTTTTCAGCAGTACCTGGCGATCGGTGTTCATGATCACGAACTCTACATCTTTGATCTTCTTTTCATACATGTAGTTGACAGCATTACCGCCGCCACCGCCGACTCCGACCACCTTGATAATGGATGTGTTGCCTATGTCTTCTATTAATGTATCCTTCACGATTTTTTTAAGTATGTAGTCCTGTTCAAAAAAAGTTTGAAAATCTGAATTGTTCATATCCCTGCCCCCCGTAAAATATGTCTTTATTAATACTCCCCTGCCTCATTATTGGTCGGCCCGTTCATTCCGAACGGATTTTTCAGGCCCTTTAACCAAGTTGAAACCCCTCCGACCGAAGGTCTTGTAGGGTTTCTCGGAGCTTCAACCAAATCCCCGCTTTCGTCCAAAGGCGGGAGAGGGCCATTGCCTGCCCTGCCAGAAACTGCCCATACTTGCTTTCTGGGAGACAAACGCTCGTCCAATGGCCGTATGCCTGCCCAGACCAGCCCTACTGCCGTTGCATAGGTCGGGCTGCTGACCACGTCTGCTTTAGGGGTATGTTCCAGTCCTTCCGGAAACCCTACCCTTACCGGCATATCGTTCATCACCCGCCGGAACACATATTCGATATCAGGGATACTGGACGTGCCGCCGGTTAGGACTACTCCGCCGATCAGGTCATCAACCAGGCCCAGCCTCCGGATTTCGGCATACGCCATAGCGGCAATTTCCTTCAGCCTTTCCTCGATAATCATTGCCACATTTTTCTTCAGCACCTGACGCGGCGGACGACCGGAAAGGTAGTTGATAATGATTTCAATCGTAGCCGGTACATTTTCTGCCAGCGCGGTTCCAAAGGTACGTTTCAGTTTTTCTGCATTTTCGGGCTGGATACCGCATCCTGTTTTCAGATCAGCGGTAATATGGCGGCCGGCTACCGGGAAGGATGCAATATGCCGGATAATATTATCCTGGTAAATGATCAGGTCTGTGGTATGGTCACCGATGTCGACCAGGGCGATTCCGGCGTTCTTTTCTTCCTCCGTCAACACAGCCATCGCCGTAGCCACAGGGGCGTAAATCAATTTATCGGTCCGAAGGCTACTATCTGCCGTCGACAGGCTCCTTTTCGTACGCTTGATCGACTGGTTATTGGCCAGAAGTACCATAAAATCAGCACTTAACTTGATTCCCGGCCGCCCCACGGGTTCACGGATACCCGTAGACGTATCCACCGTAAAATATTGGGGAAACACATGCATTACCTCATGGTTGGCATCTTTTTTCGCCCGGTAGATATCATTTACCAACTGCGCGACATCCTGTTCGGTTACTTCCTCTCCGGCCGATGAAGTGGGTCGTATGACCCCGTCACTCTGCTGGTTGACTTTCACATGCATTCCGCCGAAGCTCACGTTTACCAGGCCGATTTCCAGGTTGGAAATACTGGACACCTGATCCAGTGCCGCTTTAATCGCGCTTCCCACCTGTACCACATTTTCCACCGAACCGTTCACCACTGCACCACGTGTTACCGGGACCTCGCCGAAGCCAATTATCTCCAGTGATTCCCCCTGGGAATTCCTGATTGCGCGGGCAGCAACTACGGCAATTTTGCTACTCCCAAGATCTACTCCGACTACGATATTATTCTCCATCATATCATTAATTTATTCGCAAACTACCTGATCCTTATATTTTACACTAATTTTCGAATAGCGGTTCCAGTCTGAAACCAGTACTTTATTATAAAAAACCCGGAGCTTTTTAAACTTCGAGTCGATCGTTTCGGGAGCGCCAAATTCGATACGCTGGTTGCCCAGGGTGGTCAGAAAGCTGATTTCCCCTTCCCGGTCTACCTGCAGCTGGCTGATTTGTGCTTTCCAGAAATCATCGTTGTGAATATAGCGCAAAACATCCATATACGCATCTCCTTTCGGATTATTCAGTCCTTTAACCGCTTTGAAAAAATCGCCCGATACCAGCGTTACACGGGCGGAGTAGCGATTGGAAAGCGGCAGATACTTCCCTTCGTCCGAAATATAAAAGCCTCTTGCCTGCCGCCATTCTCCTTCCGGCGCCTCCTCTACCCATCGTGCTATCGGAACCTGCTGCACCACTGTAACCACGAGGTTATTGGCCAGATCCCTGACGACTTCACAACTTTTGACCAATTTGTTCCGGTACACCCGTGACTCGATTTCGTCTAAGTTGAGCGTTTCCAGTCGGGCCCCTAAAACCGGGCTATTGCCTCCGTCTGTGACCAGCATCTCCACATCATGCCGCTTTAAAAACGAAGCGTCGGCCCCCTGGTCAATGTTCACAATAATATTTTCGCACCGCTGCTGGATCAGTTTGCGTTCCGCCATCCCGATACACAGCAATAACCCTGCTCCCCAGAGCAGCATTTTGATTCCCCTTCTCCAAAATGCACGCTTTTTTAACATGGCAGTAATATTACTAAATCTTTACCTATTATGAAATAAAGCATTTTGCAAAATTTCTTTTAGCGACACCACCAATTTATCGATATCCCCGGCGCCTATCGTCACTAAAATATCGGGCGCTTGTACCTGCAATTCCTCCAGTAATTGTGTTTTCGTCACTAATTGTTTATCCTTCAACGAAACTTTAGCCAGCAACATTGCGGCATCCACCCCTTCAATGGGTTGTTCACGGGCCGGATAAATATCCAGCAGGTACAATTGATCGGCCAGGTCGAGGCTTTCCGCAAACGCATCCGCAAAGTCGCGCGTGCGGGTAAACAGGTGGGGTTGGAAAACCGCAGTAATACGGCGTCCGGGATACAACGCGCGGACGGACGACAGGAAAGCCGTGATTTCGGCAGGATGATGTGCATAATCGTCAATAAACACCCGCTCGCCTTCCAGGACATATTCAAACCGCCGCCTGACTCCGGCAAAGGTAGTCAGGCCATCCCGTACGGCCTCCGGCTCCAGCCCTGCCTGCAGCGCTATGCCCGCGGCTGCAACCGCATTTTCTACATTGTGAAAACCAGGCAGTTGCAGACGGATATCCCTGATCGTTCCCTCCGGGTAGTGCAGATCAAATACAAACCGGGCATTTTCCACCCGGACATCCCCTGCATGATACGCCCCTTCTTCCAAACCATATTCGTACACCCGGATCCGGGGATTTCCTTTCAGCGGAAGCCCTTTTTTCAGGAACAATACCCCACCGTTTTTGATCTGATCCACATAGGCCTGAAACGAGGCGAGCAAATGGTCATGTTCCCCATAAATATCCAGGTGGTCGGCATCCGTAGCCGTAACGACCGCCATGTCGGGATACAGCGTAAGAAACGAACGGTCAAACTCATCGGCTTCTACTACACAAAATACGTCCTGCATGGCAGCAGCCGGCTCATTGAGCAGCAAATTACTGTTATAGTTATTGGTAATTCCGCCCAGGAAGGCCGCGGTATTCACCCGGGCATGCCGCAGCAGATGTGCTACCATCGATGACGTAGTTGTTTTCCCATGCGTCCCGGCGACACCGATAGTGGTCATTTCCCCGGCGATCATTCCCAGCACCCCGGCGCGCTTTTTTAACGTGAAACCGTTGTCCCTGAAATACGTAAGCTGCGGATGCCCGGCAGGAACCGCGGGTGTGTAGACGACCAGGGTATTCTCTTTACGGTCTGAAAAAGTCCCGGGAACGACCTCCATGCGCTCGTCAAAAATCACCGGAATCCCTTCTTTCTCCAAAGCGTCTGTCAAAGCCGTAGTGGTTTTATCATACCCGGCCACCTGGTAGCCATTGGCATGGAACCAGCGTGCCAGTGCGCTCATTCCGATCCCGCCGATCCCAATAAAGTAAACAAATTTCCACTCCGGGTTCAATTTCATACAAGTCTTACATTTTTGCGTGGCTGCTCCGGTTGCAAAGTTATGGAAGTGTAAACAAAACTGGCCTACGAATAGTCAAAAAAGCATTCCTCTCAGTATTTTTGACAGGTACAAGACTTTGCTTTTCATAAATCCCCGCATATGACCCCAGCACCTCCCTTGGCTTCTGCCGCACGCGTCACGTCCGTGGATGTTTACCGCGGTCTGGTAATGTTCCTGATGATGGCCGAAGTACTGCGGTTGTCGCGGGTAGCCAACGCATTACCGGAAAGCGGCTTCTGGAGTTTCCTGGCCTTTCATCAGAGTCATGTTCCCTGGATCGGCTGCTCCCTGCATGACCTGATACAGCCCTCTTTCTCCTTCCTGGTCGGAGTGGCCCTGCCGTATTCGCTTGCCAGCCGGCAGGCCCGCGGGAAAGGCGGACGGGAACTTTGGGTACATGCACTCAAACGGTCGCTTATTCTGGTACTGCTTGGAATTTTCCTGCGTTCCATGCACCGCGATCAGACCAATTTCACGTTTGAGGACACGCTCACTCAAATCGGCCTGGGGTACCCGTTCCTTTTTGCACTGGCTTTTCTCAGCGTTAAAAAACAGGGGGCCGCACTGGTTTTTTTGCTGGCAGGTTACTGGCTGTTGTTCGCCGGCTACCCGCTTCCGGGCCCGGGGTTCGACTGGTCACAGGCAGGGGTTACCACTGACTGGGAGCATCATCTGAAGAGATTCGCCGCTCACTGGAACAAGAACACCAATGCTGCCTGGGCCTTTGACCGTTGGTTTCTGAACCTGTTCCCCCGGGAAAAGACTTTCCTTTTCAATGGGGGCGGATATGCCACCCTGAGCTTTATCCCTACGCTGGGAACCATGGTACTGGGACTGATCGCCGGACAATGGCTCCGGCAGCACCAGGAACATAAAGCATTGCTGAAAAAGCTGTTCATCACCGGTATCCTGTTGCTTTTCACAGCGAAGTTATTGGCATGGACGGGCATTTGCCCGATTGTAAAGCGGATCTGGACGCCCTCATGGACCCTTTTCAGCGGCGGCTGGTGCTTTCTCCTCCTCGCCCTTTTCTATTTCATTTTCGACAGCAATACGTATCGCGGCAAAGGCCTCAGCAAGGTCGCGTATCCCTTCCTCGTGATTGGTGCGAACTCTATCGCAGCCTATGTGATGGCGGAAATCCTTCCCGCATTCATCGATCAGTCCTTCCGGATCCACGTGTCACCCGAATACGATCAGGTACTGGGCCTCCCCTATCGTACGCTGGTCAGTGGTTTCCTGCAGTTACTGATGATGTGGTTGTTATTACGCTGGATGTACCGAAAGAAGATTTTCATTAAAATTTGAGCAACCGTCCCAATTTGCGTTATTTTTGCCATCAAAAGGCAATTGTCCCGCCCCGGGGTGGGACGGATCCTAATTTCAACGCAAATATGTTGCTCTGTATGCGAATCCGGAAGACCCTCGCTTATCCGTTGTTCCTCGCCTGTCTTTGTTTCCTGGGTGGCTGTGATTTCTTCAGCCCGGACGCAGCGGAATTCCAATCCAACATTAACGATCCTATTAAAGGTTACCGCCCGCAGCTCGACCTGAAATACGGCCCGTATGCAGAAAATACCCTGGATATCTACCGCCCGTTATCCCTATACGATACCCCTTCGGAAGTGGTGATACTTTTGCATGGAGGCAATTGGACCGGCGGCGCGAAATGGTTTTTGCAGCCCACAGTAGACTCCCTGCAAAAAGCCCGGAAAAACCTTACCATCGTCAACATCAATTACCGGACAGGCCCCACCGGTACGAAATCGCTTTTTGATTGCCAGCAAGAGGACATTCGGGCATGCGTCGATTTTTTGAAGAAAAACGCTTCTCTTTACAACATCCGTAAAGAGCGCTTTGCCATTATGGGGGCCAGCGCCGGGGGGCATATCGCCTTGGCCTATGCCTATAAGGACGAACAGCAAAACATTCACACCGTTATTGGCATGTCGGCAATTACCGATCTTAGTATCAAAGAGTTATCCGGACCGGATTTACATAATTCAATTCAGTTCATGGTGGGGCAGAACTATTCCTCCTCCGATCATTCCAAACTGATAGCCGCCAGCCCGGTACATCTTGCCAATGTCAGGTCGCCCCGTACGATATTGCTCTATGGCGCTAAGGACGACGTGGTTTACCTGCGGCAGCAGACGTTGCTACGAGAGAAGCTTCTGGCGCTACGCATTCCGAATGCCCTGTATTTTCTCAAAAACGAAACCCATAATGTGAACGCCGGCCCTGTCGCCATCAGCATTCTGGCGGCGCTGGGCGCCCACGATTTCAATACCTACCTGCAGGATATAACCCTGCATTAACCCCGTAAAGGCCCGTTCAACGTCTGTTTCGACCTTTCTTCCCGTCGGCGCGCATGTTTTACTATTTTTTTTCGTTATCTTTATGTTTAATTACAAGTTGTAGAAACCATTATTTAATTCTGTTCAATTGAAATTTTCATGATCAGAATCAGCTATCGGGAATCGGATTTCGCGCAGGTCTCGCGGCCCGGCGGTACGCAACCGATCGATGCATGAAAAGCGGTTCACCGCGCGGCTGGCTACTGATCGCTGATTAACTTTTTATACCTATGAAATAGCCATAAGCAATCAGAAATCAGCCTTCAGAAAAAGGATCGCATACAAAGCGGTACGCCGCCCGCCATCCATGAAAAAGCGCTGATAGCTGACTGCCGAAAGCTGATAACCTTTTATACAAATGAAATTGTTTTTCAATATTCTTCTGATATTTCTGTTACTGATTGCTTTTGTGCCTGTTTTCCGGAGGTTTATCTTTCACCTGCTGGTGGGTCGCCAATTGGTAAAAGAGCAAAAAAGGGCGAATCGCAGCAATCAGAAATACAGTCGTAACGGGACGATCAACATTGATCCCAATCCTCAAAAGCAACCTCCCTCCTCTTCTAAAGGAGGCGAGTACATCGACTATGAAGAAATAAAAGAATAAAAAAAGGAGGGTTTCGTACCCTCCTTTTTTTATCACCCCATGTTGTGAAACACCCGCTGCACATCGTCATCCTCTTCTATTCGCTCAATCAGCTTTTCCACTTCTTCCGTTTCTGCTTCACTGAGTGTCTTGGTATCATTGGGTATCCGTTCAAAATCGGCCTCTTCGATCTCATACTTATTTTCTTCCAGGTAATGCTGTAAGGTCCCAAAAGCCGTAAATTCTCCATAGATAAGGATCTGATTCGCTTCTTCATCCAGAAAAACCTCCTCTGCGCCGTAATCAATGAGGGTCAGTTCCAGGTCCTCCACATCCAGGTCGGTATTTTTGATTTTAAAAATACACTTCCTGTCAAAAATAAAATCCAGCATCCCAGTGGTCCCCAGGCTGCCCCCCAGTTTATTAAAATAGCTTCTCACATTGGCAACCGTCCGGGTAGGGTTATCGGTAGTACTTTCGATAAGGACAGCAATTCCGTGGGGACCGTATCCTTCATATACCATTTCCTTGTAATCTTCCTGGTCCTTCGAAGTGGCCCTTTTTATGGCGCGCTCCACATTTTCCTTCGGCATATTAGCCGCCCTTGCATTTTGCAAAACCGCTCTTAAACGGGAGTTGGTAGCAGGATCTGCCGTTCCGTTTTTAATAGCCAGTACAATGTCCTTCCCGATCCGGGTAAACACTTTGGCCATTTGCCCCCAACGTTTAAATTTCCTGGCTTTACGGTATTCAAAAGCTCTTCCCATACAGGCTTTATAAATTTTAAAATTGCGACTACTGATGTATTCAGCAACAGCGCTTCCAGTCGGCGGATTTACTGTTGCCGCGCAAAAATACAAAAACCGTCAGGAAATGTTTTTATGTGTTTTCGAAAATCCGTTTGTGTTCCTATTTCAGATTTCCCGAAAACTTGTCCACACGATGTCCAAACCCGAAAGCACAAATGGCTAAGCTCGTAAGCGGATTTCCTCCTAAGAAGCCACTTCCATAAAGCAGGCCATTGATTAGATCATGCTATTCTTAAGGATAGGGATAGTTTACTCTGAAATCTTTGTCATAGAATAGGCATACGTATTGGGTGCATTGCGCACGAGTACCAATCGGTCCTTGTACATATAATCAATGATAAGCTCGTCTCTTGAGCCTCCTGGTTTACTGAGCTCGTAATTCAATATCCAGGCAGGGTAGCCGCTGTCATAACGAGGCTGAGCCTGCTTATGTACAAAGTCTGCCTTGGAAGCAGTGAATTGCTCACCCTCGAATACGATATAGAGACTATCGTTGGGCAGCAAGCGAAGGTATGAATTAGTTAGGGTAGCGTTTTCCTTTCCGGTATAGCCCCCATATCGTTTATGAATTTTCCAGGTCCCCTGGATGGTTTTTTTAATCAGCGACAGGGATTCTACATCCCGCAGCCAGATATACCCGTTCTCATCCGGCGCCGGCAGCTCTTCCTTTTTACAACCGTTAAATGCGATTATGAGCGATACCGCCATTACAATAAGCTTTTTCATACGAAATATTTTTTGTGAATGAATTTAAGCAGCAAGCAGGCAACCACCCATCAGCCATTCCCGTATAGATCACATTTCAATTACATGGAGTTTAGGTTTACCGAAAGCTACCCGGTCCGACGTTAAGAGTCGTACCATCAATCGTTATGGCTTTATATTTATTTGGTTTTAGAGGTTGCTTTAGCTCACCGGATATAATAGCTGCGAGTTCCCGGTTTCATACGAAAGTACCATTGACTTTTATCATGAAGCCAAATTATCCTAAATCAGAATGGAATACTGATACTAATATCGGCATTTATCTATACTATATCAAAAGAAAATGTGCTTTTTATTGGGTGAC
The DNA here is from genome assembly GCA_040394475.1 of Telluribacter humicola. Lineage (GTDB taxonomy): Bacteria > Bacteroidota > Bacteroidia > Cytophagales > Spirosomataceae > JBEBSD01. Next base: position 106,427 of record JBEBSD010000007.1, on the reverse strand, counting down.
GCGGAAAGCCTTTGGAAAGAGGGACTGGTGAAGACCCCATCTATGGCCAGTACTTCCAGCCAATTTTCAACCAAAAAAATCCCCGCCGGAAGGACGGTCCTTCCGGCGGGGATACATTATTTTCCCGATCTTATGTCAAAAAGTCTGCCGGGATGGCGGAACTTTACACGGCAAAGCTTTCCCCGCAGCCACAGGTGCGGCTGGCGTTGGGGTTTACAAAATGGAACCCCTTTCCGTTCAATCCATCTGAAAAGTCCAGCACGGTACCTGCCAGGTACAGGATACTTTTTTTGTCGACTACAATTTTCACACCCTTATCTTCAAAAACCATATCAGTAGGCTTCGAATCAGAGTCAAACTCCAGGTTATACATTAAGCCGGAGCATCCTCCTCCTACAACACCTACCCGGATATGCGAATCACTGGCTCTTCCCTCCTCTTCCCGAAGGGTGAAAATCCGTTCTTTGGCTTTATCGCTTACTGTTACCATACTGCTATGCTTATGCTTTCTGAATGCTGTTACTACCCTGTCAGCGCCTTTATTCTCTCAAACATGCGCCTGATCACGTTTTAAAAACATCCGATCCGGGTGTTAAGTTCAATTGAACGCCAGTACTTTTGGTCCCTCTTTGTTGATTCCTGACACGTGAGACGTGCTATCGATTCCGGCTTCTGCAAAAGCCTGCTGCATGGCCTTCCCGATCTCACCGGCTTGTACGGGGTTCCGGCTCAGGGCAAACATAGAGGGTCCGGCGCCTGAAATACTGCACCCCAGGGCGCCATGTTCCATAGCCGCCCGTTTCACGACATTGAATTCAGGAATCAGAATCGCCCGTACAGGCTCTATAATTACATCTACCATGGAGCGGCTGATCAGCTCATAATTCCCGGTCATCAGACCGCACACCATACCGGCTACATTTCCCATCTGGGAAATGGCATTTTTCAGCGAAACCTCGTTCCTGAGAATATGACGGGCATCTTTGGTATTTACTTCAATATCCGGATGCACCAGTGTACAGAACAATTCTTCGGGTACCGGCACGGTAAATACATCCAGGGGTTTATAACTCCTGACAACGAGAAATCCTCCCATGAGGGCCGGCCCGACATTATCGGCATGGGCAGATCCGCAGGCTATCAATTCTCCCTGCATGGCGAAGGGAAGTAATTCTTCCCGGGTATACGGCCGCCCCAGCAGCTCATTAAGGGCAAATACCCCCACGACCGAGCTGGCGGCACTGGATCCCATGCCGCTTCCCAACGGCATCCTTTTATGCAGGGTAACGGCTGCCCCGAAATCTGAGATCCCCAGTGCCTGCAGCAATTCCAGCATCACCACGGTGACCGAATTTTTCCGGGGATCCCGGGTTAACCTCCCGCCATCTCCTGTAATATCCTCGATCACGATTCCAGGCTCCTCGCGCCGCGTAATTTCCACTACATCGCCGGGATCATCCACCGCGAAGCCAAAAATATCAAATCCACAGCCCACATTGGCCACTGTAGCCGGGGCAAAAGCTTTTATATAATTCACTTTTTTATAGTTATGAGTTGGGAATTATGAGTTATGAATTATGAGTTATGAGTTAGGGGGGCTGTTTCCTGGTTTGTGATGAGTTATGAGTTAGGGGGGCTGTTTCGTGGTTTGTGACGATGAAGGCATGATGGCATTCAATTACGAAGGTCAGACCTGTTGTCGGACAGCCGTCCCTCGGGGCCTATAATCAGAAGATGACGGAGCGTAAATTAAGGCACTATAAGCCAAGACATAACAACTCATAACTCATAACTCATAACTAGCCTAAGTAGCTGCTGATACTCATGATATCGGCGAAAACCCCTGTAGCGGTCACCTCCGCTCCTGCTCCCGGGCCTTTGATCACTAACGGCCGTTCCTTATAGCGCTCCGTCGTGAAAGAAACGATGTTATCGCTGCCGGAAAGGTTGTAAAACGGGTGCGAAGCATCCACCATCCGCAGCTCCACCGAAGCTTTCCCGTCTTCCATCGCGGCAATATACCGCAGCCGGCAGTTCTGTGAGACGGCCTTTTCGAGCAAATCCGCGAAATACGTATCTGAATGCTCCAGCTCTTCGAAAAATGCGGCTACATCCGGTGCATTCAAACAATTATCGGGCAATAGCGGGGTCAGCCTGACGTCCTCCGGCTCCAGCGGAACCCCCACTTCCCTGGCCAGGATCAGGATCTTGCGGGCGACATCCAGTCCGCTCAGGTCATCGCGGGGGTCCGGTTCCGTAAACCCCTTCTCCTTTGCATCTTTTACGGCGTCTACGAATCGCAGCTCCGGACCGAAATGATTGAATATGTACGATAGCGTTCCGGAAAGAATAGCTTCTATTTTCAAAAACTTGTCACCGCTGGCAATCAGTCCCTGGATGGTGTTAATAATCGGAAGCCCTGCCCCCACGTTGGTTTCATACAAGAATTTCACCCCATTCTGCAGCGCAGTCTGCTGCAGCTCCCGGTATTCGCTATAGCGTCCTGAATTAGCTACCTTATTGGGTGTCACTACCGAAATATGTCCTTCCAGTAAGGTGAAGTAATGCTGCACGATCTCTTTATCAGAGGTGCAGTCCACAAACACGCTATTGGGCAGGTTAAGTTCTTTGACCCGCTGCACAAATGCCGGCAGATTTGTTTTCACCCCCCGTACATCCAGCTCATCCCGCCAGCCCGCGGCCGAAATCCCTGCAGTGTCCAGGAGCATTTTACGGGAGTTGGAAAGTCCGATCAGGTTGACAGCCAGCAATTTCTCCTTCCGTAGAAAATCGGCCTGGTTTTTCAATTGCTCCAGCAACGTCCCTCCTATCAGTCCTACCCCTACCACAAACAGGTTCAGAGAACGGGTTTCCGAAAGGAAAAAGACTCCGTGGATGGCATTCAGCGCTTTGGAAAGATCATTTTTGGCGATCACCACCGATATATTCAACTCCGACGATCCCTGGGCCGTAGCCGTAACATTGATCCCGTTTTTGCCCAGAACAGAAAATAATTTTCCCGAAATCCCGGTGCTGTTTCGCATTCCCTCTCCTACAATCGCAATGATGGACAAGTTTTTATCGATCGTAATGCAGTCGATATCTCCGGACGCAATTTCCCGGGCAAAGGTCAGCCGCAGAACTTCATCCACATATTCCGCGTCAAACGGGTTAATAGCAAAGCAAATGGAGTGCTCCGACGATGCCTGCGAAATCAGGATGACACTGATCCCGCTTTCGGACAAAGCCGTGAATAAACGGGCCGAAACCCCTGCCACCCCGATCATTCCGCTTCCCTGGATATTAACCAGGGCAATGTCGTCAATGGACGACATCCCGGTAATCGCATAGTTCCGCTCGTTCGGCTGCTTGCTGACCAGGGTCCCGGTAAAGGCCGTATTGAAGGTATTCTTTACTTTCAGCGGAATATTCCGGGCAAAGGCCGGCTGTAAGCTGGGCGGGTAAATTACTTTTGCCCCGAAATGCGACAGCTCCATCGCCTCCGCATACGAGATGGTCGGAATGGTAAAGGCATTGGCTACCTTTCGGGGATCGGCGGTCATAATGCCATCCACATCCGTCCATATTTCAATCACGGAGGCATCCAGCGCCGCCCCGACAATAGAAGCAGTATAGTCAGAACCACCCCGCCCGAGCGTAGTGGTGATGCCGTCGCTGGTCTGTCCTATAAACCCGGTAATACATTGCAGCGCCGTATGGGCCGCAAAATAGTCCCTGATATTGGTGTTGGTCACCTCAAAATCCACCGCGGCCATACCAAAATGATTATTGGTCCGTACCAGGTTGCGTGCGTCGCAGAATTCCGCCTCCACTCCGGCGCTGTTTAATGCTGCCGTGACAATCGATGACGATAACCGTTCCCCAAAACTCACGACCAGGTCCGATGTCCGCTGCGTGAACTCGCGGATCAGGAAAACCCCTCGCAATAAATCCTCCAATTCATTGAAAAGTCCTTTCACAACCGCAAAAGCACTGCTTTGACTTTTCACATGGATCAGTCCCCGTACTACCTTGAAATGATTTTCCTCTATTCCCTTCAGCAACTCCAGGTATTCGCTGTTTCCTGAGGCGGCCATCCGGCCGATCTCCAGCAACCGGTTGGTCACCCCGCTCATGGCGGAAAAAACAACGGCAATTGGCTCCTCCGCCTTGATATTGGTTGCTATAATGGCGATGACCTGCCTGATACTTTCTACCGATCCTACGGATGTTCCGCCAAATTTTAATACTTTCATTTAAAGCGCTATACGAAATGACTATTTGTATGCTGAATACGGGTGCAAATATAGCAATTGATCCACCGGATACCGTAACGGCGGTAAAAAAGTCTCGTCCGGAAGGCTCTCGGGCAACAGTGTCTCACCTGGCGGTGCCGGAATCAAAAAGAGGCGACGAATTCCAACGGATCTCACGGCTCGACCGCCGAGCGGCGGACCGCAGGATCACCATGGCCGTGTTAAAAATCAAACACAAACCCCAGTCCCACATTCAGGATGCCTACGGGGCGGGTTTCTTCCATTAATTGAGAAGCGCCCAGATCACCTATCCGGCCCTGTAAGGCAATGTCCTTAAAAGTAGCTTCGCAGGCCAGGGCATCGGCAGACAGTTGCAACCGGGTTGTTTTGCTAATCGGTATCCGGAGTCCCACTCCTCCTCCCAGTCCCCAGGCGGCCGTTCGAATCCGCTCGATGGTTGCATCCACAGCATTATTTCCGGAGGTCGAGATACCCGTCACGGCTACTTTCGGCGATTGTATAAACATCCGTCCCCCCTGAATATGCCCGGAAAGCTGTACCCTGCCGAGGTGGATATAGATGACCGGGCCGGCCATCGCCCCGATCAGGTTCCAGTTGCCGGCCGTTTGCTCCCATGAATACGCTCCCCATTCATCAATGAGTCCGCGATACATATCAATTAATTCATTTGCCTTCAGAATAATGGGCTCCGGGTTAGTCGTATTCTCGTTGTAACTGCCGGACAGCCGGATCCCTATCCAGGAGCTCAGGCGGCGCTCATAGGCAAGCTGCCCGAAATAACCATGACCCGCCAATCCTGCTTTGGGGTCATCCATCCGTTCGCTGGCAAATTTTCCGACCGGCAAGCTATAACCGCCCCCGAAAGAAAAGGTATTTCTGCTGACTTGTGCATCCATCGTAACGGATGTGGCCATCAGCAGCACTAGTACGATCAGTGTCTTTCTCATCAGACTCAGGACTATTTTTTCAATAGCGCCACCGGCGCCCGTTTGCCTCTATAAACGCAGCCGGCGTTAATTTAGTTGATACTGCCTGAAAATTAATGTGCCAGCGCTTCCCAGAGGATCTCGGCCGGGTGGAGGGCTATACGCCCGGTTCCGTCTTTGATCTGGTGCCTGCAACTCGTCCCGGCTGCAGCGATGATAACGGCCTCCGGTTGTGCGCGAACCGCCGGAAATAACACCAGCTCACCGATTTGCATGGAAAGTTCATAATGTTCCGCTTCATATCCGAAAGCACCGGCCATTCCGCAACAACCGGAAGGGATCAGCTGCACCTGATAATTTTCGGGCAGTGAAAGCGTCTTTTTGGAGGGAGTCAGCGAAGAGAGCGCCTTCTGGTGACAGTGACCATGTATTTTCACCAGCCGGGGCTCTTTGGTGAACAAATCGGGCGACAACCGTTTCGCATCCCGTTCACGGGCGATAAACTCTTCAAACAAGAAACAATTGGCGCCGATTTCCCTGGCAGCGGCCTTTAACGGATCGGGGACCAGTTCGGGGTATTCGTCCCGGAACGTCAGCAAAGCGGACGGTTCAATCCCGATCATCGGTCGTTGTTCGGTGACCAGTCCTTCCAACAAGGTTACGTTGCGGACAGCCAGCTGCTGCGCCTGTTTCACGAAACCCTTTGACAGGTGCGATCTCCCGGATTCTACATGTTCCGGAATTTCCACTTCATATCCCAACCGCTCCAGTAACAGGATCGCTTTTTTTCCGGCCTCTACGTCGTTGTAATTAGTAAATTCATCACAAAACAGCCATACCTTTCCCAACGTCCCTGTACCTTTTGCTTTTTCCGAGTGCTTTTTCCACCACCTTTTTAACGTTGTCCGGTGCAGTGCCGGCATGGTACGCTCCGGATGAAACCCCACCAGCGTATTGGCCAGGCGACGCAGGGCAGGCGTTTTAAAGATGCCGTTATAAATCCAGGGGGCCCATGACGCCAGGCGCATTTCAGTGGTAAAATTAGCGATCAGCCTGGCCCTTACCGGCGCCCCGTTCCGGTCGTAATAGTGTTGTGTGAACTCTGACTTCATTTTCCCCACGTCCACACTGGAAGGGCATTCGGACTTACAGCCTTTGCACGATAAACATAAATCCAGTACCTCCTTCACCATATCCTGCGAGACCCGGTCTGGCGAGACCCGGTCTGGCAAGACCCGGTCGTCCGCGACCCGGTCCGACGGGACCCGGTCCCGCATTCCGGGAGCCTGTGTGACATCCGTATAGTATTTTCTCAACAGGTTGGCCCGGGCCCTGGTGGTATCCTTCTCCCTTCGCGTTGCCATGAAGCTGGGACACATCGTACCGCCTGTAAGTTCGGTTTTACGACAGTCTCCCGAACCGCTGCATTTTTCGGCCAGCCGGAGCAGGCTCTCCTGGCCTGAATAATCAAAAACGGTCGCAATCTCCCGGAAAGGCTGGTCCTGTTCATACCGGAGAAACGCATTCATCGGCGGGGTATCCACAATTTTCCCCCGGTTGAATACACCGTCCGGATCCCATATTCTCTTGACCTGACGGAACAGTTCATAGACTTCTTTTCCCATCATGAAAGGGATAAACTCTCCCCTTAAACGTCCGTCGCCGTGCTCGCCTGACAGCGCGCCGTTGTATTTTTTCACCAGCGCGGCCGTATCGGCCAGCACCTCCCGGAATTGCTGCTTGCCTTTGCTGGTTTTAAGGTTGATCATGGGTTCCACATGGAGTTCTCCGGCTCCGGCATGGGCGTAATAAGAGGCGTGCAGACCATGTTTCTGCAGCAGTACTTCCAGCTCCGCAATATAATCCGGCAGGTCGTCTACGGCGACCGCGCAATCTTCAATCAGGTTGACCGGCTGGGTATCACCGGGCAGGTTTCGTATCAGGCCCAGCCCGGCTTTCCGGATATCCCAGGCTTTCGTTGCCTCTTCGCCGAAGAGCAGCGGCCAGGCATATCCCAACGATTCCCGCTGCAGATCAGCTATCAGTACCTCCGCCTGTGCCTTTACGGCGGCGGTTGTTTCCCCCCAGAACTCCACGATCAGCAGCGCCGCAGGATCGCCTGCGATAAAGAAACGATTCTTCGAATACTCGCGGTGTTCCCGCGTGAAATCCATAATATAGCGGTCCACCAGCTCCGATGCTTTCGGCTGATGGCGCATGGCTACGCGGTTTACGTGCAACGCCTCCTGCAGGGTAGTTGTATGGACACAAACGACGCCTACCGCCGCGGGGGGCACTTCAACAAGCCCTATTTTGGCTTCCGTAATAAAGCACAGCGTCCCTTCCGATCCTGCAATTAACTGGCACAGGTTGATCATCTCCGGGTCTTCCGGACCATCCCCCAGAAGGCTGTCCAGTGCATAGCCTGAATTGCGCCGGGTAATACCGGGTTTGGGAAATTCTTTCCGCACGAGTGCGGCATCCACCGGATTGGACAAGATTCCCCACATTCCGGCATACACAGCCTGTTCGCGTTTTCCCATCCCCTCCTTTCCTGCTACCCGCTCCCTGAATTCCGCGCGCGTCCTGTTCTGAAACGTAACTTCACTGCCGTCGGCAAGGATTGCCTTTACTTCGAGTAAATGATCCCGCGTGCTTCCCCAGGTAATGGAATGAAGTCCACAGGAATTATTACCGATCATCCCGCCGATCATCGCCCGGCTGGCGGTAGAAGTTTCCGGTCCAAAGAGAAGGCCATAAGGCGCCAGGTATTTGTTCAGATCATCCCGGATCACTCCCGGCTGCACCCGCACCCACTTTTCTTCCGGGTTGACCTCCTGAATAGCCCCGAAGTATTTAGAGATATCGACGACGATACCCGACCCGACCACCTGACCTGCAAGCGAGGTCCCCGCAGCCCTCGGAATAAGGGTTACGTGCTGTTGGCGGGCAAACGCGATAAGCTTTTTCAAGTCGGCCACCGACTTCGGCAGCGCTACCGCCAGAGGCAATTCCTGATACACGGAGGCATCGGTCGCGTATAAATGGCGTTGGGCCTGATGGGCCGCGGAATCATCGAAATAAAGTTCTCCTTCCAACTGCAACTGGAGGGCGTGAAAATCAAAACGGGCTAAACGGTTCATTTTTTAATAACAAAATAGTCCATAAAGGTACTACTCTTTTGCGCAAGGGCTTTCTTAACACCGTTTTTTTTAACCCGCCGGCCCGAAACGCCGCATTGTAGAATCGGTCCGGCATCCGGAACCAGGATTTGCCGGGAAAACGTTGCCTGTACGGGGAATAGAGGGCATCCTCAAATATTTACCTACATTTGTTTTATTGTTTTAATGTCTACCAATTGTTTAACCATGTATACCGGACTCAAACATCTCCATTCCGGACTGGCGTACCTCGTACTTGCCGGCCTGGCCTTTTCCTTTATCTATACGTTGACAGGCTACCTGTCCAAACAGCCATTCACCGACAAAAACCGTAAAATGGCGCTAATCGGATTTATCACCATGCATCTCCAGCTGCTCGCCGGACTCCTTATTTACCTGGTATCTCCTCTCGGGGTCGGTAACGTATCGGGAGAAACGATGAAAGAACCGCTGGCGCGACTCTATGCCGTCGAACACCCCCTTACCATGTTGATTGCAGTGGTCCTGGTCACCCTCGGCTACACCGGACTCAAAAAATTGACCGACAGCAACAAGAAATTCAAGCGTATCCTGGTATTTTACGGCATCGGCTTGTTGCTGATCCTGATCCGGATCCCATGGCAGGTATGGCCTAACTAGTTTTGTTTACGGTTTCGGATTGACGAATTACGATTGACGAATTACGATTTTTGACAGCCGAAAGCCAATCTCCGAAAGCTGATCTCCGAAAGCCGAAAGCCGAAAGCTGATAGCTGATAGCCGATCTCTGACAGCCGAAAGCTGATAGCTGATAGCCGATCTCTGACAGCCGACAGCCGATCTCCGAAAGCCGAAAGCTGATAGCCGATCTCTGACAGCTGACAGCCGATCTCCGACAACCGAAAAGCCGCTAACCACATGTCACAAGAATTCTACAAAGGAAAAATCGTCTGGATTACCGGCGCATCGGCGGGGATCGGAGAGGCCCTGGTGAAAGCATTTGCCCGCGCCGGAGCGAGCCTTGTATTAACGGCCAGGCGCATGGAGGAGCTGGAGCGGGTGCAGCAGGAAGCCGGGCTCGGCGATGCCGACTGCCTGCTGCTGCCCGCCGATGTCACTGACTTTGACAATGCTCCGGAACTGGTCCGACAGGTGATTGCCCGGTTCGGACAAATCGACATCATGGTTCATAATGCCGGAATCAGTCAGCGATCTTATATCAGGGATACCGACTTTACGGTTTATCAAACGTTGATGAACGTCAATTTCTTCAGCACCGTTGCGCTCACCAAAGCCGTTTTGCCGCACATGCTTTCCCGGAAATCCGGCCATTTTATTATTATGAGCAGCGTTGCAGGAAAAATCGGGACCATCATGCGCTCCGGTTACAATGCCGGAAAGCACGCCCTCCACGGATTTTATGATTCCCTCCGTGCGGAATGCTACCCGGACAACATCCGGGTGACCACGGTTTGTCCGGGCTATATTCGTACCAATATTTCGCTGAATGCCTTGAGTGAAGGCGGCACTACCTATGGCAAAATGGATTCGAACCAGGCCCGGGGCATCCCGCCGGAAACCTGTGCGGCCACTATTTTAAATGCCGTTCAAAAAAACAAAAAGGAGATTTATATCGGAGGATTGAAAGAAGTTGCCGCCATTTACCTGAAACGTTTTTTTCCCGCGCTCCTGTTTGACCAGGTTCGGAAGAACATTCCCGGATAACACCTGCACGCTACGGTGATACACTCTCCCGAGTGTCGCCGGTGGAACCTGTCGTCAATGCGGGTGTTTACGCATCCATTCATCGACAGACACCCGGCCGGAGCCAATGACACTGAACATCATCACCAGCATAAGTGTCAGGACGGAAAGCCATAATTCGGAATTCAGGTAGGAAAAACCATTCCGGATATTCACAAAAAAGACGGCGATCAGCAAAATGGGAATCTGCAGGATACTTGCCATCCTGGTCATCACGCCCAACGCAATCAGAAAGCCTCCGAAAATATGGCTGAAAGCGACGTAATGAACCCCCATGACAGGCACGAGATCCAACCGGACCCCTTCTACCAATTGTTTCAGCCGGGCCGTATCCGAAATAAACCCGATCCCCTTAACAAACAGAAAACTTCCCAGTACTATTCTGACGGCATCCAGCCAGGCCGGGTGATGACGATCACCCCAATGCCCGATTTTCTCAAAGATATTCATAATCTTTTCCGTTTTTTTTAGGAAAAATACAAATCAATCTTCAATAAATCAAGATCATGACGGCGGATTTGAAAATATAAATAGCAGGCGAAGTAGCCCTTCGACATCTCAGGGTGACAACCCTTCGACGAGCCAGGGTGACGAGATGGTACGCGATCACTATTTTACGAATGAATACCCCCATTGATATTAATGACTTCTCCGGTAATGTAAGCCGCTTTCCCGGATGCCAGGAAACTCACCAGATGCGCGACTTCCTCTGCCTCTCCAAAACGTCCCATGGGCACCAGCTGTTTCAACGCGTCTTCATCCAGTTCACTGGTCATATCACTTCGGATAAAGCCCGGAGCCACTGCATTTACGGTAATTTTTCGCTTGGCTACTTCCTGTGCAAGCGATTTGGTGGCCGCAATCATTGCCCCCTTCGCTGCGGAATAGTTCGTTTGACCGGCAACTCCCTTTAATCCCGACAACGATGCGATATTGACAATCCGCCCGGTACGCTTGCGGAGCATTTGCTGGATCACCTGCTGCGTCACGTTGAACATCCCTTTCACCGAGATCGCTACCACGTCATCCCAATCCTGTTCAGGCATCCACATCAGCAGGCCGTCACGGGTAATCCCGGCGTTGTTGACCAGCACTTCGATAAATTTATCCGGATTTGCCTCCCGCCATTGGGTCAGCACACGGTCCACATCCTCCTTGTGCTCGACCCGGAACGGCAGCAATTCACCGTCACCTCCGGCCTCCCTGATGGTTGCAAGTACCGCCGCTGCCGCTTCGTGACTGGAAGCATAATTGAGTAACACATACAATCCCAGGTCTTTTGCCAGCCGGATTGCTATGGCCTTGCCAAGTCCCCTGGAGGCACCGGTTATCAAAGCACAGTTCATAATAGCTCTTATACGTCAGAATTAGTAATTTCAGGGCAAATTTCGCGATTACCCATCGTCGGGAAGCGAAAGTAGAGAAAGTTTTAAGAATTCCGGGTATCCGGACCGTTAATAATTCAGATGAAATCCCGTGGTTCGTGGTTCGACGGGCTCACCATGACGAACCAACGACGAGTCATCGCGCGGCGAACCGCCCGTCGAAAGACAGGCTTGCCATGAACGTAAAGACGTCAGCAATCGGATGCCAGCAATCGGATGTTAGGTTTTAACACGGAAACGCATACCAATTAGCTAATAATCAATTAGTCGTACTTTGATATAAATGAGTAAAGAGTTAGAACATTACCTTTTTATATTGCATTAAAACCTTACGTTAGATTTTATGAAGCGAATCACTATTTGGTCGTTGTTTTCGGTGTTGGTATGGTATACTTTCTTTTCCTGTCAGTCTTCCAGATCCGGAGATAAATACGACGTCATCGTATACGGCGGAACTTCCGCCGGGGTTATGGCTGCCTATACCGCCAAAAAAATGGGTAAATCCGTACTGATTATTAATCCCAACGACCACATCGGCGGATTGTCTTCCGGAGGGTTGGGTCAAACCGACATCGGCAACAAGTACGTAGTGACCGGTCTCAGCAGGGAATTTTACCGGAAGCTGGGAAAGGCTTACGGCCGGTTTGAATCATGGACATTTGAGCCGTCGATGGCCGAAAAAATATTCCGGGAGTACCTCAGGGAAGGCGCTATTCCCGTGATATACAATAAACGTATCGCACAGGTACAGAAAAACCAGACCACGATCGAATCGGTTACCCTTGTCAATACACTGGGTGAGGAAGGAACCCCGCAAACGATCCGGGGAAAAGTCTTCCTGGACTGCACCTATGAAGGCGACCTTCTTCCGTTGGCGGGAGTGTCTTATTTCGTGGGGCGGGAGGATAATGCCGACTACGATGAAACCTTGAGCGGTTTCCAGCTTCCCGAATATCATAAGCAATCCGGCTGGCACCAGTTTCCGGACGGGGTTAGTCCTTACAAAATCCCCGGAGACACTGCCAGCGGTCTTATTTGGGGAATCAGTCGTCAGCATGTCACCCCGACCGGCTCTGGGGATAAGCTGGTTCAGGCCTACAATTTCAGGATCTGCTTAACCGACAGCACGGAAAATCAGCTTCCGATCACCCGGCCGGATGACTATGACCCTGCGAAATACGAATTACTGGCACGGCTCCTGGAAGCTCAACCCGCCATGCGGGCGCTCAACCAGTATTTCATCTGGAGCCCGATGCCCGGACGGAAAACGGATATCAACAACCGGGGCGGATTTTCGACTGATATGATCGGTCACAGCCATACCTGGGCGGAAGCATCCCACGAAGAACGGGCAGAAATCTATGCAGAACACCTGTCCTACACCCAGGGGCTGCTTTACTTCATGCAAACAGATCCGAGAGTACCCGATACCCTCCGGAATGAAGTCGCCAAATGGGGATACCCGAAAGATGAATACAAGGACAACCACCACTTCACCCCGCAGCTCTATATCCGTGAAGGTCGCCGGATGGTCGGCGACTATGTCATGACCGAGCACAATTGTCGTGGCGACATAGTCGTAACCGACGCCGTGGGAATGGCAGCCTATACAATGGACAGCCACAACACACAGCGTATTGTGGTAAACGGAATGGTTAAAAATGAAGGGAACGTGGAAGTGGGCGGCTTCCCGCCTTTTCCCATTTCCTACCGTGCCCTGACGCCTAAAGCGTCCGAATGCACCAACCTGCTGGTACCCGTGGCGCTTTCCGCTACCCACATTGCCTTCGGTTCCATCCGGATGGAACCGGTGTTCATGGTGCTTGCCCAATCAGCGGGAGTAGCAGCTGCAATGGCGGTGGATGCCGGCAGTCCGGTGCAAGCAGTAGACATTGCCGGTTTACAACAGCAGCTCAGAAGCAATCCGCTAATGGATGGCAGCACCCCTGAATTACTCGTCGATAACGACGACAGCCTGCAGGTACAGGTAACCGGAAATTGGGCTGTCCGCCGGGGAGGGTACGGCCGGTCCTATCTTGTCGCAGAGAAGAATGACAACAGCGACGTTGGCAGCATACGTTTCACGCCCCTGGTACAAAAAGCAGGAAAATATCGCACTTATGCGTATTTCACCAGAATACAAACCCTGTCAAATCAAATTAATGTAACGATATTTGACGGCAAAGAACAACAACCGGTACTTATAAACGCCTCTGATATCGTGGTGATTGGCCAGACTTCGGGAGAATGGGTAGCCCTTGGAACGTACGAACTGCCAATGGGGGAAAATGCGTATGTAGAAATTACCACCCGGGATGCCGATAATGCCATCGTTGCAGACGCCGTTTTATGGGTGCCGGAATCCAACACAACCAATTAATTGATTTACCTAATCCTTACTTTCTATGCAAAAAGTAGTTTTTATCATGCTGTTGTTCCTGGGAATAACGGTTTCGTGTACCCCAAAAAATAACAGTTCAGGCGATTACGATGCGGACGTCATCGTCTACGGCGGCACCTCTGCCGCGGTAACAGCCGCCGTTCAAGTCGCGCAAATGGGCAAATCCGTCATTGTGGTTTCGCCCGACATTCACCTGGGAGGGTTATCCTCCGGCGGGCTGGGCTTTACGGATACCGGCAATAAATCGGTTATCGGCGGGCTATCCCGTGAGTTTTATCACCGCGTTTTCCAGCATTACGATTCCGATGAAGCCTGGAAATGGCAGAAAAAGGAAGAATACGGCAACAAGGGGCAGGGAACACCGGCCATGGACGGCGCTGAACGGACTATGTGGATCTTTGAACCGCACGTTGCCGAAAAAGTTTTTGAAGATTTTGTAAAGGAATACAACATTACGGTATTGCGGGATGAATGGCTGGACCGGGAAACCGGTGTGGAAACCACGGATGGTAAAATCACCGCTATCACGACGCTGAGCGGCAAAACGTTTACCGGGAAGATGTTTATCGATGCTACCTATGAAGGCGATTTGATGGCATCTGCCGGCGTCAGTTACCATGTAGGACGGGAAGCAAACAGTGTATATGGAGAAGAATGGAACGGGATCCAGACGGGTGTACTCCATCATGATCATTGGTTCAAAAGTGCGATCAGTCCTTACAAAATTCCCGGTGATCCCTCCAGCGGCGTCCTGCCGGAAATCTCCACGGAGGATCCGGGCGTCAAAGGAGAAGGAGACCACCGGATCCAGGCTTACTGCTTCCGGATGTGCCTGAGCAACAATCCCGACAACCGGATCCCTTTTCCACGCCCTGAGGGCTATGATTCCAGCCGTTACGAGCTGCTTGCGCGTGTTTTTGACAGCGGCTGGCGGGAAACTTTCCGGAAGTACGATCCTATTCCCAACCGGAAAACCGACACGAACAACCACGGTCCTTTCAGTACCGACTACATCGGGGCAAACTACGACTACCCGGAGGCCTCCTACGAGCGCCGGAAAGCGATCATTCAGGATCATGAACGCTACCAGAAAGGATTGATGTATTTCATTGCCAATGATTCCCGTATTCCGGCTGACGTGCAGGAAGCGTTCAATACCTGGGGATTACCGAAAGACGAATTCACGGACAACGGTAACTGGCCGCATCAGCTGTATATCCGGGAAGCCCGCAGGATGATCGGAATGGAGGTCATGACCGAACATGAAACTTTAGGCAAAAAGGAGGTTGGGAATCCCGTAGGGATGGGCTCTTATACCCTCGATTCCCACAATGCCCAGCGTTATATCAAACCCGATGGCTTTGTACAGAACGAAGGAGATATAGGGGTGAAGGTGCCCAAGCCCTATCAAATCTCCTACGGCGCCCTGGTCCCCAAAAAAGAGGAATGTCAGAACCTGCTGGTACCGATCTGCATCTCGAGCTCCCATATTGCTTTCGGCTCCATCCGTATGGAACCGGTATTTATGATCCTCGGACAGAGCGCTGCTACCGCAGCCGTGATGGCCATCGACAAAAACAGTGCTGTCCAGGATATAGCCTACAACGAACTGCGGGAACAACTGCTCAACGATAAGCAGCGTCTGGAGCAACCGGCGCCCTAAATTCCCCTGCTGCCGGCTTTTACAATCCCCTCTGTCTGGCAACCATCCACTCAGAGGGGATTTTGATGCATCCCGCTGAAAGTCCCGGGTTCGACTCCGCTCACCGTCCGGTCACTGTTCCCCGTTCCCGTAAAAATCCGTCTCCATAAACGGGTTCGACTCTGCTCACCCTCCCGTTCCCCATTCCCCGTTCCCCTAAAAATCCGTCTCCATAAACGGGTTCGACTCTGCTCACCCTCCGGTTCCCCATTCCCCATTCCCTAAAAATCCGTCTCCATATACGGGTTCGACTCTGCTCACCCTCCGTTCCCCGTTCCCCGTTCCCCGTTCCCCTAAAATCCGTCTCCATATACGGGTTCGACTCTGCTCACCCTCCTGTTCCCCGTTCCCCATTCCCCATTCCCCTAAAATTCGTCTCCATATACGGGTTCGACTCTGCTCACCCTCCGGTCACCGGTCCTCGTTCCCGTAAAAATTCGTCTCCATAAACGGGTTCGACTCTGCTCACCCTCCCGTTCCCCATTCCCCGTTGCCCATTCCCCATTCCCCAAAAATCCGTCTCCATATACGGGTTCGACTCCGCTCACCCTCCGGTCATAAAAAAAGGCCTGCACCGCCGAAACGAAACAAGCCTTCAATATGATCCGACAGGTACCTGTCAGTGGAAAAAGTCTTTCATTTTCTCAAAGAAACCCTTTTCATTCGCTCCCGGTTTGGGGGTGAAGTTGGGAGCCGTCCGGAACTTTTCCAGAATGGTCCGTTCTTCCGGGGAAAGCTGCTGGGGGGTCCATACATTTACATGGACCAGCTGGTCGCCCCGGCCGTAACCGTTAATATCTTTGATTCCTTTGCCTTTAAGGCGAAGGATTTTACCGGGTTGCGTACCGGCCTCCACCGTGATCCGCGCCTTTCCGTCTATGGTCGGAATCTCTACAGCCGTTCCTAAGGCGGCGTCGGCAAAGTTGAGGTGCATGTCGTATACCACATTGGAACCGTCCCGTTTCAGGAATTCGTCTTCCTCCTCCTCGATGACAATCAGCAGATCGCCGGGCACACCGCCGCGTACCGGGGCATTGCCTTTTCCTGACATCGACAATTGCATTCCTTCTCCCACTCCTCCCGGAATATTCAGGGAAATCATATCATCCTGCAGCATCCGT
Source organism: Telluribacter humicola (assembly GCA_040394475.1). GTDB lineage: Bacteria > Bacteroidota > Bacteroidia > Cytophagales > Spirosomataceae > JBEBSD01. The sequence goes on along the minus strand of JBEBSD010000007.1, from coordinate 89,711 downwards.
CCTTCACCCGCACACACTTCGCAACGATCGGTGACAATTTTACCGTCACCATTACAGGTAGGACAGGTACTGGTAGAGACCATTTGTCCGAGCATCGTATTAACCACCTTCCGGACCTGGCCCGAGCCGTTACAAGTACTGCAATTAGATAGGCTTGTTCCATTCTTTGCGCCATTGCCCGAGCAGGCAGTACACGTCACATGCCGTTTTACTTTGATTTTTTTCTCCACCCCATTGGCGATCTCTTTGAGGTTCAGCTTCAGTTTGATCCGCAAATCAGACCCTTTCCGTCTGCGCTGACCGCCGCCATTGCCGAACATATCGCCAAACGGGCTGCCGCTCCCGCCGAAAATATCGCCGAATTGTGAAAAGATATCCTCCATGGTAAACCCGCCGCCAAAACCACCGGCTCCGGCCCCGGCGCCTCCCATGCCGGCATGGCCAAACTGATCATAACGCTGGCGTTTGGTATCGTCACTCAGGATGCTATAGGCTTCTGCAGCCTCCTTAAACTTCTCTTCCGCTGCATGGTCTCCCGGATTTTTGTCCGGGTGGAACTGTACGGCGAGTTTCCGGTAGGCTTTTTTGATTTCATCGGCCGTGGCTCCTTTACTGATACCAAGTACCTCGTAATAATCTCTTTTCTTAGCCATTTTTATGTCTGTTCAATTAATCACCTGCAAACGTTGCTATTATTGACCTACCACCACTTTGGCATAGCGAATCACCTTGCCATTGAGATAATAGCCTTTTTCCACTTCATCAATTACTTTTCCTTTCAAAGCTTCCGACGGGGCAGGGAATTGCGCCACCGATTCGTGCAAATCCGGGTCAAACGATTCTCCTTTCACATTCATCGGCTGCAGGCCCTTGCTTTCCAGTAACTTTAGCAACTTGGAAAATACCAGGTCAATCCCTTCTTTAAGAGGAGCTACCTCGGTGCTTGTTTCAAAAGAAACCTGTGCCCTTTCGAAATCATCCACCACCGAAAGCAGTGATTTAAGCAAGTCGGCATTGGCAGTAGCGATCAAATCCAGCCTTTCTTTAGAAGTCCGGCGCCTGAAATTCTCAAAATCGGCATAAAGCCGCAGGTATTTATCTTTTAACTCCACTATTTCAATTTGTGCTTCGGCCAATTCATCTCTTTCTGCGGGGGCATCTCCCTCCGCATCTTCATCCGTTGCCGGCTCCGTCACATTAGCCGACGGATTGTCAGTATCTGCAACAAATTCAATTTCTTCAGGAGTGAAATCGGCTTCACTTGTGTTATTTTCAGACATAATTGATACACTGTAATAATTTTACTGATACGCTATTCCTGTAAAATATCTTTGCCAAACGGAGAACCCTGACAAGTTGGCACCCGTTTGCCCCGAAACTCGTATCTTTGACATATGGTAGTTCACGATTTTCTGTTGCAACAGCGTAGCGCCCGGGTAAAAGAACTGGCAGCGTCCCTGGAATTTGATGCCTGCGGGATTTCACGGGCCGGATTTCTCGAAGAAGAAGCCCCGAGACTGGAAAAATGGCTCTCGCAAAATTATCAGGGAACTATGAAATGGATGGAAAACCATTTCGACAAGCGCCTTGATCCGACCCTGCTGGTAGAAGGCGCCCGCTCTGTCATTTCGGTGCTGCTCAACTATTATCCCCAACAGGAGCAGCCTTCAACCAGTTATAAAATTGCAAAATACGCCTACGGGGAAGACTATCATTTTGTTTTTAAAAGCAAACTCAAATCGCTCCTCCAAAGCCTGGAAGAGCATTTCGGGGCCATCCATGGCCGTGTTTTTGTAGATTCCGCACCCGTGATGGACAAGGCCTGGGCCGAACGCAGCGGACTCGGATGGGTGGGGAAAAATTCCAACCTGATCTCTCCGAAAACAGGCAGTTTTTTCCTCATCGGGGAAATCATTCTCGACTTGGACCTCGCACCCGACCATGCGATTCAGGATTATTGCGGCACCTGTACCCGGTGCCTTGACGCGTGCCCGACCGACGCCATAGCAGCCCCCTACGTGGTAGACGGCAGCAAATGCATCAGTTATTTCACCATTGAATTGAAAGAATCGATCCCGGAAGCAGTAAAAGGAACATTCGACGACTGGATTTTCGGCTGCGACATTTGCCAGGATGTGTGCCCCTGGAACCGGTTTTCCCGTCCCCATTCACATCCGGAATTCACTCCCAAACCGGAGCTGCTCGAGCTTTCGAAAACTGACTGGGAGGCGTTAACCGAGGATGCCTTCCGGGAATTGTTTCGCAAATCGCCTCTTAAAAGGGCTAAATTCGAGGGGATCCGGCGTACGATCGCCTTTATAAAGGACAAAGGACCGGAAGTGTGAGCCTATACTTTTTCAAATACTGACCGGCGTCATTGTTTCCCGGGACTTTCTTTTACAATTTGGCATAAAAGTTGCAGGAGATCCTTCAGACGTTTCACTATTTCAGTCATAAGACCAGACGTCAGTTCCAAGTGGGAGAGTTCCGCCGGCAATTGCCTGGCAACGTATTGATTTCAGTGCCTGTGTCCGATGGTATTCATTCTTTAGAAACAAGCCTTATGAAAACGATCTTAGTCCCCGTAGATTTCTCTGAAAACGCACAACGCGCGCTGACCGCCGCCAAAACAGTCGCCAAAAACACGGGCGCCCGGGTGTATGTGCTCCATGCCTACCAACCCTATATTCCGGATATTTCCTCCGGGATTGCCACCTTGCCGATTTATGAGGAAATGGAAGAATCGTTCCGGACTACCCTACAGGAAAATGTAGACTTTCTTACCCGGGAAGGCATCACCGCCGAATCGATCTGGGTACAGGGACCTGTCGTGGAAACGATACAAAAAGAAGCCCGTGCAAAAAACGCCGACCTGATCGTCATCGGGAGAACCGGCAAGGGCGGGTTTATCGACAAATTATTCGGCAGTTCGGCTACCTCCATTGTCAAACAGGCCGACATCCCGGTACTGATCATCCCGCCCCAGGCAGTCGTCCCCAAAGCATTCAAGGAAGTCGTGTATGCGACACAGCTGGAGTTCGAGGAAAACCATATCATTGAAAAGGTCATTGCGCTTAACCAAAGCTGGGGATCCCGGCTGACTTTCCTGAAAGTCAATTCGCTGACCCAGCCGAATATCCAGGACGACCGGCAGTACATCGATCAGATCAAAGCACAATTCAATTTTACCGATGACGATTTTGTCATCCGGGAGGCGGGTTCGGTGATTGACGGCATTGAGCAATATGCCGATGAGCTAAAAGCCGACCTGCTGATTGTTTCGGCGCGGGAAAGAGGATTTCTGGAGGCCTTGCTGATCGACCCCAGCGTGAGCAAGCGATTGGTTATGCAGACCCATATCCCTTTACTGGTCTACCATCTCAATAAGTAACTATTTCCGGGGGGCCGGCTCCCGTCCGGCCCTGCCGGATACCGCTAGAAAATCCAGCGGAACAGCATGTACAGGGTTCCCGAAAGGAACATCGAAACCGGCAGGGTAAGGACCCATGCCAGCAAAATATTCCGGACCGTGTCGGCCTGGAGGTTCTTTATCCCTTTATTGGCGACCATGGTCCCGGCAATCCCGGAAGAAAGTACATGGGTCGTACTTACCGGCAATCCCAATCCCGAAGACGCTGCGATGGTGAAAGCCGCTACAATTTCTGCCGAAGCGCCCTGTGCATAGGTAAGATGCTGTTTTCCGATTTTTTCCCCGATCGTGACCACGATCCGTTTCCATCCGACCATGGTCCCCAGACCCAGGGAAATAGAGATCATGAGGATCACCCAATCCGGGGCATAATCCGTAAAGCGCCGGATACCATCCACATTATCCAGTTCTTTTTTTAAGGCGGTTACCTCCGCCTGTGTGAGGGAGGTTTTGCCATCGCCCACAATATCGGTAAGGTTCCTTGAAATCAGCAGCAGCGAGCGGCGGGCCTTCAGGCGCTCCTCCTGCGGCAGGTGGTGACCATCCAGGGGATGGTCGATCTGGCTCCGAAGCGAGGCTATCTCGGTCCTGGCCTCATGAAATAATTCCCGCTCAGCTTTCGACAGCGCCGTGCTATCCAGCTTCCCGACAATCCGTTCTATTGCCACCAGGTTTACATTCAGTTTTTCAGGATCTTTTTTGCTGTCAATTGCAAAATAGGCCGGTACAATCCCAATCAGAATCAGCATCACCAGCCCTACCCCTTTTTGCCCGTCATTAGAACCGTGGAAAAAACTTACCAGTGTACAGGTAGTGATCAGGATCCACCGGATCCATGCAGGAGGCGGTTGGTTTTTGGCCGGCTCGCTGAACACAATCTTCCGGATCGACCGGTCCAGGATCCGCCGCAGTAAAAACATAATGATAATGGCCAGGGAAAATCCAAACAACGGCGAAACCAGCAGAGAGGCAAAAACCTCACCGGCCTTCGTCCAGTTAACGCCTACCCCCTTGCTGTTTTCCGGCATAAAAGTGAACGCCAGGCCCACTCCCAGAATCGATCCGATAAGCGTATGTGAACTCGAACTGGGCAGTCCAAAATACCAGGTGCCCAGGTTCCAGATAATCGCACTGAACAACAGGGCGAATACCATTGCCACACTATGGTAAACATTCTGATCGATCAGAAGTTCGACAGGCAACAAGTTCACAATACCCATGGCAACGGCAATCCCGCCGAAAATCACTCCCAGGAAATTACAAAACCCCGACCAGACAACAGCCACGTTAGGTTTTAAGGAGTTGGTGTAGATAACGGTAGCCACTGCATTGGCCGTATCGTGAAATCCGTTTACAAATTCAAACGCACAGGCAGCAAACAAACTGAAGGCGAGGAGAATAAAAATGTCGGTCTCTAACCCAAACATATAGTAGCTTATGAAAATACGGGGGCAAAAGTAAAGATTCTCAACCACCCTTATGTTACCAAATTGTTAACATAAGGGTATTACTTAATTTTTATTAGCCAGTTGCCCGCAGGCGGCATCAATATCTTTTCCCCGGCTTCTGCGTACACTGACCACTACACCGCGGTCTTCCAGAAACGCCGCAAACCGGTTCAGCTTGTCGGCGTCTGCATTTTTGAAGGCAGCTTCCCGGATCGGGTTATACTCGATGATGTTGACGCGTGCCGGCACTTTTTTGACAAATGCCCACAATTCACGGGCATCCTGAAGGCTATCATTGAAGTCCTGAAAGACAATATACTCAAATGTTACCCGGTTCCCTGTTTTTTCAGAAAAATAATTCAACGCTCCCGCGAGGCTATCCAGTGAGTTGGTCTCGTTGATAGGCATAATTTCATTCCGTTTTGTATCATTGGCAGCATGCAGCGACAATGCCAGCCGGAACCTTACTGCATCGTCACCCAGTTTACGGATCATTTTGGCGATGCCGGCTGTGGATACGGTAATCCGTTTCGGCGACATGCCCAGCCCGTCCGGAGACGTAATATACTCAATAGATTTCAGGACGTTGGCGTAGTTCAACAAAGGTTCTCCCATCCCCATGTACACGATATTAGTCAGCGGATGATCGAAATGCGCCTGTGCCTGGCGGCCGATCGCGACTACCTGGTCATAAATCTCCCCGGGTTCCAGATTCCGCATCCGCTCCATATAGCCGGTTGCACAGAATTTACAGCTTAGTGAGCACCCCACCTGGCTGCTCACACAGGCCGTCATACGGTCGCTCGCGGGAATCAGAACCCCTTCTACCAGGTTTCCATCCGCCAGGCGGAAGGCCGACTTGACCGTCCCGTCGCTGCTCTTCTGGTGGGTGGCTATCTCCAGTGAGTTGATAGAAAAACTCTCCTTCAGCAACTCCCGGGTCGCGAGCGACAAGCTCGTCATTTCTTCAAAGGTCGTTGCCGATTTTTTCCATAGCCATTCCTGTATCTGTTTGGCCCGGAATCCTTTTTCCCCGTGTTCCGACAACCAGGATTTCAGCTGTTCCGCCGTTAATTTCCGTATATCTGCTTTTGTGATGACCATAGAGGTTGTTGGTTCAAACTGATTGTGGTGTCAGCAGCCGGCTCCTCGCCAGGGGGCGCACCGCCGTTAAGATATTCTTCCTTCCATGCTTTGATCATCCGGCTGCCTGCCGGGATCCACTCCACTGCTTTTGCTATTACTACCGGGGCAATGGGTACAACGATCGGGAACAGGAATGTTCCCTCTGTACGGTGCTCCGGAATTTTCGCTCCGATAGTGGTTAACAGCCAAAAGAAAACACTGGTTCCAAACACCCAGGTAAACAACCCGACGGCGCCTCCTGCCAGGCTATCCAAGGACCCCAAAATGGAATAACGCAATGTCCTTCTTAAGGAATAGCCCAGTTGGTTGATTAAAAAAATGGTTGGAAAAAAAATCACCGCGAACCCCATAAACGGGAGGATTTTCCTCGCCAGCTCCGCAGTAATATGAGGCTCCAGGATTTCCATACCCAATCCGAGAAATTTAAACCCGACGACCAGGGCAGTGACAAAGGCGATGATCCCGACAATCTCAATCAGCAGCCCTTTTTTATACCCATGGACTGCCCCCCACAACAATACGATCAGGATGAGTATGTCAAGCAGTTTCATAGGGGAGGCTTCGTTACAGGTACGTTAACCGGCCAGCAGCGCCTTGGCTTTTGCTGCAATCACTTTTCCGTCGGCCTGACCGGCCAGTTCCTTGGTGGCGGCCCCCATTACTTTTCCGATTTCGGCTGCGGACGACGCGCCGGTGCGCTCGATAATCGCTTTCAATTTATCGGTCAGTTCTTCGTCCGTCAGCTGTTTGGGAAGAAACTGCTCGATAATAGCCAGTTCTGTTTCCTCCTTCCCGGCCAGGTCCGCCCGTTGCTGCGCGTGAAATACTTCCGCCGATTCGCGTCGTTGTTTGGCTGCCCTGGTCAGAAGTTTCAGCTCATCTTCCGTGGTCAGCGCTCCAGCCTGCCCACCTTTGGTTTCCTCCAGCAGTATAAGCGATTTAATCCCGCGAAGCGCCCGTAATGTATCCTGGTCTTTTGCCCGCATGGCATTTTTGATCCCCTCTTCAACCTGACTTTTAAGTGACATAATACTAAATAAATGACGTTATAAGTGTAATTGGCAAGCCTCCTTCTTAACTTTGCAAGAAAGGTACAAAGATACGAAAAGAGCGGAAACCGCCTGTAACGTTCAACCATTAAAAGCCCCGATTACCGTATGACCCGCTTAAGTGTTAACATTAACAAGATTGCCACCCTGCGGAACTCACGGGGGGGCAATAACCCTAACCTGCTCAAAGTCGCTGCCGATTGTGAAGGTTTTGGGGCACAGGGGATTACCGTACATCCCCGGCCTGACGAACGTCATATCCGTTACCAGGATGTTTATGACCTGAAGCAAATCATCAAAACAGAATTCAATATAGAAGGCAACCCGGTTGAAAAGCGCTTTGTGGAACTGGTACTGGCGGTTAAGCCGGAGCAGGTAACCCTGGTTCCCGATGCCCTGGGGGCCATCACTTCCAACGCCGGCTGGGACACGGTTACGCACCGGGCTCAGTTATCCGAACTGGTCGCCGTTTTTAAAGAAGCCCATATCCGGGTTTCGGTATTTGTGGATCCGGACGAACGAATGGTAGAAGGGGCAAAAACCTGTGGGGCAGACCGTGTGGAATTGTACACCGAACCCTATGCCAGCCACTACTTTGAAGATCGCCTGCAAGCCGTTTCTCCCTTCATCCGGGCCGCCGAAACCGCACAAAACATTGGCCTGGGACTGAATGCCGGTCACGACCTGAGCCTCGACAACCTGGCCTACCTCAAAAACAAAATCCCCTGGCTCGACGAAGTCTCCATCGGGCATGCGCTCATTTGCGACGCTTTGTATTACGGACTGGAGAATGTCATTCCGATGTATTTGAAAGAGCTGGAGGTTTAGTGTTAGGTATTAGGTGTTAGGTTTTAGGTGTTAGGTGTTAGGCATGGAGACCTGATCTCGCCGTGCTGTCGTGGGAGACGAGGTACTCCTACTCATACCCCTGTAAAGTGAGCTTCTAGCGAAGGTCGATCACTTCTACACCCGGGAAATTTTTGGCATTGAACACAAAATACGTATCGGCAACGGCTGCATTGGGTGTAAACTGATTCACCACAAAGGTGGTCGCTTTATTGTTCTTGTGAAAAATCTTCCAGCTTTTAATCGACCGGTCGGCTTTATTGACCTTGATCTCTACTTTGGCAACCTGTCCATCGGCTTTCACCGGCACCATCCGAACCGATTCGAAGGTTTCTCCGCCTTCCTTGGTTTCCCCGATATACGCGTTTTTAAAGCCATTTTTGTAAGCCATGTATATTTTGGCGGGGCTAAAGTCACCGACTTCCTCCGGATCGAAATCCTGGATATTCACTTCATTGGATTCCCGGATATAGGTGGCCATAATGGCGCCGTCATTGAAAATCTCCTGCCCGGCTACTTTCAGCCTGAATTTGGCTCCTTTGACCGTGGCCTCTCCGTTCTGCGCCTTTTCTCCATCCGCCGTGTAGGTAAAGGCGGCCTTGAAAGAATTCAGCGCCTGGTACTTTTTGCTCATCGCTTCGAGTATTGTCAGGGCTTTCTTTTCGTCCTGGGCAACAGCCGTACCAAACAGGTTGCAGCACAAAAGCGTCACTAAAAAAGTGGTGATAAATTTCATTTCTTTTTGATTTACGATGTACGATTTTTGATGTACGATTTACGGTTAAGACCTTTAAAAACCCTTGAGGTTTAAGATACCCCCATTCCTTTCAGATGCTGCTCCAGGCTTTCGAGGTCCACGAACAGGACCTCGCGGGCTTTACTTCCGGTAAACGCCCCGACAATTCCCATCATTTCCAGCTGGTCCATAATCCGTCCTGCGCGGTTATAGCCCAGTTTCATTTTCCGTTGGATGAGAGAGGTGCTCCCCTGCTGATGAACGACTACCAACCGCGCGGCTTCGGGCAATAAGCTATCAAAGTCGTCCACGTTCATTTCCTCCCGCGATTCGTTTCCTTCATCGCCCTCGTATTCCGGCAGCGCATACGCCTCGTCATAACCCCGCTGGTTCCCGACATAATCACAGATACGTTCCACCTCGCGGGTATCTATAAAGGGACACTGCAGCCGCACCACTTCCGAATTGATCGACAAGAGCATATCCCCCTGTCCTACCAGCTGCTCGGCCCCTCCCATATCCAGGATGGTCCTGGAGTCAATGCTTGAGGTTACCCTAAACGACAGACGGGCAGGAAAGTTCGCTTTGATCAAACCGGTAATTACTTTCACCGAAGGCCGTTGGGTAGCAACCACCAGATGGATTCCCACCGCCCGTGCCAGCTGCGCCAGTCGCGCAATCGGGGTTTCCACCTCCTTTCCGGCGGTCATCATCAGGTCGGCCAGCTCGTCGATCACGAGTACAATAAAAGGCAGGAAACGGTGCCCTTTCTGCGGGCTCAATTTCCGTTGAACAAATTTCGCATTGTACTCTTTCAGGTTCCGGACCGCGGCTTCCTTCAGCAGGTCGTAACGGCTGTCCATTTCAATACAAAGTGAATTGAGGGTATAGATGACCTTTTTGGTATCCGTGATAATAGCCTCTTCGCTGTTGGGCAGTTTGGCCAGGTAATGCCGTTCCAGTTTGTTAAACAGGGTGAGCTCCACCTTCTTCGGGTCGACCAGGACGAATTTCAGCTGGGACGGGTGTTTCTTATAAATCAGGGACGCCAGCAGCACGTTCAACCCTACTGACTTCCCCTGTCCGGTAGCCCCCGCCATCAGCAAATGCGGCATTTTGGCAAGATCGGCCACATGGATTTCGTTGGAAATAGTTTTCCCCAGTACGACGGGCAAATCGAAAGTAGACTTCTGAAAGCGCTCGCTGCTCAGTACCGACCGGATATAAACCGTTTCACGTTTTTTGTTCGGCACCTCGATCCCGATGGTCCCTCTTCCCGGCATCGGCGCTATAATCCGTATACCTAATGCCCTCAATCCCAAGGCAATATCCTTTTCAAGACTTTGAATTTTTGCAATCCGGACACCTGCTTCCGGAATGATTTCATACAACGTTACGGTAGGCCCGATCGTCGCCTTAATTTTGGCGATTTTGATGCCATAGCTACCGAGGGTTTCCACAATCCGGTTCTTATTGCTTTCGAGCTCCTCGTGAGACACCTTTTCCTGAAGATCCTCATCCGGTTCGGTCAAGAGGTTAATATCCGGATATTTAAAATGCGGCAAGTCCAGCGTGGAATCGTACTGTCCGAACTCCCGCACAATCTGGTCACTCAGTTCATCCTCCGGGGTCTCCTTCACTTCTGCCTGCCGGGGCTTGGGCCCAATTTCCAACGGTATTTCATCCGGCTTCTTTTCAAACGTATCCGCAGGCCGCTGTTCCTGCACCACTTCAAATGCCAACCCGGCAGCCGGCTTTTCCGGTGTCTTTACCGGCACGACGACCTCCTCCTCATCGTCGTAATTATCTTGGAAAAGCGGCCGGTTCACGCCTCCTTTCCGATCCGGCTCCACCGGTTCCACTCCGTTTTCATCGCTTTTCACCCTGTTTTCCCGGTTGTTTTTGAAAATATCTCCGACAAAATCCAGGGAAGTAACATTATAAAAGAAAATAACATGCAGGAACAAGGCCAGGACAATCACGATAATACTCCCCCACTTCAAGAGGCCGAAGAGCAGTACATTAAGCGTATAGCCAAATCCTCCGGACAAATAACTCAACCCGCTTTCCGTCCCGCTCATCAGCACGACAAACCCCATCAGGGCACTGATCCAAAGCGTGTAAAACACCAGTTGCTTGGTGGTTCGGCCCAAAGGAACAGGTTCTGCTTTCGCAAGCAGGGTCCATCCCGTCAGGAGCGGAATTACCGGGAGCAGCAATGCCGCCACCCCAAACCAGCGGTAGACAAACACCTGTGAAACCACGGCCCCCAGGATGCCCAGCGCATTGGAGGTATGCCTGCCAACTTCCCGCAGCGACTGATGCTGCAGGGCATCCAGTGTACTCTGATCATTTGCTCCTGTGAAAATATGAGACAGGAACGCAATTTCAAGGAATCCCCCTACCACCAGCAGCAGAATTCCCCAGGCCAGTGTATTTCTTGGTCCGGTCATCATCCGGTCGATAGGAAACACAGACTCCAGGCGGGACGGAGGCGGGGCCGCATGCTTATTCCGAATGGAATTTCCTCTTTTTTGTTCTGACATTCTGTGGACTGTTTTGACTATTTACCAGCCAGCGCCTTACAAATCCGGCTTACCAGCGCGGGGCCTTCATAAATAAAACCACTATACACCTGCAGGAGAGCCGCACCGGCGTTCAATTTGGTACGTGCCCCTTCTGCCGAGGCAATTCCTCCCACACCTATAACGGGAAAAGCGTTCCCGGATTGAGTACAAAGATAGGAGATCACTTCAGTAGCTCTCTTTTCAAGAGGTTTTCCACTCAATCCACCGGGACCAATTGCTTCAATAAAACCTGCAGGCGTTTTTAATCCGTCTCTTGCAATAGTGGTATTGGTAGCAATCACCCCGGCAATTCCCGTCGTTTTCACAATGGCAATAATGTCATCCAGTTGTGCGGTAGTCAGGTCCGGTGCGATTTTAAGAAAAATGGGTTTGTGGGTGTATTTCATTTTATTGCGTTCCTGTAAGATTCCCAGCAATTGCTGCAGCGGCTCTTTTTCCTGCAGCTCCCGTAATCCCGGGGTATTGGGCGAACTCACATTCACCACAAAATAATCGACATAGTCAAACAGGTCATTAAAACATTCCAGGTAGTCGTCGGCGGCCCGTTCATTCGGCGTATTTTTATTCTTCCCGATATTGCCCCCTACCAGTATCTTCGATTTCCGGTACTTCAGCCGTCCTGCCGCTACTCCTGCACCTTTGTTATTGAACCCCATACGGTTGACCAGACCGGCATCCTTTTTCAGGCGGAACAGCCGCGGCCGCTCATTTCCCGGCTGGGGGCGGGGCGTGACGGTACCAATCTCTACATATCCGAAACCAAGCGCTTCCATTACATCTACCATTTCCGCATTCTTATCGAACCCGGCAGCCAGTCCCACCGGGTTGCGAAAGGTCAGCCCGGCTACATTCCGTTCCAATGACGGGTGCTCAAACGTATACAATCTGCGAAACAACGCCGGGACACCAGGAATACGAAACAGAAAAAGCAACAGTCCACCGACGAAACTGTGAGCTTGTTCTGCATGCAAACGAAATAAAAAGGGAAGAATGATGTGCTTGTACATGATCACAAAATTAGGCATATAAAAGTATGGTGTGAAAAAAACAAGCGGGATTTATTTTAGACAGCCGGCACACCTCCGCCCGCAGACAGACCTGCTGCTGCTGCAGCCTGCTGCGCGGAGTCCGCAGGGATAGACATCCGGCGAATACCGCAGTCGTGTCCGTTCTCTAACGGACACGACTGCGGGGATCATTTACTTAGGATCCAGCGCGACGCTGATCCGCTGCTGCAGGTCCTGCAGATGGTATTTGCTCAGCTTATCCGTTGTTTTCGGAACGGCGGCCTGAATTCTTCTTTTTAAGGCTTCCAGGTGCGCCCGTGCGATAGACGGCAAGTCGGTTTGCGACAACTCCACGGAACGCGTCGAAAACCCGTAGGTAACACCCGGCGGAACCGCTGCAACACTGGCCTTTCCCGGTTTCAGCAAATCAACCAGTTTTTCCGTGTACACCTTTTGCAAGTTCCGGCGGTAAATATCGATGGTCCTGCCAGTCGCTATTTCCGACCAGATCCCGGCTTCCAGGTCGGTATACAGGTCGTCCAAGCTATAGTACTGACCCGACACCGCCGTTTCCATCAGTCTCACCGCACGATCCCCCTGCAAAAGCGATGTAAGAGTAGCTTCCTGCATGGCTTTAATAGCCTCCACTCCCGATTCCGGCACTAATTTATCCAATATATCCGGGGCCACCAGCCATGACGGCGTCGTAAACAGCTGTGCATTCAGGAAGCTCACAGCATCTTTCTGCAGGGCTTTCGGTACCGTTACAAAAGCAGGGCCTTCCATGTCGTAGGTAGTAGGCGTATCATAGATCCCGCCGATATTTTTTGTCACATGTCCCATATAGCGGCGGAACTGGCCGATGACATTACCGTACAGTTCATTCAGTTCTTTGTAACTCTGTCCGTCTTCCCGGCTCCACTCCACCAGGTTGGGTAAGATACGTTTCAGGTTTTTAATTCCATACTCCGACGCCTTCATTGCGTTGTCTCCCAGGTCTTCGGTCTGGTAGCGGGGATCGTACGGGTTCATTTCCGTGCCAAAACGCAGCCGGGGGTTCTTATAAGCGTCAATTGTCCAGGTGTTCAGGGTACCCTTTTCCTCGGTGTGGTTACTGAAGTAACTGTATCCCCATTTAATGGCCCATTTGTCGTAATCCCCGATGCGTGGAAAGAGGTCGGTTACGCCGTCTTCCGGTTGTGCCACGTAATTAAAACGCGCATAATCCATTATAGAAGAGGTATGACCATGCGCTGCTACCCATTCCTTGTCCCGGAGCTTTTCAACAGGCGTGGCTGCGCTTGCCCCCATATTGTGGCGAAGCCCCAGGGTATGGCCCACTTCGTGCGAAGCGACAAACCGGACCAGTTCCCCCATCAGGTCATCGTCAAACGTTTTCTTCTGCGCTCTTTCGTCCACTGCCCCGGTCTGGATCATATACCAGTTGCGCAAGAGCCGCATCACATTGTGGTACCACCCGATATGGCTTTCAATGATTTCCCCGCTTCGCGGATCGTGGACATTGGGCCCATAGGCATTTTGTATATCCGCCGCAAAATACCGGATCACGGCAAAGCGGGCATCTTCAAGGCTCATCGTCGTATCACTTTCCGGCCAGTACTCCCCCCGGATCGCATTCTTCCAACCCGCTGCTTCGAAAGCGACGTTCCAGTCATCCACCCCCATTTTCAGGTACTTCTTCCATTTATCGGGAGTCGCCGGGTCGATATAATAAACGATTGGCTTTTTGGGCTCAATCAGTTCTCCGTTCTTCTGACGGGCCGCATCCTGGGCATTTTTGGGTTCCAGCCGCCATCTCACGGCAAATATTTCCTGTTCCGATTTCTGCGATGCTTCTTCAAACACCACATATTGATTGGCGAAATAACCTACCCGGTTATCAAACAGTCGTTTTCGCATCGGCACATCCGGCAGGAGCACCAGCGACGTATTCAACTCAAACGTCACGACTCCCGCATCCCGGCCCGACGGGAGATAGCTGCCGATCTGGGGCGCCGGGCTGGTGGTCAGCACCGGCGGGACTACCGTAAAGGTTTTCGTTGTCTTTATTTCGAGGTTAATAGGATAAGCACTCATCTTCTGAATAAAAGAGGCCTCCTTCTTAAAAGCCTGCAGCTTCAGCATCTGCTTGGCGGTAGGGCTCAGGGAAAACGTTTGGTTATCCGCATTGAAGAAATCGGTTACTTCCACCACGTAGCTTTGACGGGCGCCCTCCTTTTTGAGCGCTTTCACCTCAAACACACCGATAATCGGGTCTGCACTGGAGTTCTTCACTGCCTGCGCGATGGGGCTGGCGCTGTCGGGGCTGGCGGTCACCACCGTAACCGACCGTAACAGCAGGTTATCGTCAGGCCCCTTCTCCCAGCGGATCATCTGTCTTTTCACCTCTTCCCCTCCAAAGATGCTTCCCCCTGCGGCTACACGTGAAAAACGGGTTACCGACATAATATCCCGGTGCAGGAGGGAATCGCCCACTTCGAAGTACCACTTATCAGCCACCTTGTGGACCCCCATAATCCCCATCTGGCTCACCGCCGTGCTGTCGATTACTTCTTTATAGGCCTTCGGCCCTTTTTTGGGTGTTTCCTTTGGTTTCTCCTTGGCTTCTACCGGTTTGGAAACCTCCGTTTTTTCAGCGTCTTTTTTCTTTTTCTTTTGTGCATCGGCAGGCACGGTCGCAAGCATCAGAAGAGAGGCTGCAACGAACAGATGTCGGATCATTGGTTTTTGTTTTATTTAGTTTATGAAGTAAGTTTTCGCGTTAATCTTCCGGCAAAAAGGTCAGGTAACTAAATTGATTTTCCTCAAACATCTCATTGGCCAGCTCCTGCAGCTCAGCGGCCGTCACAGCCCGGATCTGATCGAAAATATGCGGAAGCGAATCCACCTTGCCGGTATCCAGTAAACTTTTGCCCATCATCAGCATAAAACTGCTGTTGCTCTCCTCTGACATGGCCAGTTGTCCCATCAACTGCCCCTTTGTATGGTGCAGCTGAATAGTGCTCAGCGGCACTTCCCTGAGCTTCTGCAACTCCTTCCCGATCAGCGAGATGCTTTTATCCAGGTGTTTTTTTTCCGTACCGAAGTAGATCCCGAAATACCCCGAATCAAGAAAAGGAGTAAAGTTGGCGTCAATTGCATACACGAAACCGTGCCGCTCCCGGAGCGCCATGTTAAACCGGGAGTTCATCCCCGGGCCTCCCAACAGGTTCATCAGAACAAAAAAAGGCAGCCTCCGGGGATCTGTAAGAGCATAGGAGGGCCGGCCGATCGCACACTGAGCCTGTGTGATCCCCCGTTTAAGGATTTCGGTACCGGGTGCATATCCCACAGGTTTTTCCCGGCTTCTTCCGGTTGTTCTGACCGGCAAATCCACCAGGTATTTCGAGGCGATTTTAATGACTTTTGAAAAAGGCAGCCGGCTTACCGAGGAGAATACGATTTTCGATGTATCCAGGTTATGATGGATAAATTCCCTCAGATCGGCGCCGGTAAAACTATTAACGGTCTCCTGCGTTCCCAGAATATTATAGCCCAGGGCATGACCGGGAAACAACAAGGCATCAAAATCGTCCTGGATCGCATCTTCCGGGGAGTCGTAATACATCGACATCTCCTCCAGGATCACATTCCGCTCCCGGTCAATCTGCTTTTCGGGGAAAACGGAATGAAACGTAATATCGGTCAGCAGATCCACTGCTTTTCCGAAATGCTCATCCAATAAAGAGGCGTGGAAGCAGATTTTCTCTTTTGTAGTATACGCATTCAAATCACCGCCCACCCATTCCAGGCTGTTGATGATATGGTGAGAACGCCGTTTCGCGGTTCCTTTGAACGCCATATGTTCCCAGAAATGAGCCAGTCCTTTCTGGTGCGGCGCTTCGTCCCTGCTCCCGATATCCAGCATAATACCACAATGCGCAATCTGTGTGTGCAGTACTTGTTTATGCGCTATCCGAATCCCATTCGGCAGTGTATGCAACTGATATTCTTCTTTCAAAACAAGCGGAGAGGACAGGCTTTGTATCTTTTCTTTACTGGTACGCTTCATATCAACAAAATATCCAACCGGAGTTTTCGGCACTTCCGGCAAAAATACTCATTTTTACAAAGCGATTATGAAACAATTGATAAAAGATAGCCGTATCGGTACCGCTGGGTCTCCCAGTCACTTTTTGCTCATTCAGACAGCTTTTATAGGGGATGTTATTCTGGCAACCTCTGTTCTGGAAACCCTGCACCGGCAATTCCCGGACAGCAGGCTGGATATTCTCGTACGAAAAGGCAACGAAACACTTTTTGCCGGCCATCCTTTTGTACAGGAAGTACTCGTATGGGATAAAAAAGGCGGCAAATACAAGAGCCTCTGGTCATTGCTCAAACAAATCAGGGCCAACAATTACGCAGCCGTCATCAACCTGCAGCGGTATGGGGCAACCGGACTTCTGACGGCGCTTTCCGGGGCGGAGGAACGGATCGGCTTCGACAAAAACCCCTTTTCCTTTACTTTTACTCAACGGCTCCCGCACCATTTCGAACCCGGGGTCCACGAAATTGACCGCAATTTCTCATTGATCCGGCACCTGGTCAGCCATCCCGTTGCCCGTCCGAGACTGTACCCGCTTCCCGCAGACAGCCAGGCGGTGGGTCCTCTGCAGAAGCCTCCTTATATTTGCATTGCCCCTGCTTCCGTTTGGTTCACGAAACAATATCCCGCCGCTCTCTGGGCGCAGCTGATCGACCGTATTCCCCATCATTATACGATCTATCTCCTGGGCGGACCCGGAGATCAAGCCATCGCCGAAACGATTCTTTCAGAAGCAACTCATCCCCGCCTGACCAGCATCTGCGGACAGCTTACGTTATTGCAGTCCGCGGCACTGTTTCAGAAGGCCGTCCTCAATTACGTCAACGATTCGGCGCCGCTGCACCTGTGTTCTGCCGTAAATGCGCCGGTATGCGCGGTCTACTGTTCTACCGTTCCGGAATTCGGGTACGGGCCGCTTTCCGATGAATCCTTTATTTTCCAGACCCCGAAACAGCTGGATTGCCGCCCGTGCGGCATTCATGGTCACAAGGCTTGTCCAAAAGGACATTTCGAATGTGCCCGCAGTATTTCGATTCCCGGCCTGGCGGAATTGCTTCCGTCTCACTGAGCACCCGGCCTCCGGTATTGCATTTTTTCTGAATAGTCTTTCCAACTAGTCTGTCTACCCGGTAACAGCGTACTTTATACAACTGTTCATTTTCAGCCGAAGCTGCCCGAGGGGTGGCAAGGCCTCAATTTCATCAGACTCCGTCATTCCAATGCCTGCAAAATCACGTATCCTGCACACCGGCCCCGGTGCTATTCTCAGCCATCCTTTCGGTGACCGGTCTCTGCGGCTGCTCCCGGCATTTTTTTCCCGCCGGAGCCTGGTTCTCCTATATGCTGCTGGTTGCCTGATCAGCGTCCTGTTCTTATCCGGATGTACAACCGGCAGCCCTCTTGTTGCGGATGGAAAAAGCGACTATCACATTTTCGTTTCGGAACAGGCAAGTCTTCCCGAAAAAAATGCCGCCCTGGAATTACAGCATTACCTGCACCGGATCACCGGCTGCCGGCTGCCGCTCACCCATCAACAACTCCCCGGACAGTCGCTGATTTATGTAGGATTCAGGGAAGCTCCTGCGGCTGTTCTGAACGGATTGGATACAACCGGCTTCGGAAAAGAAGAATTCATCATCCGGTCCGACGGGAAACACCTCCTGATCGCGGGGGGCGCGCCGCGGGGAACCGTCTATGGCGTCGTTTCCTACCTGACGGATCACCTGGGTTGCCGGTGGTATACCCGGGAAGTAATCCATATTCCTGCCCGGTCCGCCATCACGCTGTCGCGAATAGAAGACCGGCAACAACCTGCTTTCGAATATCGTGAACCCTATTATCGGGAAGCCTATGATACAGAGTGGGCGCTTCATAACCGTACGAACAGCCGCGCCATCCCCGATTCCCTCGGCGGGGCCGTTATTGCCTATCCTTTCGTCCATACGTTTTACCAACTGGTACCCCCGGAAACGTATTTCGCCACCCATCCGGAATACTTTTCCGAAATAGGCGGCGTCCGTGTCCATCGGGAAATGGGCACCCAGCTCTGTCTCACCAACCCGGAGGTGGTAAAAATCGCAACAGCAAGCGTATTTGACTGGATCCGCACGCACCCCGAAGCGTCGGTGTATTCGGTGGACCAGAACGATGGCGGCGGCTATTGTGAATGCCGCAACTGTAAGGAACTCGATGAAAGAGAAGGAAGCCAGTCGGGAACGCTGCTGCATTTCGTCAACCAGATTGCCGACACCGTAGCCAAGGTCTACCCGGACGTCACCCTGCAGACACTTGCCTATTATTACACCGAAGTCCCGCCCAAAACCATACGTCCGGCGGATAATGTCACCATCCGGTTATGCCATTATGACTATTGCTCGGCGCATCCGCTGGGGACCTGCACCAGCCACACTCCGTATATCGAACGGCTGGAAGCCTGGAAAAAAATAGCCAAAAGAATTACTATCTGGGATTATTACACCCAGTTCGCCAGCTATCTCATGCCTTTCCCTAACCTGGAAACCGTAAAAAATGACGTAAAATTCTACGCCGATCATGGCGTAGTCGGATTGTTTGCACAGGGGAACAACGTGCCGGATGACGGCAGAGGCGAGTTTACAGAGCTCCGGGCCTGGTTATTTGCACAGCTCATGTGGAATCCCTACCAGGATGCGCAGGCGCTCGTGGACGAATTTGTTCAAAATGTATACGGCGCATCGGCAAGCTATATCAGTGATTATATCCGGATGATGCACGATCAGGTCCGTCCGGACAGTGTTTATTTCTCTATCTGGACGAATCCGGAGGATGTTGACTTCCTGAATCTGGGGGTTATCCAGCAAGCCGACAGCCTGTTCGCATTGGCAAAAGAAGCTGCCCGCAATGATACGGCTCTTTTTAAACGGGTGGAGCGGGCCTATCTCCCGGTATTGTACACGAAACTTTACTTTTACGCGATCGGGGGCACCGCCTATATCCCCGCCGGCCGGCTCCCCGGAACGTTGGCGGATTTCAAGCGTATTATAACCGCCAACCGCATCACCAGCATGGCGGAGGTGCCGGAGACCGGAAGTATCCCTAACTTCCTGGAGCGTGTTCAGTCTGCCGACCATTTTCTAACCGACTGGTGGCTTGCGGGACCATTTGACAATACCGGAAGAAAGGGCCTCGCGACGGTTTATGAACCCGAACTGGGTTTTGATTCCACGGCCACTTTCAAGGGAATGAACGGCGCTCAGGTAACGTGGTCCCGGTATAGCGACAACACCTCCGGCTATATCAATTTCTTTCAATTATTCAACCCCAAAAAAGATGTGGTAGCGTATGCCTTCCGGAAACTCTATGTACCCGAGGCCCGGGCCGTGACCTTTGGCGTGGGAAGCAACGACGGCGTGAAGGTATGGATCAATGGAAAGCCCGTGCTCGACCGCCTGGTGTCCCGTAAGGCAGTGCCCAACGATGATGTGATCACCGTATCCCTGCAAAAAGGTGAAAACACGGTATTGGTGAAGGTAGACCAGCTAGCCAATAAGTGGGGTTTTTACTTTACCCAGCGAAACTGAACAATCCCGGAACAACTCGCGAAACTTTTTTTCTCAATCAACTGCGTAATGCAGGGCACCCAATACACCTAGCTGAAAAAGGGGATTTCCTGGTAGACAAAACCTATACTTTTGAGGTTGGCGGGCGCAGCAAATCGCTCAAACAGATCGCGGGAATACCTGAAGCTTACATTGTCTCAGACGACATCGAGGTTGGATTCGGCAACAAGATTCCCATTTGGTTATTTGGATTTCTTTATTGATAAAGAGATCACTTTCCCAATGCTGCAGGGCGACGCTTGCAGGCATGCTGTAAGGCCATTCCCCCGACGTTCATTTTTCCCGGTATTGTTCAATAATACGGAAAAGGGCCTTCTGTTTTTCCAGGTCGGGGAAAAAATCGTATAGCTGGGTATGGGCTTCGTAATCCAGTGTCAGGGCAATTTCCAGGTTCAGCAGCGCTTCCCGGTACTCCCCGCTGTGAATCAGGTAAGCGGCCGCGCGGTAATACAAATCGGCCTCTCCGGGCATTTCGTCCATAGCCACCTGGAGCAGTTCCAGTGCACGCTCGTGGTTGCCCTGCTCAAAATGCACATACGACCATTTGAGCCAGACCTCCGGATTGGCCGGTTCAATTTCCACCGACTTCTCAAAGGCCTCAAATGAAGACACCACATTGCCCAGTTTGAATTCCATTTCAGCCAGCGCCAGCCAGTAATCGGGGTTAAATTCCGAAATCTGGATCGCTTTCCTGATAAAGCCGACAGCCTCGTACCATTTTTCCAGTTCCCCCATGCAAATCCCCATGCCAAACCAGCCGTCATCCCATTGGTTATCCAGCTTTACCGCCTTCCGGTAATACTCCAGCGCTTTTTCAATTTCCCCGAGGCGTTCGTAGCAGGTACCCAGACAGCAGCAGGTTTCCGGCTGGAACCCTTCAATTTCGATCGCTCTGAGGTAATTCGGGACCGCATCTTCAAACTTTTGCAGGTTCATCAGGGAGTTGCCCAGGTTAAAAAAGGCAGAGGCAAAATCCTCCTTGATCAGGGTGGCATACTCATAGGCCTGCACCGAATCTTCATACCGTTCCAGCTTACTGTAGGCAATACCTACATTGTACCAGGCCAGGTGTGAAAACGGGTCCCGGTCTACCAGCTCCTGGTAATAGGTCAGGTGGCTCTCCAATTCGCCAATCAGGTCCAGGCAATGCGCGAGCTCATACAGGGCCGGTTCATAGTTCAGGTTCAGCTGAATCGACTGTTTGTAATGCGCAATCGCTTCGTCGTACTTTTCCCAGTTCTGGTATACCTGGCCGATCTGGAAGTAGACATCGTCTTTCTCCTCCGAATTTTCCAACACCTCGTTCAGGATGGAAATAGACAACTCATATTCCCCCATCAGGTTATACAGCGTTCCCTGAATAAAGCGGATTTCATTATCGCCCGGATGGAACAGCGCTGCCCGTTCCAGCAGCTCTACCGCTTCGTCAAACTCATTTTTCCCCGCCAGCAAATTCACCTTACACAGCATGAGGTCCAGCGCATTGGGATATTCTTCGAGGCCCAGTTCACACACTTTCAATGCTTTGGGCAATTCGTCTTTATCCAGGTAATGTTCCACTACCTGCTCGTACGCTTCCAATTCGAAATATTCTTTCACCTCCGTTTTCAACATTCGTTCAAAACGGTGTAATGTCTCTTGCAAAAAGCTTTTTCTTTCGTCAAAATCCTGCTCCATCCTCATGTGTAGCGGCAATTGCGCTCTTAAGTTAACAAAAAGAAACTCCTTAGAAAGTTAAACATATTCGTCATAATATCAAACCAGCGTTTTTAAAACTTTCTCCTATCCGCCGGAGTGTACTTTCAAGGGAGTGGTATTCCAACCCGGTTTCCTGCCTGATTTTCTGTCCTTCGAACCGGTACCGGTGCTGCGCTGCCCGGGCCGTCTCACGCGTCAGCAGCGGCGCGCTTCCGGTCACCAGCGACCGCAGCGCCTCTATCCGCCAGACAAGGCCGGCTAAAAGCGGGTTCACCTTCCGGGAGGGAGGGCGCTTGCCGAATACCCGGGCTGCCTGATCGAAAAATTCCCGGTAAGAAACCGTCCCGCCATTCAGAATAAACCGCTCCCCTGCCGTATCCGATGCCAGTAAACGGCAGACCGCATCGCTGACATCCTTTACATCGACATAGTTGAGCAACCCTTCTGTATAAAATTTATTTTCGTCGTACACATACTTGAATAACCGCGTACTGCTTTTGGTCCAGTCTCCTTCACCGAGAATCACGGAAGGGTTCACGATCACGGCGTTCAAGCCTTCCGTAATCCCACGCCATACCTCCAGTTCAGCATAGTATTTGGTTTGGGAATAAGTAGAGTTCTCCGAGGAGTCGGTCCACCGCTGGCGCTCATCAATGACGATCTCGCCTCCGCCCTGACCGGCCGCCACCGCCGGTCTTCCCAGGGCCGCCACGCTGCTGACATGACACAGTTTTCCTACCCGGTTTTTCAGACAGGCATTGACCACATTTGCCGTACCTTCTACATTCACCTGGAACATTGGCACCCGGTCCCGGGGCACGAACGATACCATTGCCGCCGTATGCACCACGCGATCTACCTCCGCTACCAACTGGTCCAGCCGCGTTATATCCAGCACATCGCCCTCCACCCATTCCAGTTTCCCGGTCGCATCGGGTAGCTGCGGCTTACCGGAACCCGCGCGATAAAGCGCCAGCACCTGGTGACCATCCCCGGTCAGCCTTTTGACGATAGCGCTTCCCAACAGTCCTGTTGCCCCTGTAACCAGTACTTTCAATCGAAATAGTTTTACGTTAATTACTGACTATCTTCACCCGGTCACTGCAACTACTGCTCAAAGTTACACAAATATTGACGACCAATCCGAAAAGTATTCCCCGGGGCAGGCTCCTCAATAATAACCACCTGTATCGTAGAAGGAGCGCCTGCGGGTAAGCTTCAGGTCCTGCAAAATAGAAGATTTTACTTTCAAAGTAAAATTGTAGTTACTGGCCCTGACCGCACTTCCGGCATACGGGGTCCAGCTCATGCTCATATCCCAGCAGTGCAGATCCCTGTAAATCGTTAACTGGGTGATGGTAGGGCTCATCGCCACAAAGTCAAACCCGGAAGAAACAGTGATCTTCCATTTGGGGGTCAGGCTCAGGTCGCCGTTGAAGTTCAGCCCCTGGATGACATTGGCGCTTTGCAATCCCGTCTTATTCCATCCGAAATTATAGTTGATGTTGACATTCCAGGGAATACTGAAGTCTACATACAGATCCGGATTGCGGTCGATGAATTCCAGTTGGTCTTCCGATGCCCCGGTCCGGTCGGCGTTTTGCTGGGTATTTTTCTTTGAGGCCGAGGGATTAAAGCTGGTCCCGAAGGTAAAATTCATACTTTGCAGCCTGGCCAGCCCCTGTCCGTTGGCGATGGCGTATTTATTGACGCGGATACCGGTTTTTGAATTCCTGTAAGGCTCGTAGATATACGGATCGAAATTCATGTTGAAGTTCATATTCAGGTTTCTCCCGATCCGGGTGTTAGCATTGATGGCGATATTGGAAAGGTTCAGGGAATCAGCCAGCAGGTTGTAATTTCCGCTGATGCCCAGGTTGTCCAGCAACGAAACCTTCTCAAACTGCGCTTCTGCCGTATCGCTCCTGGTCCGCAATTTCATTTCAAGCTGATTGCTCAAACCGAAGTTGACCATTCCGGAAGCCCGACCGTTGCCTCCTGCAATAAGGTTCCGGTAGCGGGAAAAAGTGCGGACATCCCCTTCTTCATTGATCTGGACAGTTTGATAAAAGCTGGAGTTCCGGGAAAAATCCGGTGTGTAGCTGAACGACACATTCGGGATCACCGTATGCCGGATCGTTTCAAGCCGTCCCTTACGGACATGGAATAGCCCGTAAAAGCGGGTGTTCATGCCGGCGCCGAATGAATAGGAATACTGTGTGGCGACAGCTGACGTGGTATCGATCCGTACCCGGTTATCGCCTTCGTACGTATAAGCAAACGACCGGGTAAACAATTCACCCTGGAACGAAACGCTGGGGGTCAGGTTCACGTACCGGAGGAGTTTCATATTCGGCAACGAAATCGGGATCGAGTAGCGGCCCTGGAACGCCCCGTTCTCCAGAATGGTCGGCAAGGTGCTGCCGTCTATTGCCAGCACTTTAGGCTCCAGCCGGCTGGTATCGATCGGGTTGGCTACAATAAATCGCAGGGAAGCGTACGACGTATCGATGGCCGTCAGTGTATTGCTCAGTCCGTAGCTGCCGCTGAAGTCCATCCCGAGCCGGAAACTTTCATACCAGCGGCCCCGGGCATTTCCCCCGATGGTAAACGGCGAGAACTGGTTAATCCCGACGTTAAAATCGGTTGACACGATGGTGGTTCCGTTCTTACGGATCTGGCTTTGCGGATCGATCTGGCCAAAGTTCTGGTTGACCCGCAGACTGGCGCCTGCGCGAGCAAAGTTCCCAAACGTTTTATTGTATTGAATGGAGGAATTGGCCACATTCGAAATATACCGGTTGACGTCCGTCGCATTCAAACTGTTGTAATTATTGCTGCCCATATTCACACTGGCCGAGAAGGTAGAGCTGCCCCTGGGTTTGGGAGTATGTGACCAGTTCAGGCTGAAATCATTCCGGATGTCGCTGCCCAGGATTTTCGCCACTTCATCTCCGGAGCGGTTCCGGTTATAGCGGAATGCAAAGCTTCCGTTGTACCGGTAGCGGCTGCTATAGGTAGACGCCAGGCCGATTCCCCAGCTCCCGCTGGTGTAATACTGACCGGTTACGGTAGCATTGACAAACTCATTAATCGCAAAGTAGTACCCGCCGTCGCGGAGGTAAAATCCCCGTAAGGCATCTTCTCCGTACGAGGGGAACAAGATCCCCGAGGTACCCGCTTCCTTGTTTTTAGGCAGCGGGAAAAAGCCGAAAGGCAGTCCGATAGGCAACGGCACATCACCGATGACCAGGTTAAACAGCCCTGAAATCACCTGCTTTTTCTCCACCATTTTAATTTTCGGGGCATTGATATAAAAGTGCGGGTGTTCCATGGTGCAGGTAGTATACATCGCCCCCATGATATAGAAGTTGTTGACACTGTCTTTCTTGACCCGCTCTCCACGGATATTCCCGTCCCCTTCCTGCGTAACAATGCCTTTGATGATCCCTTTTTTTGTTTTAAAATTATAGCGAAGCTCTTTGGTATTGTAGACACTGGGGCCATCCTGGAAAATAGGTTCGCCCACCTTTTTTTTGGTTGCTGTATCTTCTCTCCCGATCGCATACACCTCGTTGGTAATCCAGTTTAACCGGATGTAATCCGCCTTGAGGTTAATTTCTCCGTAGGTTACCGAGGCATTTCCATACAAATGAACTTCCTTTTTAGCCGCTTCCATGATCGTCGAATCATCGGCTACGTATGTCACGGTGGTTTGCAGATCCCCGGTTACCGTGTCGGCCCGGACTGAATCCTGGGGCAATACACCTCCCTCACCCATTCTGAGAGAATCGGTCACTGTCCCGGAAATCAATGCAGCCGCCGCTTCCCTTCCGTTACCAGGCGCCTGCCCCGTCGCTTCTTTCGCTCTCGTTTCCGGCTTTTTTACCTGGGCCGACAGCCCTGAAGCAGAAAAAAGGAGGTACAGCCCTACCCATATACTAAACGCGTAATTTTTCAGTTCTAACAAATAACTTACTTTTGTAAAAATGATTACGTCAAAATTAGCGTACAAAAGCCATTCAAGTAACGCACGCCTGACAAAATAATGTTAAAAGTTATTAAATACCTGTTTTTAGTCTTTGTATGCACCGCCTATCCGGCCGTCGCCTCCCAGGACGGGCAGCAACCTGAAAACACTCATTACAAAGTTAAGACCATCGTAATCGACCCCGGCCACGGAGGCCATGACCCCGGAACTGTCGGGAAACGCGCCAAAGAAAAGAATGTCGTTTTACAGATTGCATTAGCGGTTGGAAAGAAAATCAAGGAACAATATCCGGATGTTAAAGTATTGTATACCCGGAGTACCGATGTTTTTGTCGACCTTTCCGAACGATCGGCCTACGCCAACCGGAACAATGCGGATTTGTTTATCTCGATCCACTGTAACGCCAGTCCGAATTCTAAAAGTGTAAAAGGCACCGAAACTTTCGTGATGGGTTTACACAAGACACAGGGCAACCTCGACGTCGCCAAGCGGGAAAACTCCGTTATATTAAAAGAAACCAATTACCAGCAGAAATACAAAGGGTTTGATCCGAATTCTCCCCTGGCTTATATTATGCTGGCCAATTATCAGAGCGCTTTTTTGACCAATAGTTTGCGTTTTGCCCAACTGGTTGAAAATAGTTTCGCCCGTTTCCGGAACAGCCGGGGTGTCAAGCAAGCCGGCTTCCTGGTATTATGGCGGACGACGATGCCCAGCGTACTCATAGAGGTTGGTTTTTTGAGCAACCAGGACGAAGAAAACTACCTGAGCTCCGCCAAAGGGCAAGGGGAGGTAGCGGAACAGATTTTTAAAGCATTCGGTACTTATAAGAAGACAATGGAATCCCTGGATTAAGACCCGGTTCCGCATTTCAAACCCATTTTACAGACAATCGTGGCCATATCTAAAGAGGTAAAAGTTGGAGCACTGGGAATCGCAGCCCTCGTTATACTCTATTTTGGATTTAATTTCCTGAAAGGATCTGATGTTTTCTCCAGTTCCAATACGTATTATGTGCAATACGATAATATTGACGGATTAAGCCCTTCCAATCCCGTGATGCTCAACGGGCTTCCCGTCGGTCGCGTGCTCCTGATCCAGTTGTTGCCGGAACAGCACAATGAACTGAAAGTCACATTGGATATCCAGAAAAGCGTCCGGCTTCCCGAGGGGACCGTAGCAGTACTGGCAGACGGCGGGGTGCTGGGCGGAAAAGTGATCCGTCTCAAAATGGGTCCGGATCCGGCGAAGGTTCTCCCGGACGAATCCGTGCTGCTCGCTGAAAAAGAACTGGGGCTGATGGCACTTCTGCAAGACAGGGCCGGCCCCGTTTTATCCCATGCCGATTCGCTGCTGCTCAACCTGGCAGCCGTTTCGGCCGGCTTTAAGGAAACCGGCCAGACCTTGAATCAGGTACTGCACAATTTTGACGAAAGCAGCCAGTCCCTGAAAGGGATTTTAAGCGACAACCGTACGAAGCTCGCCGGGCTGATGACGAACATGAACACGCTTTCGGCTTCTCTGGTAGAAACCGAAAAAGAAATCAAGCCGCTCCTGTCCAATGCCAATACCCTGATTGATTCCTTGAATGCTCTCCGCCTGGGAGGCACCATCCAACAGGCCAATCAAACCCTCTCGG
Organism: Telluribacter humicola; assembly: GCA_040394475.1. Lineage (GTDB taxonomy): Bacteria > Bacteroidota > Bacteroidia > Cytophagales > Spirosomataceae > JBEBSD01. The sequence continues at coordinate 62,426 of JBEBSD010000007.1, read as the reverse complement.
AGCTCCGCCAGGTAATCGGGGGTCTGAAATCGGGAGAAGGTACGGCCGGAAAACTTCTGACGGATGAAAAATTATATAACCAGATCAATTATACGCTGATCAGTCTGAACCAGCTCCTGGCCAATTTCAGGGAACACCCGAAGCGGTATATCAATGTATCGGTATTCGGGCGTAAGGACAAAGGCCCTGCCGAATCGCCGATTGACACCATACAGATTTTTAAAGAGTCGGATAATTAGGCCCATACTTTGGTGCCTTCGGTGCAGTTTTTACACATTTCGATTTCGCCCCGGTCGCGGATCAGCGTCTGCCGGAAGTTCCGGTAGGTAGCGCCGTACCACAGCTCCCGGAAGGATTGCTGCTTCACATCGCCCATTTTATATTCGGCATCCTTATCAAAACAGCAGGGCACCACCACTCCGTCCCAGGTAATCACACAGGAATGCCACATTTTCCAGCAGTGATCCAGAAGGGCATTTTTAATTCCGTACCGGCCGTTTTCCTGTTGTTCGTAACGGGCATATTCGTCCAGGGTAGGGATCAGGTCGGAGCCGTTTTCATAATCGTAAATCTGGGCAGTCTTGAACGCTACCTCGTCGACTCCCAGCTCCCTGGCCAGTTCCTTCACTTCCGCCAGCTGGTGTTCATTCGGACGCACTACCAGGAACTGGAAAATCACATGGGGCGTACGCGATTTCAACTCCTTTTTCCACCTGATAACGTTTCTCGTCCCCTCCAGTACCTTGTGCAGCTTTCCGCCGACCCGGTATTGCTGGTAGACTTCCTGGGTGGTTCCGTCAATAGAAATAATCAACCGGTCCAATCCAGACGTCACCGTACGGCGGGCTTTATCGTCGCTGAGGTAATGCGCATTCGTAGAAGTGGCAGTATAGATCCCCTTACCGGAAGCGTAGCTGACCAGTTCAAAAAAGCGGGGATGCAGGTAGGGCTCTCCCTGGAAGTAAAAAATAAGGTACAGCAGTGTGTCGGCGAGTTCATCGATGGTTTTCTTAAACAAATCTGCATCCATCATACCAGTCGGCCGGGTAAAGGACCGAAGGCCGCTGGGGCATTCCGGGCACCGGAGATTGCAGGAAGTAGTAGGCTCAAACGAAAGGGCTATGGGCAGCCCCCGCTGATCAGGTTTACCGGAATAACGGGAGTAGTAAAAACTTCCCAGCACTTTTAGGGCATTCCAGGCCCGTTTCGGGGTTACCTTCGACATGAAATTCAATCCGTCCCTCCAATTCCGGTTCATTCTGTGCAAATTTGTACCAACAGTTTCTATTTTCCGATTTATTTCCCAACTTCCCCATGCAGATCCTCACCGCTAACCGGTGAACAAAGCTACTAAAAAAATCCCATGCGAACCCCTGTACTTATTGTCGGCGGCGGACTTGCCGGTCTGGTTGCCAGTCTGGAGCTTGCCCGTCAGGGGATAGAAGTAGTCGTTTTCGAAAAAAAGGATTATCCGGCTCACAAAGTATGCGGGGAATACGTATCCAATGAAGTTCGACCTTACCTGGAGCGTCTCGGGCTCCCGCTGACCAAAATGGGAGCCGTTCCGGTCTCAACCCTCGTACTTTCATCTCCCGGCGGCCGGATCCTCACGACCCCGCTGGACTCCGGGGGGTTCGGTATAAGCCGCCACTTGCTTGATCACAGCCTGTACCGGCTGGCGCTGGCGGCCGGTGTGACCTTTCAATGCAACACGACCGTCACCCGGGTAGAACAAACCGGCGGGGGTTACAGCCTTATCACCGGCCAGGGGGCACGTTACCAATCCGAAATCATTATCGGCGCCTATGGCAAGCGAAGCCGTCTCGACCGGCAGCACATCCGGGAGCGTTCTCCTTATATGGCCGTCAAATACCATGTTTCCTGCGACCTCCCCAGGGAACAGATCGCCCTGCATAATTTCAGGAACGGCTATTGTGGTATTTCCGCCATCGAAGGGGATCGCTATTGCCTGTGTTACCTTACCCACCGGTCGAATCTCAGGAACAGCCGCACTATTGCCGCAATGGAAGCAGAAGTACTCGGCCAGAATCCGTTTCTGAAGGCGATTTTTAAAAAGGCCGAATTTCACTTTGACAAACCGCTGGTCATCAATGAAATTTCATTTGCCCGAAAAGGACCGGTCTCCGGCGCGATGCCGATGGCGGGAGATGCCGCCGGAATGATTGCTCCCCTCTGCGGCAACGGCATGGCTATGGCGATTCATTCCGGAAAACTGGCGTCCGAAAAAATACTGCACTACCTGCAAGGCCGGGAATCTTATTCCCGAATGCTCGCTGCCTATGCACAGGAATGGGACCGCAGATTCGCCGCCCGGTTACAAACAGGACGCATCATACAATCCCTTTTTGGCAGGAATTTCGTCACAGAAGCAACACTTTCCGTCTTAAAGCATTCACCGGCCTTAACCCGGGCCATCATTCGGCAGACACACGGTGAGGTCCTTAGCTGAACCTTTTCTACAAGGGGACCACTTCCAGCTGCACCCACACCAGCCGGTGATCGGAAGAAGCGCCCCGGCTGTTTACGACCTCGTAAAAGGGCTGTCCTTTTTCGGGCCAGAAAACCCCCGACTGCAACACTTTCAGGCCAGTCACGGAAGGCAATACGTAATCAGCCCGCATCCTCCAGCCGGCCGTATGACTTTCTGCGAACCTGTTCTCAGGAGAATGCGCTGTCCCCCCTTTGGAAACGGGAGTGACCTGCCGGATCGCCGGGTGATTCAGTAACCCCGCAATCCCCTCCCGCATGGCATCTCCTTCGTCGGGCGAGGCATTCAAATCCCCGAGGATAACAAAGGGGGTTCCGGGCAGCAGTCCTCCCCTGTTGCCCTTGTCGTCATAGAAGTAGGCATTGTCCCCTTCGGTAATATAATCCCGCCAGAAGCGGATTTCATCGTGGTTGCGTTTACCGTTCCGGTCTTCCGGACCATCGAATACCGGTGGGGTCGGGTGACTCGCCAGCATATGGATGGTCCGGGTCCCCACTTTTACCGGAACATCCCAATGTGATTTCGACGAAAGCGGGAAGTCCCGCCACGCCGCAGGCTGGTACCAATCCGAACCGTCTGCCTTAATGATCTTCTGATGTCCCGGCATATCCTTCCATTTGAAGTGCTGAAAAGTACGGACACTGTCTGTTACAATCGGGAACCTGGACAAAATAACCATTCCGTACTGGCCCGGATAATTCCCGAAGCCCCACGCATCGTTTCCGGTTTGCATGGTCGTCCCATTATTGTCCAGGTCATAGGGAGTAGGCTGTCCCGTATTGACGGTTGCATAAAAATAGTAGGGGTACTGAATGCCCTTCAACCCTTCTCCTCCGTTTGCCAGGTACTTTTTCAGAAAAACATCTATTCCCTGTCCGGGTGAGGGAATATAATCGAATTCATTCAATAACAATACATCCGGCCGGACAGTCTGGATGATGCCGGCTATATTTTTAATCTGCACATTCTCACCCGACTCCAGCTCTCGGACCAGGATTTGCTCCGACAGCGGTCCGGAATAATCCTTCGGCACGTAATTCTGCGATTCCATGCTGACATTGAAGGTCGCTACTGTAAGCGTACGGGCATCCATTTTCCTTTGCTGCGCGGTTGCAAGGCCATTTCCAATCAAGACGGAAACGAATACTACTACAAATTTCATAGGAGAGGATTAAAGGGTATGATTTCGCCACATCAAACAAATATGCGTATAAATCCGTAATACTCCATCTTCAGCACGCGAAGTATGCCTACAAATGCCGGGATTTCCGATAAACGGCCGTTCGGATAAACTTTCCGTAAAAAGGTTGTTCCCACTCCTTTTCAAACCTACCCGCCCACAGATCGCTCATATCATACAGCTTCGTCGTCCGAAGCCCTGCAGTTACCCGGAAGAACAGATACATGCTTGTCAACAATCCCTGTTGCCAGCGGGGGGACTCCGAAGTTACCACAAAATCGGTAAACAGCCAGCGCCCTTCAGGTTGCAGCTGTTCATCCAGCTGCAGAAAAGCCTGACGGGCCTGTTCCGGCGCAAATAAATCGAAAAGAAACGGCGTAATGACCACATCAAACCTGCCTTCCCTGCTCGTATAGTCCTCCACAGAAGCCGCGACAAACCAGACCCGGTTCATTCCGGAATTCCGTTTACGGGCCAATCGCAGCATGCCGGAAGAAGCCTCTACGTAAACGATCTCCAACCCGGAAGGCCGCTGAGCCGCAATCGCTTCCAAGATCCATCCGCTGCCCCCGCCGGCCAGCAATACGCGGCCTGTTTCCGGAAGGAACGGGATAAACGCTTCTTGTGCGCGGATCTGTGCTTTCCCGAATACCAGCCGGCTCAGCGGATCGTACCAGCGGGCAATATTTGTAAAATCTCCGGACATTTGTCTGTTCATTACCATACCACGCTAAGGATCCCGCATCCCGCTTTGACCAGCAGCATCCCGTCGATTACGATCAGATAATACAGGATAGGCCGCTCCTGCTGCATGGACCAGGCAACTGCCAGCGTCAGTAAAAAAGGGATCAGATTGAGTACTACCGCTCCCCAGTGCAGCCCGATATAATAGGCAAACAGCCCAAAAGCTGCTATTCCGAGACCAATTAACGGAACGAGGATATACAAAAGCGTAAACCGGCTGCCGTAGCGAACCACAAAGGTTTTGAGCTGCCTGTTGGAATCATCATCATAATCTTTCATATCAAACATGACCGCATTGACCGCGCAGAACATCCAGTTTTTCAGGAAAAACCATCCTACCAGAAATCCTGAAATCGTATACGCCTTTCCCTCCAGTTCCAGGAACACCAGCGGCAGCAGGGTTACAGAACCGGCCCAGACAAACCCGATCACAAATGCTTTCGCCCAGCCGGTATTTCTCAAATTCAGCTGAATCAATCCGCTCGGCAACAAACCGTAATAAAGCAGGGCGACTGCGGGCAGCACCACTAAAATGGCTGCCGCTCCCCAGGACAGATCCGAACTATTCCGCCACCAGGAGCTGAATAGCCAGCCGGTTATCCCGGCTGCCGCAATCAGTAAGAGCAACTGGCTTACCCGGACAAAGCCACGGTGAGCGGCATACCATTCCGATCGTGGGTTGATCGATGCCCCAACGTTCAGAACCCCCGCGTAAGCATACGTGTAGTAAAGCACCACTCCGCAGAACAGCAATCCATACCACCAGGGCGCATTGAAAGGGATCCGCAGCTGGAAGGCCGCTTCTAGTGAAAGGGCAACCGCCAGGAAGCCGACAAAATAATTTCCAAAAAAAACGATTTCTATTCCTTTTCTGACCATCTGGATAAGGTGCTTACCCCTGTTTTCCCGTTCCGGCCCTGAAAACACTGGTACCAATCGTTGACCGGGATTCTGAACCGGCAGAGCTGCACCAGGAGACCGGTCCCGTAATCAGGTGTTTTCAGTTGGGTCAGCAAGTCATAAAACTGAAAGGCCAGCTCATATTGTTCTGCATACCAACATTTCCGGATAAATGTCTGTATCCGCCGGCCTAATGCACGACATTCTTCCCCGTTCCGGCAAAGTTCCCGGGCTTTCCGGCACACGATCCACAGCGAATGCAGGAAAACATTGTTCTTCTCCATTACCTGTAAGCTCATCGCATCCCGGTGAAGCCGTTTGGCCGTCAGTACTTCATCCTGGTAATAATAGGCATAGTTTCTTGCCGACCGGACCCAAAAATCAAAATCTTCAAAAAACAACGACTCGTCATATCCCCCCATTTCATCCAGCACCGTTTTTCGGATCATCATGGTGGGCGTGCATATAAAATACCGCTCCAGAACCTCCTTAAACACGTCCCCGGCCGGGACTGCATCCGCTGCACGCCCGTCGGCACGCAGCCTGAAATGATACCCCAGGCTTTTCCCCGCGGCGTCTATTCGTTTTGCATTGGAGAAAACCACGGCATAGTGCAATGGCAGCCGTTCAAATACGGCCACCTGCCGTGCTATCCGGTGCGGGTACAGCACATCATCTGCCGACAAATCAATAATATACCTGCCCCTGGCAAGCCGGAGTCCCTGGTTAAAGGCTTTACAGAGCCCTTTATTTTCAGGGTTAGCGATTACGGCTGCATTCGGGAAGTCTTTTATTACCCGTTGCACCACCCCGAGAGAACCATCCGTACTGCCATTATCAATCACAAGCAGCTCCAGCCGGGCATACGTCTGTTCAAAAACAGATCTCAGGGATCGCTCTACATAAGCAAACTGGTTATAAACCGTACAAATCACCGTTACCAGCGGCTGGTCCATTGCATGCATCGCTTACTGCACCTTTTTACCGGTTGACTTTGCTTCTGAAATACTGGTGTTTACTTCGTATCCGAAGATAAGAATTAACGCAATAAGGTACAGCCAAAGCATGAGGGCAATGATTGTCCCGATCGAACCGTACAATTTATTATACGAGCTGAAATGCGACAGGTAATAAGAAAAGCCAAAAGTAGAAAGAATAATCAGCAGGCTCGACAACCAAACCCCCACATTGAACAACCTCATCGGGATTCGCCGGTCGGGGGCAAACCGGTAGATCAACGCCACTCCGAACGACAAGGCCAGCAGTGCAATCAGGTACCGCAGCACATTGACCATGGTAAGGATCCACGCACTTCCGAACAGCTGCAACCTGTCGACCAGCCCGACCACGGCATCTCCGACAATTACCAAAACGACCGACAACATCATGACGACCGACATGCACAGCATCAGCGTAATAGCGGTGCCGCGGGTCTGCAAAAAGCCCCTGCTCTCTTCCTTACCTTCCAGCATATTAAAAGAGCGCATCAGTGAAACCATGCCATTGGTCGCTCCGTACAGCGCCAGCGCAAAACCAAAAGAAAGCACCCTTGCCTGCGGCCTGCTTACGATATCCCGGATCGTCTGCTCGGTAAATTCATAAATGCCGGCAGGCATGAAATCATGCAGAAATCCCATAATCTGCTGATCCAGGTCAGGGATCGGCACGTAGGGGATCAGGGTAAAAAAGAAAAGGATCAACGGAAACAACGCCAGTGTAAACCCATAGGCCACCGAGGTGGCCCGCTGGTCGATATCGTAGGCAATCAGTTTATTAATAAACTTTCCCAGCACCTCGTACCACGACACGTTCGTCCCGGGGAAAATCTTCCCTTCCAGAAACGATTTAACTCTCTGGAAAACTTTTGTTTCCAGCACTTTCTTCGGTTCTGATTCCATACGCCTGTTGCTTTTTGCCGGCCTGCCTGTTTCAGGCCAACCACCTGTCGGGATAAAAGGGCCTTAGCTTCTCCATCAGCTCATCCGGGCACCGGCAGAGCTTACCGGTTTGCATGTCCTTAAACACCAGGGTGGTCGAACCGGTGTTGAGTAAAACCCCCGCCTGGTTCCTGATTTCATATTCAAACAGCACCCTGACCGAGGGAAGTTGCGGTAATTTCACCACTATCGACAACTGGTCATCGTACAATGCCGGCTGATGGAATTTGGTATGCAACTCGTAAACCGGCATCATCACGCCCGATGCCTCCATTTCCCGGTATTCATATCCAATACTCCGGAAGGATTCCACCCGGCCGATTTCGTAATACCGGGCATAATTCCCGTAATAAACATACCCCATCTGATCCGTATCCGCATATCGCACACGGATACCCTTGACTTCGAAACTAAACAATGTCTTTTAAAACAGGTTATAAAAAAAACGGGAAGACCGGAAGTCTTCCCCCTCTTAAACAGTTACATCAACTCTTACTCCGGCACAATCCGTACCACTTTACCGCTTTCCACCACTACATAAATAAACCCGTCAGGGCCCTGACGGATATCACGCACTCTGCCGATTTTCTCGAGTATGGTTTTACGCGATACCACCTTATCGGCCTTCAGGCTTACATGCTGCACATAATTAAATTTCAGCGAACCCACCAGGAGGTCTCCCTTCCAGTCCGGGTATTTGTCGCTGGTAACGACCGTCATACCACATGGCGCAATCGACGGTTTCCAGTACGTTTGCGGCTGCTCCATTCCGGCGCGCGCAGTATCCTTGGAAATAATGCTATTGTCATAATCAATCCCGAAAGTAATCAGCGGCCACCCGTAGTTTTTGCCCTTGGCAATGATATTGAGTTCGTCACCTCCCTGGGGGCCGTGCTCGTGTTCCCAGAGCGTACCGGTTACCGGATGCATGACAAGTCCCTGCGGGTTACGCTGTCCGTAACTCCAGATTTCCGGCTTTGCGTCTTTCCGGTTTACAAACGGATTGTCTTTGGGGATACTGCCATCTTCATGCAGCCGTACAATTTTTCCCTGGTGGGTCATCAGGTCCTGTGCTTTTTCCTTTTCGCCCCGTTCTCCCAGTGAAAGGAAAATATGTCCTTTCCCGTCAAAAACGATCCGGCCTCCAAAATGAGGGTTTCCGGGTCTGTTGGGAGTCCCTTTAAAAAGTTTCTGGATATTGGTCAACGTATGTCCCTCCAGCTTTGCCCGTATAAACTCGGTGTTGGCACCTTCACCCGCTTCCCCCTCTTTCTTGGGAGACGCAAAACTGATGTAAACCCATCCGTTATTCTGATAGTCCGGATGCGCAACCACATCCAGCAATCCACCCTGTCCGCGGGTCCAGATTTCGGGAAGTCCCTCTATCGGCTCCGGATCCAGCTTCCCGTCCTTAACCAGTCGCAACTCCCCCTCAAGACGTTCGGTAACCAGCCATTCGGTAGGTGACAGGAAAGCGACTGCCCAGGGCATCTTAAGGCCTTCTACCGCCACTTCTTCTTTTACCGTCATTTCTTTTGCAGCCGGTTTCTCCGGAGTATCGGTTCCGGTAAAACCGAAAGCCACCCAACCAGTGGCTATCACTACTGCGCTAATCAGCGCCAGACCCCCGCGTTTCTTATTCATTGTCAACAACAGTTATATAGGTAAATGGTTAAAAATCGCTCCTGCAAAAAACAACATCCCTTCTCCTGCGGGTTCGTTGCACTTCACTGCCCGCTTCCTTCCCTTTCTCAACTGTAAACATACGAAGCAATTAGAATTAATTGAAGCAACCAGACATTTTACTGACCGAATTAACGTGCCTGTCGTCCTTACAACAACGCAGCGCCGAATACCCCCGCACTATCCCCCAACGCCGGCTTTAGGATGGGGGTTGTCAGTTTGCCCTTATTGAAAATGTATTTTTTTACCCGTTCGTATCCCTCTGTATAAAGCAAGTCTATATTACCGACCCCTCCGCCGATCACAATCAGGTCAGGATCCAGGATATTGGTCAGGGTCGAAACGGCTTTTCCGTAGAATTCCAGCAAGCGGTCGATTGTGGCCGATGCCGCGGCATCGCTCCCCTCCAAGTGCCGCTCCAGGATTTCTTTAAGCGAGCGTTTCCGGCCGCTGCTCCTTGCATAGAACCGTTCCAATGCCGGTCCGGAAATCACCTGCTCCGTACAGCCTTTTTTGCCGCAATAGCAATCATCCCCCTCAAATTCCAGTTCATTATGTCCCCATTCCCCTCCAATCCCGTGATGTCCGCCAATGATTTTCCCGTTCACAACCAGTCCTCCGCCTACCCCGGTTCCCATAATTACGCCAAACACGACGGCAGCTTCCGGGTATTCCAGCCCGGCTCCCATCCGTGTTTCCGCCAGGGCAAAGCAATTGGCATCGTTTGCCAGGACTACCGCGACGCCCAGGGCCTCCTCGATATCGCGGTGCATCGGTTTCCCGTTCATGCAAACGGTATTGCAGTTTTTCATGACCTGGGTTTCCGGGTCCAGCACACCCGGCGTAGCAAACCCCACTTTAACCGGCGTTTCCCCTAATTCTGCTGCCACCAGACCGACCAGCTTTTTGATCTGCGCGATAATGTGCGGATAGCCTTTTTCTGCCTCGGTAGGCACGCGTTTACGGATCAGTACCTGGTGTTGCGATGAGCCGTCCAAAACGGCACACTCTATTTTGGTACCTCCCAAATCAATTCCCCAGTGTTTCATTCGTATCCTAATTGGTTTTTCGGGTTTTTGTTTTTCTTTAATCTTATTTTCCGCTAAAAATACAACGCTTGCCACGCAATGACAAGTTTGCGTGAGCCGGCGTCTTCCCTCACTATTACACGATCTGCCCCTAAAAGTACTAATTATTCTTTTTTCTGAAAGGAACCCGGTCAGCGTCCTGCTGTCTGCCTGGCCAGTTGTACGTCCAGGCGGAGTGCGACCGACTGGTTTCCGTACGCATTTCTTCCGCCGGTGCCGATCCCGACGCCCATTCCGCCCATTCCCATCCCGCCGCCGCCGACTCCGATACTCACACCGGGTGCAAAGCCCGAACGGCCGGAATCATCGATTTCCATGGCAATGAACAGCCGCGTCCGCAAGGGATCCTCCATTCCGACTTTAGCAAGCAGGAGCTCGTACCGCAGGATCATTTCTCCCTCCGGACTCAGTTCAACCGACGCAACAATCCCCTGGTTCGCCTGTACCAGGTTGACAAAATAGGCGGCTTCTCCCGCTCCTTTCCACAAGGCTTCTTTGTTGAAGGTCTCCAGTAACAAGCGCATTCCCTGGCCGTAGAGCTCCACATTGTCCATTCTCCGGATGGCGCGCCTGTCTTGCTTCAATATCACCGGAAACGTAAGCGTCCCGGCTTCCTTCCGGCTTTCACCGGGCTTGAAGGACATCCGGATCCCGTTGCTGATAATTTTACGCATCATTTCCGGCTCCCGGGTCTTCAATGTGACGAAAAGAGTGGTCTCGTTGTTCCGGACACCGAATCTCAAACGCGATTTCATATCGGTCTGATCCGCCTCGGTTCCGTCATAATAAAGTGTGTTTGCCTTCCAACCTGCTTCATAGGGTACCGCCCGTGAAGAAACACAGGCGCCTGTACTCACCGCCATCGCTGCCAGAAGCAGCCAGCAACATCCGTTTTTCATTTGAATCCTTTTTATTTTTTCTTCCTGTAAAAGTCCGCTTCGCCCGTCAGGTGAGCACGCTCCTGGAAAATTTCCGTACGGATTTTCCCGTTTACTGCTTATTTTTATCTCCATAACGAGTTTGGCGTCATTTCCTTACAACCAAAGCCGGGTAAATAGTGTCTTTCTATCAGGAATGCGATAACGGACGGTACCCGGAAGTCCTTTCTGAACAGACCCGGTACTGCTGCAAAGGGTTGCCCCTGGCCCGTATTTTCCCTACCGGACCTCACAAACGGGCCGGCAGCTTACCGGCTTCCGGGAGAAATGACTTTCGGGGAGCAACAAACAGCCGCCGCATTTCGTAATTAACCAAATAAACATTTAGTAAAAGTGCTATGGAAAATCCAATGAGAAACATAAAAGTGCTGGGATTGGCAATTCTATCCCTGTTGGTAGTCGCCGGCTGCAGCAAATCGCTGCAAGTTGGTTACGACTACGATTCTTCGGTTAACCTGCGGCAGTTTAAGACATTCCGTGTAGAGGCTGAAAAAGGGCTGACGCAGGACCCGCTCCTGGGCAGTGAATTGAACCGGCGCCGGCTCAACGAAGCCGTTACTCTGGTAATGGAGTCGAAAGGCTACAAGCAGGTAGCAGAAAATCCGGAACTGGTGGTGAAGTACATGACCGACGTGAAGGACCGGCAACAGGTTCGCTCCAACAACAACTACTCGCCTTACTGGTGGGCCTATGGTCCGATGTCTAACAACTATTCGACCTACAGTTATCAGGAAAGCCGCTTTATCCTGAACATTTACCAGGAAGAAAGCAATCATATGATCTGGCAGGGCTGGGCATCGGGAAAGGTAAAGGCTCCGTCTAAAAACGAAGACCGGGGCGATATGATCAAAAATACGATTGCCGATATTCTTCAAAGCTTCCCACAGGCGACGCTGGATTCTTATAGTCGTAAGTGAGGGGAGGTTTTAGGTGTTAGGTAATAGGTTTTAGGTAATAGGTGTTAGGTGTTAGGTTTTAGGTGTTAGGTGTTAGGTAGTGGTTGGGGGGTGTGAAAAACGAGCGGTTCGCTTCTTTCGGAGCGAACCGCTTGTTTTTTCGGGACCTGGAAGGACCCGATCAGCTGTTACGTTATTTTTTTGCCGCTGTCGAATCTTTCTTCACTTCCTTCTGGCTCTTCTCTTTATAGGCATTGTTAAGACCTTCCAGCACCTTCTCTGTTACGTTCAACTCTTTATTGGCATAGAGAATTCCGCCGCCCCGCGAATAACCCAGCACGAATTCGTAGGTGTTCTCCTGGTTGTATTTTTCGATATAATCATGAATAAGGGAATACAGTTCCTCGTTCTTGTCCATTTCTTCCTGCGCTAGCTTCTGTGCTTCCCGCTCCCGGTACTGCACGAAATCCTGCTGCTTTTTCATCAGTTGCTCTTCTACTGTACGGCCCTGCTCCATGGTCATGGTAGGCGCCTTCTGCTGAAAAAATGCGATCTCGTTTTCCAGGGACTTGCCGCGGTTGGTCAACTCATAATCTAACTTATACCGTTTGCTTTCCAACTCTTTCCGGATATCCTTAAAGTAATCATAATTTTTCAACAGCGTATCTATCTGGACAAAGACGATGTTTCTGCCACTTAGGGAAGTAGAGTCTGACGAAAAGGGAGTGCCGGTTTTTTTGCCGTTAAAATGCAGGAAAAACAGCGTACCTACGGCTAACGTCAGCAGGACGTTCCATATCAAAGAGGTATTAGAATTCACAATTCGATTTTTTTGATGTTAGATGTTACAAATTTTGGAACCGCAAATATAACATTTTGCCTAGTACAGGCTGCATCCGGACCCGCCTTTTATTATTGCTGCAACTCATTTATTACCTGTTGGATAATCGTACGATCGCTATACAAAATACTTTTTTCATCCGGCTGCTCCCCGGCCATCGAAACCGTCTCGGCAAAATACCGTTGTTTCCCGCGTCGGAAGGCCTTTCCGGTCAGGTGCAGGCCATCCACTCCTGTAGCCGCCAAACGACGGGCATTTTCCCTGTTGACACCCGCCCCGGCCATTAATTCAATCCGTTTGCCTGCCCGCTTCACCAGTTCCTCCAACAGTACGCTGCCGGCCGCAGCCGTATTTTGCTGCCCTGAAGTAAGGATCCTTTCCGCTCCCGATGCGATGATCGCCTCCATTGCCTCAAACGGATCAGGGGTCCAGTCAAATGCCCGGTGGAAGGTCACCCCCAACGGCCGGGCCAGCCGTATCAGTTCATTCGTCCGCTCCCGGTCCACAGTGCCGTCTTCCCGGAGCACTCCCATCACCAGGCCGTCGGCTCCAAGCGATTTGGCTGCTGTTATATCCGCTTTCATCACTTCCAGCTCGTCGTCCGTGTAGACAAAATCACCTCCTCTCGGACGGATCATAACATATACCGGTATGGAAACTACCTTTTTTGCCGCCTGAATTAATCCGGCGCTGGGGGTGGTCCCCCCCTCTCCCGGACCACTGCAAAGCTCAATCCGCCCGGCGCCGGCAGCCTGTGCATTCCTGCACGACTCCAGTGAAAAGGCGCATACTTCTACGATCATTGATTCATTTTTTAGACAATTCCAAGATTTAAAAGACCAGATCCAATACCTAAAAATGGTGTATTACCTACTCATTATCAAGGGCATCCTACAAGTCACCCGATACAACCGCGCGGTGTCAGTTCCTGCAAAGTACGTAAACTTATTTTATAAAAATGTTTCGGGCGCATTTCACCGCATCCTCCCCTGAGTTACACAAACCACTATTTTTCAGGCCATTAGAAAACAAAATTTCCTGATTATTTTTACAACAAAATTATCTGCATAAAATTTTGAGGATACGTTTTTTTTTCTACTTTTGCACACCAAAATTTGAGATGTAAATTATTTCGGCAGTTAACTTAATTAAATGATATGTACTGGACTCTAGAACTTGCATCCTACCTAGAAGATGCCCCCTGGCCAGCAACCAAAGATGAGCTGATCGATTTTGCTATTCGTACCGGAGCCCCTTTGGAAGTCGTAGAAAACTTACAGGAACTGGAAGATGACGGGCAACCCTATGAAAGCATAGAAGAAATCTGGCCGGATTATCCGACCAAAGACGACTTCTTCTTCAACGAAGACGAATATTAACTTGCAAGCGCCCGTCTCCCGGGCGCTTTTTTTTACAACACCCTGCATTATGGACATGCGCGTCCGCAAAGGGTCTGAATTGCCTTTAACACGGTTTCACGATGGAAATACGCACGTTAAAACAATTGGTCCGGCAAGGAGAAGGAGAACGGCTGGAATTTAAACTTAAGACCAATCACCCTGACAAGATCGTGCGGGAGATGGTTGCCTTTGCCAATACCTCCGGCGGCTGGGTGCTCATTGGAGTAAGTGACAACCAGGAGATCAAAGGGCTTACCCGACCGGATGAAGATGAATACCAGCTGCATACAGCCATTGACCGCTATTGCCATCCGGCACTTCCGTACGCGGTCGAAAAAATCAGGGTTGCGGATGACCGGGAAGTCCTTGCGTACCATATTCACAAAAGCCCGGAACGTCCTCATTTTGTGCAGGATGCCTCCGGAAAGCAAAAAGCCTATTTCCGGATAGGGGAAAAGTCTATCCAGGCCAGTTCCGAATTATGTGAAATCCTGCGCAGATCCCGGGAACCCATCCTGTTTACGTATGGTGACCGGGAGCGCCGGCTCATGCGGTTACTGGAGCAGCAGCCTGTCGTAACGGTTTCCGGTTTCGCAAAAAGCGCGGCTATCTCCCGCGAAGAAGCCGCCGGAACCCTTGTTCTCATGGTTTTGGCCAACGTCATTCAAATCCACCCCGATGAAACAGAAGACCAGTTTTCAGTCCCGCAGGAGCCGTAACCACGGGCGCTAATTTCCCCGGTCAACACTTTCTGGGCGGTTCAACCGTTTATTACTTGAGTATTTCCGGATACAGAATTCTCCAGTCTACGCAGGTTATCGTTATATTTGTAACCACGTAGCGATGAATCTTACTGTAAGTTTCCAGTAAAAGCGTCCTTCCCGGACCTTAGGTTAGCGAGGGCCGGTCGAACGGGAAGAGCAATGGGGATTTGCAGACGTACAGTTTTATAGCATTCGCTTCCTTTAATGAATACAGATAGTATGATGAACCGGCTTGTAACGAATACAGGGGTCCTTTGGCTACTTCTTCTGACCCTCACCGGCTCTGACCTGGCATATGGACAACGATTGACAAAGAAAAAGCAAAAAGATGCTGCAACCGTCCGTAGCGATCAATTCCGGCCAGAGGAGGAGGGGCTTGTTGTGGAAGGCATGAAATTTATGGTTCGCGGAGAACCGGAACGTGCACTTGCTGTTTTCGGACAACTGGTTGAGAAAGCTCCCGAAGACGCCGCGGGTTATTACTTGCTGGCGACGGCGCTGAACAAGCTTGAACGCACCCAGGAAGCGATCGACGCAGCCCAGAAAGCGTACCAACGGGATAAATCCAATCTCTTTTATGGTAAATTCCTCGCGGAAAACCTTTCCCGGCAGAAAAATTATAAAGAAGCCGCCGTTATCTACGAGGAATTGTTGCTGAAAGATCCTTCCAATATTCAGAACAACATCGAACTGGCTGCCGTTTATGTATTTACCGACCAGTTCGACAAAGCCATTGATACCTACAACCGGCTGGAAAAAAACATCGGCGTTACCGAGGAAGTCGTCCGTCAGAAACAGCAGCTCTACCTTCGTCAGAACAAACTGGAAAAAGCGATTGAAGAGAGTCAGAAACTCATCGCCTCCGAGCCCGGGGAGTCGTACTATTATATAGAGCTTGCTGAACTTTATATTGCCAACGAATTACTCGACAAGGCCATTCCGGCACTTCAGGATGCGCTCAAAATCAACCCGGACGAAGCTCAGGCGCACGTTTTACTGGCCGACATTTACCGTCGCCAGGGCGACCTTACCAAATGCAACACCGAACTTCAGATTGTGTTTAAGAACCCTAATCTGGATGTAACGCCTAAAATCCGGGTACTTTCAGGCTTCCTGACCATGTTAAAAACACCGCAGGACCGTTCGGATGCGATGGAGCTGGCGAAGCTTTTGATTCATACACACCCCTCCGAATCGAAACCCTATGTCCTCTACGCCGACCTCCTGACCCAAACCAACCAGCGGGAAAAGGCCCGGGACGCCTATGCCATTGCAGCCCGGCTCGACGGTTCTATCTATGAAATCTGGGGGGCACTGCTGCAACTCGACGGCGAACTCAATGCGATCGACAGCCTGCTTGTACACTCCGAACTGGCGCTGGAAGTGTTTCCCAATCAGGGGATGCTATGGTATTCCAATGGAATGGCGAACCTGGCCAAACGCAATTTTAAACAGGCGGTTTCTGCACTGGAAGAAAGCAAACGACTCATCGGTGACAACCCCTCCATGGTGCAGTTTATTAATGCACAGCTGGGCGATGCCTATAACGGGGTCGGAGACCACGAAAAATCGGACGAATTCTATGAGCTGGTTTTGAAAGAAAATCCTGACAATGATCATGTCCTGAATAATTACAGCTATTTCCTTTCGCTCCGCAAGGAAAAGCTCGACAAGGCCCTGAAAATGTCTTCTCAGCTCGTCAAACGCAATCCGGATAATGCTACTTACCTCGACACCCATGCGTGGGTGCTGTACGTTCGGAAGGATTACAGGCAGGCAAAGGATTTTCTGGAAAAAGCATTGGCTGATCAGCAAAATATAAGTGCTACCATTGTAGAGCATTACGGGGATGTGCTCTCTCGCCTGGGAGAGCATGGAAAGGCGCTGGAACAATGGAAGAAAGCCAAGGAAATGGGGCAGTTGAGTGAACTTATTGATAAAAAAATCGCATCGGGAACCCTGCATGAGCAATAACTACCGGATACTGCTACTGTTGGTGATCCTGACAACGGTGTCCTGCAAGCGGCAACGCATCGCATCAAAAACCTCCGAAGCACGCGGCACCACCGCCTTCCACCCCATCCCGCTTCCGGAACGTTTAGTGGAAGACCTGGATTTTGAATACCTGACCACCCGGTCAAAATTGTCTGTAGCCGGCAAATTGCAGAATATCGATAATGCTTCGGTGTCCATTCGAATAAAAAAGGACAGTGTGATCTGGCTGTCGGTCACCACCCTGGGACTGGAAGTAGTCAGAGGACTCATTACACCTGAAAAGGTTCAGATACTCGATAAATTCCATAAAGTACATCTATCGACCACTTATTCCGCTCTTACCGGCAAATTAGGGTTTCCCATTGACTTTCAGCGGCTGCAATCAATCCTGCTGGGAAGCTTACCCCTGGTACCCGCCGGGCCTACCGTATTGGCGCATACCGAACCGCAGGGGCTTCGTCTTTATCAGGAGCAGCCGCCGCTTCGGATAGAAAGCCTGATCGATACCTCCCAAAAAAAACTGACGCAAGTTGAAGCGGTTGATCAGCAAACAGACAACCGGCTGACGCTCTTTTATAGCGATTTTCAGGCTTTGCAAAGCTACCTATTCCCGTTTGCCGTGCAGATCCACTTATCCGTCCATCCGAAACTCGCCCCGGAAAAAACGGAGAAATCCAGCATACAACTTATTCATAACCGGGTGGAAATCAGTACAGAAGCGGTCACGTTTCCATTCAGTATTCCAAATAACTATAAAAGCGCCTTTTAATTTTCAATTCCTGGTTACCTTTGCGAGAAATTGAGGGACCGACACCTATTATGCACGTATCCAGAAGGTTATTTCAAGCAATATTCATACTCTCTTTTCTTCTGATTGCTGGAAAAACACACTTGTATGCCCAAAAAAGCAGGGAGCAGCTGGAGAAAGAAAAGACGGCTAACCAAAAAAAAATCAACCAGATACAAGGGGTACTTAAGAAAACCACTACACAGAAAAGTACGAATCTCAAGCAGCTGCAGGTAATCAACAGCCAGATCACGGCTCAGAAGAAACAGATTGACCTGATCAACGATGATCTCAAATTACTGGGGAAAGAGCTGGAAGGGCTGGCCACGGAACAGCGGAAACTCGACCGCAATATGGACCGGCTCAAAGAAGAATACGGCAAAATGATTTATGAGGCGTCGAAACGTAATACCTCACTCAATAACCTGATTTTTCTTTTCTCAGCCTCGACTTTCAACCAGTTTGTGCTGCGTTACAAGTACCTCAAGCAATACACCGATGCACGTCAGGAACAGGCCAAGCAAATGGAAGCGCTGAAGCTTCAGATTACGGCACAGCAGGCGCGGATTACGGCCAAACAAACCCAACAAAAGACCGTGCTAGATTCCCGCCTCACAGAGGCAACCAAGCTCTCGAAACTGCAAACTCAGAAAAATACGGTTGTAACGGAATTATCTAAACAGGAATCACAGCTGACAGCGGAACTGGCGGAAAGCAGGCGCCAGGCAGCGCAGTTGGAAAACAATCTCAGAAGGCTGATCGAACGGGAAATGAGGGAGCGTGCCGAACGGGAAAGACTTGCCCGTGAAAAAGCGGAGCGGGAACGCAGGGAAAGAGAGCTCTCCGGAGAGGAGGAACCGGAAGAAACGGCAGCGGCAGAACGCCTGGACCTGAGTGGAATGACCAGCGAGGAAGTGAAGCTGGCCTCTTCCTTTACGGCCTCCAAGGCCAGTCTTCCCTGGCCGGTCAGGGGATTTGTAACAGATCATTTCGGCCGGCAGGCGCACCCGGTATTGAAAGGTATCGTCGTCGATAACCTGGGGGTCGATATCCAGACCAACGCCGGAGAACCGGTCCGCAGCGTCTACGATGGCCTCGTGCTGGATGTCAATAACATGGCGGGCTATGGCTACGTGGTGGCCATCCAGCACGGAGACTATATGACGGTATACGCGAAACTGAAAAACGTGTCGGTCCGCCCTGGACAACGGGTCAAGGTCAGGGATCCCATCGGTGTGGTCGGAACCAATGGAGAAGGCACCTCCGAGCTGCAGTTCCAAATCTGGAAAAATACGACCAAGCTCAATCCGGAATCCTGGCTGCTGCGTCGCTAACCAACGTCTTATCAACACAATCATGTCTGTACATAAAGAAATCAAACGGGTCACGACCCACACGATCCAGGAGATGAAAGTCCGGGGAGAAAAAATCGCCTCCCTGACGGCCTATGATTTCTCGCTGGCCCGCCTGGTCGATACTGCGGGAGTAGAAATCATCCTGGTAGGCGACTCTGCCTCGAATGTGATGGCCGGACATGAAACCACGCTGCCCATCACCCTGGATCAAATGATTTACCATGCTTCGTCTGTCGTCAGGGCCGTGAAAAGAGCGCTGGTAGTCGTTGACCTTCCGTTTGGCTCCTACCAGGGCAACTCTGAAGAAGCGCTGCGTTCGGCCATCCGGATCATGAAAGAGTCGGGGGCACATGCCGTCAAACTCGAAGGCGGAATCGAAATTAAAGAGTCAGTGACGCGTATCCTGAGTGCGGGGGTGCCGGTAATGGGACATCTCGGGCTTACCCCGCAGTCGATTTATAAATTCGGGACCTATACAGTCAGGGCCAAAGAAGAAGCGGAGGCAATAAAACTGCTGGAGGATGCTCAAATGCTGGATGAAGTAGGCTGCTTTGCGGTCGTGCTGGAGAAAATCCCGGCAACACTGAGCCAACGCGTAACCGAATCCCTGAAAATACCCACTATCGGGATTGGGGCAGGCCCGCATACAGATGGGCAAATCCTGGTCTTACATGATGTTTTGGGAATCAACCGGGAATTCAAACCACGGTTTTTAAGACGTTATGCCGACCTTCAGACGGTGATCGAATCCGCCCTGTCCAATTATGTGAGCGATGTCAAGACGACGTCCTTTCCTAACCAAAGCGAATCCTATTGAGATCTGGTCAGGGCCTGGCAGCCCTTACCATGGTCTGTGTCTCACAGACCATCCCATCACCTGAAACCTGAAAGTGGACTGTGAAGACACAGTCCACGGAGACACAGTCCACGGCGACACAGCCCACGGATAAACCTATTCGAAAACAAGATTCCCTACCCAATCCCGCGAAGGGATGAAAGGATTATAGACAGCCAGGATCACCAACCCCGGAGGGGTAAAATAGGTGGATGTTGCAGCCTCCTTTTTCTAATTCCGGCTGAACCGGTAACGGATTCCCCAGCTTGTACGAAAATAAGGCGGTCCTTCCCCGTCGATCAGGGGGGCTGCCTCCAAATGAAACCCGAAGTTTTTGCGGGTAAACGGATAAAAATTCAATCCGACCGGCAAGACCGCTACCAATCCGTCGCCGTCTTTCACCTCGGCAAGCATACCAAGCCCGACATAAAACTGGAATTCTTCTTTTTTCAGCACCAGAAAATTCAGTGCAATTTCCAGATCCATGTCGTCCATGTAACGATTAGTATGCAGACGCGCTTCAGGGATCAGACCGTTCTTAAATTCATAATTCACCCCCAGGAAATTATCATAAGCATTGTGATAGGTGATACCTACCTGCGCCATCACCGGTAAGGTAACGACGCTGCACCAAAACATAATCAGAAACTTCTTCATGCGTATGTACTATAATTCGTTATCCCGTCAGCCCTGCAATTCCCGTACCAATTAAAATGGCCTTTATCTTTCCCGTTCTCTGCAAAATCTTACCTTTGCACAAGCGATTCGTTTTCAAACAACTACCATTTTCATAGGCTGACAACGACCCGGAACTGCCCCGGCATCGCTCCTGACAGCAGGGGTGCCCGGGGGACTCATCACCACAAAGCTGTGTTAAAAATGACCCCGAAATCAACAATTTTCAACAGCCGTTTCCGGCTGTTGCCACTCCTGTTATGGTGTCTGTACCCAGGAGACTGCCTGGCCCAGCAACCCGATGCGGCCACCATTAAACGCCACATCGATTACCTGGCTTCTGATAAAATGAAAGGGCGGGGAACCGGTAGCAGGCAAAATGCCAAAGCGGCCCGGTATGTGGCCAGGCATTTTAAAAAATACAACCTGGCGCCATTGGGAACCAACGGGTATTATCAGGCATTTGAAGCCAAGGTACGGCGGGTAGTGGTACCCGACAGCATCCGGGCTGCCCGGAATGTGATCGGCTTTCTTGACAATGGCGCTCCGTATACGATTGTGATAGGAGCTCATTACGACCACCTCGGCGAGGGCAAACAAGGGAGCTCTAAAAGTCCCCATCCGGAAGGAATCATTCACAACGGCGCTGACGATAATGCATCCGGAACTGCGGGACTGCTGGAATTAGCCCGCTATTTCACCCAAAATAACATCAAAGAATCCTACAACCTCCTTTTTATGGCTTTTGGCGCGGAAGAGTTAGGGCTGGTCGGGTCCCGGTACTTTGTCAATAACCCCACCCTGCCCCTGGAGCAGATCAGTTTTATGCTCAATATGGATATGATCGGCCGCTATAATCCCGCCGGCGGCGTCGCCGTCATTGGCTACGGGTCAGGTGATTTGTTCCCCGAAATTTTCAGGGACGTTCAGCATGAACGGGTGAAATTTTATACCGGAGACGACGGTAGCGGAGGCTCTGACAATGCGGCCTTTTTTGCGAAAGAAATCCCGGTGTTGTTTTTCCATACGGGCGGTCACCCCGACTATCATATGCCCTCCGATGATCCTGAAAAAGTGGATATAGCCTCTCTGACCGGCATTCTCGACCTGGAAATACAGGCACTGGAAAAGGCAATGACCTTACCGAAGCTCCGGTTTATCCCGCTGCCCGACAAATAGGTTTCTTATTAATAAAGTTTCCCGAACGTCCCTTCCTTATAATTTTCGAACGATTCATTTTTATAGTGGTCGCCTCCGAAAAAAGTAACCACTTCATAAAATTCCTTGGCCTTCATAAAACCGGGCAAAGGCTGTATCACCTTTAAATCCTCGTTCATAAACACCGTCGTCGGATAACTTGGTTTGTTGTTGGTCAGCACCAGGGCGAGCTGATGGACGCCGCTTTTCCCACGGGGAACAAAGACAAAATTCCGGTTGGCAAACCGGACCGACTGGCGCTGCTCCGCGTTAAATTTGACAGGATAATAATTTTTATTGATATACTCCGCTACATTGACATTGGTATACGTTTCCCGGTCCATTACCTTGCACCAGCCACACCAGTCGGTGTACAGATCTATCAGGATTTTCCGGGGCTGCAACTGTACCCGTTCATACGCTTCTTCAAGCGTTATCCAGTTTACCTTACCTTTCGCAGAACCACCGGCCGCCTCCAATACAGCCGGAGAAACCGGGAGTCTCCCGTCCGGGTTGTCTGCCGGTAAATCAAATGCTGATAATCCTGCTATAAATAAAAACGACGCCATTCCGGCCCCAACCATTCGTAACATACTCTACTTATACTTTCGTAACGGGACTTGTAAACTACTGAAGTAATAACAAAATTTGAAAAGAAAAATTGCGGAACCTCGATCGTTTTTAACGGACAAGGCTGAAAATCCGTATCCGGAACAACTGAACCCGGCGTTGTGCCGGCCGCGGAATTCTAAAAATCAGCCGGGCCGGTCAAAAATAAAACCGGAATGAACTGCATCAATCCGGCTTTAAGCACTCTGACTCAAACTTAACTCAATTCTTGGGACTTCCTCCTACCGAGGCAGGGGTTCCATCCGTTGTACTTTTTTGAGATTTAGAAAACTCTCCGGCTTTCATGATCACCATTTTGTCGTAGCTGATATGCTTGTTGAAAGCTGCTTTGATAGCCGCAGGCGTCAATCCCTCTACCTTTTTCTCGAAATCCGAATCCCAGCTCAGGGTCCGGTTCAGGTACAGGTTATTGTTCAGCATGCCTGCCAGTGCGGCATCCTGGGCCCGGCTCACCTGCCGTGATTGCAGGTAGCCCGATTTGGCTGCTTTCAGTTCTTCGTCTGTGAACCCTTCCGTCAATACCCGCTCAATCTCCTCCCGGAACGCCTGTTCCAACTTCTCGGCATTCTCGGGGGCATAAATAGCATACGACATGAAAGTACCATTCTTATCCAGCGAAGAAGCGGAGAACTGCGAACCGACCCCATAACTCAACCCCTCTTTCTGACGGATCCGGGTGGCCAGACGCGAATTAAGGAATCCGCCGCCCAACATATAATTGCCCATTATCAACGCCGGGTAGTCCGGGTCCGTATCCTGTACCGCAACCGGGAAACCGGCAACAAACATCGCATTGGCTTTGTCGGGGGTTTCAAACGCTTTGGTTTCGGCCTTAACGGCTACAAACGGGGATGCCAGCCGTTGGAACGGCTGGGGGCTTTTCCAGCTTCCGAATTCAGCGGCAATCACCTTTTCAACAGCGTCCTTGTCAAAATCCCCTACAACCGACACCGTAGCATCGCTGGCACCGTAAAAGTCTTTATAAAACTGCTGTACTCCCTCAATACCGGCATTACGAATATCTTCCAGATCTTCGTCAAAAGTGGCCACATACCGGGGATCACCTTTGGGAAACGGTGTGATACGCCGCCGGAATTCCGTAATCGCAATTGCCTGCGGCTCACTCCGCTGCGATTCGATTGCCGCAATTTCCTCCTGCTTCAACTTTTCAAATTCATCCGCTTTAAAAGCCGGGTTCTTCAGGATATCCGCCACGATCCGGATTACTTCCGGCAAGTTATCCCGGATCGTCTCAATACTTACATTGGCCTGGTTGGCCGAGCCGCCGATACTCACCCGGGCATTGAGCCGGTCAAATGCATCCTTGATTTCCTGGCGCGTCCGGGAGGTGGTTCCCTTGTCGAGCATGCTTCCGGTGAGAGAAGGCAATGCCCCTTTCTGCTGCAGGCTTTTTTCATCGCCATAGCGGAAAGTCAGCCGGGCTGCCACCACGTTGCCGCGGGTCAGCTTGGGTAACAGCGCCATTTCGATGGAACCTGGCTTCTCTATCTTCGCCGTACGGCTTTCGATATTTTCCGGAGAGGGATCGAAGGCTTCGCCCTGCGCGACCAGCGCTTCTCCTTTATAATCTTTCAGCAGTTCGTCCACATCCGGTTTCTCCGGTACCTCAGCCCGCACGGGATCCGCTTCGGGAATAAAGAGCCCCACGGTCCGGTTGGAAGGTTTAAAATAATGCTGCGCTACCCGGTATACATCATCCGGCGTTACCTTCCGGATCCGGTCACGCGTCAGAAAAGCCAGTCGCCAGTCGCCAAAGGCAATGTATTCGCTGATCCCCAATCCAACCCGCTCGGAATTACGGAACTGTAGATCCCAGTTCTTAAGCAGCGTCGCTTTTGCCCGCTCCACGTCTTCGGCAGTCGGTTTGATAACGGCGACCGAATCGAGTGTTGCAATTAACGCAGTCCTGGCCTCTTCCAATGATTTTTCCTTCAGCACCTCGATCCCGAACAGGACATAGCCCGGATCGTGCAACTGAAAGGCATGTCCGAACTGCGAAGACGCCTTCTGCGTCCCTACGAGGTTTTTGTAGATCCGTCCGTTAGGCTCTGCAGTCAGCAATTCCGTCAGCACCGCGGTCGGCACGAAATCTTCATGTGCTCCGGGAGCAATATGGTAGGTTGTCATCGCCAGCTGGACATCCCCTACCCGGCGCACTTCCACAAACCGTTCTCCGTCCTGCGTGGGCTCGGTCGTATACGTTTTCGGCAGTACCCTTTCCGGCTTCGGGATTTTCCCGAAATAGTCATTCACGAGCACCAGCGTTTCCGCCTCCTCGAATTTGCCGGCCACCAGGAGTACTGCATTATCCGGCTGGTAATATTTCCGGTAAAAAGCCTGTAAGTTTTCAATCGGCACCCGCTCGATATCGGACCGGTTGCCAATGGTAGACTTCCCGTAGTTATGCCAGGAATAGGCGACATCCGCCACCCGCTGCATCAGCACCCGGAAAGGATCGTTTTCACCGGACTCAAACTCATTTCGGACAACACTGAACTCACTATCCAGGTCCTTTTTGGCAATGAAAGAGTTGACCATCCGGTCTGCTTCCAGGTCCAGCGCCCATTTGAGGTTTTCTTCTGTGGCGGAAAACGTTTCGAAATAATTGGTCCGGTCGTACCAGGTGGTACCATTGGGTCTTGCGCCATGTTCGGTCAGCTCCTGAGGGATATTGGGATGCCGGGGAGTCCCCTTGAAGACAAGGTGTTCCAAAAGGTGCGCCATGCCTGTTTCGCCATACCCTTCATGACGCGACCCGACCAGGTAGGTGACATTTACCGTAATAGTAGGCTTGGAAGGATCGGGGAACAGCAATACTTTAAGGCCGTTTTCCAGCCGGTATTCGGTAATTCCTTCCACCGAAGTAACTTTCTGTACTCCCTTCGGAATTTCCTGAGCCAAAGTGACATTCAGCACCCAAAAGCACAGAGCTGCCACTTTTAAACTTCTCTGAAGTAAGAAATTAGACATACAGTTTATTTGATTGGTTGATGATACAAAACATGCGTCGCTAAAGATATTAAAATTACCAATTAGGTGATATAAAATATGTGATAAACGGAAAACCCCAGTGAAACTGACAATTCCCGGGCGCCGCCTGCTTTTTTTTTGCATTTTTGCACCCGGGCTGTCAGCGCCCTTGCTTTCTGCCTTAAAAATCCCGTTACATTATTTTAACCCCGATCGTATGCAATCCCCCCTGATAACCGGTATTCAACAAGTTGGCATAGGCTGTACCAATGTAGATGAGGTATGGAAATGGTACCGGCAGCTCCTCGGCTATGACGTCGCCCTTTTTGACGACAAGGCAGAAGCCCGTTACATGGTTCCGTATACCGGCGGAACCGTTCACAGCCGCCGGGCGCTGCTGACCCTGAACATGGCCGGCGGGGGTGGTCTTGAAATCTGGCAATTCACAAGCCGGACTTCTCAGCCCCATACCTTCCCGCCCCGCCCGGGGGATCTGGGCATCTATGCCATCCGCTTTAAGTCCGCCTATGTGGAGCGATCCCACCGCTGGATCAAACAAAAAATAGGAAATGCTGCTTCCGAACTGCTGGATCTGCCCCTGGGAAAGGGATTCTGGGTGCAGGATCCTTTCGGCAATACCTTTCAGGTTGCCGGCGACGACTCCTGGTTCAAAAGTGACGCCAGACCGGTAGGCGGCGTATTCGGCGCGGTTATCGGCGTCACCGATATAGAGCGCTCTCTGGCTTTTTACAAAGCGCTGATGGGCGAAATTGAAATCCGTTTCGACGAAACGGGTGTATTTCCCGACCTTCCCGGAGAAGCAGCCGCTCAGCGGTTTCGCCGGGTGCTCCTGCATAAGAAAGAAGGCACTAAGGGCGCCTTCAGCCACCTGCTGGGAAACATCCAGCTGGAGCTGTTGCAAGCCCTGGATTTTGAGCCCCGCAAACTTTTCGAAAACCGCTACTGGGGCGACTGCGGCTTTATACACCTTTGTTTTGATACCCTCGACATGAATCCCCTCAGGCAGCAACTCGAAGCACAGGGTTATCCGTTTACTGTAGACAGCGGGGAGTCCTTTGGAATGGAACGCGCTGCGGGCCGGTTTGCCTATGTAGAAGACCCGGATGGCACCCTGATCGAACTGGTGGAGACGCACAAACTGCCTGTTCTGAAAAAAATCGGCTGGTATCTCGACCTGCGCAAACGGAAGCACCAGCGTCCGCTGCCCAACTGGATGCTGGGATTAATGGGACTCGGAAGGGTCAAAGACTAATCGTCAACTCACCGGTACTGGTTTCCCAATAAGGCAAGCAGGGGCATTCCGACAAAAAACAGGAGTCCCCAATACCAGGCTGTCAACAAGGCAATCAGGAGCGCGAGCAGACCGATAAGTGCCGGATAGGTATAAATCAGGATGCCGAATAAGACGGAATCGTAAAAAACAGTACCGGCGGTTTTCTTAGCCACCCAGTTGCGGTACCAACGGGACAAGGGACGGTGGAGCAGGCGGCCCAGCCCGGCCAGCGGCCGCAGGAAAACCGGAGCGCTTTTTGGGGGAAGGCGGTCCGCCAATTGTGCCGGATCCGGTTGATGGGTTGCCGTTTCAAGAATGCTTCCTCTCATCCGTTCGGTCAATACCTCCGTAAACTCCCGAAGCCAGCGTTCAGCCTGTTGAGGATCCGTTTTCAGCGAATCGCAGCGGAGCGGCTCTCCAAACTGCACAAGCACCTTTTTATTGCCGCCCCTGAAATGGTCGTACGTCAGCCCGGTGGGGACGACTTCCATTTCGGGTTGCGGATTCTCTCCGAACCAGGTTTGCCAGGCCAGCCGGGCAGTTCCTTTCGCCAGGGGACGCAGGTGCCATTCATTTACACAAATCCCCTCCGAAAAAATGAGAATGGTTTCCTGCTGCTGAAACAGCTCCCGCACCACCCGGAACGACGCTTCATTCCGCATCAGATGCTCGCGTCCGCCCTCTGTTCCCCGGTAGGCCGGGATCAGGTTGATCCGCCGCAGCCATTTCGCCACGGCCGGCTTCCGGAACACATCGCCCCGCGCAAACGTATGCATTCGCTGCGAAAAAATACTTCCCAGAATCAGCGCATCAAAAAAAGAGCCTGAATGATTGGAGGCAAACAACAGCGGCCTGCCGGCCCGCGCCCTTTCTCTGTGAAGAATAACCAGCTGATTCAAATAAATCGGGCGCGCCAGGCGTATAAGAAAGCGTGAAAATAAGTAGAACAAGGTAGTACCAAAGCTTTATAAACAGTGCGAAATTAGTATTTTTTCGATAAAATCAGTACTTTATCCCAACAGGTTCTTCTAAACGATTTCCGCCATGACTGTTAACCGGCTTTTTTTACTGCTGTTCGCCACCCTGCTGCTGGGGGTGGAGAGTTGTAGCCCGAAAGCCGAACTTCCGGAAGCGGTAGCGGTCGCCATGAAGGCGCTTCCGGACGAAGTAGACTATACCCTGCATGTCAAGCCCATTCTCTCCGATCGCTGCTTTGCCTGCCACGGACCCGACCAGAACAAACAAAAGGCCGGTTTACGACTGGACGTTGAGGAGATGGCTTTATCCAAAAATCCGGAAAGCGGACTAAAGGCCATTATTCCCGGCAACTCCGGCAGCAGTGAACTTGTAAAGCGCATTCTCTCGACCGATCCGGATTACCAGATGCCTACTCCGGAATCGCACCTGACACTGAGCACACAGGAGAAAGCGACACTGATCCGCTGGATCGAGCAGGGAGCGGTCTACAAGCCTCACTGGGCGTTTGTAAAGCCTGAAAGGCCGGCCCTTCCCGAGGTTAGCCATACTGATTGGCCGAAAAACGAGCTGGATTTTTTCATCCTGCATCAACTGGAGGCGCAACAACTCACGCCCGCCCCCGAAGCTGCAAAAACAACCCTGCTCCGCCGGGTACACCTCGATCTGACGGGCCTGCCTCCTACGCCGGCGGCAATAGATGCCTTCCTGGCAGATCAATCGGCCGATGCGTATGAAAAGGTAGTCGACGGCCTTCTCGCATCCCCTCATTACGGAGAGCGCATGGCTGTTCCCTGGCTGGACCTCGCCCGCTATGCAGACACGCATGGCTACCAGGACGACGGGCTGCGAACCATGTGGCCTTACCGGGATTGGGTTATTAAGGCATTCAACCAGAATCTTTCCTTCGATCGGTTTATCACCTGGCAGCTTGCCGGGGACCTGCTTCCCCGACCCACCCGCGATATGCTTGTGGCCACCGCTTTTAACCGGAACCACCAGCAAAGCCAGGAAGGCGGTATTGTCCCGGAGGAATACCGGACCGAATACGTAGCCGATCGTGTCAATACGTTTGGGAAAGCTTTCCTGGGAATGACCACCGAATGTGCCCGGTGTCACGACCACAAATACGACCCCATCAGTCAAAAAGATTACTTTTCGCTGTTTGCTTTCTTTAATAACAACAACGAAAACGGCCAGATCCCCTACAATGGCGAAGCCAGTCCCAGTCTCACCTTGCCCTCTCCGGAGGCGGAAGCAAGCCTGAAAATGTACCGCCGACAGCTGGAGGCGACCGCCGAACAATTGAAAATCATACAGAAAAAGGGGAAACCGGGTTTTGAAGAATGGCTGCAACAAGCGCAACGCCAACCGCAGGCCGCCCTTATTCCCGATACCACCGGCCTGGCCGGCTACTTCAATTTCGATGAACCCGATGGAAAAGCCCTCGTCAACCTGGCGAACACGGCCGATTCCGCGCGCGTGCAAGGTGACAATAGCCTGACGGCCAAATCGGTACAAGACGGAAAATTCGGGAAGTCCCGCTACCTGTTCGGGGAAAATGCCATTACCATTCCCCCGCCGCTTGGTTATTATGAGCGGCATCAGCCCTTTACGGTAAGCATCTGGCTTCGGTTACATGACGACAATACCGTCGGATCACTTATTCACAAATCCAATGGCGTCTTTAATGGGTACCGCGGCTGGAACCTTTTCCGGGAGGCTGACGGCACCATCCGGTTCACCCTTAGCCATGTCTGGCCGGAAAATGCCATCGAAATAGTTTCCCGCGAAAAAATCCCGCTCAAAGAATGGACGCACGTGGTCCTTTCCTACGACGGACGCAGCAAGGCCCGGGGAACCCGGCTGTATCTTAACGGAGAACCGGCCCCTGTAACCATCCTTAACGATCAGCTCACACAAAGCCTGCTCTACGGTAAAAACAAAAGCAACTGGTACGTCGACCACATGATGATCGGGCGATTATCGGATCAGTATACGAAAGATTTCCAGGTAGATGAACTGAAGATTTTCACCCGTTCACTGAACCCCCTGGAAGTAAAGGGACTTTTTACCCGGACCAACGAAGTTGCCAGTGTGCTGCAAAACAGACAATCCCTTCAGAACCCTGTCATCCGGGCGCAATTATACCAGTATTACCTGGCGCATTTCCACACCGGATACCGTCAGGAGCTGGCTGCTTACCGCACGCTTCTGGAAAAAGAAACGGCGCTGCTCAACACCCAGCCCGACGTCATGATCATGAAAGAACGCCGGTTTCCCCGAAAGACCTTTCTCCTGACCCGGGGAGTTTACGACGCTCCGGATTATGAAGTGACGGCTGAAACTCCGGAGCATCTCTTCAAAATGCCAGGCGATTTCCCTAAAAACCGCCTGGGCCTTGCCCGGTGGCTGCTCCATCCGGACCACCCGCTTTTCGCCCGCGTGGTTGTCAACCGGTTCTGGCAGGAATATTTCGGCGACGGTTTGGTCGCTACGGTCGACGATTTCGGCAATCAGGGAGCCCTTCCTACCCATCCTGCCCTTCTGGATTGGCTGGCCGTACACTTCCGGGAAAGCGGCTGGGATGTAAAAGCCTTTCAAAAGATGCTTGTGCTTTCGGCTACTTACCGGCAATCTTCCGTCCCTACCCCTGAGCAACTCAGCAAAGACCCTGATAATCACTGGTACAGCCGCGGGCCCAGCCACCGGATTTCTGCCGAGCAGATCCGTGACAATGCGCTGGCCGCCAGCGGTCTCTTAAATGAACAGATCGGCGGAGAGAGTGTCTACCCGTATCAACCCGACGGCCTCTGGGAAGCGCTGGCGACCCGAAACGCCGTCAAGTACCTCCAAAGCCATGGTGACAGCCTCTACCGGAGAAGTATGTACACCTTCTGGAAACGGAGTTCCCCGCCCCCGATGATGCTTAATTTTGATGCTGCAGAACGGCACTTTTGCACCGTGAAACGTCAAAAAACCAGTACCCCTTTGCAGGCATTGGTCACCCTCAACGATCCGCAGTTCGTAGAAGCCTCACGGGTACTCGCCCAACATGCGCTGGAAACCCTTGAAAACGACCCGGAAACTATTTTCACTTATTTCTTTAAAGCCCTGGCCGGCCGGGCGCCGCGCCCCGTCGAGATCGAAATCCTGAACGACCTGTATCAGGAAGAGCTTGCCGATTTCCGGAGAAATCCGTTACGGGCTCATAAACTGGTCAGATCCGGCGAAGCCCCGGTGAACACACAGCTTCCCCAGGATCAGCTTGCCGCCTATGCGATTGTGGCCAGTACTGTTTTAAATTTCGACGAAGCCATCATTAAACGTTAAGTGCATAACCGCAGGATTTCATAACTTGCGCCCGTTTTCACGGACCATTATCCTCCTCCCTGTGAAGAGGTACCCAAACGATCAAACAGGCTGTATATCTGCAATGGCAATTCATTCCCCGTTTATTATTGGCATTACCGGTGGCAGCGCTTCCGGAAAAACGTACTTTTTAAAACAACTGCTGGCATCATTCCCGGAAGACAACATTTCCAGGATTTCACAGGATAACTACTATAAACCGATCCATGAAATCCCGAAAGACGAAAACGGGGTTGAGAACTTTGATTTACCGGAGACCATTGACCACCATTTGTTTACGCGCCATATCGCCGCATTGAAAAGAGGGGAAGTCGTTACCAAGACGGAATACACCTTCAACAATCCCCTGGTTACACCCGCGACACTTACAATTTCTCCCCGCCCCATCATTATTGTGGAAGGGATTTTCATCTATTACTATCCGGAAGTCGCCAAACAGATCGATCTGAAGATTTTTGTGGATGCCAAGGAACATGTGAAAATCAAACGCCGGATCCTCCGGGATAATAATGAAAGGGGTTACGACGTCAACGATGTTCTCTACCGCTGGGAGTATCATGTTGCCCCTACGTATGATAAATACATCAAACCCATGCGGTCTGAAGCCGATATTGTGATCAACAACAACAACCGTTTCGATACCGGATTGGAGGTCATGGTGGCCTTCATAAGAGAGAAGCTTTGCCAATCCGGACAAACGCTCCCGTGAAAATCTTTCTATTCCCGGCGCCAAGCGCTTTTCGGGCTTTGTAACGTCTATATATCGGCTGCCACCAGGTATCCGGCCTTAAAATCATCAGCAACCCTGTACGAAGAACGTATCCACCGCAACGATCTGCGAAACCGGATTTTTTCCCGGGAAGAAGCGGCAGCCCTCATCCGTAACGGAATGGTCGTCGCTACCAGCGGCTTTACCAAATCCGGAGACAGTAAAGAAGTCTTGCCTGCGGTAGCGGAAAGGGCACTGGAGCATCCTCTCAAAATTACGCTGATGACGGGGGCCTCGCTGGGTCATGGAACGGATGGCAAACTGGCGGCGGCCAGGGCTCTTCACCTGCGGCTGCCCTTCAACGGGGCGGGCACACCCCGCATTTGCTCGAGGAAGCCCTGAGCCGGCACCGTTCCTTCCAGGTAAGCGGCAGCATGAAGCCAACCCCGCAGGGTTGAAAACTTTACGAATCGCGTGCCCGCACCTGTTACTTTTCAAGATAATTTGTTACTTTTCGAAGCAAACAGCGTATAGTAGTAAAGTGTATTCTCTAACAAGCCACTGGCAACCAGCCGTTTTTCTTCCCGGGTGATCAGCTGGCACAATCGAAACAACAATGAAAAAGAACTTTGCAGAGTTTTTAGGAACCTTTTGGTTAGTGTTGGGTGGGTGTGGTAGCGCCGTTCTGGCCGCCGGCTTTCCGGAAGTCGGTATCGGGTTGGCAGGTGTAGCCCTGGCATTCGGGCTTACCGTTTTAACTATCGCTTACTCCCTGGGCCCGATTTCCGGCGCTCATCTCAACCCGGCCGTTACCTTCGGGCTGTGGGCAGGGGGCAGAATAAGCGGCAGAGAAATCCTGCCGTATGCCATCGCTCAGATTCTTGGTGCGATTACGGCCGCCGGGGTTCTTTACGTCATTGCTACCGGTAACGGTTCGGCGATCGGCAACTTTGCTGCCAATGGCTACGGCGAGCACTCTCCGGGCGGGTATAGCCTACTGGCTGCTGTAGTATGCGAATTCGTCATGACCTTTATGTTTCTGATCATTATACTGGGGGCTACGGATTCGAAAGCGCCCAAAGGCTTTGCCGGCATTGCCATCGGGCTGGCCCTTACCCTGATTCACCTGATCAGTATTCCTGTAACCAATACCTCGGTCAACCCTGCCAGGAGCATCAGTCAGGCGCTTTTTGTCGGCGACTGGGCAATTTCGCAATTGTGGCTGTTCATCGTTATTCCCATAGCGGGGGCTCTTGCCGCCGGATCCGTATATAAATTCCTGAGTAAGGACTAACGGAGATCGCCGATCTGATCATCACAAGGCATCGGGATTACCACAGGCTGTTTGGGTAGTCCTTGATGCCTTGTTTCTTTTCTCCGAGGTAGCTGTTATCTTTGAGGAAGGAGGTGTTAGGTTTTAGGTATTAGGTGTTAGGTATTAGGTTTTAGCAGTGCTTTCGGCTGTCGGCTTTCGGCTTTCGGAGATCGGCTTTCGGCTGGGGGTGGGTTGAGATTTTTATAACTAGTGAACTATTGTTTTGTACCTCTATGAAAAAAGCCGTTATTCTTGGCGCCAGCGGGCTTGTGGGCTCCTTTCTGCTTAAGGAGTTGCTGGATCACCCTGCCTATCAGCAGGTAACAATTGTCGTCAGAAAACCGGTGGACATCACTCATGCCAAACTCAAAACGCTGATTGGCGATTTTCATACGTTACCCGGCCTGAAGGAAGCTATAGCAGCGGATGAAATTTTTATCACGCTGGGCACCACGCAAAAGAAAACACCGGACCGGCTGGAATATTACCGGATCGATCACGATTATCCGGTATTGGGAGCACAGATCGCAAAAGAAAATGGTGCAAAATCAGTCTTCCTGCTGACCGCAGTCGGTGCAAATCCCGACTCAGGGCTCTTTTACATTAAGACGAAAGGAGAAGTTGAGCGTGATGTCACCGCTTTGGGTTTTGAACATACGCATATTTTCCGGCCTTCAATGATCCTGGGAAATCGCCAGGAAAGCCGTCCACTGGAAAAGGCGCTGACCAGCATATGGCCGGTTGTCAATGCTATTTTAAGGGGACCGCTCAACCGTTACAAAGGAATAACGGCGAAAGATATTGCACGCGCCATGGTCGCCGCGGCCCAAAACCCGTCTTCCAACGTAACAATTTATCACTGGAGCGATATGAACGCGCTACTATAGCCCGGCTGCACCGCACCGTCTTAATCTACCAAAAAAACAACTATCATGGGAAAAATAACATCCAGTCTGGGCCAGGAAAATTACCAGGTCGAAATCATTTCTGCGAGTGGTAATAAGGTAATTGCCGACGAACCGGTTGCCAGTGGCGGGAAAGACTCCGGATTTTCTCCTACAGAATTACTCACCGCCGCCCTGGCCGCCTGTACCAGCGCCACCCTTCGCATGTACGCCGACCGGAAAAACTGGGACCTGCAGCAGGTGCATACGGAAATCGCCCTCGAAAGGGATGAGACTACTACGCATATTAAAAGAAAAGTAACCTTCGTGGGCAACTTAGACGATGCACAACGTACCCGGCTGCTCGCCATTGCCAATGCCTGCCCGGTTCATAAAATCCTCAGCAACCCCATAGCCATTACAACGACGCTGCTATAGGTGCAAGGTTACAGTATTCAAACAAAAAAAGCCCGGACCAATTGTTGATCCGGGCCAGGCAGTCTCCTGAGCGGTTTATTCACCGTCAGGAATTTCGGTTAAAGGCGGAATATTCAACTCATACCCGGAATATCCTTTGTTCTGGTTGATGCGCCCTTGCGTGTTGGCATTGATAGCATTTTGAGGAACGGGCCATAGCACGTGAAAAGGGCTCAATGTATACTCAGTACCGAAGACGGTCCGCACCCCTTTGTTGTAAAATCCGTTTTTGGCCACTACCCGGTCGAAGAAATAGTTGTCGTCGGAAAAGTTGTTCAGGGAATAGGTCTTTCCATTTTCGGCCATCATGCCGGTCTGTGCGAAAATGTAGGCGATACGAGTCAGTTCGGTCTTCCGGGGCTCCTCGTAGAAAAGCTCCCGGGCACGTTCGTCAAGAATGGTGCCCATATCCACTTCGCTTCCCGTTACCGGTGCGGCATTCGCCCTTTCCCGGACTTTATTAATATCCATAGCCGCGAGCTCCAGCTGCCCTTTCCAAAAGTAGGCCTCCGCCCTCAGCAGATGGGTTTCGGCAAGACGGAACACATACCAGTCCGAATGGCCTCCCTGGGGTTGCGGACGCAAAGGATCCGGCACGAACAGCTTGTAATGCGGCCAGCCATACCAGCAGCGTATGGTATCGCTGGCAAGTACGATCCCCTGTTCATTTCTGAACTGCAGCGGCTTGCCATAATAGGAATCCTTCCCTTTCAATACCGGGTCGTTGTAGATCAGATCCTCCATATTCATCCAGTTGCCCGGCGCATGACGAAGGTCATTCGGGTCCTTCCAGATATACTTGGTATGATAAGGAGTTCCTCTCAATCTTCCGATTCCTCTGCCGTACGCGGAGACCTGATCCACCTCCACATTGTTGGTGGCCGTAGCGGGCTGGTCGATCGTGCCTCTGTTCCCGTTGGGAGTGATGATGCTCGGCGCCCCCCAGAAAGGCACCGCCTGCCGCATGACCGTCAACCCGCCCGGGTTACCTGTGTTGCCATCCAGATTTAACCGGTCGATCGTCAGCAACAAAGCTTCCGTATTGACGGCAAGTGATTTGTTCTCCGGCCGGTGAAGGTCCCACACTACATTTTTAGCGGGATTGGCCTGATCCACCCCGAAGCGGTTGGTCATCAGCCTGTATACACCGCCGTCGATGACATTGCCGGCCGAGGCGATCGCATCATCGAACAGCCCCAACGCCAGGTTTACCTTGGTCAGCAAATGGCTGACGGCCCCTTTGGTCACTTGCCCTCTGTTAACGGCGTCGGGTACCCATTGCTGGGCAAATTCCAGGTCCTGCTTGATATGCTGCAGGATCACTTCGCGCTTGGTTGACTGAAAATCGAGCTTCGGAGAACTGTGCTCGATCAGTACGAGGGGCACATCTCCGAACTGATGCGTCAGCCGGTAGTAGCGCAGCGCGCGGTGGAAATAAGCGGCTCCCAGCAGATGGTTTTTTTCCGCTTCTGAAGCGTAATCTACCGGAATATCGATCCGCATGATCGCTGCATTGGCGTAACGTATGGCACGGTATCCTTCCGTCCAGAACCATCCGACGCGGTTATAGTCGGCATGGTTGAGTTCCGCGTCGGGGCGAATGACCAGGTTCATGTCCTGCGCCGGACCGGGCTTATCGGTAGTGCCTTCCACAGCTACCTCCGAAAAGATACCTTCGGTAAGGATGGGAGGACTGTCGCCGGTGACTTCCAGGCGCAAATTGCGTTCACAGGCCACCAGGGTGGCCCACAGGCTTGAAGCCGATTTAAAGGTCTCTTCAGGCTCGAAAAACGAAAGCGGCCTGGGTTTCAGGAAGGACTCGTCACACCCGCTCAGGACGAACAGTACTGAGCAGAGGAAAGAGGCTATTATTTTGGTTCCGTAATTCTTCATTATCGGTAATGGTTAGTCGTTGGAAAACTCATTTGTTTAAAATGTCAGGTCCAGGCCGAAAGTGAAAAAACGTGGTGTGGGGCCGGGACCTACCGTCGTGGTGCCTACACCGGTGTCAGGATCCCACTCCGGATCCCAGAGCATCCACTGCGGCGCGAATACGGCTGCGTTGCGCACATTAAGGTACAAGCGCAGGTTTTCGATTTTGTATTTAGTCACCAGCGATTTGGGTACCGAGTACGCCAGCGACACGTTGTCGAGGCGGATAAATGAACGTTTTCTGTACAGGTTGAACCCGGTTGTGCTCCCTTCGTTGGAGCTGATACGGGCCCATTCATTAGACGGGTTATCCGGCGTCCAGTAAGGGAACTGGTACTGGTTCATCCGGTCCGGGAATCCGTTACGGCTTTTGAGCCAGTTGAAACTGGACTGGTGGCCCCACAGCGAATACATCATGAAAGAGGCGTCGAAATTCTTAAAAAAGCGAAATTCATTCCGCATCGACCAGCGGAAGCGAGGTTCGCTGTATCCCAGGAACTGTTTGTCCTCTTGGTCCAGCTTGCCGTCACTGTTTAAATCTTCCAGTCTCCAGTCACCCGGTGAAACCCCGAATACCTTGGCTTCCTCTTCCTGGCCCTGTTGCCAGATGCCCAGCGGTTTCCAGTCCCAGACGGCATCAATCGGCTTTCCGATAAACCACCTGTTCGTGATATCACTCAGCTCGTCGCCGTTTTCGTCATAGTTCCGGTACACATGGAGGATCTTGTTGCGATTCAGCTGAAAGTTGAAATTGGTACGCCAGGAGAAATTCTCCCGGGACATGTTGGTGGTGTTAAGGGTAATTTCAAACCCCCGGTTCTGTACTTCACCCAGGTTATCCATTACCCAGTCGAAAGCGATCACGTTGGGAAGGCTCCTTTCTACCAGCAGGTCGGTAGTGTTCATCTGATATACTTCCACGGAACCGTCTATACGATTATTGAACAGCCCGAAATCCAGGCCGAAGTTCAAGGACGTATTCCGTTCCCATCTCAGGTTTTTGTTAGCCATACGATTGACCCAGAGTTGACTGGCCTGGATCACGGTGCCGTCAGGCCGCACGTAGAGGTACTTGCCCGTGGTCAGGTTGGCCATTGCATTATACCGGCCAATATCGCGGTTCCCGTTACTTCCCCAGGAAGCACGCAGTTTACCATGGCTGAACCATTGGTTGGTTTCGAAAAAATCTTCTTCACTAAATACCCACCCGAGCGCCAGCGATCCGAAGTTGGCGCGGGGATTGCTTTGTCCGAATGCAGAATAGCCGTCCCGGCGGAATGTCCCTGTGAACATGTAGCGGTCTCTGAGCGCATAAAGCAACCTCGCCATCAGGGCGTCGCCCGTGCTGTATTCATCGTTTACCTCGAGGATCGGGTTGATACCGGAACTAAGACTGTGGTAACCCAACTGGTCGTTCGGATCGAAATTTTCGTTCGTCATGGTATTATCCCAACGCTGGAACTTCTCTGCATTGGCCAGTAATGTCACGTCAAACCGGTGGCTGCCGATCGTTTTATCCCATTTGAGCAGGTTGTCGACCTGCCAGTATAAGGTTTTTCTTTGTCGCCGCGATGCCTTTCCCCCAAACGCGGCCCACTCTATATGGGCGGCGCTTTGGTGATTATAGCGTTCGTAAAACTCAAACTGCGGAGTGAAATTAACCTGGTACGTAATGCCTAAGGGCAACGACACTTTTCCGAAAATCGTCGAGTTCAACGTAGTGGTCTTGTCCGATCGGTTGGTCAGGCCAGGCTCGTAAGCCGGGTTCAGTCCGCCGCTGACTTCGTTATTCGGCCGGAAGGTCAGGTTGCCGCCGGCATCAAACTCGCTGCCCCAGGGAGACAAACTGGTGATATGCGTCCAGTTATACGGGATTGCACTTTCGTCGCGGACCGAAAAGAGGGTATTCATCCCTATGGAAACGAATTTGGTAACATTCACGTCGACATTGGCACGGGTACGGATCGTAGAATATTTGTCCCCGACGACGATCCCTTCGTTACTGAGATAGCCTGCCCCCAGGTAGTAAGCAATCCCATCGTTTCTACCGGACACGCTCAGGTTGTAATCCTGACGAAAGCCATTCTGAAACATACGATCGTACCAGTCGACACTCTTTCCGGCAATAAAGTTGTCGATTTCATTGGGCTGCATGTTGAGTCTTCTCAGCCATACCCGCACCGGGTCGCCGGTGGAGCCGTCATAGGCCAGCCACTGATCGGTACTGATCGTGGAAGGCAGGTTGCGGGGATCGTCGTACCGGAAGGGTTCTGCCGTCGCGTTTGTACTCTTGAACACATCCGTACGCCAGGATGTAAAGGTACCGGCGTCCTGCACGCGCTCATTTACAGACATGGTGGCGAGGCCTGCCGTTGAGCTGAAATTGATCCTGGGTTTTCCCGGCTTCCCTTTTTTAGTGGTCACCAATATCACCCCACTGGCGGCTTTGGCGCCAAATACCGCCGCCGAGCTGGCGTCCTTCAGCACGTCCACCGTCTCGATATCGTTGGGGTTGATATCCGACAATTGTCCGTAAAAAATGGCTCCATCCAATACAATCAACGGGCTGGTTCCCGCATTCAGGGAAGTACGTCCCCTGATCTGGAGGTTTCCTCCCCCTTTAGCGGAAGCCGAATAGCCGACGTTCAGCCCTGCGGCATTGCCCCGCAGCAAGTCCTGTACCTGTGCCGGCGCTTCGTTCTGCAGCCTGGAAGTATTGATCTGGGATACGGCTCCGGTCATGTCCCGCTTTTTCATAGTACCATAACCCACCACCACGATTTCCTCCAGGGCCCGCAGATCAGGCTGCAGTGTAATGTCGAGTGTATTATTGTTTCCGACGCTTACCTCCTGGCTGATATAACCTACAAAACTGATCACCAGCACTGCACTCCGGTCGCGGACAAACAGCTTGTAAGCTCCGTTGAAGTCAGTAATGGTCCCATTGGACGTACCTTTTTCCAGGATATTGGCGCCTGGTATACCGTCACCGTTTTCATCTGCTACCCGACCGGTGAGGTCGATCTCCGCCGTTTGGGACCAAAGCTGACCCGGGAGAAACAGCCCGCAGAGCAGTAGCAATAAACACCATTCCCGCAAGCAGGAAACAGTGTTCAGCCTGAGCAGTAGTTTTTGTTTCATAAAATTTGATGGGGTTAATAGTTAAACGAAAAGTTTAGTTTAAAAGGTAATTAAAGCAACTTCTGTTATACTAATTGCAATACTTATGTAAATATCTTATTAATTCCGCAATTTGCAACCGATTACATTAAAACTTTTTCTTGATTAAATTATATGGATATTCAAAACGGGCATAGTACCTTTGACATAGTATTTATGAAAAAAGAAACAACCATATACGATATTGCGGCATCACTCAAGCTTTCACCGGCCACTGTAAGCCGGGCACTGAAGGATCATCACGCCATTCATCCGAAAACCAAGGCTATCGTGCATGCAAAAGCAGACGAGCTGAAGTATCGTTCCAATGCTTTTGCCCGCAACCTGCGCCGTAAAAAGACAGATACACTTGGCGTGATCGTACCGCGGCTTAACAGCAATTTTATGTCCAGCGCCCTGGCGGGCATGGAACGCGTGGCCAATGAAGCCGGCTATAACCTGCTGATCACCCAATCCCTGGAATCGGTCGATAAAGAGCTGACCAATACGAAAACTATGTTCAACAGCCGTGTCGACGGGCTACTGGTATCTGTAGCCTACGATACGGACGATCTCGGACATTTCAGAAAATTTGTCGAAAAAAAG
This sequence comes from Telluribacter humicola, assembly GCA_040394475.1. Lineage (GTDB taxonomy): Bacteria > Bacteroidota > Bacteroidia > Cytophagales > Spirosomataceae > JBEBSD01. The sequence goes on along the minus strand of JBEBSD010000007.1, from coordinate 22,358 downwards.
ATCCCGCTCGTTTTTTTTGACCGTGTCACCGATTATCCGGAATGCACACACATTGTCATCGACAATTTCCAAGCGGGGTACCAGGCTACGATGCACCTCCTCGGGCAGGGGTACCGCAAAGTACTGCATGTAACCGGCAACCAGAAACGAAATGTCTACCGCGACCGGCACCAGGGCTACCTGAAGGCTTTGGAGGACAGTGGATTGGCCTTTGGAGGGCTGCCGGAGCAAGTACTCCAAAGACAGGAATTATTGCGCTTAGAGGGGGACCTCAGCGAGACATTCGGGATAGCGATGGCCCGGAAGGTACACAGCATGGGGGGCGAACGGCCTGATGCACTTTTTCTGGACAACGATTTATGCGCGGCCAGCTTTGTCAAAGGAATAATGGAGCTTGGCTATAAAATTCCGGAAGACATTGCGGTGGTGGGCTTCAATGATGACCCGGTTTCCCGTTTTATAAGTCCCCAGCTCACCACGATCCGCTATCCCGGCGAACAAATGGGAGAAATTGCCGCACAGAAAATCATTGGCCAAATCGAAAATAAGGCGGATGTCCAGGGTCCCTGCATCCTTACACTCCCCTTCGAACTGATCGTAAGAGGCTCCTCCCTAAAGAATCAAGACCATTTGGCTGAATAGCTGCAGCTGAAACCGCTTTTCCCCGCCACAGACTCAACCGGCGTTAGCATACCGCTACACCCCTGTGGTAGTAATCCCAAACAAATCAATCAATTACAAAAAACGTTTGGCTATCTGAAATATATAAATTTACTTTGTCTATAGATTTTATAGACTATATATTTATCAGTGATGGCTACTAACAACAACTCCATGCCCGATACCAACACCGCCACCATGTACTTCATGATGGCGCGCTGTTGTTGCTGCCAGCACTGAAGAATCTCTTCCCTGAATTCATTGGCAATACTCAATACCCGGCGACGTCTGCACCTGGTTCTGTCCCGGCTATCTGTAATATTTTACCCTGGTTTAACTTTCAATTATCATGCGCTTTACCGAAAGTTTGGTTTACTATGAAATTCTCATCCTGTTCATTACTATCAGCCTGATCGAATTTTTTATTGGTCTTTACAAAAACGGCAAATTCAACAGAAATGAGTGGTACATTAATTTCGCCGGAATGCTCTTGTCCAGCACCATTACGAGACCGCTCAGCTTTGTACTGTCGGCCTATATCCTCACCTATTTCTTTTCGGATTTTCACAACATCTTCGAAAGTGTTGCGCTGTGGAAGGCTGTCCTGATTTCGGCGGTCCTCGAAGATTTCACGCAGTACTGGTGGCATCGGGCTGCCCACACGTATCCCTGGCTGTGGAAAGGACACCGTGTTCACCATTCCGCCCCTGAGATGAGTGTATTCGTTACCGGCAGGAATTCCTGGGTATACTTGTTTCTTTTTCCGTCGCGCCTGGTTTCAACGACACTGATCTTCCTGGGCTTTGGTCAGGGCTTCATTATTGCCTACGCGATAAAGGCGCTGATCGGCTTGTCTGCACACGCTCATATTCCCTGGGATAAACCGTTGTATGCTATCAAATGGCTAAGTCCGGTGATGTGGGTGGTCGAACGGATTATATCCACCCCGTCGACCCATCAGGCGCACCATGCGGCGCATGATCGCGACGGCATCGGCGTCATCAACGGCAACTACGGTAATATGCTCATGATCTGGGATGTTATTTTCGGGACAGCCAAAATTACTCGTGGATATCCGGAGCAGATCGGTCTGGAAGATTACCAGGAAGAACCCTGGTATGTACAACTCGGATACCCTGTTTTCAAATCAAAAGACGTGCGCAGTGAGCTTTCCAAATAAAGGAACGGTATTCCGTCTTGTCGCCATCCTGCTCCTCTTGCTGCCGTATACACTGACAGCGCAGCTCCTGTGGTACGACATTACGATGGCCGGGAAAACAATAGGTTCTGTTTGCGTCCTTCCCGACCAAAAAGACGGGAGCATTTTTACCCGGACGATTCAATCGACCTTCAATGTTCCTCTCCTCTATTCGGGCAATTTTGAAAGTTCAACCAAACGCGTAAACGGGGTGCTTGCTGAGGCTGAAACACTTCATTCCTCCAACGGGAAACCGAAGGAAAGGACACTTACGCGACCGTCGGACGCATCGGGGTATCAGGTTGCATTTTATAAATCCGATACCCCCACACCCTCCAGGCGGAGTGAGGTACAACGCATTCACCATACCGTGACGGACCTTTACTACATGGAGCCCAAAAATATCGAAAAGGTCTACTCAGAGCGCTACGGTACTTTGTGTACCCTCACACCATTATCCGGGAACCGCTATTGCCTGAAACTTCCTTCCGGGAAAACCTCGGTTTATACCTATAAGGAAGGGGTTTGTCAACTGGTCGAACTGGAGCTGGCGGGTATCAAACTAAAAATCGTAAAACGGGATGACAAAATCGCGCTGAACGAGTCGCTGCCCGCCGCGTTTTCAACCAGTGCGGATTAGCGCCGGGCGGACGCTTCGTTCCGGTAATAACAGCCCTATAATTTCACTTCCCAGCCCTTCCGGTACTTCCGTTTCAGCAGCTTGTCTGCCGCCTTGTTGTTCGTGATGCGCAGATTCGCCGAATCCCACTGCAGCACCTGATCGGGGACCCTGATCGCAACGGTGCCCAGAATGATCGCTTCCGTCGTCGGCCCGCTTTGTCCAAAATGTGATTCTGTCCGGGTTTTCCCCAGGCAGGCATCTGCAAAATGATGGTAGTGGTTCCGGCTTTCTACTTTTTCGACAACCCGGGCTGCGTACTTCGAAACGGGCAACAGGATGGGCGCGTCTCCAGAATGCGGAATAAGCAGGGCCCCTTCTGTCCCGATCAGCAGAGCCGATTCGGCAGGATACTGCTCAATGCCGTATAAGGCACGGACTTCTTCCGGAGGATACATAAGCCCGTCGAACCATTCGACGGTCAGTTCGTCCCCTTCCGTCGCATCGGTTCCCGGAAAAACCCAGGTGATATGATCGCTCTGCGGCCAGGTATCCCCCCGGCGTCCGGCGGCTTCTTTCCAGGATTCCTGTACCTCCGCCACAACCGTTTTAGGCGCGGTAAGTCCGATCCCTTTCCAGACTGCATCAAAAATATGGCATCCGATATCACCCGACCACCCCGTCCCGAAATCCTGCCAGGCCCGCCATTTTGCGGGATGGTAAATAGCCGGAGCATAGGGCCTTTCCGGGGCTGTTCCCAGCCAAAGATCCCAGTTCAGGGTTTCCGGGACCGTTTCTCCCTGGGCCGGACGGGGGCCTACCAACCGGTAGGCATCAATGGCGCCCGGGCGGTTGGAACACAGGTATACGTGCTTGACCTTCCCAATTGCCCGGTCTTTCAGCAATTTGACGGCACTGCGGTCGCAGGTATGCGAAGCCCATTGTGTCCCTAACTGCGTAACCAGACCTGAGCGGTTCGCCATGGCGGTCAGCGCCCGGACCTCCGCTACATCGTGGCACATCGGCTTCTGGCAATAGACGTGCAATCCGGCCCGCAACGCCTCGTAAGAAGCAGCAAAATGATTGTGATCGGGGATCGACACATTGACCGAATCGATCTGCTCGGATTTCAGCATCACGCGCCAGTCTTCGTACCTGCGCGCATTGGGGATCAGCTCGGCAGCCTTTTCCAGATGGCTGCGGTCCACATCACAAATGGCAACCACCTCCACATCGGGATGCTGGAGGAAATTCTGCAAATCGTGCCTGCCCATTCCGCCGACACCGATACAAGCGTGCCGCAGTTTTTTGTCGGCTATGTTTCCGGCTTTCGCCTGTTGTCTCAATAAAGCGGGCGTCAGCGCGGCAGCAGCTGAAGCCAGTAAAAATTCCCTGCGGGACAAGTCTTGCATTTTTTTCATCAGATGATTCAGGAAAGTACACGGTTTAACTCAATAGCAAAAACAACCCTGCCGCCAGGGCTGCACCCGTCAGGGGGCCAAGAATGGGGATCCACGCGTAGCTCCAGTCGCTCCCGGCTTTTCCCGGAATAGGCAGCAACGCATGTACGATCCGGGGGCCAAGGTCCCGTACGGGATTAATAGCATAGCCGGTCGTCCCACCGAGCGACAATCCGATGGCCCAAACCACAAAAGCTACCGGAATAGCGCCCAGCGACCCCAGACCCACTAACTGATTGGTATCAGCAATACTGGCGTCGGTAAAATAGAAGACGGCAAACAGGAGCACGAATGTCCCGAGCAGCTCACTTAAGAAATTGGTAGCCGTATTCCGGATTGCGGGAGCGGTACAAAATACCGCCTTTTTTGCACCCGCATCTTCGGTCGCAGCAAAATGATCCTTATACATTGCCCAGACCAGGGTGGCCCCGATCATGGCGCCCGACAACTGTGCGAGCGCATAGGGCACGACGTCGGCCCAGGCAAACTTCCCGGCGATGGCCAATCCTACCGAAACAGCCGGATTCAGGTGCGCCCCGCTATACGGTCCGGCCACCACGACGCCGATGTAAACGGCCAGTGCCCATGCCGTGCAAATAACGATCCAGCCGCTGTTGTTACCATTCGTACGGGATAATACCACATTAGCGACCACTCCTCCTCCCATCAGGATGAGTAAAGCGGTACCTATTAATTCTGCAATAAAAGGGCTCATCGGGTAGGAAATAATGAGGTGTTAGGTGATAGGTATTAGGTGATAGGTATTAGGTCTTAGGTATTTGTCTTAGGTTGCCTGGGTGGTGTTAATCGGTTTGTTTACTTTTATACGGATGGAGGTTTTTGAGCTATCGGCTATCAGCTGTCGGACGTGTTGCGATCAGACCATAAATCCCGGTCACCAAACCAAGGCCTGACGTCAATCCTCCTTTTATTCTTATATCTGTATAATCTGTGGCGCCCAAAAACAGGACACTTGGTTAAAAGCAGGCAAGTGCCTGTAACTAATCGTTACATCGTCTGTAAATTCGGTTCTGTTACTAAAAAACCCCGGGCAACCTTTTCAAAGCGAGCCAGCTCTTCCGCAATCCATCTGTTGTCACGCCCTAACTCTGCAGCCAGTACAGCAGTGATCGCCGGGGCAATCTCCAAAGCGGCACGGGCGTCCAGAAACAATACTCTTACCCGGCGGGCCAGGATATCTTCCGTCGTACGTGCCATTTCATTCCGGATGGCCAGTATGACCTCTGCGTACGTAAATTCCAGCCCGGGATGGACAGGCGCTGCCCATTCGGGATTTTCCCGGAGCAATTCCTGCAGCAGCAACCGGTCTGCCCCATAGACACTGCGATGATCTGCGCGCTCCTCTTCTTTTAGCACAACCGCTCCGTGAACCGGCAGATTCCGGGTTTCGGATGGCCGCACAGGCAAGCCGTTCACCGCGATAACCCGGTCCATTGTGTCCTGCCCCATCCTGCGGAAGGTCGTCCATTTTCCGCCTGTAATGGTTACCAATCCACTGGGCTCCACCAAAATCTTGTGGCTGCGGGAAATCTCTTTCGTTTTTTCCCCTTCCGACTGACGCGTGGCCGCCAGGGGCCGCAAGCCGGCATACGTACTCAATACGTCTTCCCGGCGCGGCGGTTTCGCCAGGTAACGGGCGGCTGTTTTAAGAATAAAATCGATTTCTTCTTCCAATGGCCGGGGATCCAGGCTTTCGGAAACAACCGGGGTATCGGTTGTCCCTATAATCACCCGGTTGTGCCAGGGGATGGCAAACAGGACCCGTCCGTCTTCCGTTTTAGGAATCATCACAGCCGTATCCGATCTCAAAAAGGAACGGTCGAGCACGATATGCGCGCCCTGGCTCGGCCGCACTACAGGCAGTCTTCCCGGCGCATCCATTTCGAGCACCGTATTTACAAATACACCGGTAGCATTGACCACCGACCGGGCAGCGATCCGGTAAGGCCTGCCGGTTTCGTTATCTTTCGCAAGCACCTGTACAATACGGCCTTCGGCATTCTTTTCAAGACCGGTAACCGGGAAATAATTCAACGCCACACCTCCGTATTCGATACACGTCTGCGCCAGGTTAACAGCCATTCTTGCATCGTCAAACTGCCCGTCATGATACAGTACTCCCCCTCTTAAACCCGCGGTCACCAAAGAAGGGATCCGCTCGGAAAGAGTCTTTTTCGACACGTGCTCTGATTTACCCAAACTCAGTTTTCCTGCCAGCCAATCATACAATTTCAGCCCTATCAGGTAAAAAGCTCCCCCCCACCATTCGTAGTTGGGAATAATAAATGACTGGTTTTTAACCAGATGCGGGGCATTTCTTAACAACAATCCCCGTTCATGTAAAGCCTCCCGTACCAAATCCACATTTCCCTGTGCCAGGTACCGCACTCCGCCGTGGACCAGCTTAGTACTCTTGCTGGAGGTCCCCTTTGCAAAATCCGACTGTTCGAGCAACAACGTTTTAAATCCCCGGCTCACCGCGTCCAGCGCTACTCCCAGCCCACTGGCACCGCCACCGATCACGACTACATCCCACACACTTTCATTCGCCATCCGCGCAATAAGGTCAGACCGCTCAAAAAGATTCGTCAACGCTTTCGATTTCATTAGATTTCGTTTGATTTCATTTAAGTCTTCAAATATACAAAATTGATTTCATATGAAACATGAATTTTACCTAACTTTACCAGATGAACAAAACAAGTTTACAACGTCACACTGAAATACTCAGGCAGCTTGCGATAAAGGGCACCCTGGACGTTCAGCAACTCTGTGAAGAACTGAATGTCTCTGCGGTTACGATCCGGAAGGACTTACGATTATTGGAAGAAAAGGGGCTGCTTTACCGGACCCACGGCGGAGCCTCCAAACACAGCCCTTACATACGTGACCGGTCTGTTTCAGAAAAAGAATCATTATTTGCATCCGAGAAAAAGAGGATTGCGATGGCCGCTGCAGTATTAGTCGCCCCGAACGATTCGGTCATCCTGGCTTCCGGCACCACACTGCAGGCCATGGCCAGGGAACTACAGCCCTCCGGCCCCCTGACCGTCATCACCTCCTCCCTGAACGTGGCACTGTCCCTCCTCACCAGAGACGAAATACAGGTCATTCAGCTCTGTGGTACGATACGGCACAGTTCCGGGTCGGTCGTAGGACAATTTGCGGAATTGTTTCTGGACCAGGTAATTTGCAGTAAGTTATTCCTGGGTGCGGATGGTATCGACTTGAAGCACGGACTCACCACCACCGATCTGGCCGAGGCTCGTCTTAACCTTAAAATGATCGGGGCATCCGAGAGCACGATTGTATTGGCCGATTCCTCGAAATTTTCCAAACATGGTTTTGGGAAAATCTGCAATTTTGACCAGGTTTCCCGGATTATCACAGACACCAATATCGGAGATAAAACAGTCAAACAACTGGAAGACATGGGTGTGATCGTGCAGATCGTGTGAGGGCGGCAACCACTCCCCTGCCCGCAGGATGTCTTTACTCAGGCCTCTCCGCCGGGCCCGCCGAAGCTCACCGGAAAATGGAACTGTCCGCCCGCCTCATCACTTTGCTGTATTTCCCCATAGCGCTCTTCAAATTTATTGACGTTGTCGATCAGCGCTGCCAATAATCTTTTTGCGTGATCGGGGGTGACGATTATCCTGGCTTTTACCTTAGCGGTAGGTACTCCCGGCAGCAACCGGATAAAATCAAGTATAAATTCACTGTTGGAGTGCCCGATCATCGCCAGATTCGAGTAGACGCCTTCCATCATATCTTCCGGCACTTCCACATTGATATTCACCGGATTGTCAGGATTTTTCAGATTATCTGCCATAAGAATTAATAAGCTAAGTAAAAGCAAATTTACCGTAAAAAACATTGGAACCGCTATAAAACCCTACAAAAAGACAGTGGTCACTTGTCCGGTGTGCCAGCCCCCCCGTTTTAAATCAAAAAAGCCGGCCCGGAAAAATCCGGGCCGGCACAAGCTGCTTCTTGCTTCAACGCACTAAACCATCTCCTTTTTCTTACGGGTTGTACGTTCTTTGGAATCCTGCAGGTTGTCGAATTCCTCTTTAGAACCGACCAGCAGGTTGGTATACTTGCGAATACCGGTACCGGCTGAAATCAGGTGACCTACGATCACGTTTTCTTTCAAGCCCAGCAGGTCGTCGCGTTTTCCACGTACAGCGGCCTCGCTAAGCACCTTCGTTGTTTCCTGGAAGGAAGCCGCCGACATGACGCTTTCGGTTCCCAGAGAAGCCTGGGTAATTCCCATCAACGTCGGTCTTGCCACCGCTGCCTGTGCATCACGTCCTTTCACGATCCGGAGGTCACGGCGTTTCAGGCTCGAATTTTCATCCCGCAGACGGCGTAACGATACAATCATTCCCGGACGCAGGTTCTCGGAATCTCCCGCATCTTCCACTACTTTGAGGTCGAACACCTTATCGTTTTCTTCGCGGAACACCCAGCGGTCAACGGGCTGCATTTCCAGGAAGTTGGTATCACCGGCATCGATGATTTCCACCTTCTGCATCATCTGACGCACGATACATTCGATGTGCTTATCGTTGATCTTCACCCCTTGTAACCGGTAGACTTCCTGAATCTCGTTCACCAGGTATTCCTGAACAGCAGTAGGTCCTTTGATCGACAGGATATCGGCCGGCGTAATCGCGCCGTCCGAAAGCGGATTACCAGCCCTTACAAAGTCACCATCCTGAACCAGGATATGCTTCGACAAGGGAACCAGGTACCGGCGTTGAGTACCATCTCTGGATTCAATATGAATCTCACGGTTACCGCGCTTCACCCCTCCGTAAGAAACCACACCATCGATTTCTGTTACAGTAGCCGGGTTGGACGGGTTACGGGCTTCGAATAATTCCGTTACCCGCGGAAGACCACCGGTAATATCACGGGTCTTTCCAACCACCCGCGGGATTTTCGCCAGCGGTTGTCCGGCTTTCACGGTACTGCCGTTTTTCACTACCAGACGGGCGCCTACCGGCAGGTTATACGATTTCCCGGCCTGGTCTTTCAAGAGCGGGCTCTTGCCTTGTACCACTACTGCCGGGTTCTTGGTTTTATCCCTTGTTTCAATAATCACCGCCTCCTGGAAGCCTGTCTGCTCATCGAATTCTTCACGATAGGTTATTCCTTCTTCAATCGCATCAAAGGTCAGGTTTCCATCGAATTCCGAAAGGATCACCGCATTGTAAGGATCCCAGGTACAGAGTTCCTGTCCTTTGGACACCACATCCCCTTCTTTCACAGAAAGGATAGCGCCGTACGGTACGTTATTGGCAATCAGGAGTTGTTTGGTTTGCGGATTTACGATCCGCAACTCACCTGAACGCCCCATCACCACCGTAATTTCTTCCCCTTCCGGACTGGTAGAACGCACCAGACGCAGGTCTTCAAACTGGATAAGCCCTTCAAATTTCGCCTTGATGTTGGCATCCACAGCGATGTTGGAGGCCGTACCCCCTACGTGGAACGTGCGGAGTGTCAGCTGTGTACCCGGCTCACCTATGGATTGCGATGCGATTACACCTACCGCTTCTCCTATATCCACCATGCGGGCAGTCGCCAGACTGCGTCCATAACATTTCGAGCACACCCCGTTACGGGTTTCGCATGTCAGTACCGAACGGATTTCTACCGTATCAATACTCGTCTCATCGATCTGTGCTGCAATTTCCTCTGTAATCTCCTGTCCGCTGGCAATAATAAGCTCATTGGTAAGGGGATCATAGATATCATGGACCGTCACGCGTCCCAGAATCCGTTCTGACAGCGGTTCGACAATATCCTCATTGTCTTTCAGGGCAGCGATCTGAATCCCCCTCAATGTCTGGCAATCCTCTTCATTCACGACCACATCCTGTGCAACGTCATGCAGCCGGCGGGTCAGGTAACCCGCATCCGCAGTTTTGAGCGCGGTATCGGCAAGACCTTTCCGGGCGCCGTGTGTAGAGATAAAGTATTCCAATACATCCAATCCTTCTTTAAAGTTGGAAAGGATGGGGTTTTCGATAATTTCTCCGACGCCACCGCCGATATTTTTCTGCGGTTTCGCCATCAATCCCCTCATTCCTCCCAGCTGACGGATCTGCTCGCGGGAACCCCGTGCACCGGAGTGCATCATCATATAGATGGAGTTAAACCCACCCTGATCGGCTTCCAGCTGTTTCATCAGCGTTTCAGTGATCCGGGAGTTTACCCGTGTCCAGATATCAATTACCTGGTTATACCGCTCGTTTTCAGTAATCAGCCCCATCAGGTAGTTACTCCACACGCCGTCCACATCTCCTTTGGCTTCCGAAATGAGTACTTCCTTCTCTGCCGGGATCATCACATCACCCAAACCGATTGACAATCCGCCCCGGAAGGCCATCTGGAATCCCAGTTCCTTAATTTCATCCAGAAATTGTGCGGTCCGCGCTCCGCCGGCCAGTTTGAATACCTGACCGATGATTTGCTGCAATTTCTTCTTGGTCAGCAATTCGTTGATAAAACCAACCTCACGCGGCACACACTGATTGAACAGCAGCCTTCCGGCTACGGTCTCGATCAGTTTTGACTCGAACATACCGTCCTCATTACGGACTTCCACCCGGCACTTAATATTGGCATGCTTGGAAACTTTGCCTTCGTTGATCCCGATAATTACTTCCTCGGCACCGTAGAAGGTCATTCCTTCCCCTGTAACCGGCAGTTCCTCCGTACTTTTACGGCCCTTGGTTACGTAATACAGTCCCAGTACCATGTCCTGAGAAGGCACTGTAATCGGCGCACCGTTAGCCGGGTTCAATATATTATGAGACGAAAGCATCAGGACAGACGCTTCCAGAACGGCTTCCTGTCCCAGCGGAACGTGTACCGCCATCTGGTCACCGTCAAAGTCGGCGTTGAATGCTGTACAGACCAGCGGGTGCAATTGGATCGCCTTCCCTTCGATCAGCTTCGGCTGGAACGCCTGAATACCCAAACGGTGGAGTGTCGGAGCCCGGTTCAGTAAAACAGGGTGACCCTTCAGCACGTTTTCCAGAATATCCCAGATAACAGGATCCTTGCGGTCCACGATTTTCTTGGCCGATTTCACCGTTTTCACAATTCCTCTCTCAATGAGCTTACGGATAATAAACGGCTTGAACAGCTCGGCCGCCATGTCTTTCGGCAGTCCGCATTCGTGCAGTTTCAATTCGGGTCCTACCACGATAACAGAACGTCCGGAATAATCCACCCGCTTACCCAACAGGTTTTGACGGAACCGGCCCTGTTTTCCTTTCAGCATATCCGACAGCGATTTCAGCGCCCGGTTACCTTCGGAACGCACCGCGTTTACCTTCCGGCTGTTATCGAAAAGTGAGTCAACTGCTTCCTGGAGCATCCGTTTTTCGTTACGCAGGATTACCTCCGGCGCTTTGATTTCGATCAGGCGTTTCAAACGGTTGTTCCGGATAATAACCCGACGGTACAAATCATTTAAGTCTGAAGTCGCAAAACGGCCGCCATCCAACGGTACCAGCGGGCGCAGTTCAGGCGGGATCACGGGGACCATTTTGATCACCATCCATTCCGGCCGGTTCTCCACACGGGTATTGGCATCCCGGAAAGCCTCCACTACTTTCAGTCGTTTCAGCGCTTCGGCTTTCCGTTGCTGGGAAGTATCCGTAGCAGCCTGGTGGCGCAGGTCGTACGACAACTGATCCAGCTGCGTGCGGCCCAGCAGCATCTCCAGCGACTCGGCGCCCATTTTGGCTATAAATTTATTCGGATCGGTATCCGGCAGCATTTGATTGTCGCGCGGAAGCTTGTCCAGGATATCCAGGTATTCGTCCTCTGTCAGAAAATCCAGGTATCCGACCCCGTCATCTGCCTTTACACCGGCCTGAACCACCACGTACCGTTCATAGTAAATAATCTGGTCCAGCTTTTTAGTAGAAAGCCCCAGTAAATAGCCGATTTTATTGGGAAGGCTCCTGAAATACCAGATATGAGCCACCGGCACCACCAGTTCGATGTGCCCCATGCGCTCCCGCCGTACCTTCTTCTCCGTTACCTCTACCCCACAACGGTCGCAAATAATTCCTTTATACCGGATCCGTTTGTATTTACCACAATGACATTCCCAGTCTTTTACAGGTCCGAAAATGCGCTCACAAAACAAACCACCCATTTCCGGCTTATAGGTCCGGTAGTTAATGGTTTCCGGTTGCGTCACCTCACCATAAGAACTCTCCAGGATCGACTCCGGCGAAGCCAGACTGATGGTAATGCTGGAAAAGTCACTGTTCAGTTTTTTATTCTTTTTAAAAGACATAATTTGAATTATTATGAAAGAATGTTTATCCGAATACCCGATCGATGCATGGAAAGTTCCAATACATATTCCGGACATTTCTTCACTTAAAACTCTATAAAAAAGCGTACACGCATCTCAATTAAAAAAAGCTGCTAAAAAATATCAGTTCAAACGATACGAAATCCCCATGTCTCGGACAAACGAAACCAACGCATCCGCTACCTTCCTGTGTCCGGAAACATTGATATGAGGATCCAGCAAAAAATAATCGGTTGGCTGAAGGCCGATTTTGCTCATATCCAGCCAGTGAATATTCAATTCAGGATCGCGCACGGTTCCTTCCAGTTGCCTGGTCAGTTCCTCCGGATAGACAGCATCCAGATGATAGAACACTATTTCTCCCTGATAGTTATCACGGATCAATCTCAGTATTTTACTAAGATAAATTCCATGATCGTCGCCGACAGGATCAGCCGCTCCGTCTTGCTGCTGAAAGCTGACTAACCAATCCGCTAAACCTGAATAAATTGTCATACCTCTAATCAACCAATATACATGCTTGAAAGGATAGTAATTCTTATACAGAATATTGATCCGGCAGTACAATTCATAGGCTTCTTTCAGTTTTTCCTGGGGCGCCAGCTCCCTGCCATTGTTGGAAAGCATATAATTTTCCAACAAGTCATTTGCACAATACTGTATAAACATCAGCTTACAGGAATCCAGGCTGAGCCGATCCAGCAATAGATACTCCCGGGCTGTCCCATAGGAAGAAACACCTGTATTAAGACAGGAAACCTGCATTTCCTTCTCAAACAGCATTTCGAACGCTTCCTCCTTCTCTACTCCCCAGCCCATTGTATACGAGTCTCCTAAAAACACCACTTTCGGATTTTCCAGGGACTCCTCATCATCGCGCAGACCTACGGAATTGATGCTCAGAGCATTCTCAAATTCAAGATTGCTGAAGTTATGCGTCCCGGGCTTAAACAGATACTGCAATTTGGGGTCGAAATGGCTTATCGAACTATCAAACTGAACAGTGTTCATAAATCCCCTGGTGTACACTAACGACAGAAAGTGTTTAAGTTCTCCGGGCATTCTGCGTATTTGTGTGGTTCCTATTACCTGAAATAACAAGCCTAAGCTCACCTCAAGCACCACCAAAACAGCCACGCCGTACCACCCGTTGAACCCAATCAATTTCGAGAAACCGAAAAATATGAGCCCCAGCCCGGAAATCAACAGTACCACAAAGAGATGAATTAACATATTGTGTAACTGAAACCATTCCAGCCGGAACAAGACAACTGACAATAGCAGAACTCCTGCCATTATTCCTATCAGATTAACTTGTCCACGGCTCATATTGATCGCTCTTCGATACGGTACCTTTATTCCAATGTAATTTCCAGCGCCAGACCTCTCAGTTCATGCACCAGTACATTGAAAGATTCAGGGATGCTCGGCTTGGGCAGATTTTCGCCTTTGACGATTGCCTCGTACGCTTTTGCGCGACCTACCACATCATCTGATTTCACCGTTAATATCTCCTGAAGGATATGAGAAGCACCGAACGCTTCCAACGCCCACACTTCCATTTCTCCAAACCGCTGTCCTCCGAACTGCGCTTTTCCACCCAGTGGTTGCTGCGTGATCAGGGAGTAAGGTCCGATCGAACGTGCGTGCATTTTATCATCTACCAAGTGGCCCAGTTTCAGCATATAGATGACCCCTACTGTTACCGGCTGGTCAAATGCGTCACCGGTCAGTCCGTTATACAAACGCGTACGGCCCAGGTAAGGCAATCCGGCTGCATCCAGCTCTGCTTCTACTTCTGCTTCTGACGCCCCGTCGAAAATAGGAGTTGCATACCGGCGGCCCAGCTTCAGGCCCGCCCATGCCAGAATGGTTTCGTAGATCTGTCCGATGTTCATCCGTGAGGGAACCCCAAGCGGGTTCAACACGATGTCGACCGGTGTACCGTCCTCCAGGAACGGCATATCCTCGTCACGGACAATACGGGCAACTACCCCTTTGTTCCCGTGACGCCCGGCCATCTTATCCCCTACTTTCAGTTTCCGTTTCTTGGCGATGTATACCTTCGCCAGTTTGACAATACCTGCCGGCAATTCATCTCCTACCTCGAGTGCAAAACGCTCGCGCTTAAATTGCCCCATCAGTTCACTGCGCCGGCTCAGGTAATTCCGCATCAGTCGTGATACCAGTCCGTTCAGGTGCGCATCCTCTGTCCAGTTATCTGTCAGAATATCCCCGATCAGGTTCACTTCTTCCGGTACTGCGTACTGGCTTTCGTCCCGGTAAGGGTTGGCACTCGGGAAAATATTCTCCGTGATATTCTTACGGTTGAATTTCACCCCTTTCGTGATCAGCTCATTGCCGAATTTATGCTTCACTCCCTGGCTGGTCACACCGTCCAGCAACGTCACCAGCTTATCGATCATCAGATCGCGCAGCTGGATCAGGTCGCGGCTGTACTTTTTCAATAATACCTTGAGCTCATCCTTGTGCTTGGCACGCTCTTCTTTGGAAGGGCGGGCAAAGAGTTTGGTGTCGATCACTACTCCTTTCATGGAAGGAGGCGCCTTTTTGGAAGCATCCTTCACATCTCCGGCTTTATCCCCGAAGATCGCACGCAGCAGTTTCTCCTCCGGGGTAGGATCGGACTCTCCTTTAGGTGTGATCTTACCGATCAGGATATCGCCTTCCTTCACCTCCGTTCCGATCCGGACAATACCGTTTTCATCCAGGTTCCGCACGGTTTCTTCACTCACGTTCGGAATCTCTGCCGTTAATTCTTCTTCCCCGCGTTTGGTATCCCGAACCTCGAGTTCAAACTCTTCAATATGGATAGACGTAAAAATATCGTCACGGACTACCTTTTCGGAAATCACGATAGCATCCTCGAAGTTGTATCCCTGCCAGGGCATAAAAGCCACCATCAGGTTCCGCCCGAGTGCCAGCTCTCCTCCCTGGGTACCGTAGCCTTCGCACAATACCTGTCCGGCTGCTACTTTATCCCCTTTCAGCACAATCGGCTGCAGGTTCAGGCAGGTATCCTGGTTCGTCCTGCGGAATTTCACCAGGTCATAGGTTACTTTACTTTCGTCGAAACTTACCAGATGATCTTCTTCACTCCGGCCGTAGTTAACCACGATTTTAGTAGCGTCTACAAAATCAATGACTCCTTCTCCCTCTGCCACAATCAGGGCACGCGAATCCATCGCAACCCGTTGCTCCAGTCCTGTGCCCACGATAGGCGCTTCCGGACGCAACAACGGTACTGCCTGCCGCTGCATGTTCGATCCCATCAGGGCCCGGTTTGCATCGTCGTGCTCAAGGAACGGAATCAGCGAAGCTGCCACCGAAACAATCTGGTTGGCGGCTATATCCATAAAAGATACCTGGTCGGGTTCTACCAGCGGGAAGTCACCTTCGAACCGGGCTTTCACCTTGTCTTGTGAAAAAGCGCCGGTTTCATTTACGGTAGCATCTGCCTGGGCGATATACCGGGCATCTTCCTCCTCCGCAGTCATGTAAACAATCTCGTTGGTAAGCTTGCCGCCCGTCTCAATCACCCGGTAAGGAGTTTCGATAAAACCCATACCATTTACCTTTGCATAGACGCAAAGGGAAGAGATCAGCCCAATGTTAGGTCCTTCAGGAGTCTCGATCGTACACAGGCGGCCGTAGTGGGTATAATGGACGTCACGTACCTCGAAACCTGCCCGTTCCCGCGACAATCCGCCTGGTCCCAATGCCGACATACGGCGTTTATGGGTAATCTCGGCCAACGGGTTGGTCTGGTCCATAAACTGTGACAGCTGGTTGGTTCCGAAAAACGAGTTGATGACAGACGATAAGGTCCTCGCGTTAATCAGGTCAACAGGTTTAAAGTCCTCATTGTCCCGCACATTCATCCGTTCCTTAATCGTCCGCGCCATCCGTGCAAGGCCTACACCGAACTGTGCATATAATTGTTCACCCACGGTCCTGACGCGCCGGTTAGACAAATGGTCAATATCATCGACCACCGCCTTGGCATTGATCAGTCCGATCAGGTATTTCACGATCGAAACAATATCTTCGGTTGTCAGCACACGGACATCCAGGCTCGTATCCGACCCCAGTTTTTTATTGATCCGGTACCTTCCGACATCCCCCAGATCATAGCGTTTATCGCTGAAGAAAAGGCTTTGAATAACTTCCCTGGCCGTTTGTTCGTCCGGTGCTTCCGCATTCCGGAGCTGGCGGTAGATTTGTTCAACGGCCTCCTTTTCAGAGTTTGAACTATCTTTTTGCAGCGTATTGTAGATAATATTATAATCCGCTACGTTCATATCCTCCTTATGCAGGATCACCGACTTTTGTCCGGATTCCAGGATCAGGTTAATATCTTCCTCGCTCACGGCCGAATCCCGTTCGAGCAGGACCTCATTCCGTTGGATGGAGACGACCTCCCCGGTATCTTCGTCTACGAAATCTTCCGTCCACGTCCGCAATACCCGTGCGGCGAGCCGGCGGCCCACTGCCTTTTTCAGGTTGGCCTGTGTGGCATCTATCTCTTCCGACAGGCCGAACAGGTCCAGTATATCTTTATCAGATCCGAATCCGATGGCACGCAGCAGGGTCGTTACCGGGAATTTCTTTTTCCGGTCGATATAAGCGTACATCACGTTATTCACATCCGTTGAAAACTCAATCCAGGATCCTTTAAAAGGAATGATACGGGCTGAATACAATTTGGAACCGTTCGTATGCTTACTCATGGAGAAAAACACACCCGGTGAGCGGTGCAGCTGCGAAACGATTACCCGTTCGGCGCCGTTGATCACAAAGGATCCCTTTTCGGTCATATAGGGAATATTCCCTAAAAACACCTCCTGCTCTATGGTTTCAAACTCTTCATGATCGGCATCGTTACAGATCAGGCGCAGTTTTGCTTTCAGCGGAACCGCATAGGTAAGCCCCCTGTCGATGGATTCATCGACAGAATACTTGGGTGGTTCCAGCATATAATCTACAAATTCCAGCACGAAGTTCTCGCGCGAATCTGCAATCGGGAAATTCTCGGCAAAAACTTTGTAAAGCCCTTCGTCTGTCCGGTTTTCGACGGAAGTATCCAGGCTGAAAAAATCTCTAAACGATTGTACCTGTACCGCTAGGAAATCCGGGTAATCAATAACCGGCCTGATACGGGCAAAGTTTGTTCTGGGGGAAGTTTGGGTAGCCAAGGCTATATTGTTTTTGGTTAGAAACTATTGTCGGTCTGTCGCATACACGGTGTATCCGCTGACCTCACCTAAACTATTGCCTCGTAGTGTAAGAGAAGGGCCCCTTTGCTTCTTTTCTACGAGTAAAGAAGTGTTTCGGGCACACTCCCCGTTTGGAGAGAAATGCTGCCTTTCAGTAACGAACTGTGCCGCAGCACCCTCGTCCGTCCTGTTGATAACGAAAACCCCGGCAGAAAGGTTTATTTTGTGTAAACACAAATAGGAATAGATCTGAATTGTCAGATCTATTCCTTCAAAAGGGTGTCGCCGGCGACAATTATTTAACTTCTACCTCAGCGCCAGCTTCTTCCAGCTGTTTTTTCAAGGCTTCCGCTTCGTCTTTAGCAACTCCTTCTTTCAACGGCTTGGGTGCGCTGTCAACGAGTTCCTTCGCTTCTTTCAGTCCCAGACCGGTCAAATCCTTCACTAATTTCACAACTGCCAGTTTGCTGGCGCCGGCGGCTTTCAGGATCACGTCGAAAGCAGTTTGCTCTACAGCAGCTGCTCCACCATCACCGTCACCGGCAGCAGGACCAGCAACAACTGCTACACCAGCAGCGGCGGGCTCAATTCCATACTCATCCTTAAGGATAGCTGCCAATTCGTTAACTTCTTTCACTGTAAGATTAACAAGCTGCTCTGCAAAAGCTTTTAAATCTGCCATTTTATTAAAATTTTATTGATTACGTAAGATAATAGTTGATTTGATAAAATTATTGTTCCTTTTCGGATAGCGTTTTCAGGATTCCTGCCAGTTTGCCACCACCGCTTGTAAGGGCCGAAACCACATTTTTAGCAGGCGATTGCAACAATCCGATAATATCTCCTATGAGTTCTTCCTTGGACTTGAGCGTTATGAGCGCATCCAGCTGGTCGGCCCCTATAAAAATAGCGGTATCGACCGATGCTCCTTTCAACGCCAGCTTATCGCTTCCGGTGGCTTTTTTGAACTCTTTAATAAGTTTTGCAGGAACCTTACCTGATTCCGGGTGGAACATTACCCCGGTAAAGCCCTTTAGCACGGTTTCGTTGAACGAGGAGTAATCCGTCGACAATGTCTCCAATGCTTTCCTGATGAGTGTATTCTTGATAACCCGGTATTCCACTCCTCTTTCGAAGCACAAACGCCGCAGCTGGTTTACTTCAGCTACCGACATTCCTGCTGCACTTGTAAGATAGAAATACGGTGAATTCGAGAATTTTTCACTCAGTTCTTCAATTACTGATGCCTTATCTTCCCTTGTCATAATTATATTCCTGGAATCGTTGTTTTATCAATTGATACACTCGGACTCATCGTACTCGACAAGTAAACACTCTTTACATAGGTGCCTTTTGACGAAGCAGGTTTCAAACGGATTAGCGTGTTGATCACCTCCTGCGCATTCTCAGCCAGCTTTTCAGCATCAAATGATACCTTACCAATGCTTGTATGAATGATTCCGGTTTTATCCACCTTAAAATCAATCTTACCCGCTTTTACCTCTTGTACAGCTTTTCCCACCTCCGGAGTAACCGTTCCGGACTTAGGGTTAGGCATCAAACCGCGGGGGCCCAGGATTTTTCCCAGTCTACCCACTTTTGCCATCACGCTAGGCATGGTAATGATTACATCGATGTCGGTCCAGCCTTGTTCGATCTTTTGAATAAATTCATCCAGACCAGCATAATCCGCTCCGGCCTCCCTGGCTTCCGCCTCTTTGTCCGGGGTACACAATACCAGCACCCTCACGTCCTTACCCGTTCCGTACGGAAGGGTAACAACACCCCGTACCATCTGATCTGCCTTCCTGGGATCCACGCCCAACCGGACGTCGATATCCACGGAAGCGTCAAAGCTGGTATAGCTGATTTCTTTCAGGGCGCTGGCTGCTTCTTTCAGGTCATAGACCTTACTGGCATCCAGCTTTGAAAGGGCTTCTTTTCTTTTTTTGGTCAATTTTCCCATGTCCTTTTTTCTAAGGCGTATCTAACGCTAAAATTTGATCACTCCCATGGAGCTTTGCCTGATACGGTAATACCCAAACTACGTGCGGTCCCTGCAATCATTTTCATTCCGGCCTCTACTGTAAAGCAATTCAGATCGGGGAGCTTGGTTTCAGCGATCTGACGCACCTGATCCCATGTTACCGATCCGACTTTGAGCCGGTTGGGCTGTGCCGAACCGGTTTTTACTTTAGAAGCCTCCAGAAGCAAATTGGCTGCGGGGGGAGTCTTGATTACAAAATCAAATGACTTGTCCTTATAGTAAGTAATGACTACCGGCAGAACCGTACCCATTTTATCCTGCGTACGGCCATTGAACTGCTTGCAAAACTCCATAATGTTAAGCCCTTTTGAACCTAATGCAGGCCCGATGGGGGGAGAGGGGTTGGCCTGGCCACCCTTTACCTGGAGTTTGACGTATCCGCCTATTTCTTTTGCCATTTTGTTTGATTTGGTTTGGTCAGTTGCTCATATAAATGTTCACATACAGGGGAAGCTTCCTGTCATTCATAGGCTCAACCTTCCTTTTCTACTTGTGCGTAACTAAGTTCAACGGGCTGACTCCGCCCAAATATTTTTACTACTACCTTTAGTTTCTTTCTTTCTTCGGAAACCTCCTCCACGATCCCTACGAAGGTACTGAACGGGCCGTCGACAATCTTGACGCTTTCCCCTTTATGGAAGGCGACAGACGGGGTCACCACCTCTTCGGAAGCTTCGTCTACTTTACCCAGGATCCGGTTGATTTCAGACTGCCTGAGCGGGACCGGTATTTTAGAAGTACCTTCTGAATTCCCCAGAAAGCCGATGACTCCGGGGATGCTCGTAATGATATGGAATACTTCTCCCTGGGAAAGGTCCGCGGAAATTATAATATACCCCGGGAAAAAGTTTTTCTCCCGCACCCGTTTCTTACCATTCCTGAGCTCAAAAACCTTCTCAGCCGGTATGAGTATCTGAGGCACATATTCCCCCAAGTTCTGACGGGCAATTTCATTCTCGATATAAGACTTGATCTTTCTCTCCTGTCCTGAGACTGCCCTTAAAACATACCAATTGAGTCCGCTGCTCATATCACCTGCTACAGTTTAACGATAAGATAATTAGAATGACTGATAGAATAGATTGAGTGCATTTTCAAACACCAGATCCATCATCCCAACAACCACCGCAAAAATTAACGATCCCACCAAAACCAGGGTGGTACTGGATTGCAGCTGACTGAATGCCGGCCAGGTTACATGCTGTGTAAACTCTTCCCAGGATGCTTTAAAAAAGGTGATAACTCTATCCATTCCATTTAAGTTTTAGCACGGGCAGAGAGATTCGAACTCCCATCAACGGTTTTGGAGACCGCTATTCTACCCTTGAACTATGCCCGTGTACGCCTGAAACCCATGTTTCGGGCTGCAAAGATAGTGATTATTTAAAAAAAACAAGTGCATTCCGGGAAAAAGAAATGCACTTGTTTTACAAAATTTAGAAATTAATCCAAAATTTCAGTTACCTGACCTGCCCCTACAGTACGGCCTCCTTCACGAATCGCAAAACGAAGTCCTTTTTCCATAGCGATCTTATTGATCAGTTTCACCTCTATCGTGATGTTATCACCGGGCATTACCATTTCAACACCTGCAGGCAATACAATTTCTCCTGTTACGTCAGTGGTACGGAAGTAAAACTGCGGACGGTACCTGTTAAAGAATGGCGTATGACGGCCTCCTTCTTCTTTCGACAGGACGTACACCTCTGCTTTAAAATGAGCATGCGGTTTTACAGAACCTGGCTTACAGATTACCATACCCCTGCGGATATCTTCTTTATCGATACCCCGCAGCAGCAATCCTACGTTATCACCAGCTTCTCCTCTGTCCAGGATTTTACGGAACATTTCCACCCCAGTCACTGTAGACTTAAGGTTTTCAGCACCCATACCCAGGATTTCAACAGGCTCGCCGGAGTTGATGATTCCGCGCTCGATACGGCCGGTTGCTACGGTTCCACGACCAGTGATCGAGAACACGTCTTCCACAGGCATCAGGAACGGAAGTTCTGTCTGACGGGGAGGCACCGGGATATAGCTGTCCACAGCATCCATTAACTCTTCTATCTTCTCAACCCATTTTGGTTCGGAGTTCAATCCGCCCAAAGCTGAGCCTTGGATCACAGGAATATTATCGCCATCGTATTCGTAGAAGCTCAACAGTTCACGAATCTCCATTTCAACCAGTTCCAGCAACTCGGGATCATCCACCAAGTCAACTTTATTCATAAATACGACCAGTTGCGGTACACCTACCTGACGCGCCAGCAGAATGTGCTCGCGGGTCTGGGGCATCGGGCCGTCTGTGGCGGCAACCACGATGATCGCACCGTCCATCTGTGCGGCACCTGTTACCATGTTTTTCACATAGTCAGCGTGACCCGGACAGTCAACGTGCGCATAGTGACGGTTGGCGGTTTGATATTCAACGTGCGAGGTATTGATCGTAATACCACGCTCTTTTTCTTCAGGGGCATTGTCAATTGACGAAAAATCGCGCTTTTGCGAAAACCCTTTATCAGCCAATACGGTAGTAATTGCAGCGGTTAGGGTTGTTTTTCCGTGGTCAACGTGCCCGATAGTACCAATATTAACGTGGGGTTTCGAGCGGTCAAACGTCTCTTTTGCCATTTTGATTTTATGCTTAAATTATGATTAATAAAACTTAACTTACGATGAAGTACTCTATACCTTAATGCTCTCACCTTATCTGAGCCTTTGAGGGGATTTGAACCCCTGACCTCTTCCTTACCAAGGAAGTGCTCT
>JBEBSD010000006.1:0-154274 GCA_040394475.1 Telluribacter humicola | reverse complement strand
CGGCGGGTGAGCATAGTCGAACCCAGGCTATCAGCACAAGACGTGGCGGGTGAGCATAGTCGAACCCAGGCTATCAGTACAAGACGCGGCGGGTGAGCATAGTCGAACCCAGGAGTCGAACCCGTAGTCCTTTTTCGGGTGGATTCCGTATTGAGTAGGTAACTGTTTACCTATTCGAAACAATCGAACCATCTATTTTCTCACGCATGACGCACCGGAATTTTTACGTCACCAGCCTGCTCCTACTGGTCAGTTTCCATCCCCTGTTATCCCAGAAGCAGCTCAAGGCAGACCAGCCGCTGCCCGTATTGGCATGGTTTGGCATCCCGGCAGATCAGACGACCCCAGAGCGTTTTGAAGAACTCAGGGAAGCCGGGATCACGATCAACTACACCAATTATCCTGATCTTCAAGCAGTTGAAAAAGCGCTGGATATCGCTCAAAAAACCGGGGTGAAAATTGTTGCCGCCTGCCCTGAACTGAAAACGGATACCGAGAATACCGTCAAGAGGCTCATGAATCACCCGGCATTGGCGGGCTACTATCTCCGGGACGAACCTTCGCGGAAGGATTTCCCCGAACTGGGTGCATGGGCACGAAAAATCAGGGCAATCGATGACAAGCATTTTTGTTACCTCAACCTGTTTCCCACCTATGCGTCGAAAGACCAGCTGGGAACCGATACGTACAAGGAGTATGTGGAAGCTTTTGTGAAAGAAATCCCGGTACAATTTATCTCCTTCGACCACTATCCCCTGATGAAAAACCGGGTTTCTTCCAAAGACTACTACGAAAACATGGAGATCGTTTCTCAGATCGCCCGTGCCAACAACCTGCCCGTATGGGCATTCGGACTCAGTGTTGCCTTTCACGATTATGCGATTCCGACCCTGGCGGAAATCAGATTCCAGATTCACAGCATCCTCGCCTATGGCGCACAAACCCTTCAGTATTTTACCTACTGGACGCCCGTCACCACTACCTGGGACTTCCACAATGCTCCCATTACGGTAGACGGAAAACGTACGGACACCTACGACAAAATAAAAGCCATCAACCAGGAGATCGCCAAGGTTGCTGCTGTATTTACAGGATCCACCGTTAAATCGGTATGGCATACCGGAAACAAAATCCCGATCGGTACCCGGCGTATGGAACGGCTTCCCGACCCGGTAAACGTCCTGGAAACTTCAGGAGACGGTGCGGTTGTGTCGCAGTTACAAAAGGGAGACGACCATTTCCTGGTCATCGTAAACCGCGACTTTCAGAAACCCATGTCACTGACTTTCTACGCCGAAAATCACGTAGGCAGGGTGTTGAAAGACGGGACGATCCGTCCGGCCCGGGATTACACGAGCACAATCGAAGTGGATCCGGGAGATATGGTAATCTATACCTGGCAGTAAAGCGATCCCGGCTGTTTAAAGGGAGATTTTGCCAATTTTACCGGCGGACCCTGCCAGCAGGACGGTTTTGCCATCGGGGGAAATGGCGCAGGTATTGTAACTGTCACGGGTGATGATTTGCCAGGAGTCTCCCCCATCGCGGGAAATTTCGACGCCGGAATACCCGCAAACGATCAGGGTTTGATCATCCACCATCACCGCGTCGGTTTTATAACCTGTGGGGACGGTTCGGGACGGATGAAAAACCAACGCTCCCTGCCGGACGCTGAACCGGAAGAAATTGCCCTTCTGCAGCCCGGGTTCGTTAAAATCGCCCCCCAGCAGCAACCCTTTGTTACGGACAGGATCATAGTACATCCCGTTGATTCCTGCCGTTTCTCCGGCGCCTTTTTCCAGCGGATAAGCCTGTACCCCCTGATGCGAATACGAATAGAGGACTGAAGCTTTGCCTCCCGAAACCAATAGCGCCAGGCTATCATCTACATATAAATTACTGCCGCTTGCGGCAAAAAAAGCTTCGCCCGGATGCAACCGTCTCAACGGATGATTGAAAAGAGCGGTAATTTCCCGGTTGTTTTTCAACACATAAGGTCTTCCCTCTGAAACCGGGTCCCCTACCGCATACAAATCTCCCGAAACGGTTTTAAACAAGGCATTCAGGAAAATCCCGGCCGTATCCTTATAAAAAACTTCCTGCCAGGTTGCTCCTCCGTCCCTGGTCTCGATGATCAGACCCGGACGATCCACGGCGACCGCCGCGTAGTGAAGGTCGCCGAGCACTTCTATGTCCCTGAAATCACGTCCTGTATAAGCTGCCGCCTGTATCCATTGAAAGGTCCGGCCGCCATCGGTACTCCTGCCGATGGTATTCCGGGAACCGCTGACCACGAAGCCCGAATTCGTGATAAAGGCCAGGCCGCGGTAACTCACCTCCGGATTTTCCTGATTGATTACCTCGTAACGCTGTGCCATAAGTGTTGACGCGAAGAAGCCCAGCACCGCCAGTTGCATAACGAACCGCGAGGCTATTCTCCCCGTCCATACACTTTCAGGCACAATGCCATTCTTAACCCGGGGCATATCCCTTGCAAAAGGAACTATCAAGCAGCAGGAATGTTTGTTTTAATCGTCCGAATCACCATCCACCCGGAAAGAAACCTTACATACGGCTCCGTAGGAAATGATTTTCCCTTCCTTGACATGGACTTTTATATCCTTTACATATACCGAATCAATGTTCCGGATGGTTTTTGAAACTTCGGTTACGCAATTTTGGATGGCGTCGTCAATCCCTTTTTCCGACGAAGCAATCACTTCTAATACTTTTACAATGCTCATATAGTTAACAGTTTATATAGGTGACCTGTATAACTAACTATTTTTTCCTGAAATTGTTTTATTTTTATTTAAAAAAGTAATTATCCGGCGGTTTCCGCTCTTGCTTCCGGCGGTGTTTTAAACCGGTTGGAGAAATCCCGCCCGCTGGGTTGCTGGAAAAGCTCCAGATCGAAGAAGCCGGCTGCCGCAATGAGGTGGTCAAAAATATTGGATTGTATCTCCTCATAATCCCGCCATTTGGTAGTAGCTGTAAAACAATAGACTTCGAGGGGCAGCCCCCTGTCTTCCATAGCAAGCTGCCGCACCAGCAATGTCATGTCCTGCCGGATAAGCGGATGGCTGGTCAGGTAAGCCTGTGCATAATTCCGGAAGACCCCTATATTGGTCATGCGGCGACCGTTGATCAGCTGCGATGTATCAACGTCATGCTGCGCGTTAAACGCATCGATTTCCAGTTGCCTACTGGCTATAAAATCCTTAATCAGAAAGTATTTCTTATACTGCTCCCTTGTCAGCGGATCCACAAACCTAACCGAGTTCACGTTGATATACAGTGACCGTTTGATCCTTCTTCCGCCGCTTTCATGCATCCCCCGCCAGTTCTTAAAACTGTCCGTAATAAAATAATAAGTAGGTACGGTGGTAATGGTTTTATCCCAGTTCCTGATTTTGACCGTATACAGGTTTATGGCGATAACGTCTCCGTCCGCATTGAACTTCGGCATTTCCACCCAATCTCCTACCCGCACCATTTCGTTGGCGGAAATCTGGACACTGGCTACCAATCCCATAATCGTATCCTTGAAAATGAGGAGCAGCACGGCCGTCATTGCCCCGAAAGCGCTCAGGAAATAAACCGGTGTCTTATTAAGCAGCTCGGAAAGCACCAGAATAAACGTGATAATATAGATGACCATCCGTACCAGCTGAAAATAACTGGAAACCGGCTTCTCCGCAAACACCACCGATTGGGAAAGGATATACTCCACGGTGCTCACAAAGGAAATTACGACTCCCATTCCAACTACCAATAAATAGCAGTTAGCCAGTTTACCGGCAAATGGAATCAGCGCTTCAAAATCCCTGAACAGCAATGGAACAGCCGCCTTGATCAATACGGCCGGAACGATATGCGCCATACTGTTCAGCGCATTCCTGTCGACCAGCACATCGTCCCAGGTAAAGGCGGTTCTTTTAAAAACCGCGTACAACAGGCCGATGATATAGCTTTTGGTAAGTCTGAAAGCCGTGTAGCTGACCAGCATCAGTAAGACCGCAAGCATCAGAAAACGCCAGTATTCCAGGCTGTCACCCGATAAACCAATGGTTGATAGTATTCTTTCCAGGTGTCTTTCCAAATTGCTCATACTGCTTGTAATTAGCTTCCGGTTTGCAGGAAGCGGAGGCGAACGTCGCCGATGGCTTGCTCCGGCAAAAGTAGAAAGGGATTAGCAACCGGGCAAATTAAAGAGTGATTTCACGGGTGGGGGCTGGGGGAGATCGGCTTTCGGCTTTCGGAGGTCAGCTTTCGGCTATCGGAGGTCGGCTTTCGGCTATCGGAGGTCGGCTTTCGGCTATCGGAGGTTGGTCAGGGGCCTTTGTCTTCACAGTCCACTTTTTTTTCTGGCCGGATCCGGGATGGTCTGTGGGGACACAGACCATGGTACGGCTATCGGAGATCGGCTATCGGAGGTCAGCTTTCGGCTATCGGAGGTCGGCTTTCGGCTTTCGGAGGTCAGATATCGGCTATCGGCTGCCAGTGGCTTTTGTCTTCACAGTCCACTTTTCTTCCTTGCCGGATCCGGGATGGTCTGTGGGGACACAGACCATGGTACGTTGGTGGCGCTAGTAGGATTTTTTTTCAACGGTGGCCTGCCAGGCTTCAAACGCTTTCCGGGCTTCCTCGGGAAGGAGTTGGATCGTTTTCAACCGGCGTTCCCCGGGCCTTAAATCGATTTCTTCATAGATAAAGGCATCGTCGAAGCCGGCCGCTTTGGCATTTTCCTTGGTATTGCCATAGTACATTTTGCTAATCCGGGCCCAGTAAATAGCTCCCAGGCACATCGGGCAGGGCTCGCAGGAGGTGTAGATTTCACAGCCGGATAAATCAAACGATTGTAATTTGCCCGCGGCATTCCGGATCGCAGTTACCTCGGCGTGGGCCGTCGGATCGGTGTCGGCTGTTACCCGGTTTACACCGGTCGCAACGATTGCTCCGTCTTTTACTATCACCGCTCCGAACGGACCGCCTCCCGCACTTATGTTTGCCAGGGATAAGGCGATGGCCTTGCGCATAAATTTCTCAGAAGCAGTCATCACGCATACAATGTAAATGAAACGTTACTTGCTAAGATAGTATTTCTTTCGGCCATTTTATAACATTTCCCGGACAAATCTCTCCCCGGGCGCTCCCCGAGACGGTCTGTGGGTTCCGTCCCGGAGAAGCCCCCCTGCGCATTACGCCCCGGGCGACAGCCTCCCCGAAAGCGGCCTGCGGCCGGTTGATCCCCAGGTTAAATTTCCCTACCTTGCATGTCATCCACTGTAGCCCCATAAATGCGATGAGTACACCAAAACCTTCAAACCCTGCTCCCGCCAATAAACCCGCCCCGCCGACACCTGGCATACCACCGCGTCGTACGTGGTGGTGGTTTCTCGGCCTGTTGCTGATCAATTACTTTCTGGTCAAAACCTTCTTCCCCGACCGCGATGCACCGGTGGTTATCCCCTATACGGTCTTCAAAGAAGAGGTTCAAAAAGACAATGTCAAGCAGATCTATAACAAGGGCGAGGTGATTACGGGAGTATTCACCGATACCATCACCTACACGCCCCCTACCCCCGAAACCATCCAGCCGGCTGCCAAACAGGAGGAGCTGAAGGTTCACGCCTTTACAACGATCATCCCCTCCTTTGCAGAACCCGGACTGGAATCGCTTCTAATCGGTCATGGCGTCGAGATCCGCGCCGATCCGATCATGGAGGAACCCAACCCGTTTTTATCCCTGCTTTCGTTCTTTGGTCCGGCCTTGCTTATTATCGGTTTCTATGTCTGGATGTACCGCCGCGCCCGGAAACAAAGCGGCATGGGAATGGGCAGCATGATGGGGATGGGCAAAAGTTCTGCCAAACGCTTCGACCAGGAAATCGATACGAAGGTTAGTTTCGACGATGTTGCCGGAATAGATGAAGCCGAAAATGAATTGGTGGAAATTGTGGATTTTCTCAAAAACCCTACCAAATATACCCGTTTAGGGGGAACGGCCCCCAAAGGCGTATTATTAATCGGGGCTCCGGGAACGGGGAAAACCTTGCTGGCAAGGGCTGTTGCCGGAGAAGCCGGGGTCCCTTTTTTCTCGATGAGCGCTTCCGAATTTGTGGAAATGATCGTAGGAGTCGGAGCGGCCCGGGTTCGCGACCTGTTCAAGCAGGCGCGGGAACACGCCCCAGCTATTGTATTTATCGACGAACTCGACTCTATTGGCCGGGCGCGGGGACAAAATGTCTATGGCGGAGGCGGCGAGCAAGAACAAACGCTTAACCAGATCCTGACCGAAATGGATGGTTTTTCCAGTAAAGAAGGCGTGATTGTACTGGCTGCCACTAATCAACCCGATGTGCTGGACAAAGCTTTAATGCGGGCAGGTCGCTTCGACCGGCGGATCGTGGTCAACCTACCCGATAAAAATGGCCGGATCGCCATCCTGAAAGTACATACCCGGAAAGTTCCCCTGGAAAACGATTTTAACTTCGACGAAGTGGGAGCAGCCACCCCGGGCCTGTCGGGGGCTGATCTGCGCAACCTGGTGAACGAGGCGGCCCTTATGGCGGCCCGCAACGGCCAGGAACAGCTCACGTTGAAAAACTTTATGGATGCCCTCGAAAAAATCATGCTGGGGCCGGAACGTCCCTTGCTGCTGAGCCACCAGGACCGCGAACGCATTGCCTATCACGAGGGAGGACATGCTATTCTGGGCCTGGTCGTGCCGGGGGCTGACCCGGTCAACCGGGTAACGATCGTCCCGCGGGGCCAGGCTCTCGGGGTTACCTACCAACGTCCGGACAGCGATCGGTACAATTACCCGGAGAGCTACCTGAGAGCCCGTATTATCGGTATCCTGGGGGGCCGGAGCGCCGAGGAAATCATCTACGGCACCAAAACCACAGGGGCAGAAAGCGACATCGAGCAGGCTACACAATTGGCAAGGGGCATGGTGACCCGCTGGGGAATGAGTGATGAACTGGGAATGGTCCAGCTCGCGCCCCGGCAAAATGAATACCTGGGCGGAGGCACCGGTTTTTACGGTTCCGCACGTCCGTACAGTGAAGAGACCGCCCGGCGGATCGACACGGAGGTGCTGCGCATTATTGCCGAATGCCATCAGGAGGCGCGGCAATTACTGCTCCGATACAAGGACGCGCTGGATGCCCTGGTAAATGCCCTTTTGGCACGTGAAACGCTGGACGAACAGGAAATTCTGGAAGCGACGGGCCTCCCGCCCGCACCCCCTCTGGAAACCCGGAAGCTGTCGGAAATGTAGCGGACGCTGCGGCAGGCAAGCGCTCCCGGTCATTTAGCCGGCTTCTTCGCCCTCGTATCCGATAAATGTCACGTACTTGTACATGTTTGCCTTTTCCAGGCATTCCTTGATTGTTTTTCTACCCGATTCGATTTGGCCCGAATTGATCTTGAGCCGTTCTATCGCCGCACCGAAATGGTACAGGTTATCGTTGAAATCATCTTCCAGGAAAATGAACGTCTTCATGCGGTCCTGGTATCCGGACCCTTCTTTGTGCATTTTGAAGGCTTTCGAATAGCACTGTAACGCAATCTGGTATTCGGTAAGGGCATCCAGGGTAATCAAACTCTGTGCTCCGATCAATGATTTCAGTCTTTTTTCAACCGGGTCCTTCTTCAGGGCGCCGGTTGCCGCTTCATCCGGCGCGCCTGAAATCCTGAAATACTCGATAAGCCTGCACAGGTAAAACTGGCTGATCCAAAAGGCATTATCCTGGTGGATCCTTCCCAGAAAAGAATGGCTGAGCTTGTAATTGATTTCGTAGGTATTGGTAATATCTTTCATCACCGTCAGGTTGTAGATCGAATTGATCACCAGGTCGCCGTACTCTCTGAGCAGTTGGGGTGACATCCCTTCCGAAAACGATTGCAGGGCAGTCCTTGCTTTTTCCCCTTCTTCATCGGGCTTCACAAATCCCCCTTCATCAATACTGAACAGGTTGTAGGAATAGACGTGGTGGGTATGCCACTCCTTCATGATATCGAAAGGGGGCACCCCCATGCGGGGCTTGATATACTTCTCCAGGATGTGATAATTCACACGCGTATGAAGATTCAGTTCCAACAACCGTGAATTCTGAAAGCTGAAGCTGTTGTAGGGCGAAAGAAGCTTGCTTTCCGGTATCTTCCGAAAGTACTCCTCCAGGGTCCCGGACCCGTCGGCTTCAGGAAATTCGTAATACTTTATTTTCAATTGCGCAAAGGCGAGCGTTGCTTCTTTGGTGTCGGGGTTATTGGACAGGTTACTGTAGAGTTCATTCGAGTCTTTATGCGACGAGCGAATGGTATCAAGATTAAAATAATTCTTGAATTTGGCGATCTGGGGCCGGTCCGATGAATGGCTGGTCAGGCTGTAAAGGATTAAAATCCGCTTTAAGAGATTAGTCTCCAGGCGGCTGATTGCCGTATAAACGGGAGGGGAGCCGGAAAAATACTGTAACATGGTCACTATCCGGCGGAGATTCTCTATTTGATGCAAGCCTTCGTTTTTTTCAATCTCGGGTACAGATTTATCTAAACGATATTGATTTAACAAGTCCTTAATCCAGGCCATTAACCGATTGCAGTGATGCAACAGCTTTTCATATTGGAGGTTTTCCTTCTCTTTTATACATTCGCCGCTCCTTTGCTCTTTTAGGGTATTTGATACCGATTTAAATTGAGCATTGACATCAGCAATATGAGCATTGACAATAGCAACTCCTGTTTGATACCTTCCCTTTAAATCCAATTTTTGCATCTTTTTGACCAACCGGAATAACACGCTCTCCTGCCGGCTCACCAGCTTGACCATCCGGAATACGGTGACCATCTTCCGTAATTGAAAAGCCGAATTGGAACGTTCGTCTGCCTCCAGGTAAAACAGGGAGGCCATGCAGTAGAGATGGATAACCAGGCGCGGATGGATTTTACCGGCATCAGGGTCACCCGATCGCAAATCGTCGCGAACCCCCTCCTCATTGCACAGATAGTCTCTGAACAGCCTTTCCCTGGCCCTTTCAATGGTAGTATAATAACGGCTTTTCGTACTGTCACAATCAATTGCCGGATCGTAGTAAAAGCAACCCAGTGCCTCAATCACATCAACGTTTTCCGTCTGCACCAACGGAAACAGGTAATCTCCTATCTGTGACAGGAGGTGCCCGATGTTCCGGATACGTCGCGTATGCTGCAGGCTTCTATGTCCCTCTTCGTCCCCCTGATGCTCGTTGTAGATCAATGGCTTGCAGTCGGCAAGCAGGGAAGGCAAATCGCTCGCCTGACTTCCCAGTATTTCTTGCAGCGACTTCTTATAATACAGGTAGGTTGAAAAAGAAATCCTTGCCTCCGCATTTAAGAGCTTGGGATTTCTAAAGATACTCAGCTCGTCAAAACTTTCGCAAATCAATTCTTCCCCCAAATGCCTTGAATAGTATTTCAGAATCTCTTCATTGCTGCCCGTGCTGTTTATTTTGGGTAATTCGTCTACCCGGTACCTGTAAGGAAGCACCGCATTTTTGAAATACAGGATATTACCGATCCCTTTGTAAAAAGACATCCGGATAATATCCCTGTTTTCATACTTGATTTCGTAGCCTTCCAGCAAATTTTCAAAACTGTCGACATGCACTTTGAGCTTTTTAAACGTAGTTCCTTCAAACAGCTTTTCATGCACTGCTATGGAAGCCAGGTACGCCTGCATGACCAACACCAGTAAGTCGCGGTAAATTAAATTGTACTCCGCAGGATGTGTTGTCAAAAGGCGGGATGCTTCCTCGATCACATTGGCATAGTGGCCTAATGCAATTTCATAGGATTTCAGTTTTTCGTACGTAAGCCCCAGTTTCAGTTTGACAATGATAAAATTGACCAGGTGGTTTGGGGAATTGAGCCGGTTGAGGTCGATGAGCTGTAAGGCATCCTGGTAGCTGACGATCGCTTCCTGGAACTCCTCGTCCTGGAAATACACATCGCCAAGCAGCCGGTTCAAAAAGAGCACTGAAACCAACGGGTTTGCATCAGCCGTGATCACCATCGAATTGGTAACATGCGTAGCACGAAGGTCCCGTATTTTACGGATCAGGTGCGCCTTGATCGGGTAGGTTTCATCATGTGAAAAATTGAATGCCGCGGCCTCCTCTTCAAACAGCTTCGTGATGTAAACAATCTCGTTGTGGGTCCGGTCGTAGAATTTAAATTCAAACATTCCGCCTTCGGTTTTCCGGATCAGGTTTTGCCCCATAAAGCTGATGAGGTCATTCAGAAAGGGCCGGGAGATAGGGGTCCGGTTGCTGGCCATGATCTCCGGGAGCAGCTCCAGGTTCTGATTGGAAAAGGCAAAGGGGTGAAATTTAATGAGGCTATCCATCAGGAAGGCTATAGAGACAAGGGTATTGTCGCTCAATACCTTGACAAAGCTACTGTTCATGGTCAGGAATGGCTGGAACAAATAGTTGGTAAACCCTAGCCGATACTGGGTAAAATAGCCGAATACCAGGTAATGTTTCGATTCCCCGCCCTTCCCGGTGCGAAATAGAATACTCTCGCTGCTGACCCGTAACAGCTCTTCTTTTGAAATTACCTCGACATGTTCTTCAAAAAGCTTCATGACCTTTTTAGGCGAGCCATTGCTCCGATACAACAGGTAACCCAAAAAATTCTGCAAGGTAAAAATCACCATTTTCGCCTCCTTTCCCTTGAGTGTGTGTACCTCTTCTTCGCCCTGGGGTACCGGTACGTCTTTCCGGTCTTTGGTTAAATAGGTATAATACGAAGCAAGAAAATTGCGGTCGTCCTCCGGCGCTTCTTCCTGCTCCGCCTTCATCAGGGCATTCTGAAGGTATCTTTCAATAATCCCTCCGATGTGGAGGACCGTGCTGCCACCGGTAGGCTGGTCTTTCAGGAAACTGTCTACGTAGATTACTTTATGAAAAATACTCCCGATAGCCGACTGCCGGTCGGAAATATCTGCCATGGCCGCATCAAACATTTCGCGGCCCGCGATAAAGATAAATTTTGCTTCGGCCTCATTGATAAAATACTTGAGGGATGCCAGTATCCCGATCACCATCCGCCTCCGCTCAGTCAGTTCATTGAGGTAATTGGACCTGCCATTTGCCTGCGCATCCGAAGTGGATTCGTACGCCGGGTCCACCTTGTCCAGCTCGTCAAAAACAAAGATGTATTGAAAATACGCGCTGAGCATTTTGATGATTTCGATCAGCTCATTTTCAATTTCCCGGGGATTGGCCAGCGGGAACACTTTGTGGTTGCGGTTAAAAAGGGTTGAAACGGAAGTGGTCAGGATTCCCTGGATCTGGTCTTCTTTTGTAACCTGGGAATAACAGCGGTCATGTAGGTGCTTTAAACGATCGTATAGTCTCTTAACAGGCTCTCTCACCTTACCAGGCTCTTTTACCGGGTCTTTCTTCGTATGAAACCAGGGCATGAATGAGAGCCCCAGCAGCAACAGGTTACCGAGTACCAGGAACACAAAATAAGGAAATAATGCGGCTGTCACAGGCGAGCCTTTCCCTCCTAAAAGAATATAACCGATTGTTTCAGTTTCTTTAAAGAATGCATACACAAAAGCGCACCCGACCACTATCCATAACACGATCACTTCCGGCTTCAGCATGGTTACTTTATCATACATCCAAGCCAGCATTTTATTCGCAAAAAAGGCCAGCAAGGCCGAAAACGTGAGCAAACCGAGCATGCTGGTCAGGACGTCCTTCGACGTATCCTCCACCGACGCCCCGGGCTGGTAGACATAAAGCGTCATTAAAAACAAGGTAGCCGTCAGCCAGGTCCAGCTCATCAGGTTTCCCATGTTGAACCATCGCGACACCCGTTGTCCGGGGAAATCTTCCATGTCAGCCAGCAGCTTGTTAACAATGTGCTTCAGGATATCAATGTCCTTTAGCTCCGATTGCGCCAGGCTGATGGTGAAGTCTTTTATTTTCAGTGGTTTACTTTCGGTTCGCCGCTCCTTCCTTAGGAACCGGACGAGAAACTGCCACCAGTACCTCAGAAGAGCGGCAATACCATCGGCTTTGGTCTGTTTTTTACGTTTCAGCGCCTCGATCACACTTTTCACGAAGCTCGTTTTTCCCATTCCCCGGTAGCCTGTTACCAGGTAAACTCCCTTTTTGGACGAGCTTCTGAGAATATTGACAAACGATTTGGTGATTTTTTCACGCCCCAGAAATTTACCGTCGTCATTCCGGTTCAGCGACTCATGATGATAGTCGTATCCGCCCGGGATTTCCAGGTAAATTTTCTTGATCTGTGAGTTTCTGGCGTAGTCGAAAGGAGGTAATTCCGGAGTAGTGCCGGCAGGTTCGGTCGGAGCGGTTTCCATTAAAATCGGTAAGTACAGTAATGTTGTTCAGGTTCAATACAGGTTTAGAAGGTAAATATGCTTTTTACTCCGTTCAACACCAAGTATTTCTATAATTTTTTTAAGAAGATCCTGGAAATAATACGGCTCCTGCCTGTCGTTCAATAGGGTCCGGAAGGCAGGTATCTGAATACTGTCTCACCGATAGTGGTGTTACTCCTTTTTACTTTCGGCACCAGTATTTAGTAAAAATGGGCGACTTTCAGGGGTTTTGATATTACCGGGTTTCGAGGTTCCCGCAAGTTGATTTCCCTGTTGCCGGCGGGCTCCGGAAAAGGGTCGGCCCTGATTCAGGCTTGTGGCGTCAAGGGCGTGGGTGGGAATACGACAAACCTAAAAACTTTGTGAATATTTATGGCTGCATATTTCATACCGAAAAAAAAATGACGTTCGTAAAAAACAAAGTTGAACTGAAAGAAATACATCTCCGGACGAGTTCCAATATAACCCTACACCCTGGATTCAGCGCTAAAATAGAATCAGGCAAAGGAAAATTCACAGTTGAATCAGATCTCCCCGGGCTTAAATATCCAAATGAATAAGACAATATATTCGAATTAACCACACCTGAATCAGGTCGATATATCGTCACCAACCACAACCCGACCAACAGCCGAAAGCTGACCTCCGACAGCCGACCTCCGTTTCGCCAGACACAGGGATACCTTTTCTGAAACAAATACCGTAAAAGCGGATAATTTTCGCTACCTTAACATATTCTGACCGTATTCGTGTTTCCCGGCGAAATGTCCGCAGGGGAAATGGTGCGGATGTCGTCGCAAACGTAGTCAGAACACTCTGCCGGCCCCTGGCGCCATTGGCTACCGGCACTCCGCCGGCGGCACTATCTTCGTGAAGCAGCCGCGGAGGCCTGTTTTAAACCGGGTAGCTGTCATGAACAGGACCGCCCGGTATCATTCACATCAAAACAAACTATTTATGTTATTGGAGAAAATCGAGAAACTAGCCGGCGAAAACAGTAATCCCAGCATTACCATTTCTCTCACCACACACCGCACGCACCCCGACAACACCGAGGACGCTATCGTTCTCAAAAACCTTGTGGCCGATGCGGGGAAACGCTTGCTGGAAGAATATACCAAACGGGAAGTGGCCCCTATCCTTGAAAAACTGCAGCAGGTGCACGATTCCATCGATCATAACTACAACCTCGACAGTTTGCATATCTTCATCTCGGGCACGACAGCGGAAGTCATAAAATTACCCCATTCAGTCCCTGAAAACCGTGTATTTGTGGATGAAAGCTTCGCGATCAAACCGCTGATCGATGCCCTTAACCGGACAGAGGAATACGCTATACTGCTGTTGTCCCAAAATGGTGTGCAGTTGTTTGAAGCGCAAAACGATGCCATCCGGGAGGAGATCGTCAACACCGATTTTCCGTTCACCGAAAACCCGTTTGATGTAGCGCCTCAGAATACCAGCCACGCACGCATCGTCGGGAATCAACTGAAGGAATACCTCAACTATGTGGACAAAGCGGTGGTGCGGGAATTCAACCGAACGGGCCTGCAGACGGTCGTAATTGCTACCCCGGAAAATTATAGGGCTTTACAGGAAGTAGCAGACCGTCCGGCGGTCTATCAGGGACATGCCGCCATCGATTATAATAATACGGCCCATCACCAGATCGCCGCCCAGGCCTGGGATATCGTCAAAGGGATACAAAGTGAACGGAAAGCCCGTGCGATTTCGGAAATGAAAGAGGCCGCGGCGCAGTCGAGGATCCTGACAGATGTCAGTGAGATCTACCGGGCAGCCCTGGAAGGCCGGGGCGAGTTGCTGGTTGTCAACTCCGGATTTTCACAGCCTGCGCGGATCACGGGCGATAACGGGATCGAACTGGTCACAGATCCCGAAGCACCGGGTGTGGTAGACGACATCGTAAGCACCATTGCCTGGAAGGTACTGTCGGCCAAGGGCAGGACCCTCTTTACGACCATGGAAGCGCTGAATGATCTGGGCCAGATGGTCCTTAAAGTAAGGTACTGACCTGAGATCGGTACCGGGACCTGTTACTCTTTCCAGCCCCCGCCCAGGGCCCGGTACAGATTCACCACAGCCTGTAATTGCTGCAGCTTATCATTGACCCCCGCCAGCTGCGCACTTAGCAATCCCTGCTCGGAGGTCAGTACGTCGGTGTAGTTGGTGGCGGAACTATACTGCAGGAGCTGCTTGGTAAAACTGACGGCTTTTTCCAGTGCCTCAATCTGCTTTTCCCGGGAGGCCTCCTTTTCTGATGCCGTTTCGTAGGCATACAGGGCATTGGAAAGCTCCCGCCCCGCTGTCAGCAGCCGCTGCTCGAAGTTGTTCAATGCTATTTGCTGTTGCGACTGCGCCGTTTTCAAACGGGATTTATTGACACCCCTGTCCAGTATAGGTTGGGTCAGCCCTCCCGCTACCGTATAAAAAAGCGATTGCTTGAAGAGGTTGCTCAGTGCCAGGGACGACAGTCCGGCAGTCGCCGAAGTAATCGCCAGGGACGGGTAAAAATAAGTGCGGGCGACATTCGTATTCTCAAACGCATAGCGAAACGCCAGTTCAGCGGCCTGGACATCGGGTCGGTTGTGCAACAGCTGTGCCGGGATACCGGTTTTAAGATCGGTATACACAGCCTGATCCTCCAGCGATGCGCGGGGAACGGGCCCCGGTTCTTTGCCCAGCAACATACAAAGGGCATTTTCCGTTTCACGGATCGCCCGCTTCAGGTCCGGTACGCTCACTTCTGCGGCATACAGGTTCGCCTCGCTTTGCACGACGGCAGCGCCATTCACCACTGCGGAAGCTTTCAAGGCTTTCATGGTGGCAACACTCTGTTTCCTGTTTTCAATAGTCTCCAGGGTAATGGCCAGTTGCTTGTCCATCGCCAGCAGCTCATAATACGTATTGGCAATATCGGCAATCAATTGGGTTTGTACAGCTCTTTTAGTTGCTTCACTCTGCCAGAGCGAGGCCTGAACGGCGCGTTTGGCGCTTCCCAGCTTCCCCCATACATCCAGTTCCCAGCTGCTGCTGACTCCCAGCTGATAGGTAGTGGTTTTCAGGTTGATGTCCAGGTTAGGGGGAAGGTTCAACGCCGCCCGGGACGTTTTGGTGCGGGTTACCGCCGGAGCGAAATTAAGGGTAGGCAACAAAGCCGCCCTGCTTTGCTCCAGCACCGCCCTGGCCTGATAAATCTGCTCCAGGGCATTCTTCAGATCCAGGTTGTGCGTAAGCCCTTCTTCAATCAACGCCTGCAAACGCATATCCGGAAACAGCTCCTTCCAGGGTATATCCGCCATCGTGGTCGTATCCGTGGTGATCACATCCCGGAACAGGTGTTCCTTGTTGCTACTTAGTGCCGGTTGTTCATAGGGTTGAGTCACCTTACAGGAGGCCATTACCACCACCGTCCCTAAGACTATGATCAGCAGGTTTCTATTCAAAAAAGAACGTATCATATTGTTTTTAAAATCGTACTCACTAACAAAATACCGCTATTCGTCCTCGCCGGCAGGTATTACCGTACGCCCCGAAAGACGTTCCTGTATCCCCTGGAAAATGACGAAGAGGACCGGGATTACAAATACCCCCAGGAGGGTACCAATCAGCATTCCGCCAATAGCGCCGGTACCAATCGACCGGTTCCCTACGGCGCCCGCACCTGTGGCAACCATCAATGGCAATATTCCCATAATAAACGCAAAGGAAGTCATCAGGATCGGGCGAAGCCGGGCAGTAGCTCCTGCTATGGCAGCCGCGATAAGTCCCATGCCGCCCCGGCGGCGGGCAACCGAATACTCCACAATCAGAATTGCGTTTTTAGCCAGCAGTCCGATCAGCATGATCAGCGTGATCTGAAGATAAATATTATTGCTGACCCCAAACATATTGGCAAAGATGAAGGTTCCGGCCAGCCCTATCGGTACCGAAAACAGCACAGCCATGGGAAGAATATAACTTTCATATTGCGCGCAAAGCAGGAAATATACAAAAATCAAACACAGCAGAAATACATACACGGTCTGCCCGCTGGAGGCCAGCTCTTCCCGGGTCATACCGGAAAACTCAAACCCGTAACCAACCGGCAACGTCTGGGCGGCGACCTCGTTAATGGTCTGAATGGCATCTCCCGAGCTATACCCTGCATTCGGCGCCCCGTTGATGGCAATGGACGTAAACAGATTGAACCGGTTGATCGTCTGGGGACCGTATACCCTGTTTAGTGTAACGAACTGGGAAATGGGTGCCATTACACCATTGGCATTCCGGACCTGAATCAGGTTAAGGCTCTTCGGATCGGCCCTGTACATGGCTTCTGACTGGTACATGACCCGGTACTGCTTTCCGAAACGGTTAAAGTTCGAGGCATATACTCCGCCGTAATATCCCTGTAAAGTGCTCAGCACATCACTGACCGTGAAGCCGGCTTTTTTCACCTGTGCTACATCCATGTCGATCATGTACTGGGGAAAATTAGCGTTAAAGGCAGTAGAGGCAAACTGCACTTCCTCCCGCTGATTGAGCGCACTCAGGAAGTCGCTGCTTACTTTCCCGAAATCTTCAATACTGCCGCCCTGCCGGTCCTGCAGCTGGAATTCAAACCCGCTGCTGGTCCCGAATCCCTGGATAGTCGGCGGCGAGAAGAAAATAACCCGGGCCTCTTTCAAACCGGCTGTTTTGGCAAAAAGCTGCCCGATCAATGCCTGCACTTCCTGCTCTTTTTTTACACGTTCCGCCCAGGGTTTGAGTTTAAGAATGACCATTCCGTAGTTACTTCCCGAACCACTGATCATTCCCCTTCCGACCACCCGCAGGACATGCTGTACTTCGGGCAGTGAGGCCGCAATCTGCTCAATCTCCCTGGTCACCTCTTCCGTCCGTTCAATCGAAGCGCCTGCCGGAAGGCTGATATCCGACATAATCGTCCCCAGGTCTTCGCTTGGTACAAAGCCCGTTGGCGTAGTACGCATGAGCCACACCAATAGCCCTATCGATACGGCGATTCCTCCGACCGCCAGCCACTTTCGCCGGATCAGGAACGATACGGACCGTTTATATTTTCGGGTCGTCGCCTCAAAGCCGGCATTGAAAGCGGTATAAAACCGGTCTAAAAAGCCTTTTTGGTGCGCGGCGCCGTCGTGTGGTTTCAATAAGATGGCGCATAGTGCCGGGCTTAAGGTAAGGGCATTGATCGCCGACAAAATAATGGAAATTGCCAGGGTAAGGCCGAATTGCTTGTAGAACACACCGGTAGAGCCGCCGATAAAGCTCACCGGCACAAACACAGCGGACATTACCAGGGTAATACTGACAATTGCCCCGCTGATATCGTTCATAGCCTTAATGGAAGCCTTTTTGGCGGATTTTGCCCCGGCCTCCAGTTTGGCATGGACCGCTTCCACGACCACGATGGCGTCATCGACCACGATCCCCACCGCGAGTATCAGTGCAAATAAGGTCAGCAGGTTGATTGTAAAGCCAAAGAGGTTCAGAAAGAAAAAAGTCCCGACGATCGCCACCGGGACGGCAATTGCCGGTATCAGGGTAGAACGCCAGTCCTGCAGGAAGATAAATACCACGAGGAACACCAGGATAAAAGCCTCTATCAGGGTGGTAATCACTTTGGATATAGAGGCATCCAGAAAGTCGTTCACATTGACCATAATCATGAAATGCATCCCTTCCGGAAAACTCCCGGAGGCTTCCGCCAGCACTTGTTCCACACCTTCAATTACTTCCTTGGCATTCGATCCAGCGGTCTGGTTAATGGCCACCCCTACTGCAGCACGTCCGTTGACAGTTGTAAAGGAGGAATAGTTTTGCGCCCCCAGCTCGATGCGGGCCACGTCTTTCAGACGCAGTACCTGTCCGTCGGCGCTTGCCTTGATAATGATATCGCCGAACTCTGCTTCATCCTTCAGCCGGCCTTTGTATTTAAGTACATACTGAAACGATTGTCCTCCCTGCTCTCCCAACTGCCCGGGGGCCGCCTCGATATTCTGTTCTGCCAGGGCCACACTGATATCGTTCGGAACAAGGCCGTATGCCCCCATCACATCCGGCTTGAGCCACAATCTCATAGAGTAATCCCGGGTCCCGAAGGCGGTGGCATCTCCCACGCCATTGACCCGCTTTACCTGCGGGATGATATTAATATTGGCATAGTTTTGCAGAAATGTCTGGTCATAGGCCGCGTTGTCACTGTAAATGGCAAAGATCATCACATTGCTGCTTTGTCGCTTGGCGGTCATCACCCCTGCCCGGGTGACCTCGGCAGGCAGCAGGCTCGTAGCCCGGGCCACCCGGTTCTGCACGTTTACGGCTGCCATATCCGGGTCGGTCCCCAGCTTAAAGTAGATCATAATCGTGGCCGCCCCTTCATTGGAAGAGGTGGAGGTCATGTAGCTCATATCCTCTACCCCATTGATCTGCTCTTCCAGGGGAATCACCACGCTGTTCATCACCACCTCGGCATTTGCCCCCTGGTAGTTCGCCATCACCACTACAGTGGGCGGGGCAATTTCAGGATATTGCGAAATAGGCAGGATGACAATTCCTAGTATCCCCAGAATTAAGATAATAATGGAAATAACGGTAGACAGTACCGGTTTCTCTATAAATCGTTTAAACATGAATCTGTCAGGATGGACCGGCCCCCCGGATCGGGTACCGGATGTTGATTAGTTCTCTGCTTTGTTTTACTGCTTTCCATAGGTTTCCAGCAGGCTGTCCCTATCCACGGATACGGGAACAATGCGTGTGCCTTCTGTCAGGATTCCGACACCTTCAATCACCACCCGGTCCCCGACAACGACTCCCTCATCGACCACAAACAATTGGCCGCCGGGTAAATCCCGCACTTTCACTTCTGTTGCTTTCACCACCGAATCGGCGCCCGCCACATATACAAACCGTTTCCCCTGCAGCTCGTAAGTGGCTTTTTGCGGGATCAGCAGGGCCTCTTCCACGTAGGTAGGTATCCGGACATTGGCACTGCTGCCGCTCCGGAGCATTCCCGAAGGATTCGGGAATCCGGCCCGGACGTTGTACGAGCCGGTCTGGGTGTTGATTTGCCCGCTGATGGTTTCTACTTTTCCCTTTTCTTCGTATTCGGTCCCGTCTGCCAGTACCAGGGTGACCGCCGGCAATGTCTGTATTTTTTCACGGGAAGATTTCCCCTCGGCATCCTGAAAGAAAGCCAGCCCCTGCTTCTCATTCACCGAAAAATACGCATACACCCTCGCGATATCCGATACTGTGGTCAATCCCGATCCCATTGCACTGTTGACATAGCTTCCCAGCTTGTAGGGCAGTGTACCGACCACACCATTGACCGGACTGGTCACCTGTGTATACCCCAGGTTGATTTTAGCATTGGCCAGGCTGGTTTTTGCCTGCGCCAGCTGGGCCTCACGAGCCTGAAGAGCCAGTTGGGCCATCTCCAGTTCATAAGGACTGATAATATCCTGTGCTACCAGGGGTTCCGTCTTTTTCACCTGCAGTCTGGCAGACGCCACATCCGCTTCCGCTGCGTTGATGGTTGCCGCAGCACTGCGGACGAGTTCCTCGTATTGCGGGTTACTGATTTTAAACAGCAGCTGCCCTTTTTTCACGGCGGCTCCTTCCTCTACATACACGGCCTCAATGTAGCCATCAATCTTGGGCCGGATTTCAATGTCCTGGATTCCCTGCAGATTGGCGGGATAATCTGTCAGCAGTGTTGCAGCCGATTTGGCCACTTCTATCACTTTATAGGATTGCGGAGGCTTGGCCGTTTGTGACGGAGTTTTGTCGGCATTGCCGCAGGAACTGATCAAAAGGGCGCTTCCTACGCACAATGCTATTGAAAATTGGGTTGAAACAGGGATCATCATTTCCGTATTTACGAATTCAGTTACGTCTTAAGCTGGTGGTGAATTAAAAATCAGTTGCAAAACCAATGCTTTGCGTTCGTTCAACAGGGCTTCATATTCTTCAGGCGGAATCCCGAATGATTCCAGATACAGCGGCTTCATAATAATAGGATGTGAAATCAGCGCAAAGAGATTGATCAGGAAATTGACCGGTTTCATTTTCTGGATCGTTCCCTGCTCCATCTGTACCGCTACTTCGTCTAAAAAGGCGAGCATCTCCGGACTCATCTGCGCTTTCCCCTCCTTCCGTTTGTTATGACACAACCGGTTGTTGATTTCCGCTATCAGGAAGACTTCCAGAAAAGGGGTAGCCCGGACATGCTCCAGAAAGGTTTCCAGGAAGCATTCCACCTTTTCCCGGAATGGCAGAGGCGTCGCAAAAATGGTAGTAAGTTTAACCCGTATATCTGTCATGGCTTCGTGATATACCTGGCTGAACAAGAGGTCCCGCGACCGGAAATAGTAATGTACCAGGCTACGGTTCACCCCGGCCTCATCGGCAATTTCCTGAGTGGTTGCGTTGAGCCGGCCGTCCACAAAAAAAATATGTTTTGCCGTGTCTTTTATCAGTTGCTCGGTACCAAGATCCTGGCCTGTCATTTTTGTTTAACAATTTTGTTAATAAAGGTAGCTTGATAATTCCCGGCGGCAAAGCTACCCGCAGCCACTTCTTTAAAAAGTCCAGTTAAAACGTTTTAATTTGAAAGCTTCCCCGGCTGTCTGCCGGTCTTAAAGGTATTGCAGAGGATATTTTAAGGGCGGACCAGCCATTTATTCACGGTGTTCTCGTTTCCTTCCAATACGAATTTGTATAACCTGGACGGATAGTGCAGCAGGTCGATTGTATAGGCCTCCTCACTTACGGCTACCTCATCTACCAACTGGTAGTGATCCTGCCCTCCTTCTTCAAAATGGTTGGTGGTTGCCAGCCATATTTTAACGGTCCCTTCCCGCTCCACGGCCTTCCAGGTCAGCACAGCCGTATCTCCGGAAGCGGTCACCTTCATTGCCGCTACCGAAATTTTACCGGTCAGGGGAATCCCGTCCAGTTCAAAAAGCTGCTCTTTCGGGATTTCCAGCTGCATGTGCCGGGCAATACTCGGGAGAATATCCACAATAGCGGGTTTATAATTTTCCGTAATTTCCCGGTTGAAATGGGCATTCAGGTTCCGGGCATTGGTCACGATCCAGGTACTCCGCTCACC
The DNA here is from genome assembly GCA_040394475.1 of Telluribacter humicola. Classification (GTDB taxonomy): domain Bacteria; phylum Bacteroidota; class Bacteroidia; order Cytophagales; family Spirosomataceae; genus JBEBSD01. The sequence goes on along the minus strand of JBEBSD010000006.1, from coordinate 132,729 downwards.
GGCACTCTGCCCTCCGTGGCTTTGACCATCCGCTTCGATCCGTCCATGATCGGTTGTAATGTACACTTCCCAGTTTTCACCGAATTGCTGTTCCCGCACCCTGACGGCTTTCCAGAGTCGCCCTATCTGCACATCCATGAGGCCGATGGCCTTGTAAAACGGTTCACTGTTACCGTAACGATGTCCCATATCGTCTGTATACTGGAGATACACCCAACTCATATCGGGTCCTTTTGCCTGCAGGTACCGGGATGCTTCGTCCACTACCAGCTCGTCAATCCGATGAATATGCGTACGCTCCGGATCAGGCCTGAAACGGACCGTGTCCAGCTCAAACCCGTCAAACGTATAATCCAGCCTCAAAAAACCGGTTTGAAGCAGCTTCTCCCCGATCAGCTTGGTACGGTTATCCTGCCAGGTAGAAAAAACGGCTGTTTTCCGGGCCGGATATGCCTCTTTAAAAAAGCGGAAAAGGGTCCAGTAGTAATAATTGGGGGCTTTGATGGTATTGTCCCATACATTGTGCTTGTTTACCCAGGTACCTGTCAGCAGGCTGTTGTAACCCACCGCCGAGATCGTCGGGGTTTGGGAATAGGATTTCACCTCGCCTCCGACATATGCGGGTGTGTACCCGCCTCCTCCGGCGATCGCATCCAGGTTCGGAGTAGGCACGCGTGCCAGTTGCTCAGCCGAAATCCCGTCCACAATGACAAACAGCACTTTATTGTTACCTGGCTGGGCCACGGCAGAAGCCATGTGCAGCAGCGATACCCACCATCCCATTTTTGCCAGTGTTCCTAACATGCCTGTTTCTAAAATAATCGGTTCATTTCAACAGTTCCGAGGTCGCAAAGCAATTTGCACTGTTCTCTTCCTGAACGCACCTTTCGATCCCTCCTCCGGTTTCTTCGTAAATTTACGGAAATATTCCAGCGGGAACCTGAATCCTGCGAATCTCTTCGAACTGCTCCGAAACCAACATTGTACCGGTGATTGGGTAACCCGGCTATCTCCTTCAAACATGCCCAATGGCAAAACCCGTGACCAGACAGCGGCGTTTTGAACCCGGCATGAATAAAAAAATGAACGAATGGTTTAGTAACTTTGGTGTCTGAACCTCAACCGCATCAGCCATGCAAAGCCAGGCAACTTCTCCGGAAGCATACATTGCACAGTTACCGGAGGACCGCAAAGAAGCTATCCTGAAACTGAGAGCTACCATTCTCGACAACCTGCCCCAAGGGTTTGTAGAAGAAATGAGTTATGGCAATATCGGCTACGTGGTCCCGCATTCCCCTTATCCCAAAGGCTATCATTGCAACCCCAAGCTTCCTTTGCCGTATATTGGAATTGCCTCCCAGAAAAATTATATATCTCTGTATCACTTCGCCATCTATGCCGATGAACAGCTGACGGATTGGTTTCGGAATGAATATCCCAAACACAGCCAGACCAAACTGGATATGGGGAAGGGGTGCATCCGCTTCAAAAAAACCACAGACATTCCTTACCCGTTAATAGGAGAACTGATTGCCATGATTTCTGCGGAAGACTTGATTGCCATTTATGAAACCCACATCAAGCGTTAAACATGATCAATTACCATAACAGGATTTTCAGACCTGTATCCACGAGCGAGAACGGAGAAGTGTCCTCCGAAACACGCTTCCGGTACGAGCAGCACGGGCAGATTGTCACGTCAGCTTACACAGGCGGGAAAATTGTATACGGGCACCTGATAGGCGTAGTAGATGCCTCGGGCGCCATCGATATGCGCTATCACCAGGTGAATGACAAGGGAGAATTGATGACCGGCCGTTGCCGCTCCTCTCCGGAGCTGCTGCCGAACGGCAAAATACGGCTTCATGAGTCGTGGGAATGGACTTCAGGGGATCAATCGAAAGGGCAATCGGTGATTGAGGAACTATGACGGCTGTCTGCAGCAGCGCCGTCCTCCCTGCATCACCGATTGCCCGTTACAACTACCGGATCAGAATTCCAGGGGTACAGAAAAGCCCGACTGGTCCCATTGGAAGTCCAGCGTATTATCCGATGCGGTAAATGTCAGCTTTTCCAGCGGCTCGTCGAACTGCTTGTTGGGAACAGTTACTTTTAAAACATCTTTCTCTTTGAATTCCTCATATTTATACGCTCCCCACTGCCCCAGCTGACTGTTAAGAATCAATGTCCAATCTGCTTCCGTCGGAACGGCGAATAACGTATAAGTACCTGCTTTCACCGGCTGCCCGGCAAAACTCCCGTCTTTTTTAAACGTAATTTCAGTGGCTTCATTAGCTCCTATCCGCCACACTTTTCCATACTTCTCAAGGCTGGAACTTCCTTCAGCCCCAAAAATGACCCTTCCTTTTTTTGAAGGCTGGCCATACGCTATTTTCACCGCGCTGCCATCCGCCTCTACTCTGGGGCTCGGCTTCGGCTTCGACTCGGGTTGTGCGGATGCCCAGACAGCCGCAACCAATACCAGACACAGGGATAAAACTACTTTTCTCATAGTAAGATTAGTTTTTAAATGGTTGATGGGTAAAAAACGTTACAAAACGCACAAAAGTATGCTAGCGTCGTCTTTTCGCTGTATACACACGCTTGACTTTCCCTGAGGTCACCTGCTTCTGACGACGTCCGCCCGACTTCCGGATGGCTTCTCCGGCGCTGCTATCCGCCAGTATGAAATCGATACTTCTCCTGGCCAGGTTGGTCTCTTTCACTTTTACACTTAGCCGGTCTCCGAACGTAAAAATACGTTTTGTACGCTCTCCTACCAGCCGGTAATTTTCTTTATCCAACTCATAATAATCGTCTTTCAGATCGTTCATCCGTACCAGCCCTTCTGAAGCCATCTCTGTAATTTCTACAAAAATGCCAAATTCCGTGACACCCGAAATAACTCCTTCGTATACCCTCGACGGATCCTGTAAGGCCATATACTCCACCTGCTTGTACTTCACAGAGGCCCTTTCGGCATCTGATGCCAGCCTTTCCCGGTCCGAACAATGTTTGCAATCTTTCTCCAGGTGCTCCTTTTCCACAGACGTACCTTTGTCGAGGTAATGTTGGAGCAGCCGGTGCGCCACCAGATCGGGATAACGGCGGATGGGTGAGGTGAAATGCGTATAACGACGGAAAGCCAGTCCGAAATGGCCGGTATCTTCGGTGCTGTACCGTGCTTTTGCCATTGTTCGCACCGCGAGCGTCTCCAACAGGTTTTGCTCAGCCGTTCCTTCCGCCTTTTCCAGCATGGTATTAAACGATTTGGCGATTTTCTTTTCGTTGGCTGTGTCCAGCTTATACCCCAGGCGGGCTACAAAAGTAGCAAAGGTTTCCAGCTTGTCCGGATCCGGGGAGTCGTGAATCCGGTAGACCATCGTATTAGGATCAGCTTTCTTCCGGGAAAGGCCGTGCACGTATTCGGCCACCCGCTTATTGGCCAGCAACATAAACTCTTCTACCAGTTTATGGGCCTCTTTCCGCTGCCGCTGGTAAATTCCCAATGGCTTTCCCGCCTCGTCCAGCTGAAATTTCACTTCAATCGTATCAAAATTCACGGCGCCGTTGCGAAAGCGTTCTTTCCGCAGCAACAGGGCCAGTCCGTTGAAAGTTGTCAGTTCTTTTTGAAACTCTCCGACCCCCGATTCCAGGATTTCCTGCGCCTCTTCGTACGTAAACCGCCGGTCTGAATGAATGAGCGTTCGCCCGAACCATTCCCCCAGCAATTTTCCCTCCGGCGTCATTTCAAAGACGGCTGAAAAAGCAGGCCGGTCCTCATCCGGTCGCAGGGAACATAAGTTATTGGACAGTTTTTCCGGCAGCATGGGCACGGTCCGGTCTACCAGGTAGACGGAAGTTCCCCGGCGGTAAGCTTCCTGATCGAGTGCGCTGCCCGGCACGACATAGTGGGAAACATCGGCAATATGCACCCCGATCTCCAGGTTGCCGTTGGCCAGGTATTGTACCGACAGGGCGTCGTCAAAGTCCTTGGCATCTACCGGGTCAATGGTGAAGGTGGTCACCTTGCGAAAATCCCTCCGCCCGGAGCGATCGGCGGATGTCAGTTTTGATGGAATACCCGCTGCTTCCTGTTCGACCGCTTCCGGGAAGGTGACCGGCAGTTCGAATTCGGCCAGAATAGCGTGCATTTCTGTATTATGCTCACCGGATTTACCCAATACCCGCGCGACCTCTCCCAGTGCCGGCCGCGTCCGGGTCGGCCAGGTCGTGATCGTCACAATCACCTTGTCTCCGTATACAGCGCCGTTCAAATCGGCCGGAGTTACTTCTATCGGGTCATAAATTTTCCGGTTATCGGGTTTCACCAGTGCATGGCGCCCGCCGTTTTCCAATGTGCCGACCAGCTGTTTCCGGCTTCGCTCCAGAATTTCACGTACCCGCCCCTGCGGATGCCCGTTGCGTTCCTGGTTGTAAAGCTGGACGCGCACCGTATCACCGTCGGTAGCTCCTTTCAGATCATCGGTATCCACAAGAATATCCTTCTCTCGTCCTTCTATTACAACGTAAGCAAAATTCCGGTTGACATGATCCACCCGACCTGTCAACCCGTCCGTCCGTTTCTCCCCTGCCGCCGCCGGCTCTTCTGTCAGCCATCGATACCGGCCATCCGTATTACGGATCACTTTTCTTTCTTCCACCAGCTCCGTGACCAGCTCATAGTAGAGCGTCCGCAGCTTTTTGTCCACAGCTTCAAAGTGGCTATATACCTCCTTCATCTGAAAGACCGGCTGTGTGCTTATAAAATGTTCCAGGTCGGTTTTCAAGGAGGCTACCAGTTCAGAAAACCGGTCGTTGGGTGCGGGTAATTGCTGCGGGGGTTGTTCTTTTTTTGAAATTTTTCGACTCATATACTTGCTTTAAAGAGTACTCTATGGCAGACGCCTTACACTACTCTTGTAATATTTTCTGCTTTTATTAATGGTTGTAAATGCATCCGGAGGTATAGTTGCGTCAGCACGACTACATCCTCCCGGCAATACCGGCTTATTTTTTCCAGGTCATTTTCTTCATAATAAACCCGGGTGACCTGGTCGCCGCTCATCTCGGTTTTGCTGCCCGGAATATCGAAAACGGCCGCCAGCAAATCCAGCGAGGTATGCGCCTTGAAGTCGCCGAATTTCCACAGCTCCATCGTATCCTGATGGAGCACTTCCCAGGGGCGTTTCCCCGCCAGTTGCAACGCCCGGGGCAATTCGATACCCTGTATCAGCATCCGGCGGCAGAGATACGGAAAATCAAATTCCTTCCCGTTATGGGCACATAGAATCAGCTGGTCCTGCGGGTATTTTTCTATAATCTGCCTGAAATGATTTAACTGCTCCCGTTCGTCTGCCTGAGAAAAGCTCATAACCTTCAGCGCCGGTTCATCGTTTTCGGTAAAAAAGACCCCTCCAAACGCTATACAGGCAATCCGGCCAAATTCCGAATAAATCCCGGCCTGGCTATCATACAATTCGGCATCGGTCAATGCTTCATTTCCTTCGCGCCTGCGCAACAGCGCCGCTTTTTTCCCCCACAACGCGTTCATCCGCCCGGGCAGCTCACTATGCGACCGGTAAGCAGCAATTGTCTCCAGATCCAGAAACAATATATTTTTCACACGTTTGCGAAATTCGGGTGACATTGCATGCATGGATTGTCTGAAACAGTGGTTTGGGTGTGTATGGTATCAATCTCGTCAGGTAGCCCTATCGGAAGCCGGGATGCTATCGGGAACAAAGATAAACTTTTTTCGGCAATCGGCAATCGGCAATCGGATGTCGGCTTTCGGATGTCGGCTTTCGGATGTCAGCTTTCGGCTTTCGGATGTCGGCTTTCGGCTATGTCCGTGGACTGTGTCTTCATCGGCCACTGTTTACTGGCCGGTATCCAAAATGGTCTGTGGGACACAGACCATGGACGGACGGCAACTCACAATTCGTCAATCGTAAATCACATCTCCACCAACTTCATTTCAAACAATTCAACCAGATGCCTCCGGAGAATCGTTGCTACTTCCTCAACCGTTACTTTCCGGGCGAGTTCCAATTGAAGGGATGTCACCGCCTTGTCATTGATCCCGCAAGGTACTATATGGGCAAAATAAGACAGATCGGTAGTGACATTCAGCGCAAATCCATGCATAGTGACCCACCGGCTCGATTTCACCCCGAATGCACAGATCTTCCGCGGCTGCGACCGTCCGTCATGTCCGAGCCATACGCCGGTGAGTCCCTGGATCCTGCCTGCATCCAATCCATAATCCCCGAGAGTTCTGATAACAGCCTCTTCCAAGGTGCGCAGGTAGCGATGGATGTCCGTGAAAAAGTTGTCCAGGTCCAGAATAGGATATCCGACCAGCTGGCCGGGCCCGTGGTAGGTGACGTCCCCTCCCCTGTTGATCCGGTAGAACCGGGCTTCCTTTTCCTCCAGCCGTTTTTCATCCACCAAAAGGTGCTCCTCCTTTCCGCTCTTGCCCAGGGTATAGACATGCGGATGCTCGCAAAAAATCAGGTAATTTGGGGTAAGCACTTGCTTTTCCGGCCAGCTTTTCCTATTATTAATTTTGTGAGCGATGGTATCGGCAAAAAGGCGTTCCTGGTACTCCCAGGCCTCCTGATAATCGATCAGCCCCAGGTCCTGAAAAAAGACAGTTTTATTCGAATGTTGATTCACACATACTAATTTTATCGTGAATACGGATTCACGAATTATGATACACCACTATGGCAGAACATCTGGCAACCGGAAGCTGGGGCGAAAAAACCGCAGCAGGCTATCTTGAAAGCAAGGGATACACGATCCACAAGGCAAATTACCGCTACAATCATTCCGAAATCGATCTGATCGCCAGCAAAGACGACTTATTGCTGTTTGTCGAAGTCAAAACGCGCCGGGGTACCGGGTACGGAATGCCTGAAACTTTCGTAAACCTCACCAAAGTAAGGCTGGTAAAAAAAGCGGCCGAACATTACATTTTTGCCAGTGACTGGGTTTTCGATGTACGGTTCGACATTATTGCCATTGTGCTGGATCCCGATGGCGGTTACGAAGTCCACCACTTTGAAGATGCTTTTTGCTGATCATCTCATAACTTCCGTTCCAGGAGCCTGACAAGCCGTTCCAACCCTGCCCGGTCGGTCTCCTCAAAGGCATCCAACCGGTCACTGTCGATGTCCAGCACCATCGCAACCGACCCGTTGCGGTGGTAAACCGGCACTACTATTTCAGAACGGGAAGCCGAGCTACAGGCAATGTGCCCGGGAAACAGCGTCACATCCGGTACAACAATCGTTTCCCGCCGGGTATAGCAGGCGCCGCATACGCCCCTGGTAAACGGAATCCGGGTACAGGCTACCGGCCCCTGAAAAGGCCCCAGCACCAGTTCCCCTTCCTTTACCAGGTAAAAACCCACCCAGAAAAATCCGAATGCCGCTTTCAACGCAGCAGCCGTATTCGCCAGGTTTGCAACCAGGTCGCTCTCTCCGGCCATTAATTCCTGCAGCTGGTCGCAGAGCAACTCATAAGCCTCTTTCCGATCGGCCGCAGAGGCTTCAAATGCTATTTCTCCCGAAGATCCTCTATTATTCATCTGACAGTTTCCTGATGGCCGTCACTTCCAGGTTTTTGAATTCCACCTCCGCCCCTTCTGCCTGCAGGGCAATCCTGCCTTTCGAAGCGGTACAATCGAATCCGTAATTCACCAGGTCGCCGTTCAGCCATACCTTAATACTATTCTTAACACATTCGATACGGAAAGTATTCCATTCGCCCAGCGGTTTTTCAGTGCCGTCCGTCAGATTGGGGATCCTCCGCAGCTTATCGCCGTTGACACCCCATTGCGCTTTGGGCCCTCTTCGTCTTTCCATATCCGGTACGGTAATATCTTCCTGGATACACCAGAAATCCCCGGCATTTTCATGCATCATCTGTATTTCGATCGATTGCGGGAACATATCGTATAATGCCCGCGGAGTGGAGGCGAATACGAGCACGCCGCAATTTCCGGGTTTACCGGCAAACCGGTAGTGAAAAGTCAGCCGGAAATCGCTGTATTCCCGGTCCGTAATCAGATGTCCTCCCGGTGTTCCCAGGCTGACCAGGAGTCCGTTCCGGACCACAAAAGGAGTTTTCAGCAGCGGATCGTCGTCCATCGCCGGCACATCTGCATGCCATCCCTGCAAATCGTTGCCGTTGAAAAGCGCGACCGGCGCAGGCTGCGCGCAGGCCCCCATCATGATAAGAGAATAAACAAACCCGAGGATCATTGGTTTCATACGCTTCTGGTTGAGGTGATAAAAACTAAAGATGGCCGACCAGGCAGCTGCGCTTCCGGCCAGGGTTGCCGGCAAACAAAATCCGGAACAGGTACGCAAAAATAAATTAATATTCGTTATTTGCGCTGTTTTTAGAGTTATCAAGTATTTCATGAACTCCCGACATATTCTATTAATGGACGGGCCTGACCACAAGGGCCTTATTTTCTCTGTCACCCGGGTACTTTTCGAACAAAATCAGAATATCATCCGTAACGATGAATATGTAAGCCCTTCCGGGTATTTTTTTATGCGGACTGAGTTTGAGGGGGATGCTGATCCTGCGCAACTCCTGGAAATCCTTTACCGGGAACTGCCGCCCGGCTTGCGGCTGCGGCTCAATCCCAAGAAGAAAAAAGACATTGTGCTGCTGGTTACGAAAGAGCACTATTGCCTGGGAGAATTACTGATCCGGTATGCCTTTGACGAGCTGGATGCCACTATCCGGGCGGTAATCGGGAACTACGATGTGCTCCAGCCGCTGGTAGCGAAATTTGATATTCCGTTCCATCACGTCCCACACCAGCAAAAAAGCAGGGAGGCGCATGAGGCCGAATTGTTAAACGTCGTTGCGGCCTATCAACCCGAATACGTGGTACTGGCCAAGTATATGCGGATATTGAGCCCGGAATTTGTGGGGAATTTCCCTGAGCGGATCATCAATATCCACCATTCATTCCTGCCCGCCTTCATAGGGGCCAACCCCTACCGGCAAGCCTATGACCGCGGCGTGAAAATTATCGGCGCCACTGCTCATTTTGTCAACAACAACCTGGATGAAGGGCCCATTATTGCGCAGGATGTAAAACGGGTGAGCCACCGGTATACAGCCTCCGATATGGCTACGCTGGGAAGGGATATTGAAAAATCCGTTTTATCTGCGGCCCTGAAACTGGTTTTCAACGACCGGGTGTTTATTCAGGAAAACCGGACGATTATTCTATAGTCAAAAAAAAAGAGCCAGCGACTTACTATTCCGGCTCCTTCGTTCACTCAATCGGACACTTAGATCGCTACTGCCTGATGCTCAGTCAAGTAGGAAATCAGACTACGTACCGTTGTGATTTTTGAATAATCCTCATCAGGAATGGCAATACCGAATTCCTGTTCCAGCTGCATCATCAAATCGACAGTGTCCAGACTGTCGAAACCCAGATCTTTCACAAAATGGGCGTCGTCTGTAAGCGCAGATTCCTCAACTCCGAAGTTTTTCAACAGGTTTGCTATTTTATTTCTCATGGTATTATAAACCTTTTAAAACGGTTAATTTGGCTTCGATTAAATGACTAACGTTATTTGATTTATTTTAGTGCCACCAAATAGTACAAATTTCAATTTGCATAATAAAAAGTATACAACACATTGTATATCAATAAGTTAAAATAAATGAATTTCCATTTAATACCCGGTATACGTTCAGTCGATATGAGAATATCACATTATTAATGGGTCCATTATCCGTTCCTGTATCACCTCATCCGCTCATCCCATTTTACTGTGAGATAACGGAAAAAATCCAAACCGGAATTTAGCGGCAAAAAGTTGTATTTATTAATTTTAACTGTAAAATTTACACGTTTAAACTTTCAGGACATCAGGCGTTATGTTATACGATCCCCACTGTCGGCTGACCGGCAGCTTTTTAGTTCCGGCAAACACGGCGGTAACCATGCCCTCTCTTTCAGACCAGGCGCCCCCTGACCGGGGCAATTAGTTAATGAACTTCCACTATTTCCAGACGAAACGATTATGCGTTTAATTTTAAGACATGCTGGCTGGCTTCTTTGGCTCTGGCCATTACTGGCAACCTCCCAGGACCTCCCTAAACACTATCAAAAACTGCCGGTCAATGACAAGCGGTCTTTTTCGGGATTCCCGGATAATTGGTCGCTGATCGAAAGGGCTGCAATCCACCCGCAAAAGGAAAATGCGATGAGTACACAGCCAGGGAACAACTTGCTGCTCGGCAAAGCGGGAAAGCGCCTTACTCCGGCCTTTACCGGGAAAAACCTCCGGCTCTACCTGGAATTTCAGCTGACGCCAAAGGCCTCCGGTTATCTGCACCTCCCTGGAGGCGCCCGCATCCTGCTTACCGACCACCCGGACCTCACTCCTTCTGAAAATACCAGCGGGTACATTGTGCGGGTACCTTCGCAGAATGCGGTCAAAGCTCCGGGATTGTGGCAAACCCTGGAGCTCGATTATGAAAGCATTCTGCCCGCGCATCCCGGAACCGGGAAGGTCAACCATTTACTGCTGAATGGCATCAGTATCCAGCAAAGCGTATTTGTCCCGCTAAAGGACACGAGCGCCTCGGTTTCGTTTGAAATCACTGCCGGCAGTATGCTGTTCAGAACCATCGGGTACCAGGTTTTTGAAGACAGGAAACCGGCGCAGCTCGCTAACCTGACCTACAAACTTTACAGTGACGCCTGGAACAGCCGCCAGACCAATCGTCTGGAGCAATCCGGGACTGCTCCCGGACTGACCCAGGAAGTAACGATGGGGAAGAAAGAATACAACCTCGTACTGGAAGGCGATCTGCTGCTGGAAGAAGACGGTCTCTACACCTTCACTACCCTTTACAACGGACCTTACTGTCAGCTCAGCATCGACGGTACGGTGGTAAACGATTCGGGAGAAAGCACCTCCCAGGATGCGCACACGGGAACCATCACCCTTGCGAAAGGTTCGCATAAGCTGCGCTTATGGTATTCCAAGTTCCCGTGGATGGCAGCGGCCCTGGGAGTATTGGTCGAGAAACCGGGCATACGTGCCTACCCGCTCCATACGCTGTCGTCTTTACCACAACCTACCCCCAAACCCTTTATAATGGTCCATCCCGAACAGAAAGCCGAGATGGTACGCTCCTTCGTGCAGTACGGGACCGAAAAACACAAAAGAACCCATTGCCTGTCGGTGGGCGGTCCCGCGGGCTGGCATTACACGGCCGACCTCAACCGGGGGGCGCTGTTACAAGTTTGGAAAGGGGAATTTGCCAATACCACCGATATGTGGTACGAGCGGGGTGAACCGCAATTGCTGCACCCCGTCGGACTCGTGGTCCCCATCTCCGGAAAAAGCAGCCTGGCCAATCTCCCCGCACCTGCGACGGCCTGGCCGGATTCTGCCAATATCCGCTATCTGGGCTACCGCCTCGATGCACAGGGGTTTCCCGCCTTGCGTTATAACCTCGGCGGCATTACCGTAAGCGACGCGCTGGTTGCCACCTCCGGCGGATTGGTTCGTACGCTGACCCCTGAAGGAACGGTAGCAGCCAACTGGTTTGTGCTGGCTGCCGCCGCTGCGAACATTACCCTGGTCGAAAACGGGTTATACAATATCAATGACCAGTTTTATGTCCGTTTCCCGGGTACGGCAAAACCCCGGATCCGGACGGTTGGCCAGCAGAAGGAATTGATTTTACCCTTAACCTCTTCCGTCACCTACACTTTATTCTGGTAAGCTTCAACTATTTGTGCATGAAACGTATAGCAATTATATCCGCCTGTTTATTTTCGCTCGCACTCGCGGGAACAGCGCAGGAACGCCCCCAAACCGAAGATGACTATTACCGGATCGTCACCATCCCGATCCCGGAAACCATTCAGCTGGAAATCGGCGGACTCTCCGTGCTCCCCGATGGTCGAGTGGCCGCTGCTACCCGGCGGGGGGAGGTATGGATGATTTCCAATCCGTATGCAGACGGAGACGGGCGACCCCGCTTTCAACGGTTTGCTCATGGTTTGCATGAGCCCCTGGGCCTGCTTTACCGGGGTAAAGACTTCCTCCTCAGTCAGCGGGGAGAAGTAACCCGCCTGGAAGATACGAATCATGACGGCGAGGCCGACGTTTATGATTCCTTCTCCAAATGGCCTCTTTCCGGTAATTACCATCAATACTCCTATGGTCCCGTCAGGATGCCCAACGGGGAAATGCTGGTCACACTCAACGTTGACTGGGTCGGTAAAGGCGCCAGCCAATCGTTATGGCGCGGCTGGATGCTGAAGCTGGGTGAAAAAGGGGAGCTTGTTCCCTGGGCCACAGGGCTTCGCTCTCCGGCCGGTTTCGGAAGCTACCAGGGCGCCATATTCTACACCGAAAACCAGGGAGACTGGGTCGGTTCCGGACGAATTACTCACCTGGAAAAAGGCGATTTTGCCGGCAATCCGGCCGGACTTCGGTGGAGCAGCCAGCCCGGATCGCCGGTAAAGCTGAAACCGGAAGACATTCCCAATACCGGGGAACCGATGTATGAGACGGCGCAAAAGATACCGGGTCTTAAACCGCCCGCAGTCTGGATGCCCCATACCTTGATGGGAATCTCGTTGTCCGACTTTAAAGAAGATCTTACGAACGGGGCTTTTGGCCCGTTTGCGGGGCAGCTGTTTGTGGGAGACCAGGGTCATAGCACGGTGATGCGGGTTGACCTGGAACAGGTCAACAACGTTTGGCAGGGAGCCTGCTTCCCTTTCCGGAAGGGCTTTGCTTCGGGAGTCCTGCGCCTGGAATGGGGCCTCGACGGCTCCTTATTCGTCGGACAAACCAGTCGGGGCTGGTCGGCTACCGGTAAAGAACCTTTTGCCTTGCAGCGGCTGGTCTGGACCGGCGCCACGCCGTTTGAAATGCAGCATCTGCGGGCCATGCCCGACGGCTTCGAAATCACGCTGACTACCCCGGCAGATCCTGCATCGGCCAGACTGGCGGAAAGCTGGAGCCTCAACAGCTTTACGTACCACTATCACCAAACCTACGGCAGCCCGGTCATCAACCAGGAGGCTGTCCACATCCAGGGAGTAATTGTTTCGGACGACGGCCTGAAAATCAGGCTAATCACCGACCCGGACCAACTTCGGAAAGGATACATCCACGAATTAAAAGCGGAAGGACTCCGCTCCCGTGAAGGGCAATCCTTGCTGCATCCGGTAGGCTACTACACGCTGAACGAACTTCCGGAACAGGAAACTGCGGATCGTGCTCACATGACAAGCTTCGGGGCGCCGCCGGCCGTTCACATGCACACGCCGCCGACAATTTCGTCCGACACGGCGCTGGACCCTGCCACCAAGCGCATTACGGTACTCCCCGCCGCATGGACCAATGGCCCTGATCAGGTCGTGGAGATCGGGACCAAGCCCGGGCTTCAGTTTGATATTTCAGAAGTGAAAGTCAAAGCAGGCAGCCGGATAAAATGGGTTTTCAACAACAATGATGATATGCTGCACAATTGTATCATCGCCAAACCGGGTGCAGGGAATGCCATCGGTGAAGCCGCGCTGGCCCTGGGCCTGAAGGGTGCTGAACTGCAGTACGTGCCAGTTTCCGACGATATTTTGTATCATACCAATCTGCTGCAACCCGAAACCTCGGAGACCATTTATTTTACGGCACCGGCAAGGCCAGGAAGATACACGTATATTTGCACCTTCCCGGGGCACCATTTTATGATGCAGGGAGTACTGAATGTCACCCGCTGATATTGAAAAAATTCAATATCTGTTAGCAACGGACATCGTTTTTTTTTCGTATCATTGATACAAAATAAACCTTTAAAGGAAATCTGATGAAAAAACAAGTTTATCTTTTAGCGCTTCTTTGCCTGGTGATTGGGTTCAGCTCCTGTAAAAAAGAAGATGACGAGCCGGCTCCCCTTCCGGAAGTGGTGGGCAAATGGGAGATCGACTATGGTATTCTGAGCGGGCTGACCACCACCGCTGACGCGCCCTTCCAGAATGGCGACCGAATAGATCCGCATACTCAGATTTTCTGGCAATACGACTTCCCGTTGTCAACTATTCATGTCATTAATGATAAAAACCTGTTTGTAAATATCTACAAACCGGGAGTATTCGCATACTCATTTACAGGAACGTGGGATTACACCTCTCCCTCCCTGATCCTGAAGTATGACGAGGCCAATATTTCCGATGAAACTTATACGTACGGTTTGCAGGACGGATTGGAGCAGTTGAGCACCAATGAAAGTTTAACAGATAGTACCGGGGCCACGGTGGGGCAAATCCAGTGGGTTTACCATAAATAGCCCTGTTCGTGTTCGAATAAAACAAACCCTGAATGCAACATTTCAGGTTTAAGCTGCTTTTGCGGCAGTTCAAACCCATAAAGAGTATGTCCCATGTTTTCTTCCGCCTTTGTCTGGCTTTCGGCGTTCTGATTCCGTTATCGGGAACCGCTCAGAAAGTTCCTAAAAAAATGGATCTTTACCTGTTGATTGGTCAGTCCAATATGGCGGGGCGCGGCAAAGTACCCGTCGACAACCCGCCCCGGGAGGGAATATGGGTCATCAATGCTTCGGACGACTGGGCGCCTGCAAAAGACCCGCTGCACTATGATAAGCCCAAGGCTGTGGGCGTAGGCCCCGGACTGGCTTTTGCCGAAGCCATCCGGAAGCACCGGCCCAAACGCCCGATCGGACTCATCCCCTGTGCCGTTGGAGGCAGTGCGATTGCCGACTGGGAACCCGGCATCCAACACGACCAGACGGGAATTTATGCCTACGATGCGATGCTGTTGCGGGTAAAGGCAGCCCGGAAACATGGAAAACTAAAAGCAATTCTCTGGCACCAGGGAGAAGGGGACAGTTCTCCAGTCAAAAGCAGTGTCTACGAGGAGCGGCTGACCCGCTTTTTCGAAAGGCTGCGCACCGATCTCGACATTCCCGAAATTCCGATCCTGGTTGGTACGCTGGGCGATTTTTATGTCCGTAAAAACCCCGGAGCTGCGGCGATCAATGAAATCCTTACCCGGTATCCGTCGCAGCACCCTAACGTGTATACTGTTTCTGCCGCAGGGCTGGATGACCTGGGCGACACGACCCACTTCAACACGGAGGCGGCCACTACACTCGGAAAAAGGTATGCGGACGCCCTATTAAAAATCAACCCCTGATTCCCGGCACAGGTGGTCCTCTTTCCGGCCTCCTTCCGAAAAGGACATCCGGTCCGGGAGATTCGCGTCGCAACAACCAACATTATCGTTGAAAATTTCGTTTTACCCCTATAGGTAAATGAAAACACAACACGTTTGATTACTTCCAGGAAAAAAATCACTCCGTACAAAGTCAGTATCAACGGACCTCCGGTCGTTACTCTGGAAGGATTGCTCACGCTTTTATTACTGTTCATCCTGAGCCTCGCCGCGCTTCTCTACCACCTGATCCGGATCCAGTACAATGAAGCGATCGATTTTTCAATGGACTGGAACCTGCTGCTCAGCTGGATCCCTTTGCTGATTGCGTATGGTTCCCGTCTGCATTCCCGCAAGTTTCCACGTCAGTACCTGGTTACAATAGTGCTCAGCATTGCCTGGCTGTTATTTTTCCCCAATGCTCCCTACATGATTACCGACCTGATCCATCTGAGTGTCGATTATGACAGGGACCTGACCTGGCACGATACCATCATGCTGTTCTATTATGCGGAAGTAAGCCTGATCAACGGCCTGGTGTCCATGTACTGGATGCACCGTACCTGGGTCCACGTATTCGGGAAACGGCCGGGGCTTCTGTTAGTACTGGGCTCCCTGCCCCTTGCCGGCCTGGGAGTATACCTGGGGCGGATCGGACGCCTGAACAGCTGGGACATTCTGCACAATCCCTTGCAGCTCGGAAAAGCCCTTCTGGCCAGTCTGAGCGACCGTACGGCCTTGCTGCTCAGCCTGGAATTCGCCCTTTTGCTGGGCATGCTCTACTTATTGCTCTGGGTGCTTTTGCGCATCCGGATCCGCTCGCAGCGCCGGGAGTAGGGTCAGGATGTTTTCCGTAAAAAGTCCCAGAACCCTTTCTTCGACAACGATTCCAGTTTGCGCTGCTGCTCATAGGTCAGCACTTTGATCATTTGTTTTCTCTTTGTTTCCTGAAGAGCTCTGAGGTGCTTCCGCTTCGTGCCGCTTTTACGAGCCAGCTTGCGCTCTCTGCGGTCGAATTTCCTGTCGATGGCAGTCAGCTTCCGTATTTGCCTGGAACGCAGCTCCAATTCGGCGGCATATTTTTCCAGGTTTTTCTCAAACTGCTTATTATTCAGTCTTACCGGCTTGCTGTGCTGTTCCCTTTCCGAAAAAGCGAGCTCTTCGGACTGCGCTCGCTGTGCGTGTACAACACCTCCTCCGGCGGTCAGGATGACCAGTCCAGCCAACAGATACTTTTTAAAAATCATACTTATTACCGGCTAATTTGTTACCCTGTAAACGCTGCCATGCCCCTATTTCGTATGAACGCGCCTGTCCGACATGCCTGTTGGCGCCGGGCTGAAACTTTACCAGATTTTCGACAGGAGGATTGCTGTCTTTTCTACCCGAACCTGGAATGCGGTTTGCATCAAGATGCTTACATTTACCCCGGGACCGTCGCTGACAGGATCAAAGCTTGCATGGTGATCCGCCTGGCAGACGAAACAAGGCACAAGATTTTTTCTTTACGCCATTTAGATAGTTTACAGCATGAAAGATTACATAGAAAATACAAATCGGATATTGGCTGATTGGAATCCCATCGGAGTTCCTGCGCATATCGCCATAGAAGAATATAGGGTTTACATACCTTTAATTCTTCGTTCTATTGAAAACCGCGGACAACTAATGAATTGCCTGGAGGATATCCTGGTTAACAAATTGGCGCTCGGTTATGCTACTGAAAGCAAAGAATAATCGGATGATTTACAACACGTCTGTGAACAATTAATCAAAATATAAAAAATGAATCGGACACGGGTTCAGAGACTAACAATTAATTGATATAAGGGTATATAATCACGAAATATAAATGAATAAATCAACTGAACTTGACATCAACAAAAGATACAAAGAAGCGGCAAGTCACTATGAAAGAGAGATTTACCTCTTACAAGAAGGACGTATTGAGGAGTATGCGAATCTATCCGTTTTATACTGGTCTTTTGCAACGGAGCTATTTGAATTTAATGTTCCCCATAACATCCCTGAACAACTTCAGGAATTGGGTACAAGGAGATTTGAAACTATAATAAACGATGGGTTAGAACGGTACCCGGAGAGTGTCGAACTGAGGTTTTGGAGGAAGTACTTCCCTCATCGCATGTACTTTAATGATTTCACAGAAAAAGAATGCCTGGAGATCATAAATAAACATAATAATAAGTCTTTAGTACCTTACTTTTACCTCAGTATTCTGAACTCAGAAAAGTATAAAAATGAGGCAAAATTGTTACTGGAGCAATGTAATGAAAAGCCCACGGCGAAAAATCTATTTATAAAATCTCTTTTAAGCAAACCCGAGTAATAACAATAGCGCTTCCACATGCAGGGAATTGTGCTAGATAACTTAAACTAGAAACGATATTCTAATAAGGAATGCGTAGCCCAGGGCCTTCCCGAAACCTCGCCCTCCTGTCGTCCGGAGACGACGGAGAACAAGGGGTGATGACGGGTCATGTGTCATTGCGCGGCTCGCTTTTCTGCCGGACAGCCCGGCCTAATGGCGCTGGGCGGAAATTTTACCAAACTTATAGTTGATCGCAACCCCTACGTACCGGTTGCTCCGTTGCCAGACCGAGCTTTGCTGATAGGTGGGTGTCTTCAGATAGCTTTTGTAAACACGGGTAAGGAAAAGGTCCTGTGCGGTGAGGGATACAATCATTTTTCGCTCCATAAAGTCCTTGCGCAGGGTCATATTGGCTACGAAAACACCCGAACGCCGCCCCTGGGCAATCGCACGGGGCCCTTCGTAGCTCACGTAAGCCGAACCTCTTAAATTGAGCGGCAGGTGGAAGTACCCGTTGATATTTCCCGAATAGGACCATCTCCGGTTGTCAATTTCGGCCAATCGCGACACGACTTCCGTCCGGAAGAAACGTCCGCTGGCATTCAATTTCACCTTGGGGTTTATTTTCCAGGAAAAATCGGAGTCTATTCCGTAGGACAACTCCCGTCCTATGTTATCGAAACGCGAATATGAAACTCCTTCCGCATCGATCGTCCGGAGATTGGTGATGGCATTATTGGAGAAATCCGAAAAGAAGCGGGTCCCGACGCCAAAGATATCCTGGTAGTTGGAATACCCCAGTTCCATCTTATGGACAAATTCAGGTTTCAGATCCGGGTTTCCCGTACGGATATTCCTGGGGTCTGCAACGTCCGTGAACGGGTTGAGCCAATCTGCCTGCGGACGTTGTACTTTCCGGCTGTAATTCAGGCGAAACATATCATTTTCACCTATCTTCCGGGATACCGACAGCGACGGGATAAAATTCAGGAAATGCACGGAAAACTTCCGGTCCATACTGATCTGGTCCATATGCTGCGTCATATTGCTCAGGCGCAGCCCCAGCCGTACGCCCCAGCCGTTCCATTTCTGAGTGGCAGTGGCATAGCCGCTGATGAGGGCATCGGAATACCCGAAACGGTTGCTTAGCCGGTCGTCCAGGTCATAATCCTGACTTTCAACCGAATACAGATAAAGATTATTGATGTTTTGCCGCTGGTTATGCCGCGTGTGCGCCCCGGTTTCGACCGTCAGCATTTTGTTTACCGGCCAGCTGAAATCCACCTTTCCGTAAAACGTGTTCGACTGGTTATCCCGGACACTATACTGGTTCCGCCGCCATTCATCGAAATCACTCTGTTGTTCCATTTCCGATCGGCCGTCGGAATTCCCGGTACTGTAATTGACCATGACCGTCAGGTTATGGTTACTTTCCGAAAAAACCCGCCGGTAATCCAAACTGTAGGA
Source organism: Telluribacter humicola (assembly GCA_040394475.1). Taxonomy (GTDB): domain Bacteria; phylum Bacteroidota; class Bacteroidia; order Cytophagales; family Spirosomataceae; genus JBEBSD01. Next base: position 113,685 of record JBEBSD010000006.1, on the reverse strand, counting down.
ATTGTTATCGCCATCACTCTCGCCATTGTTGACCCGCAGGAACTTCTGGGTGATACCGCCATCCGAAAGCACCGTTTCGTTAGCCGTGCTGCTGAAGTTGTCATTGGCGTTGCGGCTATGGTTAATGGAGAATCCCAGGCTGTTTTTTTCGTCAAAATCGTAATTAGCCCCTATTCTCCCGAAGAAGTTCCTGGATTTGCTGCTCCCGGTCCCTTCCTGGAACAACGTAGAAGGGAGTTCTGACCGCAGGTTCAGGCGTTCCAGGTTACGCGTGTTGTACACCTCGTTTTGCTGATAATTCAAAGAGCCTCGAACGACCCATTTTCCGCCTTTATAATTGATGTTCCCGTTGGCGTTATGGGTATTATAGGTACCGAGGCTCAGCCGGCCATTGCCGTTGATCCCTGTGATAGTGGCCTTTTTAGTAATGATATCGATTACTCCGCTCGCACCATCCGCTTCGTATTTGGCCGACGGCGTAGTAATCACGTCAATCCGGTCGATCAGGTCCGCCGGGAAAGTCTGCAGCACCGTGGCCAGGTCACTTCCGTAAAGTGTGGAAGGCTTCCCGTCGATGAGCACCACAATATTGGTTTTCCCCCGGATCATCGGCGCCCCGTTTTCATCTACCGACACAGCCGGCAACTTTTCCAGCAGGTCACTGGCCGTGTTACTGGCAGCCAGCATGTCCTCTCCGATTGTAATAGTGGTTTTGTCGATATCCGTCACAATCATCGACCGCTCGGCTGTAATCACCACTTCGTCGAGATTCTGACTGGACGCTTGCAGGTAGATGACCCCCAGGTCAATTGTCCCCACCTCTACCGGTACCACTACATTGGGCACCACCTTGCTGTCGTACCCTACCAGGGAGACCCGGAGCAGGTAATTCCCCGGTTTAATTCCGGCCAGCGTGAATACCCCATTTTCATCGGCCGATATCCCGGTCACCACCGATGAATCCGGCTTCAAAAGCGCAACAGTGGCAAAATAGGCAGGCTCTCCTTTTCCTTCCTCCAGAACACGGCCTACCAGTCTGCTTCCGTCGGACGGTGCAGCAATCGATTTAAAACCAGGATAAACAATCAGAAGTATGCAAAAGAACAGGTTCAGAAGATTATTTTTCAACATGCTAATTAATTTTCAACAGGTACGCTTAATGCGTTGGACAGCCTGCATTCCCGGAGGTTTAATGTGCAGGGGTAAAAAAATAAAACGGGCCCGGAAAACCGGAACACTCCTTTTTGGTAGCCCGCAACGGTTAAGACTGCTTGCAGCCGTTCTGTTCCACCGGCGCAAAAAAGTAGACGCCGGGTGAAAATCAGCACCCAAAAATACTAAAAATACTCCTATTCTGCGGAAGGATCTGCCCCGTTTTAAAAATATCGATCTTAAAATACCAATAAAAAGAAAAGGTAAGGATAAATTTGCGTCCCGATTCCCGTCCGACAACACTGAAAGTTCAGTGCCGGCGGGAGGCGTTAACAGGATAGACCGTTTAAGTTTCTTCATGAAGAACATCCGCAATTTTTGCATCATTGCCCATATTGACCATGGTAAAAGTACCCTGGCCGACCGGTTATTGGAATTCACGAATACCGTTACCAATCGTGAAATGCAGGCTCAGTTACTGGACAACATGGACCTCGAGCGGGAGCGTGGCATCACGATCAAGAGCCATGCCATCCAAATGCGGTACCCTTATAACGGAGAAGAATACATTCTCAACCTGATCGATACGCCCGGCCACGTAGATTTTTCATACGAGGTATCACGGTCTATTGCCGCCTGTGAAGGGGCGCTGCTGCTGGTGGACTCGGCGCAGGGAACCGAAGCCCAGACAATTTCAAACCTCTACCTGGCCATTAATCATGATCTCGTGATTATTCCGGTACTGAATAAGATCGATCTCCCGGGTGCCATGCCGGAAGAGATTAAAGATGAAATGGTCGACCTGCTCGGCTGCAAAAGGGATGAAATCATCCCCGCCAGCGGCAAAACCGGGATCGGGATCGAAGCCATCCTTAATGCCATTGTGGACCGCATTCCACCTCCTGCAGGAGACCCGGCGGCTCCCTTGCAGGCACTCATTTTCGACTCTGTTTTTAACTCCTACCGGGGAATTGAAGTCATTTTCCGTGTAAAAAACGGCAGTATCCGGAAAGGAGACAAGGTCAAATTCATGGCCACCGGAAAGGAGTATATTGCAGACGAAATCGGCACCCTGCTGCTGCAGCAAGCTCCCAAGGAAGTGATTGAATGCGGAGACGTGGGTTATCTGATCTCCGGTATAAAAGTGGCGCGGGAGGTAAAAGTAGGCGATACCATTACTCACCTGAACCGGCCTGCCCAAACGGCGATCCAGGGCTTTTCAGAAGTAAAGCCCATGGTATTTGCAGGAATTTATCCGGTTGATACCAGCGAATTCGAAGAACTCCGGGATGCCATGGAAAAATTACAGCTCAATGATGCAGCGCTGGTATGGGAACCGGAAACCTCAGCCGCCCTTGGATTCGGCTTCCGCTGCGGTTTTCTGGGCATGCTGCATATGGAGATCGTGCAGGAACGCCTCGAACGGGAATTTGACATGACCGTGATCACAACGGTCCCGTCCGTTCAATTTGACGTTGTTACTTCCAAGGGGAACCTCCTTAAAGTGAGCGCCCCGTCTGAAATGCCGGAACCGAACTATATCGACTGGATCGAAGAGCCCTTTATCAACGCCCAGATTATTACCAAGGCCGAATACATCGGAGGCATCATGTCGCTTTGTATGGACAAGCGCGGGATGCTGACCAACCAGGTATACCTGACGGCCGACCGGGTGGAGATCCAGTTTTCCATGCCCCTGGCGGAAGTGGTTTTTGATTTCTTCGACAAGCTGAAAACCATTTCGAGGGGCTATGCTTCCCTGGATTACGAACTGAGCGGCTACAAGGAATCGGATATGGTGAAGCTGGATGTTATGTTGAACGGGGAAAAAGTGGATGCCCTTTCCGCCATCGTACACCGGAGCAAAGCCTATGAATGGGGTAAAAAGCTGTGCGAAAAGCTGCGGGAACTCATTCCCCGGCAGATGTTCGAAATTGCCATCCAGGCAGCTATCGGACAAAAGATCATCGCCCGGGAAACGGTTAAGGCCATGCGGAAAGACGTGCTCGCCAAATGCTACGGTGGGGACATTTCCAGGAAAAGAAAGCTTTTGGAGAAGCAGAAAAAAGGAAAAAAGCGGATGCGCCAGGTAGGCAATGTGGAAATCCCGCAGGAAGCCTTTATGGCGGTACTGAAAATCAATTAAGGCTGCCCTCTCCCCCGGATGACCTCCCTGCACGAACATATGGCGTATTTGCTGCTCGGCTCTAATCTCGGCGACCGCGGAGCGCTGATCGCCCGGGCGATTGAGGCGTTGGAGCAACGGGCAGGTACAGTGGTTATCCGCTCTGCATTATATGAAACAGCGCCCTGGGGCACAGCCGACCAGCCTGCTTATCTCAACCAGGCCGTTGGTATCCATACCCGACTTTCTCCTGACAATCTCCTCACGGTCTTGCTCGATATCGAGGCAGTGCTCGGACGCCGCCGCCTCAAACGTTGGGAAAGCCGCCTGATCGATATTGATATTCTTTACTACGATCAGCTGGTGATGACTACTGAACGGCTGGAAATTCCCCATCCCCGACTACATGAGCGGAATTTCGTGCTGCACCCTATGGCGGAAATCGCGCCGCACTTTGTGCATCCGGTACTGGGAAATACACAAGCGGCGTTACTGGCGCTTTCTACCGACACCAGTGAGGTAACCCGGTACACTCCTTCATTATTTTCCCGCTAAACTCCCGGCAGACAGCAAATTACCCGTAACTTTGCGGATCAGTAATTCCCTATGAAAACCATCGACAAACGAGTAGCCGGCTTTATTATGGCGATCGGAGCAGCCACCCTGTGGGGCATATCCGGAGCCTTTGCCCAATTTCTTTTTCAGGAAAAACAAATTACCCCTGAATGGCTGGTGACGGTACGCCTGATCACCGCCGGTTCCTTACTCTTACTGCTGGCCGCTGCCCGTAAAAACATAGACCTGGGCCAGATATGGCGCCACCCGAAAGACCGGCGTTCGCTGGTGCTTTTCAGTATCTTCGGCATGCTGGCCGTACAGTACACGTATTTTGCAGCTATAGCGAGTTCCAATGCCGCCACGGCTACGGTCATTCAATATACGGGGCCGGTGTTCATTATGCTCTACATGGCCGTTTCTACCCACAAATGGCCCTCGGGATTCGATTATCTGGCCATTTTAATGGCATTGGCAGGCATTTTCCTGCTGGTCACGCAAGGCCGGACCGACAAGCTCTCGCTATCGGGGATCGCCCTGTTCTGGGGAATTGCCTCGGCGATCACCCTGGCTATCCATTCCATCCAGCCCGTGCGCCTGCTGAATAAGTACCCTTCCATGGTGCTTGTCGGATGGGCCATGCTTATCGGCGGCGGCGCCTTCATCATGGTCAGCAATCCGCTGCATGTTCCGGGTATATGGGACCTGCAAACTGCCGGCGGGATTTTATTCATTATCCTGTTCGGAACGTTAATCCCCTTCTATGCCTACCTTAACGCCGTAAAGATCCTGGGACCCCAGACTTCCGGGTTGCTGGCCTGTGCCGAACCTGTTTCGGCGGCTGTTGTGGCAGTGTATTGGTTAAAGGTCCCGTTTGGATTTACCGATTGGGCCGGCGCCTTCCTGATCGTGGGGACTATCCTGGTCATAGCCCTTCAGGAACGAAAAACTGTTCAGGCCTGATCCCGTTATTTTTCACCATGCCGGCGGTCCCGGGAACAGGTTCGCTGCAATCAGCGTTTACTGAATAGAGCGCGCTGAAATCCCGGAGCCGGTTGTGCCGGTATGAAACGGGACAGCGTCTCGTACATCCTGAAACCGGAACGGTCCGTGACATTTTCAGGAAAACTTTTAACAGGTTTTACTAACGATGCCGATGAAAATTGAAATATGGAGTGACATTATGTGTCCGTTTTGCTACATAGGCAAAAGGCATTTTGAAACAGCGCTGCAGCAATTCCCTCACAGAGACGAAGTAAGTGTTGAATGGCGCAGTTTTCAACTCAATCCCCGGCTGGAGCACCAGCCCGGAAAAGATGTTTACGACTACGTAGCCGAAATGAAAGGCCAAACCCGCGAATGGTCCGTGCGTCTCCACGAAAATGTGGTTGCCACGGCTCGGAAGGCCGGCTTGGATTACCGTTTTGATAAGGCGCAGATTGCCAATTCCCGGGATGCGCACCGGCTGATCCAGCTGGCCAAAAAACACGGACTTGCCGATGAAGTGGAAGAACGGTTCTTCAAAGCGTACTTTACCGAAGGGGAATTGATGAGCGATCATGCTACGCTCTCCAGACTTGCTGTGGAGGCCGGCCTGGAAGCGGAGGAAGTAAACGAGGTCCTGGCCGGAGACGATTTTGCGGAAGATGTCCGCCGGGACGGTGAGGCCGCCAGGCTACTGGGCATCGGCGGGGTGCCGTTTTTCGCGGTTGAAAGAAAATACGGGGTTTCAGGCGCGCAGCCGGTAGCCGCATTTTCCGAAATGCTCGAAAAAACCTTTGCAAACTGGAAGAAAGAACAACCACAACCGGATCTGGCCGGCGGTGCAGTATGTACGCCGGAAGGCGACTGCTCCTGACCTCCTATGAAAGCAGGCAGGCCGGTTCCCCGGCCTGCCGCAGATTGTCAGACGCGGTTCCTGCTGGGTTTCAGGGAAGTCAGGTCCCCTATTTTGATCACTGACTTCGTTTCGATGCTTTTGCGGGCAGCTACCCCGATCAGGACCGCCATGGCGCCGTCGCGGATACCGGCAGCATGCTTTAGCGGATCCGGCGCTGCAGGGTTTTTGAAGAGCTTATCCTGCAAACGGCTGTCGCCGCCGCCATGCCCGGCCCTTTCACTGGAAACCTGGAGGGTCTGATAATCCTCCCAGTTTTTATGCACCACAATCGGCTCATGCACCATTTTATCCTGTCCCGATTGGTTCATCTCGGCAGCGTGCAATCCGGACTGGTCCAATTGCTCGTTTTTCATAAAAGGGATATCCAGCCAGGCCTCAATCCGTCCCTTATGGCCGTTGAACGCAATCCGCCAGCCTTCATAGGGAGAATAGGTCGTCAGGGAATAGTTTACGACCGTATTGTTGGCATACTTGATTTGCGCCGACATTTTATCGTAAATATCAATTTCATTCCGGTACACACACGCATCTTTAAAATAGCCATCGTGGTGCTCCTGCTCTACATACAGCTTCATTTCCTGCTTACTCTTGGTGATATCCCAGTAGTAAATACATTCTTTTTTATGTTCACAGCTCCGGCAGTTTTTCCCGCGGAAGGGGCCGTTTTTTCCGTAATGCTCGAGCGACCCATACGCGAATACTTCTTCGGGATCACTGTCCAGCCACCAGTTAAGCAGGTCGAAGTGATGGGAGGCTTTGTGAACAAACAGGGAGCCGCTGTGTTCCATCAACCCATTCCAGCGGCGGAAATAAGAGGCGCCATGGTGAATGTTCAGGTACCAACTGAAATCCACTGAGCTGATTTCTCCGATCGTACCGGCCGCCAGAAGCTCCTTTACCTTGGTCACATACGGGCTCCACCGGTAATTGAACCCAACAAGCAGCTTGCGTCCCGATTGCTTTTCAGCGTCCAGGATCGCCTGGCATTTTTCGGCATCGGTGGTCATGGGCTTCTCCGTGATCACATCGCACCCCTGCTGAAGCCCTTTGATAATAAATTCATGATGGGTGCCGTCCACGGTGGTAACGATGACCAGATCCGGTTTCGACTCCTTCAGTCCTTTATCAAAATCCACATACGTAGGACAACTAACTCCGATGTATTCTTTGGCGTATTGGAGGCGACCCGGATTGTGGTCGGACAGGGCCACGAATTCAAGTAAATCGGGGTATTGCCTGAGTAAACGCTGTCCCCAGAAACCTATTCCCCTCGAACCGGTTCCTACCAGGAGGATTCTTAATTTCTTATTGGCGCCAAAGGCATCCGCAGACAGGGGAAGCGCGGCACCGGCTGTCAGCACGCTCAGGTTGCGAAGAAACGTTCGCCTTGAGTGGTTCTCAGTCATATCAATTCGTTTATAAAGATTAACAACAACTATCACTGACTGGGCTTTGTGTATTTTACCACTACAAAATAGTACGAATTAGGTGTTAGGTTTTAGGTGTTAGTGGGAATGGCTTTCGGCTATCGGCTTTCAGCTATCGGCAATCGTAATTCGCAAATCGTAATTCGTCAATCGTAATTCGTAAATCTAAAAAAACCCGCCTGTACAGGAAACTATTTACCCCAAAATAAGCTTATATACCCATTAGCACCCGAAAAATGTTTCCTGAACCACATTTGATCCCGGGTTTTAGCCGAATTAACTATTAGCCAGCTTTTAATGAAAGCTTTTCTGAAGCAAACACTCATCGGTACCCTTTTGGCTTTTTCGCCTGTTGTTGCTTTGACCCAAGCCGATGAAACGAATAAAACCCTCGAAGGGACTGCGTCCCTGGAGGAATGCGTACAGTATGCGCTGACCCATCAGCCTGATATTCAGCAGGCGCGTATCGACCAATCCCTTGCCGACCGGACCATAAAAAGCAAGTTGGCCGACTGGTACCCACAGCTCAATCTCAACTATAGTGTCCAGCATTACCTGCAATTGCCGGTCACCATTCTTCCGGATCTGACCAACCCTTCTTCCGGGGAGACCAGGGAGGTACGCATGGGGGTTCCGAACTCGTCTACCGCGGCCCTTTCGGTCAACCAGAGCCTGTTCAATCGTGACCTGCTGCTGGCCCGGCAAACGGCGCAGGACATCCGGAACCAATCGGATCTGGAGCTGAAAAACAACCGGATTGCCACGACTGTCAATGTCAGCAAGGCCTTCTACGATGTGCTCCTGACCCGCGAGCAGCTTACCATTGCAGCCAATGATATCAGCCGGATAGAGGAAAGCCTCAAGATGGCCTTTAACCAGTATAAGAGCGGACTGGTTGATAAAATTGATTACAAAAGAGCGACCATTGCACTTAACAATGCCAGGGCCAACGAACAGCGTATCCAGGAATTGGTAAAAGCCAAGTATGCCGTGCTTAAAAACAGCATGGGCTATCCTCCCGGCGAAATGCTGGTGATTCAAACGGGCGACCAGTCCCTGGAATCGAGCGTGGAACTGGATACTAACCAACAGGTACGCTATGAAAACCGGGTAGAATACCAACTGCTGCAAACCCTGCAGCTCCTGCGAAGGGCCGATATCCGTTACCAGAAGCAAAGTTACCTGCCCTCCGTCTCGGCCTTTTTAAATTATAACCTCGTTTTCCAGAACCAGAAGTTCGCCAATCTGTACGACCGGTCCTTCCCCAACTCCCTTTACGGGTTGACCTTGTCTTATCCCCTCTTCCAGGGAGGTAAGCGCAATCATCAGATCAAGTTAGCCGAACTGCAGCTTTCCCGCATGGACTGGGACTTTACCCGTTTACAGAATGCGATTCATACGGAATTCGAACTCGTTATGGCAGAATACAAAGCCAACCTCGGGAATACAATTGCTTTAAAGGAAAACCGGGATCTGGCCCAGGAAGTATACGATGTGGTAGACCTTCAATACAAATCGGGAGTTAAAACCTACCTCGACGTGATCATTTCCCAGAATGACCTCCAAAATGCGCAGTTCAACTACCTTAATGCCCTCTATCAGCTGGTAAGCAGTAAAATCGATATGGATCGCGTAACAGGAGCGTACCAATAACGACCGGCAGGCAAAAGGCGGATCCCCGGGATTATCCCAATGGCTCCTCCCCAAAGGTTGGCCCCCAAAGGTTGGCCCCCACTTAAATTTTCAGTAAATGTGAATGGCTTATATATGCAAAAAACTCTCAATCAACTAAGTATACCGGGATTGGCACTGCTGCTCTTTTCAGCAGGATGCGGGCAGAACAAAGAAGCTCAGGGTCCCCCGCCCACTCCCCCGGCCCAGGTTGCTACGGATAAAGTGCTGCTGGGAGACGGTACTTATTTTGACTCCTATCCGGCCACAGTGGTCCCCCTGAAGCAGGTGGACCTGGTAGCGATGGCCAATGGCTACGTGACCGGGATTTATTTCCAGGACGGACAAAAGGTGACAAAGGGGCAAAAACTTTACCAGATCGACCAGCAGCAGTACCAGGCCGGTAATGCACAGGCTGAAGCCAACCTGAACGCGGCGCTGGCCAATGAGAAACTGGCACGCAAAAACGCCGACCGGTACCTCGAACTCGACAAACAGGACGCGATCGCCAAACAACTGGTCGACAATGCTGTGGCTGCGTTGGAGGCGGCTGAAATGCAGGCGAATGCCGCCCGCGCCGCCCTTGATCACAGTACGGTCGGTTTACGATATGCCACCATTTCGGCTCCTTTCAGCGGAACGATCGGGATCTCGAATGTGCGGCTTGGCGCGCTGGTCAATTCCGGTCAAACCCTGCTGAACAGTGTCTCGACCGACGATCCTACGGCAGTGGACGTCCAGCTCGACCAGAAAGAGATTCCTTTGTTTTCACAGCTGATGCGCGCACCTGCAGACTCCCTGTTTACCCTGGCCCTGCCCGATGGTTCCGCTTATCAGCGGCCCGGCCGGGTCGAATTGCTGGACCGCGCCGTCAATCCCCAGACCGGAACCATCCGGGCGCGCTTGAATTTCCCTAACCCGGACGGCGTCCTCAGGGCGGGTATGACAGTGAATTTAAACGTCAGAAAAAACACTTCCGGTCCGGTATTACTGATCCCTTACAAGGCGGTCGTTGAGCAAATGGGCGAATTTTTTGTTTACAAAGTGCAGGGCGACAGCGTCGTTCAGCAACTAGTCGCGCTGGGAACCAAGATGAACGACCGGATTATCGTCCACAGCGGATTGGAGGCTGACGATGAAATTGTCACCGAAGGCATCCAAAAATTAAAAAACGGTTCGAAAATTGAAAAATCAGCAGGCACAATGCCGGCCAGGCAATGAGGTCCGCAGGTGACATTGAAATGTCGGCTATCAGCCGGCAGGTGCCGGGTGAATACTTCAGACCTTATCGCTTCTACCTATTCCATGGCTGCTTTTGTGTAGAGAGCAGCCCAGCTTAACGAAACATGTTCGCAAATAGATTTATCAACCGGCCTATTATGGCCATCGTTATTTCGGTCGTGATCCTGTTGGTCGGAATATTGGCCATCATCAACCTGCCCGTCAGTCAATACCCTAATATTACCCCTCCTACGGTGACTGTTTCGGGCGCCTACACCGGGGCGGATGCCTCGACCGTAGAACAAACCGTGACCACCCCCATTGAGACCCAGATCAACGGGACCCCGGGTATGACCTACATGTCAAGCAACAGTACCAGCGACGGCCGTACTACTATTAACGCTGTTTTCGAAGTAGGAACGGACGTTGATATTGCTGCGCTTGACGTTCAAAACCGGGTAAGTGTCGCCGCCCCTCAGCTGCCGTCAGAAGTTACCAGGCTAGGCCTGACCGTCCGGAAACGTAATCCCACCCTGCTGCTGCTGGTAGCGATCTATTCCCCGAACCGCACACGCGGAGTCTCCTTTTTGAATAACTACGCCAATATTTACGTTAAAAACGAATTATTGCGTGTAAAAGGCGTTGGGGATGTTTTCAGTCGTGCCGATGATTTCAGCATGCGGGTTTGGTTAAAACCCGATAAAATGGCGCAGCTGGGCCTGACGTCTTCAGAAGTCACGGCAGCCCTTCAAGAGCAGAACCTGCAGGTAGCGATAGGCGCCATCGGCGCTCCTCCCCAGCATTCGGCCGAAGCCTTTGAATATACCGTTTTCACCAACAGCCGCCTTACCACGGCAGAGGAATTCGGCAACGTCATCGTCCGGGCCCAGTCAGCCAGCGGCGCAATTGTCTATCTGAAAGACGTTGCCCGGGTAGAATTGGGAAAATTCAGTTATGCCAACAACTCCTTTACCGACGGCAATCCGGCTGCTTACCTGCTGATTTACGAAGCACCGGGAAGCAACAGCCTTGAAACCGCAGAGGGTATTTATAATGCGATGGACAAAGTGGCCAAGTCCTTCCCGAACGACGTCGACTATATTGTTCCCTTCGAGTCGGTCTCTATCGTAAAAGTTTCCATTAATGAGGTTGTCAAAACACTCCTGGAGGCTCTTTTGCTGGTAACCATCGTTGTGTTCCTGTTCTTGCAAAGCTGGAGGGCCACCCTCATCCCGGTACTGGCAATTCCGGTTTCCATTATCGGCACCTTTATCTTTTTTATCCCAATGGGCTTTACGATCAATACCCTCACCTTGTTCGGCCTGGTATTATCGATCGGGATTGTAGTAGACGACGCCATTGTGGTGGTAGAAGCAGTACAACATTATATCGACGAAAAGGGGCTGTCCGCCAAAGAGGCTACTTTCCGGGCCATGAAGGACATCTCCGGTCCTGTAATCGCTATCGCCCTGATCCTTGCCGCCGTCTTTATTCCCGTAGGCTTTATTCCCGGAATTGTCGGGCGTCTCTACCAGCAATTTGCCATTACCATTGCTTTTTCGGTGCTCTTGTCGGCCCTCGTAGCCCTCACCCTTACGCCGGCACTTTGTGCATTGATGCTCAAACCCATGCGACTTGACAAAGAGTCCAAAGGAATAAACCACTTTTTTTACCGGTTTAATGAATGGTTCAGACGTGTTACCGAGCGCTATTCAGCAGGTGTCCAGCAGTGCATCCGTTATACTCCCCTGACAGTCATCGTCCTGATCTGCATTTACATCGGCACCGGCTTGCTGTTTAAGAGCAAACCCACAGGTTTTATCCCGATAGAAGACAGCGGAAGGTTAATTGTTACCTTTGAATTGCCGCAGGCTGCTTCCACTCAAAGGGGGCTGGCTACCCTGGATACCATGATGCAGATCATGAGCAATACCCCGGGAATTGCCCACCACTCCGGTCTTGGAGGGTTAAATGGAGTGACATTTGCCTCCAAATCCAACAGCGGGACCATTTTCACCCTGCTGGACCACTGGGATACCCGGAAGGCTGACTCGCTCTCCCAATTCAATATTGCGGCGTCCTTGCGCAAACAGTTCAGCGGCTTGAAAGAGGCCAGCGTTGTGGTGATCGAGCCGCCTGCAATTAACGGTCTGGGCCGGACGGGAGGATTCAGTTTTATTCTCGAACAGCAGGAAAGTACGGATGACATCCAGTCATTTGAAGATGTCTCGCAGGAGTTCCTGGCTGCCGCCAACAAACGACCTGAAATTGAGGGTGCATTCACCTTCTTTACGGCCAAGACGCCCGGGTATGAACTTACGGTAGACCGCGAAAAAGCCAAGCAGCTCGGATTATCCATTTCAGACGTATACAGCACCTTACAAACCTACCTCGGAAGTCGCTATATCAACGATTTCACACTATATGGCCGCAATTTCCGGGTTGTGGCACAGGCAGATACAAATTACCGAAGTGACATCAAAGAGCTTGGCAGCTATTTTGTCAGGAATCAGAACGGCGAGATGGTTCCTATCAGTACGGTTATTTCGCACAAAGTAGTGGAGAGTGCTCCCTTGATCTCGCATTATAACATGTACCGGTCCACTGAAATCAATGGCAATTCCGCGAAAGGATACAGCAGCGGCGATGCTATTCAGGCCCTCCGGGAAGTGGCTGCGCAGGTATTGCCGGCAGGATACGGTTATGAATTTTCCGGAATGAGCCTGGAAGAAATCAATTCCGGAAATACCGCTACCTATATCTTCGGCCTGTCCATTTTATTTGTATTTCTTTTTCTGGCAGCCTTGTATGAAAGCTGGTCGGTTCCGTTTTCGGTCCTGCTGGCAGTTCCGATCGGGGCCTTCGGCGCGATCCTTACACTGATCTGTCTCCCGCATCTGAGCAACAATATTTATGCACAGATTGGTTTGCTGACGCTTATCGGGCTGGCGGCCAAAAACGCCATCCTTATTGTGGAATTTGCCAAAGAGCGTGTCGATAATGGAGAATCCATCAGAGAAGCCACCCTCGAAGCCGTTATCCTTCGGCTGCGCCCTATCATTATGACTTCGCTGGCATTCATCCTGGGGGTATTGCCGCTCGCTTTATCACAGGGTGCGGGGGCTGTAGCGCGGAACACCATCGGCTGGACCGTTCTGGGCGGCATGCTCGCGGCAACGCTGCTGGCTATTTTTATCGTGCCTGTGCTATTCGCCCTGATTGCCAAATTCGCCTACAATCGTAAAAGCCTGGACGAACGGGTAATCGCTCCCGGTACTTCCGAAGAAATTCTGTAGTGGCCTGCCCTATCCCGTGACCATACCGTCGCGGGATAGGGCATTTCTTCCGTCACCCATCCCCTTCCCGCTGCGTACGTCCCGGACTCCGGTCAGATCGTATATATTTCGGCAATAATCCTTTTCCTGCTTACCCGGAGTCTTTGAGAATGATATATTTGCACCTGCAATGTACCTCGTTAATTCCATTCGTACCACATTCCAGTTTAAACAGGACCGCACGTGAAAAACAAAACCAACAGTCCGCAGAGGCCAAAAAACCTTTCAGGAGTGAAAGAGATTGCCAAAAGAGCCAACGTGTCGATCGCCACTGTCGACAGGGTTATTCACAACCGGGAGGGCGTTTCCGCCAAAACCAAGGAAAAAATCATCAAAATCATAGAGGAGCTCGATTATCAGCCTAATCTCCTGGCCAGCAGGCTCGCCTCCGGAAAAGTCAACCGTATTGCTGCGCTGGTCCCGGCGGTGACGGAAGAAACCGATTTCTGGTCGGCTCCGCTCAACGGGATCAGGAGAGCAGAAAGTGAAATCCGGCAGCTTGGGATATACGTGGATATTTTTCTTTTTAACCTGCGGGACCGCGATTCCTTTTTTCAACACTATCAAAACCTCCTCGCAGCTTCATACGACGGGATCATTCTCGCTCCTTCCTTTATAGAAGAAAGCAAAAAGTTCACAAAGGAATGTGACCGCAAAAACATCCCTTACGTTTTTATCGATTCGGATATCCCGGGTGAAAACAGCCTCAGTTATATAGGCCCGCCCTACTATCAGAGCGGCTACCTCGGCGCCAAGCTACTCACCTACAGGCTGAAAGGCAGGAACAAGATCCTGATGGTCAACATCGCCCTGGAAGCCGGCAGCTTTAATTATCTCCAGATTGAAAACGGGTTCCGGGCCTATTTTAAAGACAATCAACTGGACAATGAAATTACGAGAATCGATATTCATGAAACCGATTACGAATCGGTCGCCAGGCATTTGACCTATATTTTCATTCTTCAGAAAGACATTGAAGCTGTCTTTGTCACGAACTCCCAGGTAGCTACCGTCGCTTCGTTTCTGCATAATAGCCAGCGGAACAGCATTCCGCTGATCGGCTACGATTATATCGCCGACAATATCAAATACCTCCAGTCGGGTGTGGTCGACTTTTTAATCTGTCACCAGCCGGAAGATCAGGGTTACCGCGCTGTCATGTCTCTTTACCAGCACCTGGTACTCGGTCAAAAGGTTCCCCCGGCCTACTACATGCCGATCGATATCATCACCAAAGAAAACCAGGAATATTACAAGAACTAACTTCAATATCCCTGTAACCGCCCGGCCCTAAATTTCCTTTTATCGTTATTGGATGGTAATAAAATAATTGTAACTTTACGGGTACGTACCCGATTCCGGGAGTCCATGCTTTTTATACATCCTAAACGTATTGCGTGTGAACCATATTACCAGTACTCTTAACCGCAGGAAGTTCCTGGCTTCCTCCCTGGCCGGCGGTGTTGGCTTCAGCCTCCTTCAGCCGTCTTTTGGTTTTTCATCTGCCGGAGCCGGCGGCAAACGCGTCGGCATCATCGGCCTCGATACTTCTCACAGCATTGCTTTCACCAAAATGCTGAACAGCGATAATCCTGCTCCTGTTTACAAAGGATACCAGGTCGTAGCGGCTTATCCTTACGGCAGCCGGGATATCGAGAGCAGCGCCACGCGTATTCCCGGTTACATCGAAGAAGTAAAAAAGCTGAAGGTAGCTATTGTCGACTCTATTGAGGCGCTCCTGCAGCAAACGGACGTCATCCTGCTCGAAACCAATGACGGCCGTCTGCATCTGGAACAGGTGCTCCCGGTCCTGAAAGCCAAAAAGCGGGTGTTTATAGACAAACCCATCGCTGCCTCCCTGGCCGATACGATCGCCATTTTTGAGGCTTCCGCCCGGTACGGTATTCCGCTTTTCTCCGCTTCTTCCCTTCGCTATATCAAAGGGCTCGACGACCTGGATAAAACCAAAGTTGTAGGAGCGGACACTTATAGCCCGGCTTCCCTGGAAAAGACACATCCCGACCTCTTCTGGTACGGGATCCACGGGGTGGAAACTCTTTACACCGTGATGGGAACCGGATGCAGAGAAGTAATCCGGACCCATACGGAGGGAACGGACATTGTGGTAGGTACCTGGACGGATGGCCGGGTAGGCACTTTCAGGGGTACCCGGACGGGTAAACATAACTACGGAGGAACGGTTTATACAACGGACGGGAACCGGACCTTGGGTCCGTACGGAGGGTATGAGCCGCTTCTGGCAGCAATTATCGATTATTTCGAAACCGGGAAGGTTCCGGTAACTCCGGAAGAGACGATTGAGATTTTTGCCTTCATGGAGGCGGCGGAAGAAAGCAAACGGCGCGGGGGAAAACCGGTACGCCTGGAGGAGGTTTTGGGTGGTAGATGATAGGTGTTAGGTGTTAGGTATTAGGTGTTAGGTGGGAAATTAGCTATCGGCTATCAGACAATCAAGCTATCGGAGATCGGTGGTGGCGGTGGATTGAAATGTTGAAAAAGTTATGACAATGGTTAGTTAATTGTGTCAATCTGAATAATCTGTGGTACCGAAAAAACTCCTTTCAATATGCAACCGGATCGGCAATCGCGTAGAAATTTCCTGATAAAAAATGCGGTCAGCGGCCTGGGGCTTACACTGGCTCCTTCCTTTGCCGCTGCTGAAGCGGCCGGCCTGCCGGCCTTGCTGGGCGGGTCTCCGGCCTGGTCCGAAAGCCGCTGGCCCCAATGGCCTCGCTGGCATCCCGAGACGGATGAAGCGCTGTTGCTGAAAGTCATGCGCAGCGGTGTCTGGTCACGGGCGGCGACCGTCAGTGAATTTGAAGCGGCATGGGCTGCAGCTATCGGGACCCAACGGTGCCTCACAGTAGTGAATGGCACCAATGCCCTGGTAACAGCGCTCAATCAGTTTGAGGTTCAGGCCGGGGATGAAGTGCTCGTCCCGCCCTATACCTTTATTGCTACGGTGACCGCGGTACTCAGCAATAACGCCGTCCCCGTGTTTGTGGATATTGACCCGCTTACTTATCAAATGGATCCGGCCAAAATTGAGGCTAAAATCACTTCGCGTACAAAAGCCATCCTTCCGGTACATATCCTTGGATTACCGGCAGATATGACGCGTATTAATGCGATTGCCAAAAAACACAACCTGGTCGTCATTGAAGACGCCTGCCAGGCACATTTTGCTGAAATCAATCACCAGCGGGTGGGGTCCCTCGGACATGCCGGGTGTTTCAGTTTTCAGAACTCTAAAAATCTGCCCATAGGAGAAGGAGGAGCCATTGTCAGTAACGACAATGCCTTTATGGATAAATGTTTTTCCTATACGAATTATGGTACTGCCTACGGAACGATGATCGGCGCTGTAGGGGCGGGCAGCCTGGTGCAGGGAACCAAATTGCGGTTTTCAGAATACCAGGCTGCCATCGGACTGGCGATGCTGCCCCGGCTGGAGGCCGAAACGACATTGCGTAATGAAAATGCAGCCTATCTGAAAGAATTGCTTAAGCCTCTTCCGGGAATTGTCCCGCAACAGGCCTATGCCGATACTACCCGTTCGGCCTACCATTTGTTTGCGTTCCGGTACAAGCAGGAAGCCTTCAGAGGGCTTTCGCGACAAGATTTCCTAAAAGCCCTGCAGGCCGAAGGTGTCCCCTGCTCGGGAGGGTATACCCCCCTTACTACGCAGCCCTTCCTGGAACAGACTTTCCTATCTGAAAACTACCGTCGTATCTATGGCAAGCCGGATAATAAGCGGTATCATGAACAGAATGCCTGTCCTGAAAACGATCAGCTTTGCCGGGAAGCGGTGTGGTTTACGCAGAACATGCTCCTGGCTACCCGGACCGATATGGAGTTTATCGCCGCCGCTATCCATAAGATTCACCGGAATGCCGACCGGCTCAAAGCGGTGAGGTAGTACGGCGGTCGGGGTCAGCTATCGACTATCGGAAATCAGCTATCGGCTGTCGGAAATCGGCAAAAATTGCCAGTTTAAAAACCATGTAAATAACTAACAATCAAGCAACTGCAACTCAAGCAAAACAACCTATCACCTAATACCTAAAACCTATCACCTAAAACCTATTTTCCGCAAATGAAAAAATGGATTCTCTGGCTCTGCTTGCTGACCGGCCTGCATACCGTTGCGGCACAAGGCACCTGGTCCGCCGGAACGGCACGGGTGAAGATCACCCCGGAAAGCAACCTGTGGATGGCCGGCTATGCCGCCCGCACCAAACCTTCGGACGGCAGTATCCACGATTTATGGGCCAAAGCACTGGTCTTGCAGGATGCTTCCGGAAAAAAGTCGCTGCTGATCACCACAGACATCCTCGGCTACACGAAAGCTGTTTCCGATCGGATCCGACAGACATTGTCAGAACGTCATCATCTCGACAATTCCCAGATTATCCTGAGCGGTTCTCATACCCATTCAGGACCTGTACTGGAGAATGCCCTGATTGATATCTACCCCATGGATACTGCCGAAACCTTGAAAGTAAAGCAGTATACAGCACAATTTGAAGCCCGTATCCTGCAGGTAGCCGATGCAGCCATGCAGTCACTGCAACCTGTAACATTATTCTCTCAAAACGGCATTGCCCGTTTCCAGGTCAACCGGCGGAATAATAATGCCGGCACCATCCTGATAAGCTCAGAACTAAAGGGCCCGAGCGACTATGCCGTTCCGGTCATTAAAGTAGTTAATTCCGAACACGAGATCATCGCCATCATTTTCGGATATGCCTGCCACCCCACCGTACTGGATGGGTACCAGTGGTCGGGTGATTATCCGGGCTTTGCGCAACTGGAGCTTGAAAAAAACTTTCCTAACGCCAATGCGCTGTTTTTCCTCGGAGCGGCCGGCGATCAGAACCCCCTTCCGAGAAGGTCTGTCCCCCTGGCACAGCAATACGGAAAGGAGCTTGCAGCAGCAGTCGAACGGGTGCTGGCGGAAGATATGAAACCATTGTCGCCTACCCTTCAAACGGCCTATTCCGAAATAGACCTTCGGTTTTCCAGATTACCAACGGAACCCGAACTGGCCCGGCTCGCGGCGAACAGCACGGATTATTCCCAGCGTTGGGCCGTCCGGATGCTGCATAAAGTCCGCCAGAAGGAGCCGCTGATGGCCTCCTACCCCTATCCCATCCAGGCCTGGCATATCGGAGAACAACCCCTCGTCAGTCTGGGGGGCGAAGTGACGGTGGAATATGCCTTGAAAATAAAGGAGCTGTTCGGGTATAACACATTCGTTCTGGCTTACGCCAACGATGTTATGGGCTATATCCCCTCCCTTAAAGTGCTGCGGGAAGGAGGCTATGAAGGAGAAACTTCCCAAATGGTCTATGGCTTACCGGCGACCTGGGACGCGTCTATCGAGTCCTCCATTTTACAGGAAGTCATCCGAACAGGCAGGCAAGCCGGTTTTCCAACTCCTTAACAAGTTTTATATGGTCCGTCTCCAGTATTTACCAATCCCAATCCGCCAGTCCGACGCCGGATCCCCTGATTCCGTTCCGGACGCATTCCTGAAAACTTAATCCGATTATACCATGATCCTTACCCTACCGACCTGTTTAGTTTCAACGCCGTTACCCGATTTCCCCCGGCGCAGCAGGCTGTTGCGCTCCGTTAAACAATCATCCACATCAACCCGGCTCGTTTATGACAGTTAATGCATTGGTCAGATGGATGAAGTCATTAGGTCCCGGGCTGATCACTGCCGCCCTGGTCTTCGGGCCAAGTAAACTTACCATCACCTCCAAGCTCGGGGCATCCTACGGATACAGTCTCTTGTGGATCGTCGTAGTGGCCATTTTTTTCATGGCGGTATTTACCGCCATGGCAACCCGTATCGGCGCCGCTACTTCCCAATCACTGCTGCGCACCATCGAACAACGCTGGGGGAAACCGGCGGCCGTTGCGATCGGAATCGGCGTTTTTCTGGTGGCCACCTCTTTTCAGGCAGGAAACTCCATAGGGGTGGGTATCGCCCTTGCCGAATTATTCGGTACCACCACTACCCCCTGGATAATTGCCTGTACGGCATTTGCTGTTAGCTTGCTGTTCTTCCGCAAGTTTTATAGCGTACTGGAAAAAACCATGATCCTGCTGATCATCCTGATGCTGTTTTCGTTTGTGACAACCTTTTTCCTGTCCCGCCCCGATGCGGAGAGTGTTGTAAAAGGTTTTGTTCTTCCCAGCCTGCCGGAAGGTTCCCTCGGACTGGTGATTGCCTTTATAGCCTCCTGCTTTTCAATTGTAGGGGCCCTGTACCAATCGTATCTGGTCCAGGAGCGCATACGGCTTAACCCGGCGTTGAAAAACGAAAAAACCGATAGCCATACCGGTATTCTGCTGCTGGGTCTTATGAGTGCAATTGTTATTATCTGTGCAGCGGCTGTCTTACATCCCCAACAGCTATCCGTCAACTCGGGATCGGATATGGCCAAAGCGCTGGAGCCTATTTTTGGCCACCATGCAGCTACCCTGTTTCTAATCGGACTATTCGGAGCGGCGTTCTCTTCTCAGATCGGGAACGCCTCGGTTGGGGGAACCCTGCTGAGCGATGCACTCGGCTTTGGCAGCCAGTTCAGTTCCGCCGTTACCCGGAGTCTCATCGCACTGGTCATGCTGGCCGGGGCAGCCATCGCCATCGTTTTTGGCAAGCTGCCGCTTGAACTGATAGTGTTCGCACAAAGTGTGACCATCTTCGTGGTGCCTTTTATCGGGCTCGCCATGTACCTGGTAGCCAGCGATGAATCCGTCATGGGTGTACAGAAAAACGGGCTGTTTACCCGTATTGCGGGCGCCCTGGGATTGCTAATCATCTTTCTGCTTGCCATCGTTAATATTAATGAATTATTCCTGAAATAGCCGTTATGCATCACCTACAAGTATTACAAGAAAAATACCTCGCCCCATCCGATGGGCTGATCGCGGATATCAGCCGGCTGGAGGGTGCTATTCTCATTTTAGGTGCCGGGGGGAAAATTGGTCCCAGCATTGCCCGTTTAGCAAAAGAAGCGCTTCGCCGGGCCGGCAAAACCAACCCGGTCATCGGTGTGTCGCGTTTCGGCGAAGCCGGTCTCCAGCAATCACTGGAAGCCGATGGCATTGCCACGATTGCGGCTGACTTGCTGGACGACGCCGAATTGCAGGCGCTTCCCGACGCCGCTAACGTCCTTTACCTGGCCGGCACCAAATTTGGCACGCAGGCAAACGAATCCTATACCTGGGCAATGAACACGTATCTTCCGGGTCAGGTCGCTAAAAAATACAGGCATTCAAAGATCGTTGTCTACTCTACCGGTAATGTTTACCCCTACATGGAGATTGGTTCCGGCGGAGCCTCTGAACGGGAAAGTCCCGGGCCGATCGGTGAATACGGCCAATCCTGCCTGGGAAGAGAGCGGGTTTTTCAATACTTCTCCTCCCTGTATCAAACACCCCTGCTGATCTACCGGCTGAATTATGCGATAGACTTTCATTATGGTATCCTGTTGGAAATTGCACAATCTGTATATACCGGCCGGCCGATTGATCTCAACACCGGTTGTGTCAACGTAATCTGGCAAACCGATGCCAATGAAATGGCCATCCGCTCGCTGCTGGCTTGTGAGGCCCCTGCCAAGCTGCTCAATGTAACCGGACCGGAAACCATAGCAGTCAAATGGCTTGCTGAAGAATTCGGCGCGCTTTTCAGCAAGTCGCCTCAATTTACCGGGACACAGCAGCCGACTGCCTTGCTGAGCAATGCAGCAGAAGCTTTCCGGCTGTTTGGCTATCCCCGGGTAACACTAAAGGAAATGATCCATATTACGGCGATGTGGGTACAGGAAGGTGGAAAAACATCCGGCAAACCGACTCATTTCCAGGAACGTGAGGGGAAGTATTGAGAGTTAGGAGTTATGAGTTATGAGTTATGAGTTAGGAGTTAGGAGTTATGAAAACCTATAACCGGCCATGAGCTGTATCGCCATAGTTTGTTTCGCCACATGGGCCGTCAGACCGGTCCGTACTAAATCTAAAGTGGTCTGTGGGACACAGACCACGGACACAGACCACGGACGCCTAATCACCTACCAGCTAATACCTAACACCTATTTCCTATCACCTAACACCTATTACCTAACACCTATCACCTATTACCTAACACCTATTACCTATCACCTAATCATACATGAAACCATTAGCATCTCCCAAAAAAGAGTTACTTTATTCCGGCACGGTGATTCCGGCGCATCCGCTGGCGCTGACAGCGGACCGGAAACTGGACGAAGACAGGCAGCGCCGGCTTACCCGCTACTACCTTGAAGCGGGGGCGGGCGGGGTGGCAGTTGCCGTTCATACTACCCAGTTTGAAATCCGCGATCCGCAACATAACCTGCTGGAACCGGTGCTTCGCCTGGCAGCAGAAGAGGTCGACGCCTGTGCCGCCGGCCGGCCCTTCCTCAAAATTGCGGGAATCACCGGAAAAACACAGCAGGCACTTGCCGAAACCGAGCTTGCGCTCCGGTATGGTTATGATTTGGGATTGGTCAGTATGGCTGCGCTGGGCGACTGGACAGAAGAACAGGTGCTGGCCCACATCCGCCGCATCGCTGCCGAAATTCCGGTAATGGGATTTTACTTACAGACTGCCATCGGGGGAAGAGCATTCAGCTACGACTTCTGGAAATCCCTGGCTGAAATTCCGGATGTGATGGCGATTAAGGTAGCCGCCTTCAACCGCTATCAGACCCTCGACGTGGTCAGGGCCGTCTGCAATGCCGGCCGTGCCGAAGAAGTCGCTTTGTATACCGGAAACGACGATAACATTGTCAATGACCTGCTCACGCGCTACCGGTTCCAGGTGAACGGGAAGCCGGTCGAAAAACGCTTTGTGGGAGGGCTCTTAGGGCATTGGGCAGTCTGGACACACCAGGCGGTTGCCTTGTTCGGACAGCTTAAGGACCATGTGCGCCAGGGCTATCCGGATGCCGGCGAGTGGCTGACCCGGAATACCGAAGTCACCGATATGAACGCGGCCATTTTTGATGCTTCGCATGCCTTTCAGGGCTGTATTGCCGGCGTACATCAGGTACTCTACCTGCAAGGGCTGCTGGACGGCATCTGGTGCCTGGATCCCGGCGAAACCCTATCTCCCGGACAATCAGAAGCAATCGAGCGCGTTATCCGGGATTACCCGCACCTGATTGACGACGCCTTTGTAAAAGCATTTCTACTACAGGGACAAAAAACCAAAGGTCACCCAAACAACTCATAACTCATAACTACTAAACTCATCAAACCGTATACAAATGAAAAAGCATTCGCAATCCGATAACAGCCGCCGCGATTTCCTTAAAAAATCAGTGGCGGGAACCGCCCTTTTCTCTATAGGGGGGATTTTACCCGGCTTCAGTGCACAAAGCTATAACCGCATCTCCGGCGCCAATGAAAAAATCCGGGTGGGAGTGATGGGGGTCAACAGCCGCGGCCTTGCCCTGGCCGGCAATTTTGCCAGACAACCCAACTGCCAGGTAATCGCTATTTCCGATGTCGATTCCCGTGCTTCTGAAAAATGTATAGCCGAGGTCGAAAAAATTCAGCAAAGCAAGCCGGAAAATCAGCCGGATTTCAGAAAATCGCTGGAAAACAAAGACATGGACGCACTGATTGTGGCGGCGCCCGATCACTGGCACGCTCCCGCCGCCATTTTGGCCTCCAAAGCCGGAAAACACGTTTACCTGGAAAAACCCTGCAGCCATAATCCACGGGAAGGAGAGCTGCTGATTGCCGCTCAGAAAAAATACAAGAATGTAATTCAAATGGGGAATCAGCGCCGTTCCTGGCCCAATGTGGTCAAAGCCATCCAGGAAATCCATAACGGTACAATCGGGAAAGCTTATTTTGCCAAAGGTTGGTACACCAACAACCGGAAATCAATCGGAACCGGTCAGGTGACCGGTGTTCCCGCCTGGCTCGACTTTGATCTCTGGCAGGGCCCCGCACCGCGCCGCCCGTTCAAAGACAACCTGATCCATTATAACTGGCACTGGTTCTGGCACTGGGGAACTGCCGAATCACTCAACAACGGCACGCACATGCTGGACCTGATGCGCTGGGGACTGCAGGTGGATTACCCGACCAGAGTCTCTTCCAACGGCGGACGTTACCACTTTCAGGACGATTGGGAAACGCCGGACACCCAGGTCATCAATCTCGAATTCGGCGACAAATGCGCCATGACCTGGGAAGGGCGGAGCTGTAACGGCCGCAACATTGAAGGCAGCAGCGTGGGAGCCATGTTCTTCGGGGACAAGGGTTCGCTGCTGATCGACGGCGGCAACTCGTATAAAGTGTACGATCTGGACAACAAACTGGTGAAAGATGTAAAGAATGATCTCGCCATCGACCCGCGGAATAATATGAACCCGTCGCAGGCCCTGGACGCTATTCATTTTCAGAACTTCTTCGATGCCATTAAAAACGGCACTCCCCTTGCATCCGACATCGTGGGAGGCCACCAGAGCACGCTGTTGTGTCAGTTAGGCAACATCGCGCTCCGAACGGAAAGCACCCTGCACCTGGATCCGTCCAACGGCCATATCCTCAACAATAAAGCGGCTAAAAAACTCTGGCAGCGTGACTACCAGAAAGGGTGGGAACCCACTGTTTAACCCTCATTCCATATGTCCTGTCTGATATGAAAAATCGTGCTGAACTTGTTGCCGTTGAAAGCCTGACCCGAAGCCAGACCATCCTGTCCATTTTCCTGATTGGAGTCATGTTTTTCATGTTCGGGTTTATTTCCTGGGTCAATGCTATTCTGATCCCCTATTTTAAAATCGCGTGTGAGCTCACCAGCTTTCAGTCTTACCTGGTTGCATTCGCTTTTTACATTGCCTATTTTGTGATGTCCGTGCCCTCTTCCTTTCTGCTGAAAAAATACGGCTTTAAGAAGGGGATGATGCTGGGCTTCTGGTCGATGGCTATAGGCGCTTTCATTTTTGTTCCGGCCGCTATGACCCGGACCTATGAAATTTTTCTGATCGGACTCTTTACCATCGGGATCGGACTGGCGATTCTTCAAACCGCCGCCAACCCCTATATTACCATTCTGGGCCCCAAAGAACGGGCGGCTCAGCGGATCAGCATCATGGGAATCTGCAATAAAGCCGCAGGAATCTTGTCGCCCCTGGTGTTTGCAGCCGTCATTCTGCGCCCCACCGACACGGATTTATTTGCACAGCTCCAGCACATGACCGACCAGGACCGGGGGGCCGCGCTGGACGAGCTGATCCGCCGGGTGATCACCCCGTATACGGCACTCGGATTTTTCCTGTTCACGTTGGGTTACTTGGTCTACCGCTCACCGCTTCCCGAGATTGATACCGAACACGAGAACGAACAGGTAGCCACTGCCAACCTGGGGAAAACCAGTATTTTCCAGTTTCCCCATCTGATTCTCGGCGCCGTTGCCATCTTTCTGCATGTCGGCACCCAGGTGATCGCGATCGACACCATTATCGGGTATGCCAATTCAATGGGTATCAGCCTGAATGAGGCCAAGGTTTTTCCCTCTTACACCTTATTCTGTACCATTTGCGGCTACCTTATCGGGATTGTGCTCATCCCGAAAGTGATCAGCCAGGTCACTGCGCTCCGGTTCTGCACACTGCTGGGCACCTTATTAACACTGGGGATCATCAATGCCAGCGGCGAAACCACTTTCCTGGGGCATACTGCCGACATTTCGATCTGGTTCATTGTATTGCTGGGACTGGCCAATTCGCTGGTATGGGCCGGTATCTGGCCGCTGGCGCTGGACGGGCTCGGACGGTTTACCAAACTCGGCTCTTCCATCCTGATCATGGGATTGTGCGGAAACGCGATCATGCCGCTGTTTTACGGACATTACGCAGACCTGTATGATACCCGTGTCGCCTACTGGGTACTGATCCCCTGCTATCTTTACCTGGTATTTTACGCCATCAGAGGACATCAATTAAGAAAATGGGCAGTATGAAACTCAACATCACCAACGGCACGATTGTAACGCCTTTCCGCGAGCTCCCCAACGGAACCCTTACGGTAGAAGACGGGAAAATAACGGGAATTTATTCGGGAGATGCAACCGTTCCGGATGCGGAAACCATCGACGCCCGGGGACAATACATCGCACCCGGATTTATAGATATCCATCTCCATGGCGGCGGCGGCGCCGATTTCATGGACGGGACCGTCGACGCATTTTTAACCATTGCCGAAACCCACGCCCGTTACGGGACCACAGCGATGGTCCCCACTACCCTGACCGCAGAAAAGGAAGACCTTCTGTTAACGCTGGGTACCTACAAAAAGGCGGTTGCCGCCAATACCAAAGGCGCCTCCTTCCTGGGAATGCACCTGGAAGGCCCCTATTTTGCATTGAGCCAGCGGGGGGCACAAGATCCCCGTTATATCCGGAACCCGGATCCGGCAGAATACGAAGAAATCCTGGCCTATTCGGATGCGATCGTCCGGTGGAGCGCCGCACCGGAACTTCCCGGCGCGATTGCCTTTGGGAGAAGGCTCCGGCAACAGGGAATACTGGCGGCAGTGGCTCATACGGACGCGCTGTACGACGACGTCCTAGAGGCCTACGACAACGGGTATACGCTGGCCACGCACCTGTATTCCGCCATGTCGGGAGTTACTCGAAAAAATGCGTTCCGCTATGCCGGCACCATCGAAAGTGCCTTCCTGCTCGATATGGATGTGGAGATTATAGGAGACGGTATCCATCTCCCGGCCCCTTTGCTGCAGCTGATTTATAAAATCAAAGGAGCCGACCGCACGGCGCTGATTACCGATGCCATGCGTGCCGCCGGCATGCCGGAAGGCGAGAGTATCCTGGGTTCGCTGAAAGACGGGTTGAAAGTCATTGTGGAGGATGGAGTAGCCAAACTTCCCGACCGTACGTCCTTTGCCGGCAGTGTGGCCACCTTCGACCGGCTGGTCCGTAATATGATCACCCTCGGGCGTGTTTCATTGCCCGAAGCGATCAGGATGGCCAGTCATACCCCCGCCCGGATCATGAACGTCGATCACCGCAAAGGCTCCCTGGCAATAGGGAAGGATGCCGATATTGTCATTTTTGACAACCAGATTACCATTCAAACGACCATTGTGAACGGGAATATCGTTTATCAGCACTAGGGAAGGGCAGCTATCGGCTATCGGAGATCAGCTATCGGAAATCAGCTGTCGGAGATCGGATGTCAGCTATCGGAAATCAGAGATCAGCTATCTGAAATCAGAAATCAGCTATCGGAGATCGGATGTCAGCTATCGGTGATCGGATGTCAGCTGTCGGTGATCGGAAATCAGCTATCGGAAATCAGAGATCAGCTATCTGAAATCGCCAATCGTAATTCGTAAATCGTAAATCATAAAAAATACCAATGAACTTATCCGCAACACCAGTCCATTCCTTTACTGTAGATCAACTTGAGGTACTTGTCTTTGAGAACCGCCCGCAATTGGGGCAGGCGGCCGCTCAGCAGGTTGCCGACAAGATTAGGGATTTACAGCAACAACAACCACTTGTCAGTATTATTTTCGCCTCGGCACCCTCTCAGAATGAATTTCTGGAGGCCTTGAAACAACAACCCGGCATTGCCTGGGATCGGATCAATGCGTTTCACATGGACGAATACATTGGTTTGGACGACGACGCTCCTCAGAATTTCGGCGTATTTTTAGAAGAACGCCTTTTCAATGCCGTTCCCATAGGGAGCTTTTACCGGCTGAAAGGAAACGCCCCGGAGATACAGGAAGAAATTATCCGCTATAGCAACCTGCTGAAGGAATACCCGGCCGACATCATCTGTATGGGAATCGGCGAGAACTGTCACATTGCTTTCAACGATCCGCATGTAGCCGATTTCATGGATCCGCACACGGTAAAGGTGGTCGAGCTCGATCTCATGAGCCGCGAACAGCAGGTACACGACGGCTGTTTTGAAACACTGGAAGAAGTACCTCTGCACGCCCTGACTCTGACCGTTCCGGCCCTGCTGCAGGCACGTCACGCGTTTTGCATCGTCCCGGGAACCAACAAAGCCGCAGCCATACAGCATACCGTACAGGATGCGATCAGTGAACAGTATCCTTCTACAATTTTGCGGCAACACCCCGACGTCCGGTTGTACGTCGATGTGGATAGTGCAGGGTTGCTGGATGAAGAGGTTTGAGGTATGAGCTATGAGGTTAGAGATCAGAAGTCAGAGATCAGGAATCAAACAGTCGGAAATAGCCGATAGCTGAAAGCTGATGGCCGATAGCTGATTCGCCATTCTCCATTAAAAAAAAAAACTTCCTTTTATGATAAATACCCGCTACTTTGTGACTTTTATAGGATGTATCCGTATTCTAATAAACTTATCTTCTTTTAAAACCTAAAAAAATGAACATCTCAGACCTGATAACCGGCGGAATAGGCTCGACAGTTACTTCATCTGTCGCGAAAACGCTTAATATCGAAGAAAGTAAAGCCAAGTGGATTGTATCCGCTGCTGTGCCGCTGATGATTGCAGCATTGAACTATAACGCTAAAAACAAAAACCAGGGTGCCAGCATTAACAGCGCGCTTGACCAGCACAGCGGAAGCCTGTTGGGCAACCTGGGTGGTTTGTTGTCGGGAGGACCGACTACGGACGGCAACAAGATTGTCGGCCACATTTTCGGAAATAATACCAACTACGTAACCGAAAACCTTTCCCAGAAATCAGGACTTTCTACCGGACAGATCGGCAGCGTACTGGCAGTTCTGGCGCCGGTAGTCATGGGGTATTTAGGGCAGCAAAAACAGCAATCCCAGTCTGCCGGGGTGGGCGACCTGATCGGCGGACTGTTGGGCGGCGGCCAGAGCAGCGGCGCCGGCGGAATGATCGGCGGTTTGTTAAACAACGTTCTGGGCGGCGGCCGGCAGGCAGCGCCTTCAGGCGGCGATGGATTGGGCGCTTTGGCTGACCTCGCCGGTGATTTTTTCAACCAGCAGGCAAATCCCGGTCAGAAAGGCAATGTACTCGATTCCCTGGCCGGGTTGTTCGGGAGGTAACTTATTAACGAATTCACGCAAGCAAAAAAGGCCGTCCCGGAAGGGCGGCTTTTTGCTTGCGTGTCTGGAATCCACTTATGACTTCACATCCAGCCTTCTTGTGAATGCCCCGCTTCCAAATGCTGTCAGCAAGTCCATGGCACTATACCCGGCATCTCATTCAAAAATCGCTTTACAGCTGGCAGATTATCTCCATGTGTGGTACCTGCCAAGGTCAGCTTCTATCAAAGCTTCCAGCCGATGAGGTTCTATTACCTTTAAGGTGGGCTTAATATTGATTTTAGAACTGGAAATCAGTTTGGGATTGATCAGGTATTCAGTCCCTTTCTTGATTCCCCTGGTAATAAGGATATGCCTCTCAAGCAGTTTACTGACATAGGTTCTCAACCTGTCTTCTTCTGTAAGCTGCAACACTTTTGTCAGATTCGTAGCCAGGATTTTCTTATGCCTTGCCACTACTCCCAATGCAATTAGCTCTTTTTGGGTAAGCGGATAGTTTCTGCCAATAAAATCGATAATCATTAAGGCTTCTTCGTCCAGTATTTTTGAATATTGAAGAACGGTAGTCATATTGAAATCAGAGATCGGGACGGGGTAGGGCTTGGAGTCTCTGCCGGCAATTTCATACATTAAATCAAAACCGCTGCCTTCACCCTCCATTAGCTTCAAGTCGTGAAAAACTCTTATCAGGTGAGGATTTCTTCTGCTGGTTGTGTGCAATATATTATCTTTTGTTATACCTAAAGGCAGCCCTCCCGGATTGGTAATTTCCAGCCTGTCAGGATAAATATGTCGCCGGATATAGTAAAGCTCTTAGGAACAAAGGCGTTAATGAGCAATTCCCTTACAAGTCTTTTATATAATGAGGTATTTTATTTCTAAAAAATCCCTGGGGGAGTTCATCGAAATAGGTTAACTCCACCGCTTTTTGCTCTATGTCCAGGATTAATTCTTTGGGATCCTGTGTATAGTCCAGCCATTCTTCTTTTCGAACTTTCTTATCCAGCTCGTCATATACCAAATACTGAACCGTAACAGGATATACCAACCTGCTGCGCATTTGTGGTGTTCCCAGCCAAAGTACGCCCAAATTGGTAAGCGTATTATTTTGTGTCAGATTGTAGTGCTCCAATATGGCTATATCATCAAAGTCCTTCACAAATTGCTTTACCCTGTCGGAGGCCCTTATTTCATTGGTAAACTGAGCAATACTGCCTGTGTCTATCTGAGATATCGCGCAATACGGATCTAACAAACCGACCAGACCATACAGCTCCAGGATAGAATTCTGTAAAGGCGTTGCCGTGAGTAAAACTTCTTTGGGAATAGCTGTATTCATTCCGGTCAAGCTGTCTGTATTTCCCAATAAACACTACCGTTTTACATAAGTCTTGGCCAGCCTTCCTCCCTGATAAATTCCCGTCTGAGATACATCCCTAAAGCGACCCTACTACCAGCGCCCAAGCTCGGAAGTAAACTGACGCCACAGCCGTCAGCTTAATGGTAAGAATGGCGGTGTCGGAAGAACGCCTGGTTACCCAATTCCGGATTGCAGTGGGATCCGTACTAACCCCGAAGGGGTGTCAGGATACTAGCACAAGAATAGCAAAAAGAGAGACAAACCCCGGAAGGGGAGCAGACTGCATACAGTATTCATTCTCCGGGCACACGGGGAAGCGAAATCGTATTCTAAAAGCAGGTGAACCGACGGGCATTTGCTTCGCACTGGATTTCTGCAAGCCGCCTTTTTCGTTTGTGAAACTTCTCTGCTTTTTCGCTGCCCAGCCTGGCGCTTTCCCACCCTGCGGACAAACCGTACCATTACGCAGGCCGGAGACCCGGTCTGCGCGAGGGAGAGCGATGCCAGACAACCATAATTTTGTAAAAGTGAAATATTTTTTAGATTATCTAAAAAAATAACTCAAAAGTCTACTTATCTTTGTAATAAAAAGCAATTAATGGTTGTTATCAGTTATAAAACAATACGTGACTTCGCAGAACGATATCCTGATGTTACGGATGCCTTAAATAACTGGTATACTATCATAGAAAGAGGTGACTTTGCTAATTTCAATGAATTACGGACAATTTTCAACTCAGTTGATGCAGTGGGGAATGACCGTTACGTTTTTAATATTAAGGGTAATCACTATCGCCTTGTGGCTTTGATACATTTTCGGGTACGTACGGTTTATGTACTTTTTGTAGGCACTCATAAGCAGTACGACAGCATAAATGCCGCCATGATTCAATATAAATAAGAAAATGAAAAGACTATCAGAAAAGCAATACCAGTCTGTTTTGTCAGAAATTCTGGCATTGATGAATAAGGGAGAAACAAACATGACTGATTCTGATGCAGACCGGCTAAGGAATCTGGCTTTACAGGCGCAAGACTATGAAAAAAGTATCTATAAGATATCGTCTCCTACCTCGCTTGAAGGCATGATAGAACTGCGAATGTATGAAATGAAACTTCGCCAGACAGATCTGGCCAAAACATTGAAGGTGAGTGATGCAAAACTGTCCCTGATACTTTCCGGAAAGCAAAAGCCCGATGTACCTTTCCTGAAAGCACTTTATCATAAATTAAACATACCTGCCGACTTTATCCTGGAGCATGTTTAGGCAAAAGAACTGTAGCACCTGAACGTTGCCCCGGCCTCGGGCCCTCGAGCTACGAAGGTTCGCAGCCACCGCATTTCAGCAAGCCCCCCTTTCCCTTGTGCAGCTCTTCTGCTTTTTCTCTGTGCTACCTCCGTGTTATCTCTCCGTGCCGCTCAGTGTTACTTTTTTTTCCGCGACAAGGCATTTCAACCTTTATTCACGGCAAAGACACTTTAAGCTCCTACACCTCCATGATATCTTTCTCCTTAACGGCAAAGATCTGATCGATGCGGGCGATAAAGCCGTCGGTGATTTTTTGTACCCGCTCCTCTCCTATTTTGATAGAATCCTCGGCAACCCCGTCCTTTGACAGTTTCCGGATGGAATTATTGGCATCCTGCCGGATATTCCGGATGTTCACCTTTGCTGTTTCCACTTCGCCCTTGGAACGTTTAACCAGTTCCCGGCGGCGCTCTTCGGTTAAAGGCGGCACCGAGAGCCGGATGACTTCTCCGTCATTCGACGGGGAAAGGCCAATATTGCTATTGACAATTGCCTTTTCTACCTCTGCAATCAATTTTCTCTCAAAAGGTTTTATCACAAGCGTGCGCGCGTCGGTGGTATTAACGGTTGCCACGTTCGCCAACGGGGACATAGCGCCGTAATACTCCAGTTTGATTCCATCCAGCATCTGCGGGGAAGCCTTTCCGGCCCGAATTTTACCCAACTCAATCGTCAGGTGTTTGATCGCGCCTTCCATGGTTTCCCTGGCGGCTTCCAGATAAAATTCAATTTCTTCCATTTACAACTTTGATTAATCTTTAAGACTGCTTTTTATTTGGCATTAACTTACACGGGTACCCACGGCGGCCCCCATTACCAGGTTATAGAGATTTCCTTCTTTATTCATATCGAATACCACAATAGGAAGATGGTTTTCCCGGCACAGGGTAAACGCTGTCGGATCCATGATCTGCAGTTTCCGGGCAATCGCTTCATCAAAAGTCAGCTCATCATACTTGGTAGCATCCGGGTCTTTTTCCGGATCGGCCGTGTAAATACCGTCCACCCGGGTTCCTTTCAATACGACATTGGCCTCAATTTCAATTGCCCGCAGTCCGGCAGTAGTATCCGTCGTAAAATAAGGATTTCCTGTTCCGGCGCCAAAAATCACCACCCGGCCTTTTTCCAGGTGGCGG
Source organism: Telluribacter humicola (assembly GCA_040394475.1). Lineage (GTDB taxonomy): Bacteria > Bacteroidota > Bacteroidia > Cytophagales > Spirosomataceae > JBEBSD01. The sequence continues at coordinate 81,378 of JBEBSD010000006.1, read as the reverse complement.
ATCGCACGGCGGCGGATCAACGGTTCGCACACCTGCTCGATGTTAATGGCCGACATTAACCGCGTTTGGATACCGTGTTTTTCGAGGGAGCTTTGCACCGCCATCCCGTTGATGACCGTGGCCAGCATGCCCATGTGATCGCCCTGCACCCGGTCAATTCCCGACTTTTCCACCGAGGCGCCCCGGAAAATATTGCCCCCGCCGATTACGATGGCAACTTCTACACCGGCATCCACTACTTGTTTCACTTCAAGCGCATATTTGTCAAGAATATTGAAATCAATCACCTGGCCTTTATCGCCTCCATTCAAGGCTTCGCCACTGAGCTTAAGTAATATACGTTTATAAGCAAGTTCGGACATCTCGGTACGTTTGTAATTAAAGCCGTAAAAATAAGCCCACAACGTTTATAAATACAAATGATTCTTCCGAATACGTAGAATTTCCTGCGGTTATTTATTTTCCGCACTCCCGCTGCGGGTTCCGGTGCCCGTTCAGGTTTGCCCTATTCCAAAACCATTTCCGATTGGTATACTTCGGCGATTTCCTCCAGGACCTGAAGGATGTCCGGGAAAGACAAACTTTCTACCAGCCGCATCCGGAAGGGTTTAAAATTCTCCAGGCCCCTGAAATAATTAGCATAGTGCCGGCGCATTTCCAGGAGTCCGGTGATATCGCCCTTCCACCGAACCGAAAATTCAAGATGTTTCCGGCAGGCAGCTACCCGCTGACCGGCACTTACGGGAGGCAGGTGTTCCCCGGTAAGCAGGAAGTGTTTGACCTGGCGGAAAATCCAGGGGTTGCCAATAGCCGCTCTTCCGATCATGATGCCATCCACGCCATACCGGTTCTTGTATTCCAGCGCCTTTTCCGGCGTATCAATATCACCATTCCCGAAAATAGGTATCGTGAGCCTGGGATTCTCCTTCAGCCGGCCGATTAACGTCCAGTCTGCGGCGCCTTTATACATTTGTACCCGGGTGCGTCCGTGCACGGTAAGCGCCTGGATACCGATGTCCTGCAGGCGCTCGGCTACATCCAGAATATTTTTAGTCGTATCGTCCCATCCCAGCCGGGTCTTAACCGTTACCGGCAAGTGCGTGGCATTCACCACCGCCGCGGTCATTTCCACCATTTTAGGGATATCCTGCAGCAAAGCGGCCCCGGCTCCCCGGCATGCCACATTTTTAACCGGGCACCCATAGTTAATATCGATCAGGTCCGGCCCGGCCTGCGTGGCTATTTCCGTACAGGAACGCATGGTCTCCACGTCACTTCCGAACAACTGGATCCCCACCGGACGTTCGTATTCAAATATGTCCAGCTTTTTAACACTTTTGGCCGCCTCCCGGATAAGTCCTTCAGAGGATATGAACTCGGTATACATTAAGTCTGCCCCGTTTTCCTTGCATACCGCCCGGAAGGGGGGGTCGCTCACGTCCTCCATCGGGGCCAGTACTATGGGGAAATCCCCCAGTGCAATCGGTCCAATCTTCACCATATAACTTCCGGTTTAATCTGTGTAATCCAAATCCATAACGCCGTTATGGAAATTTGCCGTAAATTTACGGGAATTATGACAGAAATGCACCCTTCTTTTTCACGCCCCCGCATTCCGGGTACCTGGGGCAGTCTGCTGGTCCTGACCGGCTTTGTACTGATAGGCATGGCCATAGGCAACCTGTTAGCGGTGCTGATGGTGATGGCCTTGTGGGGAAATGACCCCTTCCTTTCGATGGAAAACTTATCGGGTTTCCTGGAAAACCCGGCGCTGAGTACCAACGGCTGGAATGCAATGCTGCTGTTACAGGCGATTGGACACCTGTTTACCTTTTTGGTGCCGGCCTTGCTTTACTGGCGGTTTATCGAAAAACGGGGACTCCGGGACTTTGACTTTCAGAAAACCGGTTTTCTCCGGATTGCGCTGCCGGTACTCCTGCTGACGATCGGCATTATGCCCTTTACAGCCGTGGTAGCGGAATGGAATGAGTCCATGGTGCTGCCGGAGGGACTTCGTTCGGTGGAGCAATGGATGAAAGCCAGCGAAGTGAACCTGGAGCGGCTCACGCGGTTTATGCTGGCTTTTGATTCCCCTTTTCAGCTGCTGGTCGCGATCCTGGTCATCGCCCTGATACCGGCGATTGGAGAAGAACTGCTGTTCCGCGGTATCCTTCAGCGGAAGCTGGCCGAAAGATGGGCGAATGTACACCTGTCGATCTGGGTCAGCGCCATCCTTTTCAGCGCCATCCATTTCCAGTTTTACGGCTTCCTTCCCCGTTTACTGCTGGGCGCTTTGTTTGGTTACCTCTATTTCTGGACCGGTCGCCTCAACACGGCCATTTTCGCCCATTTTGTCAACAATGCCTTCACCGTTCTCATGGTCTGGCTTTACAAACAAAATAAGATCAGCATCAATATCGAGCATACACAGGATGTTTCAGGCTGGGTGGCATTGCTATCCGTAATGATTTCACTAGGTTTACTGATACTTTTGTATCAAAGACAATACCCGCGGCGTATTTCCGGCCATTCGTTCACCGGAAAACTCCAGGGGAAACCTTAGAAGCACCTATCATTAATCATTCACAGAATCAAACCGACAAGATGGACAACTGGGAAAAAGTATATGAAAATCAACAAAGTGCCAAGGCTGAACTGGCTCACAACGCACTCTTAAACCACGAAATTCAAGCAGTTATCATTAATAAAAAAGACAGCAGCTTTCCGCAGCTGGGCAGGTTTGAAATTTTTGTCCCGGCGGAAAGTGTAACGATAGCGAAGCAAATAATTGAGAATGAGATCACGCATTAACCGGTTAACCAATTTACAACAACGGGTTATTACTTCCTTAATCGGCTTTTTCTTTATTTTAGGTGCAGTACTCCACAGTGATGCAACCTTCCTGGCGCTCACGTGCATCTTATGTATGCTGACCCAGCTGGAGTTTTACCGGCTGCTGGGTTTGGACGGCAGCCAGCCGTTGTCGAACTACGGGACGTTTTGCGGTTTGGTGTTAAACCTGCTGACCTTCCTGATTGAAAAAGAGATTGTCTCTTTTGAAAATTATTTTATCATGTCCCCAATACTGTCGCTGATCTTTTTTATCAAGTTGTATAAGAAAAGTGACCTTAAACCTTTTATGAATATCGGCTTTACCTTTCTGGGGATTATTTACGTTGCCCTGCCGTTTGCCTTACTGATCGTTACTGCCATGCAGGGAGGCACCTATAATTACGAGATCGTGCTGGGTTGCCTCTTGTTGCTGTGGGCCTCCGATATCGGGGCTTATTTTGCGGGGACGAAGTTCGGTAAACGAAAGCTCTTCGAGCGGGTTTCCCCCAAAAAGTCCTGGGAAGGCGCGATCGGAGGAGCCGCTTTTGCCGGACTGATCGCCTTTGCCCTGGGTTTTTGGTTCACCAGCTTTGAGCCCTGGAAATGGTATTGCATCGGAGCGATCATCGTAGTGACCGGTACTTACGGAGACCTGGTGGAGTCGTTGTTTAAGCGGAGTATCGCTATTAAAGACTCGGGAAACAGCATTCCCGGGCATGGCGGGTTCCTGGACCGTTTCGACGGCTTACTGCTCTCAATGCCCATTATCGTCACATTTGTCAAGCTTTTTTCCTGACCAGTGCGGTTAGTTCCCCGGGATTCCGTACTTTTATAGGTACAAATTAAATTAAAATAGTAGTATAAAACACCGATATTCACACGTTCAGAAAGTAGTTTACCGGAAACAGCAGGCGAAAAACGGAGCGTTGAACAGAACCTTACAGGATGAAACGATTAATAGTTATATTTTCAGTAATACTGTTGTTTATCGGATTTTCAGCAGAGACGGTACGCGCACAGGGAGAACGAAAAGCCATTATATTTACCGGTATTGTAGTGGGTGGAGACAATGAGCGTTTACCAAATGCCTACATTTCGATTCCAAGAGCCGGCAAAGGTACCATGGCTGACGGCAAAGGGTATTTCTCCATTCCTGTTTTTCCGGGTGACAGTATCGTATTTACGTATGTCGGGTACAAAAAGCAATTCCATTTGATTCCCAAAAGCTATAACCAGGAGTCTTATTCGGCTATTATCGGGATGCGGGAAGATGTACAAATGCTGGCTGAAGTACGGGTATACCCGTATAGTACAGAAGAAGAATTCAAAAAAGCCTTTTTGGAAATGCGGCTTCCGGATCAGGCGGACAGAGACGCGCTTGCCAAAAGTACGGATCCGGATTACATCAACCGGATGGCCGCCATGGTCCCCAACAACGCGCAGACCAATTATCGTTACATGATCGACCAGCAGCTCTTCGGCCGGGACTCTTACGCCAACCGGGGTTTTGCAACGACCATGCCTTTTCTCAACCCGTTTGCCTGGGCCAAATTCATCAAGGGGATCCAGAACGGCGATCTCAAACAAAAAGAATGGCGTAAGGACCTCAATCAGGCGCCCAGGGAAAACCTGACCCGTCAGGATCTTATCAGCCCGGGAGAAACGCCACGCAAAAACTTTGAAAATTAACAACCGCCCGGGCTTCAGGGGCAGGATCGTCAACCGGTGAGCTTTCCCGGCAAAAGCCGTCCCTGGCGGGTACAACCCGGCTCAGGGGGTAAAAAATTCGAGGCGAAGGCTGTTTTCGTCCAAAACCGCGTAAGGACACCGGTTCGGATCGCTGAACCATTCGCCCAGGTTGATATACCGGCTGTTCGCCCCTACCGGTAGCTCCAGGGCAAGATGCCGGTGTCCGAATACATAGTAGTCGTGGTGCAGCTGTGCTTCTATTTCTTTACAATAACCAAATAACCATTCCTGGTCCTCCCCTTTAAACTGGTCCTCCCCTTTCTGATTATTGGCGGCGCGACTGCTTTTGGCCCAGGCAAGTGCCAGGCGGGTTGCGAAGTCCGGATGCAGCTGCCGGTACGCAAAGCGGGCCAGCGGGCTTTCAAATAGCTGTTTCAGCCCCTTATACACCCGATCGCCCGGACCGAGCCCGTCGCCATGTCCCACCAGTAAAGAGGTCATTTTCCTGCCCGCGGAAACTTCAAAGCGGACCGCATTCCGGTTCACGACCGCCCCCAGTTCTTCCTGCAGATAGTCGCGCATCCACATATCATGATTTCCCGTGAAGTAATAAATGGGGATACCGGCATCCGCCAGCGCGGCCAGTTTCCCCAGCAGACGGATATGCCCTTTCGGCACAACATGCTTGTATTCAAACCAATAATCGAACACATCCCCCACCAGGAACAGCGCCGAGACATCCTGCCGGATTGCTTCCAGCCACTGCACTACTGTTCTTTCCCGCTCTCTGCTCCGTATACGGTCCGGAGCGCCCAGGTGAAAGTCGGAAGCAAAATAAATTTTATGACCTGAAGGGACTGTTAAATGTATGGTTTCGGCAATCGGCATGGGTAACGGTTACGATCGTAATTGTGCTGCAAGTTACTTTTTTAAACGGATCAGATGTGACGCCTCTTTAAAATTTAAGTCTAATCCATTGTACGACTCAAAGAATTCCTGTAGTTTTGAGCAGGTACGCGAGTTTTTTCAATTTCAACACTTTAACCAACCTAACCGTTTTAAGCTCATGGGTTTATTATCATTTTTTAAAGGAGTAGGAGAAAAAGTCTTTAATAAAGAACAAGCTGCTGCCACACCGGAAGCAGAACCATTGCGGGCCAGCGCATTGCTGAGCCATGTAAAATCACTTGGGATCCCCTATAACAGCCTTACCGTGAAAACATCCGGTGATACCGTCACCCTGGAAGGAGAGGTCACCACGCAGGAGGATGCCGAAAAGATTGCGCTGGCAGTCGGCAATGTGGAGGGCGTGGAAGCGGTAGACAACCGGCTGGTTGTAGCCACGCCCGCACCTGAGGCGCAGTTTTATACGGTGGTTAAAGGCGACAGCCTCTCCAAAATTGCAAAATCCTATTACGGAGATGCTATGAAATACCCGGTTATTTTTGAAGCCAATAAGCCGCTTTTGACGCATCCTGATAAAATTTATCCCGGGCAGGTACTTCGTATCCCGGCACTTTAACCGGTAGAACTCCCATTAATACGCTCCCTGTAAAAGCTCTTTTACAGGGAGTTTTTTGTTTGCCACAGACGACGCAGCTTAAAGCAGTATAACCCAAAGGCCAGGTGATCCGGGCCGGGGAATTTAGTCGGCAACCGGTGGGCTGATCACACCGAGGTAGCGCCCCATCCAGTAGGGCAACAGAAAACTGTCGCCGGCGCTTAATTCAGAAATACCGTTTGATTCGCGGTCAAGGGTAAACAGGTTGCGGTTGTGCTTAAGCTCCGGCCTTTCATCCGGCGGAAGCACCTCTGAAATGGTTTGCCCCCTGAAATTGGGTGCTACCGGCCTGATGTCGTTGCGATGGCTGTTTACCACTTTCCATTCGATCATATCCAATGGAAATTCCCTCAAATGCCAGGCAGCTTCGTCGAGATCAAAGCTTCCGGCCCCGGTCATCGCATAACAAAGATTCCATAAGCTGTTCTTTTCAGGGCGCTCTGCCTCCCAGTGCTCCCTTATCGCTTCCCGGTACTGCTCTTTCAGCCCATCGTTGAAGGCGTACGGGTAAAGACACCAATAGGCAAGAAAATACATTTCGTCGTCCGAGTGATTCCAGCTTTTCGAGAGCATCGCCGCCCAGTCGCCGGCTCCCTCCGCCGTACCGATTTCGGAAAAAGGCCGCATGAGATTTTCCAGGTAACCATGCTCCTGCATCAGCTCCTCCGCTTTCTCTTTATAGAGCTCCTTCCCGGTAAAATGGTGGGCCGCCTGCAAAAAGCCGACGATATTGGATGAATAAAGCTTACGGTCACCCACACTCTCCGGAAAACCGTTGACATACTCCGGGTTCCATTTCCCCCACAAGGTCGGTTTCCCGTCAAAATCAATCAGGTACCAGTCGTTATGGATGATATTTGTCATCAGCCGGTCCATCAGGTTGATGGCACGTGCCCTGACCTCTCCCTCTGTCAGCTCGGCAAGCAAGGTCAGGCTGAACATCTGTCCTACCGTCTGGTCGCTGCTGGTAGTCCCCCGCCAATCCCATGCAGCATCCGAAGCCTGTACCCACCCGGTGGGTTTTCCGCCTGTTCCGCCCGAAATCTTATAGTAGCCATGCCGCTCGAATCCCCGGGCAAAATAGCCGTCCATCCCGGTGATTTCAAAAAGCCGTTCCATTGCGTCGAACGATTCCATAAAATTAAGCCTGGCCTCTTCCTCGCCGGTAACTTTGTACCGGAACAGCTGGCTGACCAGGTACATCGATGTCCATAAATTGTCACTGTCGCGCTGCCCCATCTCAAAAGTGGACAAATCGCCGTTGCTGAGAGCAACCACATCACAGTTGAAGCCATAACGGATATGTCGCTGCCTTACCTGGTTTTCGTAACGCATGGCTTTTTCCGCGAGCGTCATAGACTCGAACCGGATATCGCCTACCCCTTTGCTTGTAAGGATCATCACGTTGTTCTCCGGACCGGCGGTGATGCGGGTTACCTCGTTTGAAGGCAGCCACCGTTCCCCGTAATAATAGTTGAACCCGCCATCTTCACGCAGCATGAAAGCTCCTAGCGCCGACCCAAACCAGAGATGCCCGTTTACCGCAGAAATGGCCGTGATTTCCCTGACAGGAAGTTCGCTGAAAAGAGGTGTTGTCACGGCAAAGGTACGGGCGCTCAGTACCAGGTAGCCGGCACTGGTCCCCAGGTAGATATGCTCAGCATCTGCACTCAGGCAGGTGAATCCTTCCCCGGTGAAGATGCTTTCGGCAGATTTCTCCCCTTTTTTCAAGACTGTGATTTCGTTTTCTGTAAGGATCATAAACCGCTTTCCATGGCCTTCGTATACGATTTCAACAACGGGGCCAGCCGAAGTGCTTATCCCGGAAACCAATTGTTCGCCCTTGAATTGCAGGATTTTGTACCCGTCTGAAACAACGAAAGTGCTGTCATCCCCCATACACAGTAAACGGGCGTCCGTCATACCGTGGCGATACATCAATTTTCCGGCGAACGCATTGCTGAATACGGCTTCTTCGTCAAGAAAAACCAGGTGACCTTTATACAAATCCATATCCCTGACCACTTTATCCGTCATAGGGCGATAAGACCGGTCTGGTTCCAGCGTTCCCGGAAACTGGAACTGACCGGAGCCGAGCCGCAGCGCCCGTCCGGAACCCAGTACGGTTGTCACCCCGTTGCGATCGGTAAGCAGCCGGTTCAGCCTCTCAGAAGAGTCCTTTTTATAATACCTGACACTGTAGTCCTGCAAAAAAGGCTGATCCTGGTAAACCGGCTGGCGGCCTTTCTGATCCGAACACCCGGCAAGAAAGGAAAATACTATAAGGATTTTTAATCGATTGAATGTCATACGGATAAAGGGCTGGAGTATTGGAAATCGCTCAGGCAATTCCGATCATATTACGGCTCTTTTGTCCGATAGTACCATTTGTCCCGGTTCCCCGGGAAATATTCCTGAAAAATTGTTCCGTATCAGGTTTTGGTTGGAGACCGCGATGAAATTCAGTGGAACAACTCAAAACCGCAGCCCATAACACCCTCTGTGCCAATCCGTATTATTTTTTAATCATTTGAATAAATCAATTTGTTTAATCAAAAATTTAAACTTACTTTTGAAAAAAAAATAACGATGCAGGAAGCCATTCCGAACGAATTGTCCACAGAGGAAAAGATCAAAGAAGCAGCCCGCAAGGTGTTTTTGCGCAAAGGGTATGCGGCCACCCGTACGCGGGATATTGCAGAAGAATCAGGAATTAATTTAGCCCTGATCAACTATTATTTCCGGAGTAAGGAAAAACTGTTTCAGCAGATAATGCTGGAGAAAGCAACGCAGCTCTTTGGCATCCTGCAACCGATTATGCAAAACCAGGAAAGCAGTCTGGATACCAAAATCGATCAGATTGTAGTGACCTACCTGGACATGCTGATGGCCAATCCCGATCTCCCCATTTTTGTCCTGAGCGAGATACGGCATAATCCGGCCAACCTGCAGTCTCTTATTTCCCTTAGGGCTATCATCTCCAATTCTTCTTTCGCCCGTCAGCTCCGGGAAAAGCAAGCAGCAATTCATCCGATCCAATTCATGCTGAGCATGTTAGGAATGTGCATTTTCCCGTTCATTGCCCAGCCGATGATCGAAAAAGAGCTGACGCCGGAGGTTTCCTATAAAGCCATTATCGAGCAGCGGAAGAAATTGTTACCCATCTGGATAAAAAATATGATTGAAAGCGAAATTCCGGAGACCTGACCAACCGGTATCTCCGGATTATTAACCGATTAAATCCGTATCATGAAGCGATCCCATTTCCCCACCTGCGTTTTCCTGCTTTCGTTGCTGACGTGCAGCGAAGGGCTGGCCCAACTTACCCTGGACAAATGTTATGAGCTGACGGAAAAGCATTATCCGCTGATCCGCCAACAGGCGCTTATTGCCGAAGGCAGCGGATACGCCGCCGCCAATGTCTCCAAAATGTTCCTTCCCCAGGTAACCGTCAGTGGCCAGGCCTCGTATCAATCCCAGACGGTTAGCATCAGTGATGCGCTGGGAGATTTGTTTCCGGCGGGAATCCCCCTTCCCTCCCTGAGCAAAGACCAGTACCGGGTGCAGGCCCATATCCAGCAGGTGTTGTACGATGGGGGAAATGCCGCAAACGCCCGGCAACGGATCCTTGCGGGCGCATCTATTGAAAAAAATGCAGTGGATGTTTCCCTCTATGCCATCCGGGAGCGCGTTTTACAACTCTATTTCGGCATTTTGCTTGTACAGGAGCAACAGCAACAATACGCCCTTAAAACAGCCGATCTCCGGCAAGTCATCCTTAAAACAGCAAGCGCCCTGCAGTTCGGGACGGCTCCTAAAAGCAGCCTGGATGAATTAAGGGCCGAACTCATCCAGGCGGAAACAACAACAACCGAACTGCTCGGCAACCGGTATGCCTTATTGCGCATGCTCGGAATTTTCACCGGCCAGGAACTCGACACCGCTACGGTATTGCAAACCCCGGAAATGCCTCCGGTTTCAGAAACGTCCCGTCCTGAAATACGGCTTTTTGAATCCCGCAGTGCATTGCTTGATCATGATGAAGCCCAGCTGCGTACAGATTTGCGGCCCAGACTTTCTGCCTTTTTCACCGGCGCTTACGGGCGTCCTACCCTCAACATTCTCGACAACGGCTTCGGTCCCTGGTACCTTACGGGCATCCAGCTGAACTGGCAGCTGGGAAGCTTGTACACTATTAAAAATAACCGGCAAAAGCTGCGGGTCCAACGGGAGAAGCTGCGGGTGGAAGAAGCTGTCTTCAGAACCAATACCCAGCTGCTGCGTGCACAACAACAGCAGGATCTGGAGAAATTCCGGCAATTGATCGGGCAGGATCAGGAAGCAGCAGCTCTTCGATCCGCGGTAAAAATGGCAGCGGAGTCACAGTTGGAAAATGGCGTCATCACTACGCATGAATACATTAACAAACTGAATGCCGAAAACGTGGCGCGCTTATCGCTGGCAATACACCAGCTGCAACTCCTGCAGGCACAGCACCAGTTGCAGTTTCTCACCGGACCTTAACGGTCCGGCTTACCAACAGGTTTCCAACACAATCAGTTATACTCATGAACCATCACCTGATTCCCCTGGCTTGTTTATGTACCGGATTGATGCTGACCGGCTGTACCCAGCCGCCGGATTACGACGCGTCCGGCTATTTTGAAGCTGACGAAGTAATTGTTTCGGCACAGCAAAACGGTCTTCTCCTCTCCTTTCCCGTACAGGAAGGAGATTCTCTTCGCGCGGGGCAGCAAACGGGGCAAATCGATGTAACCCTGCCCACGCTGCAAAAGGAGCAGACCGAAGCCAGCAGGGCTGCGCTCCGTAAAAAAACAGCTTCTGCCGGTGAGCAGGTTGCCCTGGTACGGCAACAGCTGACGGTCCAGCAATCCCAGCTCGACCAGCTGATCCGGGAAAAACAGCGAACCGCCAACCTGGTCAAAGCAGATGCCGTTCCGCAGAAACAACTGGATGACCTCACGGCTGCAATAGAACAATTGCAGAAGCAGATGAATACCAGTCAGCAGCAAATTAAACTCTACCAGGACAATGCGGCTACGCAAAACCGGGGCGTCCTGAGCGAGGAAGCCCCGTTGGAGCTGCTGGCCCGTCAGTTCCAGGAGCAGATCAACCGGGGCCAAGTGATCAATCCGACCGATGGCGTGGTACTGACCAAATACGCGCTTCAGGGAGAACTTGCCACCCTGGGAAAACCGCTGTACAAGGTTGCCAATATGGACACGCTGTATCTGAAAGCCTATTTTACCGGTGACTATCTTTCCCGGATCAAAACCGGCCAACCGGTAACGGTCCGCATAGACGACGGCCGGGACGCCTATAAAACGTACCCCGGCACCCTCACCTGGATTGCTTCGAAGTCGGAATTCACCCCTAAAACCATCCAAACCAAATCCGAACGGGCCAACCTGGTATATGCGGTCAAAGTACGCGTCCAAAACGACGGATTTCTTAAAATAGGCATGTACGGGGAAGTGCTCCTGCCTGATTCTTCTCACCCTTAGTCCCTCATTTTGTCATGCAAGCGGTCAGCGTCGAAACGATTTCAAAAACCTATGACAAGGGCAGGGTCCAGGCACTGGAAGGGGTTTCGTTTACGGTGAAAGAAGGTGAACTTTTCGGACTGATAGGACCGGACGGCGCCGGCAAAACCACTTTGTTCCGGATCCTGGCCACCCTGTTGCTGGCCGACCGGGGAAACGCTTCGGTCGGAGGACTGGACGTAGTCAGGGATTTCCGGAAAATCCGGCAGGTCACCGGGTATATGCCCGGCAGATTCTCGCTGTACCAGGACCTGACCGTCCGGGAAAACCTGGAATTCTTTGCCACGGTTTTCGGCACCACTATTGAACAGAACTATGACCTGATTAAGGATATCTACCAGCAGATACAGCCCTTTGATCATCGCCGGGCCGGCCAGTTATCCGGGGGGATGAAGCAGAAACTGGCCCTTTGCTGCGCCCTGATCCATCAGCCCAGGATACTGCTCCTGGATGAGCCGACTACGGGGGTTGACGTCGTCTCCCGGAAAGAATTCTGGGAAATGCTGAAAGGCCTCAAACACCGGGGCATAACGATCCTCGTGTCAACCCCTTACATGGATGAAGCGATGCGTTGTGAACGGATCGCCCTCATTCAGAAGGGTGTCGTGTTTACAGTAGACACCCCGCAGGCTATTATCGGCGGTTATGAAGGTCCTCTCTATGCGGCCCGGGCTTCCAGACCGTATGCACTCATGCAGGCTTTGCGTAAAACCCCGGAAGTAAGGGATTGTTTTGGATTTGGAGATGCACTTCATTTCACGTTGCACGATCCGGAAGCGCCGTATCCTGACCAGCTGCTGCGCAGGCTGCAGCAGGACGGGCATTCCGATCTTGAAATCCAGTTGATTCAACCGGGTATCGAAGACTGTTTTATAAGACTGATGCAGGACACCCCGGCTGCCGGAAAGTGGTCATCCTGAGCTCGGGGGCTGCTGCTGCGGTGGAAGGACTGTTGCCGGAAAGAGGGATGTGGCAGGGCGCCGCCCGGAGACGGGAAAGAGCGGCGAGCTGAGTGTAGCCTGGTAGTGGCTGGTATAGAGCGGTATTGGTTACTGGCTGCTGGTTACTGGTTACTGGTTACTGGCTGGTATATAAAATGGTCTGTGGGACACAGACCATGGACTTAAACGAATTACTATGAACGAACCTGTAATCAGCTGCACGGGCCTTACTAAACGATTCGGCGATTTTTATGCGGTCGACCATATTACGTTTGACGTGTATGAGGGCGAAATTTTCGGTTTCCTTGGAGCCAACGGGGCTGGAAAAACCACGGCGATGCGCATGCTTTGCGGGCTTTCGCTGCCCACTTCCGGCCAGGCCCGCGTGGCGGGATTCGATGTATACACCCAGACGGAAGCCATTAAAAAGAATATCGGCTACATGAGCCAGAAGTTTTCGCTGTATGAAAACCTGACGATACTGGAAAACATCGAATTCTACGGCGGCGTGTACGGCGTGCCCCGGCCGGAACTGCGCGCCCGCAGCCGGGAACTGGTTGCAACCCTGGGACTGGAGCGGGAAGCCCGGAAACTGGTGGGAGAACTGCCCCTCGGATGGAAACAAAAGCTGGCTTTTTCGGTCGCGGTTTTTCATCGCCCGCGGATTGTTTTCCTGGACGAGCCCACCGGCGGCGTGGATCCGGTTACCAGAAGACAATTCTGGGATATGATCTACGAGGCCACTACGCAGGGCATCACCGTGTTCGTCACCACCCATTACATGGATGAAGCGGAATATTGCAACCGGATAACGGTGATGGTAGACGGACGCATCGAAGCGCTCGATACCCCTGCCAACCTCAAAAAGCAACACGATGCCGGGAACATAGAAGACGTATTTTATCAACTGGCCCGCCAGGCAAAACGTACCGCAGATTAACGATGGAACAGCTTCTCGTTTTTATCAGAAAGGAATTCTTCCACATCTTCCGCGACCGCCGGACGCTGCTCATCCTGTTTGGACTTCCCGTCGTCCAGCTTCTGCTGTTTGGTTTTGCACTTTCCAATGAAGTGAAAAACATCCGGCTGATGATCGCAGACAACGCCGGGGATGTTTCCAGCCAGGAGCTCATCGCAAAAATAAGGGCATCCCGCTATTTTATCCTGGAAGAGCAGTTGGCCGATTACTCCGAAATCGAACAAAAACTGAAAGCGGGCGCTATCAAAGGAGCCCTGATTTTCCCCGCCGGGTTCGGAAACGATCTCTCCGGCGCTGTTCAGCTCCAGCTGATTGCCGACGGCTCAGATCCTAATATTGCCAAGACCATGTTTAACTATCTCAACAGTATTCTGGCCGACTACCGGCAGTCGAAGACGACTTCGCTTCCCGATTACCGCATCGAACCCGAGATCCGGCTTCTTTACAACGAAGAAGGGAGCGGATCGCTCGGATTCATTCCTGGTTTAATGGCGCTCATTCTGATGATTGTCTGTACCGCCCTAACTTCTGTTGCCGTGGTAAAAGAAAAGGAAACCGGAACGATGGAAGTCCTGCTCGTTTCTCCTTTTAAACCGGCCTATGTACTGCTTGCGAAGGCAATACCTTACCTACTGCTTTCCCTGCTCAATTTCACGCTGATTGTGGCCATGGCGCTTCTTGTTTTAAACGTGGAAGTCAAGGGAAGCCTGTTCCTTCTTTTTGCTACCAGTACGTTGTTTATCATCACCTGCCTGTCGTTCGGGCTGCTGATCTCGAACGTGACCAGCAGCCAGCAGACGGCGCTGCTGATTTCACTGATGGGAATGATGCTGCCCACCCTTATTTTCACCGGCTTTTTACTGCCCATTGAAAACATGCCGGGTATCCTGCAGCTGATTTCCAATCTTGTACCGTCACGATGGTATTACCTGATCACCAAAGCGATTATGCTGAAAGGCCTGGGTATTGCCTATATCTGGAAAGAGACGCTGGTTCTATCGGGAATGACGGTATTTCTGCTCGGTCTGGCTATTAAAAAATTCAGCATCCGACTCCAATGAAGATACTGTTCTATCTATTACAGAAAGAATTCCGCCAGATCAGGCGCGATAAAAGTATTCTGGCTATGATGTTTGTCATGCCGCTGGTCCAGCTTGTGATCCTGCCGCTGGCCATGGATTTTGATGTCAGGCATATCAACCTGGCGCTGGTGGATCATGATCACAGTACCTTTAGCCGGCAACTAATCAGTAAAATCGAAGCTTCCGGCTATTTTAAGCCTGTCAGCTACACCAGCACCTACCAGGACGCGCTGAAGCATATTGAAAGGGGGACAGCCGACCTGATCCTTGAAATCCCCTCCGGGTTTGAACGTAACCTCGTCCGGGAAAAATCGCAGCAGCTGGGAGTCTCGGCAGACGCCATCAACGGTGTAAAGGCCGGAATCGGCGGGAGCTATCTGGCGCAGGTTATTGCCGATTTCAATGCCGGCATCCGGGTACAGTTCAACCCTGCCCCGCCCCCGGCCGGAACGATCATGCTGACCGTTTCCAACTGGTATAACCCGTTAGGAGCGTATAAATACAACGTGGTTCCCGGGGTACTGGTATTACTCCTTACCCTGATCGGCGGGTACATGGCAGCCCTTAATATCGTACGGGAAAAGGAGAACGGGACGATCGAACAGATCAATGTTACTCCTATCCGGAAATGGCAGTTTATTTTAGGGAAGCTCATTCCCTTCTGGGTCATCGGCCTTCTGGTATTCACCGTGGGCCTCGCTGTTTCATGGGCCGTGTACGGCATCTTTCCGAAGGGCAGCATCCTGCTGCTTTACCTTTTTGCCATGGTGTACCTCATGGCCGTCCTGGGATTCGGCTTACTGATCTCTACCTACAGCGACACGCAGGTGCAGGCGATGTTTGTGGCCTTCTTTTTCATGTCGATCTTTATGTTGATGAGCGGTTTTTTTACGTCCACGGATAGCATGCCTGCCTGGTCGCGGACCATTTCCAACCTCACTCCTATCACCCATTTCATCCGGGTCGACCGCATGATTATCCTGAAAGGAAGCGGTTTCAACGAAGTGCAAAAGGAACTTTACTACCTCATCGGCTTTGCCCTGATCCTGAATGGCTGGGCCATCCGCAACTACCGCAAGACACACTAATACCCTCCTCAGGCTGCTGCAGTCTTCAGCGCCCTCCTGCTTTCCAAAATTATTTTTTTTACCTTTTTTATCCTCTTTTTGTAAGTAGTTTGGGCCCCTCACTTGTCTGTTCTACAAGGGGGACTTATTGCCTGCCACTTTTCTCCTTAAACCGCTACCATTAAGAATGAAACAACTACAGGATCCTTTATCCCTTCCCCCTGTCCTTCCCGGCAAACAGCTTCCTGTTCATTCGTCCCTGTCGGATACTGACGAATTGTTTATCCGTAAAGCGCTTGAGACCGACCCTGAGCGGGGAGTAGAACTTCTTTACCGGCGGTACTACCAGCCCCTCTGTACACACGCCGTTAAATTTGTAGGATCCCGGCAAGTGGCAGAAGACATGGTTTCGGACTTGTTTTACGATTTTTACACCAACCGCATGTATACTACTGTTTCCACTTCCTACGCGGCCTACCTGTTTAAGGCGGTCCGCAATAAAGGGTACAATTACTTTCGATGGGAAATGGAACGGAACATTACCCTGACCGACGACTATTCCGGCAGTATTCCTGAACACCAGCAACCGGATATGATTACGCAATACGAAGAATTGTACCAGGATGTTGAAAAGGCCATCAATGCGCTGCCGCATCAACGTCGTGAAATCTACCTGCAATTTCAGTTTGAAGGCAAATCCGTAAAGGAAATTGCAGAGACACTGACCCTGTCATCGCGAACCATAGAAGCACAGATATACCGTGCGCGTGTTGCTATCCGGCAGCTGATTCGTGAAAAATGGCTGATCGTCCTTCTCCTTACCTCTCTGATAATCCAGATTTAAGCAAAACAGCCATGCACCAACCCTTTTCAAAAGAGCAACTGTTTGAATATTTTAGCGGGAATGCTTCCGCCTTGCAAAAAAGACAGCTGAACGAATGGATAAAAGGAGCCGGGAACGAGGTTTTTTTCTACAAATGCCTCGCCGAATGGGAAAGTACTTTCCCTCAGTATACTGTCAATATCGACAAAGCTGTTGAAGACTACCATACGTTTCTACGCACTAAACAAAAGCCCGTTCAGCAAAAAGAGACTACCGCCGCAGCGCAGGAGCCGCGCCGTCCCTCCAGGAGACGATTTACTTTTGTTCTAATTGCCGCCTCTATTTTACTGATAACGGTAAGCAGCTGGGTATTTCAGGACTGGATCCAATACAAACGGTACCAGACAGCGCCCGGCGAAGTAGCCACCTGGACACTTTCCGACGGGACCCGGGTGACATTAAATGCCAGCTCCCTGCTGAAAGTTCCCCGCTTTTGGCGTTCCACTCCCACCAGGGTGGTGTACTTAAAGGGTGAAGCGGAATTTGATGTGGTTCATACAAAGGACCACCGCAAATTTATCGTCCGGACAGACAATGATGTAGATGTAGTGGTTCTGGGCACCGTCTTTACGGTCTTCAACCGGCGTTACCAGACGCAAATCGTGCTCAACAGCGGAAAGATCCAGCTGGAGCACCGGAAGGGAAACACCAAAGAGATGATTACGATGCTGCCCCGTGATCGGGTAATTGTCGATACAAGCGGTATCGTCAGAAAGCAGGTGCTGGCAAAATCGGTTCCGTTTGCTCCCTGGAAAGAGAAAATTTTCGTCTTCGACGAAACCCCTCTTTCCGAAATCGTGCAGCTCTTGAGAGACCATTACCACCTGAACGCCGACATTACTTCTCCGGAAATTGCAAATCTGACTGTATCGGGCTCATTCAAAGCGCTCAACGCGGACCAGTTCCTGCATTCACTGGTACGGATCCTGGATATTGATTATACACGTAACAAAAAAAAGGTCACCTTTAAACTTAACCGGTACTAGTCCATCACTCATCTGCTTTTCTATGAAAATTACTTTTACGCTACCGAGGTTATTGTGGCTGGTCATCCTGCTGAACACGTCGGCTTCCCATGCTTTCCCCCAGCTTTGGGCTTTAAAAAACGACGAGGAAAAAGCCGGCCAGAAAGAGAAGGCATCGCTCCGGCAGGCGCTGAAGCAACTCAGGGGGCATTACCATGTAAACATTTTATACGCGGACCGGACGGTTAAAAATCTCAACATTTCCCCTTCCCAGCTCGATTTCGGGATGCCGCTGGAGAAAAACCTGAATTCTATACTTCCTCCGCTCGGTTTGCATTACGTAATGCAGGACGGGGGCTCTTACCTGGTATTGAAAAAAATGGCGGCCGCACACCCCGCTTCTCCGGCTGCAGCCGTGGAAATGCCGAAGGGTGCTGCCCACCAGGAATCGTTGCTGCTGGAAATACCGGTGGTACCTGACGGACCCGTGGCCGCGCCGAAAGAAATTACAGTGAAGGGGGTGATCCGGTCGGACGACACCAAGGAGACGCTGCCCGGGGTCAGCGTACTCGTCAAAGGCACCACGCGGGGAACCACCACCGATGTGGACGGGAAATTTCAAATCGATGTCGCCGATCCGGAAGCTGTCCTGATATTTTCGTTTGTAGGGTACCTGAAGGAGGAAGTAACCATAGGAAACCGGACCGAGCTGCTCATCGACCTGAAAGTAGATAACAAAGCGCTGGAGGAAGTCATCGTAGTGGGTTTCGGCACACAGAAGAAAGAAAGTGTCGTGGGCGCGATGAGTTCCGTTATTCCTTCCGACCTGAAAGTCCCTGCCAGTAACCTGACCACGGCGCTGGCGGGAAGAGTGGCGGGCTTGGTGGCCTACCAGACCAGCGGCGAGCCCGGAAAGGACAATGCCCAGTTTTTAGTGCGGGGGGTCGCATCTTTTAACAGCCAGAACGGCCCGCTGATCCTGATTGATGGAGTTGAACTGGGCATGGATGATCTGGCCCGGCTGCAACCTGACGACATTGAAAGCTTTGCAGTGCTGAAAGATCCTACTACCACGGCCATTTATGGGGCACGGGGGGCTAACGGGATCATCTTGGTTACAACCAAGGTCGGAGTCGCCGGTCCTGCGGTAGTTAATTTAAGACTGGAAAGCTCGTTGAGTCAACCCATTGGAATGGTAGACATGGCGGATCCGGTCACCCACATGCGGTTACAAAATGAATCCAATAGAACAAGAGGTGATTTTGCAACCTTTACGGAAGAACAGATTGCAGGGACGCTGCGAGGCGGAAATTCGAATATTTATCCTGCGACTGACTGGTACAACACGCTGTTCAGGAAACGGGCCAGTACCAGCCGGGTAAACCTGAATGTGAGAGGAGGAGGTGAGCGGGTGAGGTATTATGTGGCGGGATCCTTCAATCAGGACAATGGTTTATTAAAGGTTGAAAAGACGAACAACTTCACCAATGGGATCGACTTAAAAAGGATTCTGCTCCGGTCTAACATTAACATCGACTTGCATAAGAACACCGAGATGATTGTCCGCCTGCATTCCACATTGGATAATTACAGAGGTCCTCTTCAGGGCGGTGATGCTATTTATAATGCGGCAGTGCGTACCAGTCCTACCCGATTCCCGGCCGTGTACGAACCGGATGCATCCTTGGCTGGTGTGCCGCATACGCTTTATGGAAATGCCTTTTCTCCCCGGGGAGGGAATTTATCAAATGGAGATACGGGAGATCGCCCGGTATGGTTTAACCCGTATGCTGAACTGCAACGCGGATACCGGGACACCCGTCGTCAGCTTTCATTGGTACAGTTAGAGTTTAAACAAAAGCTGGGTGCTATTCTCCCGGGATTGAGTGCCCGGTTTCTGGGAAACATGAATACCACTTCCTATTTTGAAAACAGAAGAGGTTATGCCCCTTTCTTCTACCGGTTGGGTTCGTTTGACCCTTCTACAGAAGAGTATACCCTTGTACGAACCGCTCAGGGTTCAGGCGACGAATCCCTTCGCCTGCTGGGCGGAGAACGGACTAACAACTCCGTAATGTACATGGAGACCGCATTGAACTACAACCAAACTTACAACGAAAAGCACACGGTTGGCGGCTTGCTGGTCCTTGTAGCAAGGGACTATCTGGACGGCAATGCCAATACCGTTGAACTTTCTCTCCCCAGCCGAAACCTTGGTGTTTCGGGGAGATACAATTACGATTATGACAATCGCTATTTTGCTGAATTCAACTTTGGTTACAATGGTTCTGAGCGCTTTGCCAAGGACAACCGGTTTGGATTTTTCCCTTCTTTCGGCGCGGGGTGGTTGGTGTCGAATGAACCCTTTTTTAGCGGACTCGCCCCTGTCATCAGCCGGATAAAGCTTAGAGCTTCCTATGGGTCGGTAGGAAATGACCGGATCGGAGATGACAGAACAGACCGGTTCTTCTACCTGTCGGAAGTTGATCTTAACAGTGGCGACGGTGCAACATTCGGACGGGAACTGAATGAATATATCCCAGGCGTAACGATCCGTCGCTATGCCAACCCATTGGTGACCTGGGAAAAATCCCAAAAAGCCAATCTTGGGATGGAATTAAACTTCTTCGATGATGCCGTCCAGTTACAAGTTGATTTCTTCAATGAGAAACGGACCAGCATCTTACAAGTTAGATCTGACATTCCTTCAACTCTTGGATTGCAGGCTCCTCTTAAAACCAACGTAGGTGAGGTGAAAGCAAGAGGAATAGATGCCTCCTTGGATATTAATCATTATTTCAACAATGTCTTCTGGGTAACAGGAAGGGGTACCTTTACGGCGAGTGACAATGAATTTTCGGTTTATGAAGAACCCAATTTCGCTGCCATCGGAGCTCCATGGAAAACCAATGTGGGCAACAATGTCAACCAGGAACATGGTTATATAGCAGAAAGGTTATTTGTGGATGACGAAGAGGTCATGAATTCACCGGCACAATTCGGTACTCCGGGTGTTGACTACAGGGGCGGGGATATCAAATATAAAGACTTGAATGGTGACGGCGTCATTACCACGTTGGATCAGGCGCCAATAGGTAAACCGACGGTCCCTAAAATAATCTATGGCTTGAGCTTATCAGCAGGTTACAAACGTTTTGATGTTAATCTGTTTTTCCAGGGGCTGAGTGAAGTTTCGTTCTTTATCAACCCCTATACCACCGGACCATTTGTCAACTCCGTTCAGGAGGCCGGTATTAATGCCCTGGGCGAAGGAAATGGCATTTTAAGTGAAAACGGCTTAATGCAAGCGTATGCCGACAGTCATTGGTCCGAAGAAAACCGGGATATCTATGCCATCTGGCCCCGTCTTTCTTCGACTGTGATTCAAAACAATATCCAGAGAAGCACCTGGTGGCTACGGGAAGGTTCCTTCCTCCGGTTAAAGCAGGTTGAAGTGGGCTATGACGTTTTAAAAAATTCCAAAAACAAACTCGGTGTAAGTACGCTGAGACTTTATGCTACCGCCACCAACCTTGTCACCTGGAGCAATTTTAAACTATGGGATCCGGAATTAGGCGGAAACGGGCTTAATTACCCGCTCCAAAAAGTAGTTAACCTAGGTGTTCACGTCCAGTTTTAATGAATTAATGCTTGATACAATGAAAAATAGAATAATAAAGTTTATAGCTTCTCTGGCACTGCTTTTCTCGGCTGGCTCGTGCGGGAATTACATTGACGTAGTTCCGGATAACATTGCGGTTATTGAGGATGCCTTTAAGACCAGGGAAAGTGCGCTTAAATTTCTGGCAACCTTGTACAGTGCCCTGCCTCCCTATGCCACAATCAACAATCCGGCGCTGGCTGCCGGAGATGAAATCTACGTGAATGATGTCGTGGCAAAGGATTGGCCTGCCCGCAGAATTGCCAAAGGAGGGCAAAATGTGATCGCTCCCAGTCTTGGCTATTGGGGCAACACAGGTTCGGTTAGGAACCTGTTCATCGCCTTGAGGAATTGCAATATTTTCCTGGAGAACATGGATAAGCCCTTTAATCTGACCGAGGCCGAAAAAATCAAGTGGATTGCGGAGGCAAAATTCCTCAAAGCCTATTTTCACTTTTACCTGATGCGGATGTACGGGCCGATCCCCATTATCCGGGAAAACATCGAAGTAAGCAGCGGTGTGGAAGTAGTGCGGGTGAGCCGTCAACCCGTGGATGCCGTAGCCGCTTACGTGATTGAATTGCTGGACGAAGCGATACCCGATTTACCTTTAACAATTGAAGACAGAGGATTGGAATTAGGAAGAATCACGGCACCAATAGCAGCCGCTATCAAAGCCAGGGTGCTGGTTACACTAGCAAGTCCTTTGTTTAATGGCAATTCTGATTACAATTCGTTCGTAGATAAGGACGGCAATCAGCTGATCAGCACTACGTATGATGAAAGCAAATGGTTGAGAGCGGCAACGGCTTGTAAAGAAGCCATTGATATGGCTCATCAGGCAGGTCACCGACTGTATAAATTTGATTCGGCTCCTGCTGACTGGTCCGATACGACTGTGATTAACCTGAGTATTAGAGGAAGTATTACTGAAAGATGGAATGACGAGATCATTTGGGGCAGCTCCAACAGTCAGTCAGGATCAGAGCTTCAGAACTGGGCTCAGGCACGGATTTCTACCGGACTGGCCGCAGAGAACTGGTATAGCGTAATGTCATGGTGGGCTCCTACCCTGAAGATAGCCGAGATGTTCTACTCAGAAAATGGCGTTCCCATTGATGAGGACGTTAAGTATGATTACGCCAACCGGTATTCGGTCAAAGCGGCTGATCAAGCCCACCAGCACTATATCAGACCAGGTTTTGTAACCGCAAAATTGAATATGCACCGTGAAAAGAGATTCTATGCTTCCCTGGGTTTTGATGGAGGAGTATGGTTTGGTCATGGTGTGCGGAGCGATGACAATGCCTTGATCGTATTTGGCAAAAAAGGCCAGATCGGAGGGCTATTGGATTTCAACAAATGGTCTCAAAGCGGCTATTGGGCTAAAAAATTGGTTTACTATGAAAACGTTCAGGCTACCTCAGGATCCGGTTATACCAATAGAGCGTATCCTTTTCCTGTAGTACGGTTAGCGGATTTATATTTACTCTATGCCGAAGCCCTAAATGAAGCTTCCGGCCCCGACGCTTCTTACGAATGGGTTGACCTTGTGAGAGAAAGAGCCGGTTTAAATGGAGTTGTTGCATCATGGGCCGGCTTCTCGAACCAGCCGGGAAAACCAGGTTCTAAGGAAGGTATGAGAGACATCATTCAGGACGAACGGATGATTGAGACCGTGTTTGAAGGACAGCGGTTTTGGGATTTAAGAAGATGGAAGCGCGCCTCTGAATTCATGAACAGCGAAATACAGGGTTGGAATGTGGAAGGAACTACAACAGAAACCTACTATAACGTGGTATCCTCAGGAACATATAAATTTTTGAACAGGGATTATTTGTGGCCCATTGCAGAGGCGGACTTGATCGCTAATTCTAACCTGATCCAAAATCCGGGTTGGTAGCTCGAAAAGATAAATCTGATTGTCTGAAAAAGCGCGAAACACGAAAATTTTACAAGAATGAAACTCTATAACTATATACTACTGGGGCTGGTTCTTACCGCCTGTGAAAAGGAGACAAGAGGCCCCTTGACCAATGATGGCACTCCCCCGTCACCAGTGTCGGAAGCAACGGTGACCAATCTTCCCGGAGGAGCTAAGATTACTTATATCATACCGAATGATCCGGATGCCCTGCTCGTAGAAGCCAAATACAGGCTTGACAACGGCAAAGAGGTAACGTCAAAATCATCCATTTTCAAGAACTTCGTGGTGGTGGAAGGCTTACGGAAGTCGACGCAGCAGGAGGTAGAACTGGTAACAGTCGATAGAAGCAACAATCGCTCCCAACCCGTGAGAGTCTCCATCAGCCCGGAAACGGCGCCGGTAGACAAACTTTACGACAGTTTTGAATTGGTGGAAGATTTTGGAGGAGTAAGGCTTTACTACAACAATGAAGACAAGGTAGCGGCTGAATTGCTCCTTTACGCAGCCGATGAAAAAGGCAACCTGGTATACAGTCAGTCGGTGTTCATTTCCGATGACCAGCGTACCTATCAGACCTTCAGGGGCTTTCCGTCGATAGCCAACACATTTGGCATATCGGCTATTGACCGCTGGGATAATGCGACCGAAATACTCACCGCAGAACGGACACCTTTGGAGGAAACGAAACTGGATCTTCAGAAATTCAGAGAGCTGCTCTTACCAGGCGACGAACCCGGTGGCATCAGCGGATGGGTGATGCCTTTGCTGTGGAATGGCTCTATAGCCGAGCCAGGCTTCCATACCAATCATACCGCAGTTGGTACATTGGTCCCTCCTTATACGGATACCTACCATATTTTTACGATGGACCTGGGGGTGACTGCCAAATTAAGCAGGTTTAAATTCTGGCAGCGGCAGCGGGCCGATCTGGACGGACTTTATTCCCACGGGAATCCACGCTATTTCGACGTGTGGGGAGCGGCAGAATTGCCCACCCATGGCAAAGCTTCTTTTGAGGGTTGGACCAAGCTCATTGAAGACGGAGAAGTGATCAAGCCGTCAGGCGGCATACCCGGCAGCAACAGCGCTGAGGACATCGCTGCGGCGGCAAGCGGAGAAGAATTCGACTTCCCGATTGAGGCGCCTCCTATCCGGTACTTCCGGTTTGTAAACAAGCAGAACTGGGCGGGAACCAAGTTTATGTTTTTAGTGGAAATAAATTTCTGGGGTCAAATTATTGAGCAATAATGGAAAAACTGAAGACTCAGAGAGCCGGGCAATGGATCCTGATCGCCTTGTTATCGGTAGCAGGACTGTCCTGCGAGCACACACAGGACACCTTTGATGAATTTACCAGACAGGGTGAAACCGTCTATGTAGGAGCTCCGGATACCGTTTTGGTGGGTTCGGGGTTTAACAAGCTGCGCTTTTGGGTAGCGATCAATGCCGATCCGAAAATCAGTAAGGGCGTCGTTACCACTATCGATCAATCCGTTAATCACGAATTTGAACTGGTGAGAACAAAAAACGGGAAAGATACCATCTCGTTTGACCTCGACATTCCAGAAGGCGAATATACCTTTAGCCTGTACCTCAAAGACGCCGTAGGGAATTCATCTATACGACGGGAAGTGCCGGCCAAAGTGTACGGCGCAAGCTATCAGTCCGGTTTGGTCAACAGGGGTTTGGCCGGAATTGAAACCTTCGAGCAGGGCGCCGCCTTCACTTGGATAGAAGCTCCTGATAATATGATCAAAACGACACTTTCCTACGAAGATGCGCAGGGCGTGATGCAATCGGTAGCAGTCGGGAATGAGGAAAGCCGGACACAGGTGGAAAGTTATAAGCGGGGCGGGGAAATCCGGATAACAAGCACCTTTAAACCGACAGCGACGGCCATTGAAGAATTTGAAGCAATTCCCTCGGAAAGAACCTTTCCTGACGACTTTCTTTTGAACAAATCCCTGATTCGCGCCTTAAGACTTCCCGGAGATGCATCGGACGGATGCTATGAATCTGTTTATGAACGATTGTTTGACGGCTCACTAAGCGATTACTGGCATGGCTGCAGTATTCCTGAGGACCAGTATCCCTTTGTCATGAGTTTTGACTTGGGTGTGCAGGCCAATCTGAGCCGGTTCAAATTGGATGAGCGGCAGGATTGCTGCGGAAGCAGGGGCCCGAAAGCGTACCAGATCTGGGCTTCCAACAGCCCGGCCGAAACCGTAGACATCGACAAAGCAGGACTTGCTGCCTGGGAAAAAGATGCCGTGGCAAAGGGCTGGAGCAAGCTGGCAGATGTGGAGGGAAACACCCAATACACCTTTGAAACAATCCTTCCCGAAACCGGGAAAAGCTACCGGTATTTCAGATTTGTAGCCATCTCAGCCATTGATGGCAGCAGCGTCACCAACTTCAATGAATTCTCCTTTTGGGCGAGGTAATCCCTGCCGAATACAAAGGGCGGCGGCCCAAAAAGCAGCGTTGAAAAGAAAATCCCGGCTCCTGAGCCGGGATTTTTTGCTGTTATGCTACTCCGTCTGACCTAAAATAAAAAAAATAATTCTTTTTTTTATCCTGCTGTAAGTAGTCAATGCTGCCGTATTGTCCTCTCCATAGTAAGGCAACTTAACTTAGATCCATTTCAGACTTTAGCGGACATCGCAGATGGTACCAACCAGTAACCTGACCCCTACACCCGACATCCCCTGCCCCAAAAGCCCCGGTGACGAACAGGCTTCGTCATCCGTCTCGGAGACAGACGAATTCTTTATCAGGAACACCATGAAAAGCGATCCCAGACAAGGAATGGAATTGCTGTACCTGCGTTACTATAAACCATTATGCACGCATGCCATCAAATTTGTGCGGTCGCGGCAAGTTGCCGAAGACATGGTTTCCGACCTGTTTTACCAGTTTTACACGGGTCAGCTGTATAAGAAAATCCATACCTCCTACCGCGCGTACCTGTTCCGGGCCATTCGGAATAAAGGGTACAACTACATCCGCTGGGAACTCGACAGGAACGCAACACTACCCGAAGACCAGCTATCCTACGTGCCGGAATACCAGCAACCTGACATGATTACGCAATACGAGGAATTGTACCAGGATGTAGAAAAGGCAATCGACCAGCTTCCCCATCAGCGTCGGAGGATCTACCTCCAGTTCCAGTTTGAGGGGAAACCTGTGAAAGACATTGCCAGCGAGCTGGCAATATCTCCCCGAACCGTGGAAGTCCAGATCTACCGGGCCAGGCAGGCGGTGCGGCAATTGATACGCGATAAATGGTTGATTCCTTGCGGGCTCCTGTTGTGTGGGGCCGCCGGATTGGTTGCTAACCTTATAGAGTCATTTATATCATTATAAGTCATGAGCCCACTTTTCTCTAAAGAATTTTTCTTTGAATACTTTAATGGCAACGCCACTTCCCTGCAGAAGAAGCAAATTGATACCTGGATCCTGGATCCGGACAACGAGGAACAATTCTTCCAATACCTGGAAGAATGGGAAATCCTGCATCCGCAGTATCCGGTAAATCTGGAGCCTGCACTGAACAAGTATCGCGAACTTTTTGAAGACGCCGACAAGTTCCCGCCTGCTCCGGTAACGCGCGCTCCGGTACCTTCCCCTTTCCGAAACCTGTTTCCTCATGCAGCGGCAGTTTTGCTCCTGCTCGGAATGCTCGGCTGGCTGTACCAGGAACCGCTGCTTTTCAGCCATTACCGTACCTTGCCCGGCGAAGTCGCCTCCTGGACCCTGGATGACGGGAGCAAAGTTACCCTGAATGCCAATTCCCAGTTGAAAGTCCCCCGCTGGTGGCGTTTTGCACCTACCCGGGTCGTCTATTTAGAAGGTGAAGCCGCGTTTGATGTGGTCCATACACAAGACGACCGCAAGTTTATTGTCAAAACAGACAACCAGGTGGACGTGGTAGTGCTGGGCACCGTTTTTACCGTGTTTAACCGCCATCATAAAACACAAATTGTACTTAACAGCGGAAAAATCCTGCTGGAACACCGGAAGGGACAGGTAAAGGAGGCTATTACCATGCAGCCAGGGGATCAGGTGCGCGTGGATACCAGCGGCATCCTCCAAAAACAAGCGCTGCCAAAATCCATCCTTTTTGCTCCCTGGAAAGAAAAGCTTTTTGTTTTCGACGAGACCCCCCTTTCCGAAATCATACAACTGTTAAAGGACCATTACCGACTGAATGCCGGCGTTACTTCTCCGGAACTGGCTAACCTGACGGTATCAGGCTCTTTCACGGCGCTGAATGCTGATGAATTCCTGAATTCCCTGGCAGATATACTGGATATTGAGTACACGCGTAACAGGAAAAATGTAACCTTCAAACTTAACCCCTAAACCATCTGCTTTCTTATGAAAATTCCGTTTACCGTACCTAAGTTACTATGGTTTTTAATCCTGCTGAACACCGTGGCTATTGATGCCTTTCCTCAGCTATGGGCTTTAAAAAATGATGAAACACCAGTGACGCACAGAGAGAAGTCTTCCCTCAAGCTCGGTCAGGTGCTTAAACAGCTCCGGGGACATTATCATGTAGACATTCTCTATGCAGACCGGACCGTTAGAAATCTCAACATTTCTTCCTCCGCACTGGATCTGGGAATGCCATTGGAAAAGAACCTCAATTCCATCCTTCCTCCGCTTGGCCTGCGCTACATGGTGAAGAAGGGAGGCTCCTATGTGGTACTGCGGAAAATAGCCGAAACGCAACCTTCCTCCCCTATCCGCGAAATCGAAATACCGCAGATTTCCACCCGTAAAGAAACAAGGCAGCAGAAAGTCCCGCTGGTTCCCGACATATCGGTAACCCAGCCAAAGGATATTACGGTAAAGGGTGTCATCCGCTCTGAAGACTCTAAAGAGACCTTGCCGGGCGTCAGCGTGCTGGTCAAAGGGACTACCCGGGGTACGACCACCGATGTGGATGGTAAATTCCAGATCGATGTCGCTGATCCGGAAGCGATCCTGGTATTTTCTTTTGTCGGGTACCTGACAACGGAAGTGACGATCGGAAGCAAGACCGAGCTCCTTATTGACCTCAAAGTAGATAACAAAGCACTGGAAGAGGTGGTCATCGTGGGTTTCGGCCAACAGAAAAAGACCGACCTTATCGGTTCAGTGGTCTCCGTCAAGCCCACTGATCTGAAGGTCCCTTCCAGCAACCTTACCACTGCCATTGCCGGACGGGTAGCAGGCGTTATTGCGTACCAGCGCAGCGGAGAGCCGGGAGAAGACAATGCTGCTTTTTTTATCCGGGGAGTCACCACCTTCGGCTACAAAATGGATCCCCTGATCCTGATCGATAACGTGGAAGTCACCACGACGGAGCTGGCCCGTATCCAACCGGACGACATCGCGAGTTTCAGCATCATGAAAGATGCCACAGCTACTGCCCTGTACGGTGCCCGGGGGGCCAACGGGGTCATTCTGATCACGACCAAACAAGGGGTAGAAGGGCCTGCTAAAATCAGCTTTCGGATTGAAAACTCTGTTTCCAGTCCGACCAGAAATGTAAAACTGGCCGACCCGATCACCTATATGCAGCTTCATAACGAAGCCGTCCTGACCCGGGATCCTTTGGGAGTACTCCCGTATTCACAGCAGAAAATAGACCATACAATAGCCGGCACTAACCCCTACGCCTACCCGCAAAATGACTGGCGTGACATCCTGTTTAAAAACTATACGGTCAACCAACGCGCCAACATGAATATTTCGGGAGGGGGCGCCATTACCAAATACTTTGTGGCAGGCTCCTTCAATCAGGATAACGGGGTACTTAAGGTAAATGGTCAGAACAATTTCAATAACAACATCCGCCTGAAAAGTTACACGTTACGATCGAATGTGAACGTCAATCTGAGCAAATCAACAGAAATGATCATTCGTCTTAATGGTAACTTCGATGATTATACGGGTCCCATCGAAGGGGGTCAGGCCATGTACAGGATGGTGATGCGGAGTAATCCGGTATTATTTCCTGCTTATTTCCCCAAAGACGAAGAGCATGCCCACCTGCAGCACATCCTTTTCGGAAACGCCGAAGAAGGTCAGTACCTCAACCCCTATGCCCAGATGGTGAGAGGGTACCGCGACTATTCGCGCTCCCTGATGCTGGCGCAGCTGGAGTTTAAACAAGACTTGTCGTTTCTAACCGACGGGCTAGCGTTCCGGACCTTGCTCAATACCAACAGGACTTCATTCTTCGATGTTTCGAGGGGGTATTCCCCCTATTACTACAACGTAGGCGCCTACAACCGCCGGACGGATGAATACCGGCTCTCTTTAATCAACGAAAACACGGGCCGCGAATACCTGGATTACAGCGAAGGTCCAAAAGAGGTAAGCTCAATTTTCTACCTCGAATCGGCCATCAGCTATAACAAAAACCTGGGCGAAAAGCACGGGCTTAGCGGAATGCTGGTTTATATCATGCGGCAAAGCCTCGCTGCCAATGCCGGCAGTCTTCAGCTTTCGCTCCCCAACCGTAATATCGGGATTTCCGGACGCGGCACCTATGCCTATGACAACCGGTATTTTGCGGAGTTCAACTTCGGCTACAACGGTTCAGAACGGTTCTACAAAACCAACCGTTTCGGCTTTTTCCCTTCAGCGGGTTTAGCCTGGAGTGTTTCCAACGAACATTTCTGGGAGCCGCTTAAGAGCTCCATTACGAACCTGCGCCTGCGGGGCACCTACGGCCTGGTCGGGAACGATGCTATCGGTTCCGCATCCGACCGGTTTTTCTTTTTGTCCAATGTCAATATGGAAGCCACAGGCGCCACTTTCGGTCGCGATTTCGGATATTCGCGCACCGGTGTCACCGTAACCCGTTACGCCAATGAAGACATCACATGGGAAACAGCCAGAAAAATGAACCTGGCCCTGGAAATAGGGCTGTTCGACAAAATCCAGGTGCAGGCCGATTATTTCCGGGAAAACCGTTACAATATTCTGATGACCCGGGAGAACATCCCCTCCACTATGGGGCTATCCTCGGAAGTTCGTTCCAACGTAGGCCGCGCAGAAGGCCAGGGGGTGGATCTTTCGGTCGATTACGCCCATCATTTCGGCAATGGGATCTGGTTCCAGTCGCGGGGCAACTTCACCTATGCCACCAGCCGCTTCAAAGTATATGAAGAGCCTGAGTATCCTGAAAAATACCGTTCGCGTGTCGGACGGCCCATCAACCAGGAATGGGGCTACATTGCCGAACGCTTGTTTGTAGATGAGTTCGAAGTCGCCAATTCCCCCAAACAGAATTTCGGAGAATACATGGCCGGCGATATCAAATACCACGATGTCAACCGCGATGGTCAGATTACCGAAGCCGACAAAGTACCGATGGGGTATCCGACCATGCCTGAAATTGTCTATGGATTCGGATTTTCGGCCGGATACAAAAGCTGGGACATCAGCGCTTTCTTTCAAGGACTCGGCCGGGAGTCGTTCCGGATCGGGGTCAGCGCTACCGCTCCTTTTATACCCCATTATTATACGACAGAAGAGCAAACAACGGGCATCCGCTATCAGAACGCACTGCTGGACGCCTACGCAAAGGACCATTGGTCGGAGGAAAACCGCAATCTGTATGCGCTCTGGCCGCGCCTGAGCGCAGTAGCCAACGGCAATAATGCCCAGGCATCTACCTGGTTTCAACGGGACGGCGCTTTTATACGGCTGAAACAACTGGAACTGGGCTATACAATTCCCACGACCACTATTCAGAAACTGAAGATGCAGAATGCCCGCCTTTACATCAATGCAACCAACCTGTTTACCTGGAGCAAATTCAAGCTCTGGGACGTAGAAATGGCCTCCAACGGACTGGGTTACCCGGTTCAGAAAGTAGTTAACCTGGGTCTCCATATCGGCTTATAACCTATCGCCATCATGAAACATAGTACGCTTTTCCTTACCTGTTTTTTGCTTGCTACCTCGTGCAACAAGTACCTCGACATTGTTCCTGACAACATTGCTACGATCGAGAACGCCTTTACCATGAGGAGCAATGCCGAAAAATATTTGTTTACCTGTTACCGCT
Source organism: Telluribacter humicola (assembly GCA_040394475.1). Lineage (GTDB taxonomy): Bacteria > Bacteroidota > Bacteroidia > Cytophagales > Spirosomataceae > JBEBSD01. The sequence goes on along the minus strand of JBEBSD010000006.1, from coordinate 50,153 downwards.
ATTTGCCCGCTCACGCCAGCCTGAGCGCCAATCCTTCCTTTACGGCGGGAGATGAGTTCTGGTTTTACAATCCCTTCGTCGGCTTCTCGGCTCCCGGCTGGAACATAGCCCGCGGGAATCAGAGTATCGTGGCTCCCTATCTCAATTACTGGGATGGTCAAAGCACCCCCTATATCGGCATTCGGGATTGCAATATTTTCCTGGAGAATATCCATAAGGTAAAGGATATGGACGACTTCGAAAAGGAGCGCTGGAGTGCAGAAGTAAAGTTTTTAAAAGCTTACTATCACTTCTGGCTGCTGCGCATGTATGGCCCGATCCCGATCACCCGTGAGAACATCTCGATCGCAGCGGGTGTGGAGGAAGTGAAAGTCAAACGAGCCCCTGTGGACGATGTAGTGAACTATATCGTCGAGCTACTGGACGAAGCGGCCCCCAGCCTGCCTGACGAAATCACCAATGAATTAACCGAACTGGGCCGTATTACCAGACCCATCGCCCTTTCCGTCAAAGCGCTGGTCCTGGTTACCGCAGCCAGTCCGCTTTTCAATGGCAACACCGACTACACCGGTTTCCAGAACGTTGACGGCCAGGCGCTTTTCAACACTGCCTACGACGAGGGAAAGTGGACCAAGGCAGCTATCGCCTGCAGAGAAGCCATTGACCTCTGTCATGCGACAGGCCGCAAACTGTATACGTTTGAGCAGGGCATCAGCCAGTTCCAGCTATCGGAAGAAACCAAAACACAGATGAGCATCCGGAACAGTATCTGTGAGCGGTGGAACAGCGAGATCATCTGGGGCAACTCCAACAGCCGGGCAGCAGCAGTACAGAACAATTCAACTCCTCCGGGTCTCGACCCTTCGAATGTTGCCAACTCCAGCACGCTCGGCAACCTGGCTCCTCCCATCAAAATAGCGGAACAGTTTTACAGTAAAAACGGAGTACCCATTCAGGAAGATAAAACCTGGAATTATTCCGAAAGATTCAAGTTACGTACGGCCGGCGCCGACGAAAAATACCACCTGCAGGCTGGTTATACGACCGTGCAGTTACACTTTGACCGCGAACAGCGTTTTTATGCGAGCCTGGCCTTCGACGGGGGATTATGGTATGGTCAGGGTCGCCTGGACGACAATAACCAATGGCTGATCCAGAATAAGCTGGGACAGCTGCAGTCGCGGGTGTCCATTAACCGGTATTCGATCACCGGCTACTGGCCTAAAAAGCTGGTCAACTTTGAAAATGTCGTAGGGACCGGAAATACCTACAACGTGCAGCAATATCCCTGGCCGGTCATACGGCTGGCCGACTTGTATCTCCTGTATGCAGAAGCGCTGAACGAATCGGAAGGTCCTACCGCCGAAGCAATCCAATGGATCGATCTGGTACGGGAACGGGCGGGACTGCAAGGAGTAGCCGACTCCTGGACCAACTTTTCGCGGCAGCCCGGCAAGTTTACTACACAAGCCGGTATGCGTGACATTATCCAACAGGAACGGCTGATTGAACTTGCTTTTGAAGGCCCGCGCTTCTGGGATCTCCGCAGGTGGAAGACGGCTCATATTGAGCTCAACAAACCGGTAACCGGGTGGGATATCGACCAGAAAGAAAATGAAGGCTATTACCGCGAACGCCTGCTCTTCAAACAGACGTTTTTAATGAGGGACTATCTCTGGCCCATTCAAGAGAACAATTTAATTGTGAACAAAAACCTGGTCCAAAACCCAGGATGGTAAACCTGTCGAATCCGAGATGAAAAAACAACTACAATTGACCCACCGGCTCGTATGGGTGCTCCTATTGGTAACTACCTTTATTTCTTGCGATGACCTTGCACATCAGCCTGTAAATACAGATTCATCGCCGCCGAAACCGATCGCAAGTGCGGAAGTTGAAAACCTACCCGGAGGGGCCCGCATTACGTATAAATTACCCGCTGAAAGTAAAGGATTGCTTTATATAAAAGCGGTTTATGAGATCAGGCCCGGGATCTCCCGCGAAGTGAAGGCGTCCTATTATACCAATACGCTGGTGGTAGACGGCTTTGGAGAAACCGGGGAATATCCGGTAAAACTGATCGCTGTGGGCCGTAACAACCTGGAATCAGATCCCCTTTCGATCGCCGTCAGCCCCCTGACCCCTCCGGTAAAAAGTATTTTCGAAACCCTGACCGTAAAGGAGGATTGGGGCGGGATCAGCCTCACGGTTAACAATGAAACAGAGGCCAGTATCGCAATCGAAGTCATTACGCTGGATTCGTTAGGTGACTGGAAACCTGTAGAAACCTTCTACACGAAAATGAAAGACGTCAAATTTGCCGTCAGAGGCTACGAACCGGTTAAAAGGAAATTCGGCCTTTACATCCGTGACCGCTGGGACAATAAATCGGATACCATCACCAACGAATACACGCCTCTCCTGGAAGAGTTCCTGGATAAGTCCAAGTTCAGAGAAATGACCCTTCCTACGGACTATAATGCACCTCATTCAGGCGGCACGCTGCGTATGTTGAAAATCTGGGACGGGCTCTTAAGTGAGAGCGATTTTGTCACCGTTCCCGGGCATGGTTTACCCCAGTGGTTCACGTTCGACCTGGGTGTCACGGCGCAGCTTTCCCGCCTGGTTTTATTCAAGCGGCTAAGCGCTAATTTCCTTTACAACTCAGGAGCGGTAAAGAAATGGGAATTATGGGGATCGGCGAACCCGAACCCGGATGGCAGCTGGGACGACAGCTGGATACTGCTGAAGGAATGTCAGTCGATAAAGCCCTCCGGCCTTCCTCCCGGACAAAACACCAATGAAGACCTTGAATATGCCGCCGCCGGAGAAGAGTTCGAATTTTCCAGTGAACTTCCTCCTGTGCGGTATATCCGCTGGAAAACACTTGAAAACTGGGGCAATGTCACGCATGTCAATATCACGGAAATTGATGTATTCGGACAGGAACTTAAGTAACGACCCAAATGACCTTTAAATCTTTAGCAGTCTTATGAAACAATTGATCCCTGTCAGATTCTTCCTGTCAAAAACCGGTATGCTGCCGGCCTGTCTTACCCTGGCAGCCGCCTTTTTCCTGTATGCCTGTGACAGTATGGAATCCATTCATAAGGAATTCATTCATGACGAAATTGTCTATCCGGCCAAAGCGGATTCTCTGCTGGCGGCCTCCGGAAATTACCGCGTGATGCTTTCCTGGTTGCCCCCGTCTGACCCGACTGTGAGCCGTGCCCGTATCTTCTGGAACAATCGCAGGGATTCCCTGGATGCCGCCATTGAACGGACCAGCAACGAAGACAGAATCCAGGTCCTGATCTCCGGGCTCGAAGAGCGGTCTTATACTTTTGAGGTGTATACACTGGATAACGAAGGTAACATTTCAGTCAAATCGGAAGTTCTTGGAAATGTCTATGGGGAGATTTACCAACAATCGCTGTACAACAGACTCACCGGTAAACTTGTACATGCCGGCGAAACACTTACCCTTCACTGGCAACCTGCTGAAGCCGGTACGGCCGGACAGGAAGTGACGTTTACCGATCTGAGCGGGAATATCCATGTCGTTCCGGTGCCTGCCACGGCCGACAGCACCCTCCTGCCCGCTATCGACCTGCAAAAGGAGCTGACGTTTCAAACACTTTTCATCCCGGAATTAAACGCTGTCGACACCTTCCGTACGGAACCGCAAACGATTTCCATCCCTTCCGATCTGAGGCAGATCATGTTGGATAAAGCCTTGTTCAGGGCTTTTCCGCTGCCTACCGATACCTATGAGCCCTATTCCAGCGCCAACAATTCAATGGACAAAATATGGGACGGAATTCTAAACAAAGATGCCCCTACTTTTTTAACCGCTCCGGGATCAGGCCTGCCCCAGTGGTTTACAGTTGACCTGGGAAAAGCAGTCCGGTTGAGCAAGGTCCGGATGCACCAGCGGGGAAACCGGGGAGGAACTGCCCAGACACGCTTGTACGAGGGAGGGAATCTGAGAAAGTGGGAAATATGGGGCTCGGCCAGCCCGAATCCCGATGGCAGTTGGGACGACAGCTGGACGCTTTTACAGGTTTGCGAATCCATAAAACCCTCCGGATCGCCGTCCGGCACTCTGACAGAAGCCGATATCCAGCATGCCGTCAGCGGGGAAGACTACGACATTCCCGCTCAGAATCCGGTACGTTATATCCGCATCAAGGCACTTCAAAACTGGGATTCCCTGGAACGGGAATATGTTAACATCGGACAAATTACGTTGTGGGGGGAATAAAAGCCCCTCACAAAATCAATCTGAACACACCCCTTATTTTCAATTCTTTACAACGGCCCCGGATACTATTCCCGGGGCTGCTCCAAAACCCCTGATAGAATGCGCAATAACCTCATCAAAATACTCGTGCTCTTCGCCGTGTGCCGCCTGACCCCGGCAACTTCCCAGCAGCAGGTTCATCCTGACGCCCGGTTCTCCGAGGCGGGTATCCTGCTTCAGAAAGCCAATGGTTTCAAAGGGATCTGGTACATGAACCAGCCTTCCAAAGACGAATATGTCTATAAATACAGCGGCGGATTGGGAACCTACCCGGCCAACCACCGTCCCTTTGCCGTCTATGCCCGGGCAGTCAACAAAACCTTTTTCTGCTTCGGGGGCACGGATGACAACAATTCAACGTTGCTGCACAATGTTTCCTACTATGACCACGCCTCCCGGAAAGTGGCCAATCCCACTATCCTGCTGGATAAGCGCACAACGGATGCCCATGATAACCCCGTCATATCGATTGATGACCAGGGCTATATCTGGATTTTCTCCACCTCCCACGGAACCGGCCGGCCCTCCTATATCCATAAGAGCAAAAAGCCGTATGCTATTGACGACTTTGAAACCATTCCAGCGACTGAAAAAGCAAATGGGACAGAACAGCCTTTTACCAATTTCTCCTACTTCCAGGTCTATCACCAGCCGGGGAAAGGGTTCATCGCTTTATTTACCAAATACAACAAGCAAAACCACCGGGTGATTGGCTACAATACCAGCCCGGATGGTATCCACTGGAACGAATGGAAGGTTATCGCGCACATCGAACAGGGGCACTACCAGGTGAGCGCCGAATCCAATGGCAAAGTAGGGATTGCCTTTGACTTTCACCCGCAGGGCAAAGGGCTCAACTACCGCACCAATCTTCATTACCTGGAAACCACTGACTTTGGCAATACCTGGCAAACTGCCGGCGGTGAAACGGTCAGCCTCCCGCTTACATCCCGTGAAAACCCTGCCCTGATCAAAGATTTCGTGACAGATAAGTTGAACTGCTACTTGCTGGATATCGCCTTCGACAGCCGGCAGCAACCTGCAATTCTGGCTGTTTCGAGCAAAGGGTATCAGGCCGGGCCTTCCAACGGTCCCCGCCAATGGCGCCTTTTCCGCTTCGGTGCCGGCAGCTGGCAGGATCATACGGTCACGACCTCCGACAGCAATTATGATATGGGATCCATTTTCTTTGATACCGACAAGCATATCCGGATTATCGGCCCTACCATCGACGGCCCCCAAGTCTATAATCCCGGCGGAGAAGTAGCGGTCTGGGAAACCAAAAACGGGGGTGCCTCGTGGAAACTCTCCCGGCAACTGACCCGGAACAGTCGCTATAACCATACCTATGTACGCCGCCCGCTCCGGGCACATCCGGACTTTCTGGCCCTTTGGGCCGACGGGCACGGGCGCAAACCTTCAGAATCCTTTCTTTATTTTAGCAACCGAAAGGGTCAGGTTTTCCAATTACCTCGTAATTTTACAGAAGATGCAATTAACGCAACTAAAATAAACAGCCAGACACCTTAATCCATGAATTATTTTAAAAGCATTTCAAAAGTACTGCTCGGCAGCGCCCTGCTGGTCAGCGGAGTGACCACCGCGTCCCTGTCGCAAAGCACGATACACAATAAAAAAGCCGATGGTTACAAGGGAATCTGGTTTACACTGGGCCAGTTTTCCGAATACGGCGATAAATATTCGGGGGGACTGGGAACCTATACCGCCAAGCACATCCCGCTCGCTATCTACGCAGAAAAGGTCAACAAAACCTTTTTTGTCTATGGCGGCACCACCGGCCCCCACGATCGTTACCTGCTCTGTATGGCCGGTGTCTTCGACCATACCACCGGCAAAGTATCCAAGCCAACCATCGTTTTCGACAAGCAAAGCGTGGAAGATCCGCACGACAATCCCAGTCTGTCGATGGACGACGACGGCTACGTCTGGGTATTTGTCAGCGGAAGAGGGCGTGGGCGGCCAGGGTACAAGTACAAGAGCCGCGAACCCTATTCTGTAGCCGCTTTCGACCAGATTACCGAAGAAGAAATGACCTATCCCCAGCCCAAATATATTTCCGGAAAGGGATTTCTTCACTTATTTACCAAGTACACCGGTGTGCGGGAGCTCTATTTTGAAACCTCCCCGGACGGAGTAACCTGGACCGATGATCAAAAGCTGGCCGGGATGAAACGGCCGGAAGACAAAAACAGCGGCCACTACCAGATCAGCGGACAGCATGGAGAAAAAGTGGTGTTTTTCTGCAACTGGCATCCTAACGGAAATGTCGACCTCCGTACGAATATTTACTATTTCCAAAGCACGGATTTCGGTAAAACCTGGACGACAATTAATGGTACCGTCTTAAAAACGCCGGTAGAAACCGTAGACAATCCGGCCCTGGTAAAGGAATTCTTCAGCCAGGGGAAAAACGTATATATCAAAGATGTAAACTTCGACGAGAACGGAAACCCGATTGCCCTGTACCTGGCCGGCCCCGGTCACCAGCCTGGCCCCAAAAGCGGCTTGCGGGAATGGTTTGTCCTCTATTGGAACGGCAGTGCCTGGGAAAACCACCCGATCACCACCTCTGATCACAATTACGACACCGGCAGCCTCTTCGTCAACGGAAACGAATGGATGGTGGTCGCCCCCACTGAAAACAGCCCGCAGCAATGGGGCGGCGGCGGCGAGGTCGTGATGTGGAAAAGCACCAATAAAGGCAAGACCTGGGAACGGACCAAACAACTTACCAACCGCAGCAGCCGCAACCATAACTACATCCGGAAAGTAGTGAACGGCAAGGATCCGTTCCTTTACTTCTGGGCCGATGGCAACCCGGACAAAATGAGTGAGTCCCTGCTGTACTTCGGCGACAGTAAAGGCAATGTCTGGCAATTGCCCTACGACATGGAAGCTGAAGAACAGCTCCCGGTACGGGCAAGGTAGGTTTCTTTTTACCTCTTTTTTACAGGGTTCGGCTTTGTTACCATCGGAGGGTGGGCGGGGCGGGACCCTGTTTTTTTTCTACCGACAACAGGAGGGCGCTATCCCCAAAAGACATTAATCAATTATCTAACGTGGAAATAGTGTGTTCACTTCTCGTTCTCCATTTCCTCCCGGATACAGGCGACGTAATCGGAAAGGCAAGCATGGAAATAATCCATTGCTATTTCTTTATCGGCCAGGATAGCCCTTACGAATGTGTCGTGTATAGATGTGATCTTGTCCATAAGAACTGAAACTGGCTGATAGCCGGCAGCTCTCTACCTTTCTCGCCATTCAGAAACCGGCTGACGCAAAAAATCCCGGGGTAGTATCCCGGGATTAATGGTCACGTTTCAGGCGAGAAATTTCAGGGCGCGGCAGGAATCGGCCCTTTGTAAATCACTTCATTCCAATCGGTAATCTCGATGATTTTTTTCGCAAAGGCGGTACCGGTCTCTTCCCGGGGCGTTCCGATATCGCGGAATACATACCATACGGGCTTCTTGCCTAATGGATCTTCGGCATCGTCCGGGAAACGCCGTAGTCCGATCCGCAAACCTCCTTCCCCGCGGTTGTCGATCCAGTTATGAAACTGGAACGCATCGATCCCGTCCAACACGTCCATTTTCTTCCACACATACGCCATACTGGCGGCCTGTTCCTGAAGGTTTTGCGGGGAATAATCCTTTGAATTAGGTCCCTGTTCCGATAAGAAAACGGTCCGGCGGGTCTTTCCCTGGAACATTGTAGCGGGCTGCTTCACCCAGGCATCGAGCACTTCGATGTTCTTGAAGCTGATAATGGGGGTCTTCATATGAAATTCAGCCTTGTCATCCTGCCACGATTTTGGCTCAAACAGCGATTGCGGATACGGATGGTGTGCAATGGCCCATTCAAAGTCTCCTTCTCTTTTTGAATAGGTCAGCAGCATGTCAAGCAATTCATCCGAATGGTAAAAATGCTTGTCCTCCGTCCAGGCCCAGAAATGGGTCAGTGATATAAATGCCTTGGAATACGGGTTGTACTGACGCGCTATGTTATGGATCAGCCGCATCGATTTATGGTAAGTATCCATAAACAGCTGGGGATGCTTTTCACCCATATTGGTCCATACCCATCCGGCATCGACTTCGTTGTGCACAATCCAGTGATGGATACGGCCATAGCGGTTATCGTTCGTATTATAGCGCTTCGCCAGGAAATCAATTGCGGCAGCGTAATATTCCACTCCCTCCGCACTGGTCATGTTGGCCATGCTGTAAATACCGCTCGGATCACAATCCGGATGCTCGAAAATGCGTCCGATCTCCTTGTCCGCACAACTGGAAGTCTTTTCGATCAATATAATGGACGAAACAATCAGCTTTTTCCCGGCACAGAATTGAAGGGTACGGTCCATTCCCTCCACCCAGCTTCTGAGCGCATAATACGTTTTTCCATTATACTCAAACGGGATATGGTTGTCGGAAGGCTCTGAACGCATCATTTGTGTAATCCACATGTTAACGGTCACACTGGTAATCCCCAAGGAGTCTACATCGCCTACGGGCGCGTTGCGGGAAGCAAAAAAACCTCCGATTCCCTTTTTACCCCGGAGCGGTTCCTCGTCGAAACGGGTCGTACAGGTTATTTCGTCGGCGTTGCGGCCATGGGAAAGCACTTCATATGAGGCTCCTTTTTGCCGCACTATGGCCCATTTTGAAAGCAAACGGTCGTATCTGCCGCCGGCCACAGTACGGTAACGATCCAACGCCAGTGCAAACTGCCTGGCTTCTTCCGGGATCGGGGTGAGGTGCTGAAAGGCAGTCAATGCATACAGATCGTCCTGCATCTCGATTTCCGCAAGAAAAAGTCCTTTTTCAGCCTTCGGGAGTTCCCCCGAAACTATCACTTGTTCGCCGTTAACAGTCACCTGGCGGACCTTCGCAGGGAAATCGGTTTGCAGGTATTGCTGCAGTTGGTGAACCTGTGCCGCCTCCCGCGCCTTTAGTTCGGCATGCTCGGCCTCCCGTTTTATTTCAGCATCGTTGAGCTTACGGAAGTGAATGTTCCGTATCCGGACCTGATACCCTGCATTCCGGCCAAAGTCGAAGCGCAGCAAGTCACCCTTTTTCCCCCAATGGCCCAGGTTAGACGGGATACGGATCGAATGCGAAGTCCAGCCTTCCCGGATCCCCAGCTCCGAGTTTGCAGCAAAATTCTCTGCAATCGGTGGTCCGAAAAACACCTGCAGGTGATCCAGGTATTTCGGCGCAAAATAATCAAAGGTCAGTACCCGTTCATCGGGCGCCAGGTCTTTTTCCAATGCTTCGGAAAACAGGTACGGATCACCGCCGGTGGTGTGGATCACGTAGACATCCTGTTCTTTTGCAACCGTTACCTGATGAGTTCCGGTAAGCTTCAGGCTCACTGTTGGTGATTGTGCGGCGGCAAGTCCTGCAAGGCCGAGCAGCCCGGCCAGTATCGGCAACCGGCTCCATTTCTGTCGCATAAGGCTTTAAATGTTTAAGAATAGCTCTATTTTCAATGGCTTTGTCAAAAAGCAATGGAAAAATAACCAAGCCGTCGCAACAGACTGTCCTGTTCTTATTGGTGGTCTCGCCAACAGCGACCTTAAATCGTAGCGAAAGCGTAGCCGGCGATGAAGCCCAGGTCAGGCAGCCCTCTGAAAATTTGTGCTTTCATGGCCGCTTTTGAGCACTGGCTTCACGCCTTCACCGGCCGATAATTTCATTATACAGCGCTTCATTTTTATCAAAACAGGCAACCGCTTGTATCAGGGCCTCGGGGTTCTCAATAGTCAGCGGCTTATCGGCCGTGTAGTTCCGCATTCGGCATCCTACCAGTGAGATCGTCAACCGCTTGTCGCCCCGGACCAGCATAAAATCTACCGATTTCCCAATGTTGGTCAGTGCCCCGTTGGGTCCGGAAAAGGCTTCGACATTACTGATCGCCGTATGCCCCTGCCCTTCAATAATGATCGGGTGAATGGCTTCAGGGACTCCTCCGGTATTCGCGATAATCGAGCCCTGGGCAATCATCCAGTTGCGGTTGAAAGTCCCCCCTCCTATCTTATGGATTCCTACTGCCACACAATCCAGGTTGAAATTGGTAAGCTGTCCGTACGTATCGGCTCCCAGGTAAATCCCGCCCCAGGTCCCGAACGTAAACAAATCCATCAACTGGGCATTGTCTGTATGATTAATACTGTAGGCAAATGTTTTCCGGGCAACGACCGCATCAATACTGGCTTTAGCGATCGGAATCCCGGTTTCCCGCATAATCGCGGGATTCACATGACAATGCAGGATCCTGGGGATGTCGTAGCAATAGTCAATGCGGATGAACTGTCCGCTGAGCGGATACCCGTAGCAATGTTCGATCAGGATCAGCTCGCAAGGCATATTGGCGGCAGCATTAAAATCCATGGTGATGTATTCTCCGTAGAACGTCAGGTTGGAAAGCGTCACCCCCTGCGTAGCGGAAGTTTTACTGACCTGGATGGTGGGGGGATACGGAATCACCTGCTCCGGGTCCTGCATATTCTGCCCGGCGTACCAGAACTGTATGCCCCGGATTTGCGTACCCGACTCCACGGTAATAAAAGCATGCCGGTCATCCATAATTTTGAATACACTACCTACCGGGGCATTTTGGGACGGATGCCTGGTTCCGCGCGGGGTCGGCCCGTGCACTCCGATCAGCGATACATTCTTTTTCAGGATAATTCCGCTGTAAACCGGATAAGGCGCTTCATCGGGATCTACTGTTAAAGCAGCCCCGGAACGGTGTGCCCAGTCAATCGCCTTTTGGAGATTCCTCGTATTGGTTGCCGGATCGTTCGCGGGCAGCACCCCAAAATCCCGGATACTTTTCCAGGCTCCCGCCGGGGCCTGGCCCGACGCACCTGAACAGCAGCAGAGCAGCCAACCCACCAGGAGCAGCCGGTTAACATCCTTTATACGATAGCTGAACATAGATATACAGTGAGGTCATTTCAATGATCCCTTCCAAAAGTCCGGATCCACCCGCTCCTACCGGTTTGGGAGGCGTATTTCACACAAAGTAATCCGGTTATTGCCTTTCTCATGACGTAAAAATGCCTGTTAAAACGAAACGGTGACGAGCCCTGGAAGAAGCGATCAACCATCAGCGCCGCGAAAGGGTGTTTATTTTTTGAGGCTCAGAATAATCGCCGGTGACATTGGTTCGTTACCCGTAAATAACACCGGTGACAGGTTTACCGGACCTCACTGATTTACCGCCATCCTGCTGCTGACAGCCGCTCAAACAACCGGAAGCAATGCAGCCAACCCGTTTTACCATGAATACCGGACTCACTGATCTTGCTAAATTCAGACTTTCGTCCCAGCAGCTATGCGGGACCAATTTAAAGACCGCACAGCAAATGGTCCGGTGGTTTGGGGCGGTTCAGGGACAGGAATACGCCCAAACGAAATGGGGATTGGGATTACGCTTGCCCGAACTGGATGAACCGGATATAGAACAGGAGCTGGTAACGGGCAAAATCTTACGAACCCATCTGCTGAGACCTACCTGGCATTTCGTAGCCGCTCCTGATATTCGTTGGTTATTGGAGCTTACCGCGCCACAGGTAAACCGCGTCAATGCCTACATGTATCGAAAGCTTGAATTGGATGAGCCGGTTTTTAATCGCTGCAATGAGCTGTTGATCAGCCTCCTGGAAGGCGGAAAACAACTTACCCGAGCGGCTGTTAACGAAACCTTTCAACAGCATAAAATAGAAGCCAGAGGACATCGGTTAAGCTATATCATGATGTATGCCGAGCTCGCCGGGATTGTGTGCAGCGGGGCCAGACAAGGCAACCAGTTTACCTACGCCTTACTGGACGAACAGGTTCCCGCTGCGGGCTCCTATAGCCGGGAAGAAGCGTTGGCGGAGCTCACCAGGCGTTACTTTTCAAGCAGGGGTCCGGCCACTTTAAACGATTTTGCCACCTGGTCGGGACTGGCACGTACGGCCTGCAAATCGGGGATGGAACTGATCAGATCATCGCTGGAAAAAATCACCCTGCCGGATAACGATTATTATTTTATACCGCCCCTCCCGTTGCTTAAAGAACATGTGCCCGCTCTTCAGCTATTGCCGGTGTATGATGAATACGTCATGGGGTACCGGGATAGAAGCGCGTTCTTCGAATTCAGGAAGCAGCTCCGTCCGAGCCCTCCGGTTTATTTCGACAGTATAATTATTGATGAGGGGCAGCAAATAGGAACCTGGCGAAGAACACTCACCGGAAAAACAGTGGATCTGGAACTTGCTTTCTTCCGGCCGCTCAGCGCCAGGCAGGACCAATCATTTCGTCTTGCTGTCCGGCGGCTGGAAGCATTTACAAAAAGAACCGTTACCTGTGCATTTCCCGGGGAAACGCCCGGATAAAAATACAAGTCAAATCGAAAATACTAGTATATTAGCGGTTAATGGAGCCGATTCCGGTACAACCGCTACATTACATCGGATCGCTGCCAATACCCGCGAGTACAAGCATGAAGAGGAACCCGTTTAACTTCAGTGTACCATTCGTCCTGATCGGGCTGTTGTTTTCCTGCTCGGATAACATCACATTGCCCGAAACCGTCGCTGTTGCAATGGAACAACTGACGGCCCCGGTCGACTACACCTATGATGTTAAACCGATCCTTTCCGACCGGTGTTTCGCCTGTCATGGTCCCGATGCCAACAAAGTAAAGGCTGACCTGCGCCTGGATGTGGCTAAAATAGCCCTTCACAAGAAAAGCGACAACGGCTTGCAAGTAATTGCCCCCGGAAAACCCGGCGCCAGTGAACTGGTACACCGGATCCTGTCTTCTGATCCCGATCTGATGATGCCTACACCGGATTCGCACCTGAGCCTAAGTGATCATGAAAAAGCCATTCTCATTAAATGGATTAAAGAAGGAGCTGCCTATCAACCCCATTGGGCATTCACTGCCATCGAAAAGCCTCCTCTTCCGGCAGTGACGCAGAGCGAATGGCCCCGAAATCCTGTCGACTATTTTATTCTTGCCAAACTGGAAGCAACCCAGCGAAGCCCGCTCCCCGAGGCTGACAAAACAACCTTACTGAGGAGGGTCTTTATGGACATAACCGGGCTTCCCCCGTCGCCGGATCAGGTTAATGATTTCCTTAACGACCAATCGCCCGATGCCTACGAAAAAGTAGTAGATCGCTTGCTGGCTTCTCCCCACTATGGCGAGCACATGGCAGTCTCCTGGCTGGATGCCGCGCGTTATGCCGATACCCACGGCTATCAGGATGATATGATGCGAACCGCATGGCCTTACCGCGACTGGGTGATTAAGGCTTTCAATGATAACCTTCCGTACGATCAATTTGTCACCTGGCAGCTTGCCGGGGATCTTTTGCCCAACCCCACCAGGGAACAAATGGTGGCTACTGCCTTTAACCGGATGCACCAGCAAAGTATGGAAGGCGGTATTATCGAAGAAGAGTACCGGACGGAATACGTCGCCGACCGCGTCAATACGTTTGGGATTACCTTCCTGGGGCTGACAACCGAATGTGCCCGTTGTCATGATCACAAATACGATCCTATCAGCCAGAAAGATTACTTTTCTTTATACGCCTTCTTCAATAACATTAACGAGAACGGACAAATCCCCTATAATGGCGAAGCCAGTCCCAGCATTACCCTTCCCACTCCGGAAGCTGACAAGCAGCTGCAATACCTGCAGCAACAGCTGTCTGCAGAAGAAAAAAAGCGGCTGGACCTCTCTGTCGCGCTGCAGCCCGCATTTACCCAATGGCTGGAAAATGCCCGGCAACAACCTCTCCAATACCTGCTTCCGGAAAACAGCGGCTTATACGGTCACTTTTCGTTTGACGAACCCGCCGGCAAAACATTTCAGAACCTTGCAAATCCGCTGCATCAAGCCTATTCGGAAGGAGACGACAGTACTTCTAACCAGGCCGTACGACCGGGAAAATTTGGAAACAGCCGCTACATGTTCGGAGAAAATTCAGTGGATTTCGGCAAGGATTTTGCGTATTTCGAGCGCAATCAGCCGTTTACGGTCAGCATCTGGCTCAACATCAAAGATCCTGGTCTGAGCGGCTCGCTGATACACAAGTCGAATCATATCACCAGCGGCTTCAGAGGATGGAACCTTTTCCACGAAAAAGACGGAACCCTGCGGTTAACCCTGAGTCATGTCTGGCCCGACAACTCCATTGAATTGGTTACCCGTACCAAAATCACCCCTAACCAATGGACACATGTGGCTTTCTCCTACGATGGTCTGAGCAAAGCCCGGGGCACAAAAATCTACCTGAATGGAAATGAGATCCCCACAACCGTGTACAACGACAACCTTACGCAAAGTATCCTGTACGGCAAGCATAAAACCAATATCACCGTCAATAATCTTAAAATAGGGCGCCTGAATGACCGGTTCACAAAAGATTTCGAGGTAGACGAACTGAAAATTTATACCCGTAATCTTAGCCCTTTAGAACTCCGGAGTCTTTTTTCACAGCAGAATGAAGTTAGTAAGGCACTTACTACCCGGGCGGATCAAGACAATCCGTCGCTCCTCCCGGAGCTGGAAGCCTACTACCTGGCGAACATGGCATCTCCCTATAAAAAGAGCCTGGAGAAAAGCCTCGACCTTTTAGGACGGGAGACGGAAATTCTAAACGAGCAGATTGATGTTATGGTGATGAAGGAGCGCCGCTTCCCCCGTACGACACATATCCTGGAACGCGGGGTGTACGACGCTCCGGGTAAAGAAGTGACTCCCGACACTCCTGACAGCTTTTTCAAGCTGCCGGGCGATTATCCCCGAAATCGTCTGGGACTGGCCCGCTGGCTGACGCATCCCGACCACCCGCTCTTCAGCCGCGTCGTGGTCAACCGGTTCTGGCACCACTATTTCGGGAAAGGAATTGTTTCCTCTATCTCTGACTTTGGAAACCAGGGTAATTTACCGACCCATCCCGCCCTGCTGGACTGGCTGGCTGCGGAATTCCGGGGTTCCGGAAAATGGAATGTAAAAGCACTTCAGAAACTGTTGGTCATGTCCGCCACCTACCGGCAAGCATCAACCGGTTCAAGAGAGCAACTCGAATCGGATCCCGATAATAACTATTATGCCAGGGGGCCGAGCTATCGGATGGCCGCTGAACAGATCAGAGACAATGCCTTGGTGGCCAGCCGGCTTTTCAATCCGCAGATAGGCGGTGAAAGTGTCTACCCCTACCAGCCCGATGGTATTTGGGAAGCGATTTCCAATTATGGAAAATACAAGCGGCAGACCGGCGATACCCTGTACCGCCGCAGCATGTATACCGTCTGGAAACGAACGGCCCCGCCTCCGATGATGTTGAATTTCGATGCTGCTGAACGGCATTTTTGTACCGTGAAGCGGCAAACTACCAGCACCCCCCTTCAGGCCCTGGTCCTGATGAACGATCCGCAATTTGTGGAAGCCGCACGGGTGCTGGCGCAAAAAATTCTGGCGGACCAGAAAGACCTGTACAACAGCATTTCCCATGCCTATCTCGCACTTTGCGGACGACCGCCCCGGAAAGAGGAAATGAAGATTCTCCAGGAGCTTTACCTGGAAGAACTGGAGCATTTTAAACAGCACCCCCGGCAATCGAAAGCACTGCTGCAGGTCGGGGACTATCCCGTAGCTCCTCAACTGGCAACGCCCGAACTCGCTGCCCTTACGGTCGTCACCAGTACGGTTATGAACTTTGACGAATTTACCATTAAGCGCTGAGTGCTTCGACAAGCATGACTGACCAACCGGAGGAACCAATAGGGGCATTAAAAGTTGTGCATAAGACAACCTATTGCCATATACCGTCTGATCGTAAAGTTCGGGTACGAATCTCAAACGGCGTACATCCGTTTTATTGGAACCCATAAGGAATACGATAGGATAACCGATATCAAAAACATTTAAACTACTGAAACATTTTATTATGATACCCCTGGAACAACTAAAATCAACTCTCAGCCCTATCCGGTCAAGAGAGCAATACCGCGATTATCTGCTGATCATCGATTCCTTAATTGATTGTGCGGAAGGAACTCCGGAAGCGGAAGTCCTGGAACTGGTTTCCATCCTGGTAGCAGACTACGAAGCCAAACATTACCCGATAGAAGCGCCTGATCCTATTGATGCCATTAAATTGAAAATGGAAGAAGAAGGACTGAAAGCGAAGGATATGGTTTCTTATTTCGGGAGTGCCAGCAGGGTATCGGAAGTATTGAACAGGAAGAGATCACTCTCGCTGGACATGATCAAGAAAATTCATAAGGGATTGGGAATATCGGCTGAAACACTCCTGGCGGGCTGAAGATCTGAGTCTCACCCATAAAACACTCGCTATAAAATTTCGTCCCCTGACACACGGCTGTCATTCCGCCTGTCTATTTTTGTCCGGTCAATTGATCCCCGGAACCACAACCCCATCCTACTCATGGAAATAAAAGACGGAAAACAGGCGGTGTATGCAACAACCAGAGCAGAATGGCGCACATGGCTGCAGCAGCACCATCAAACCGAACGTTCAGTCTGGCTCATTTTGTACCATAAAAAAAGTACCATCCCCTGCGTTGACCGTATAGAAGCTACCGAAGAAGCGCTTTGTTTCGGGTGGATAGACAGCCTGTGCAAAAAGAGAGACGCCGAAAGTTGCTACCTGACCTTTAGCCCGCGTAACCCGAAAAAAAGCAACTGGAGCCCGCCTAACAGAGAGCGGGCAGAAAGGATGATCGAAGCAGGATTGATGACCGTATACGGGCAGCAACAGATTGATATCGCCAAACAAACCGGAAGATGGGAACCGGCAGGACCTTCGCTATAAAATCTTCATGGAAGAGTTCCCGGATCCGGATAAACGGGTGAAACAGCCACCAATTGCCTCCTGCCGGACCACTATCAGAAGCTGTTCCATTCAGCGGGTCGTGAGGGCCGGCAGTGCGCCCGCTGTGCACACTGCCGGTAGCGGTTACCGCCAGCGTTTGTACTGGTTGATCAATCCATTGGTCGAAGTGTCGTGGGCCTCTATTGGCCAGTCGCTTTGAAGCTCCGGATATATTTTATTAGCGAGTTGCTTTCCAAGTTCTACCCCCCACTGGTCAAAGCTGAAAATATTCCAGATCACACCCTGTACAAAAATCTTATGCTCGTAAAAAGCAATGAGGGTTCCCAGGGTTCTGGGTGTGATTTTCTTAAGCAGGAAGGAGTTCGTCGGCCGGTTCCCTTCAAAAACCTTAAAAGGAGTCAGAAATTCGATTTCCTCCGGAGTCTTGCCCGCCTTCACCAATTCTTCCCTCGCTTCCTCGTACGATTTCCCGTTCATCAGGGCTTCGGTCTGAGCGAAGAAATTGGACAGCAACATTTTGTGATGCTCTCCAATAGGGTTATGACTGAGAGCCGGCGCGATAAAATCGGCAGGAATCAGCTTGGTCCCCTGGTGGATCAGCTGGTAAAAAGCGTGCTGCCCGTTGGTACCCGGCTCGCCCCAGATGATCGGCCCTGTCTGATAGGCGACCGGTTTGCCGTCCCGGCCCACGTATTTACCGTTGCTTTCCATGTCACCTTGCTGAAAGTAGGCCGCAAAACGATGCAGGTACTGGTCATACGGCAAAATGGCATGCGATTGCGCTCCGAAGAAATTATTGTACCAGATCCCCAGCAATCCCAGTATAACCGGGATATTTTTGTCAAACTTAGCCGTCCGGAAATGATTGTCTGCATCATGTGCGCCGGCAAGCAGCTGCTCAAAATTCTGAAATCCGATGTAAATTGCAATGGATAGTCCTATGGCCGACCACAACGAATACCGCCCTCCTACCCAATCCCAGAATTCAAACATGTTGGCGGTGTCGATACCAAACCGGGCTACTTCTATCTGATTGGTCGACAGTGCTGCAAAATGTTTTTTGACGGTATCTTCATCACCCGAGGCCTCCAGGAACCAGCTTCTGGCCGTATGCGCATTCGCCATCGTTTCCTGGGTAGTGAAGGTTTTGGACGCAATCAGGAACAACGTCGTTTCAGGGTTCAGGTTTTTCAGGGTCTCGGCGATGTGCGTGCCGTCCACATTCGATACGAAATGCACCTCCAACCCTTTTTTCGCATACGGTTTCAGGGCTTCGGTCACCATCACAGGTCCGAGGTCGCTGCCGCCGATTCCGATATTGACCACATCTGTAATCGCCTTCCCGGAATACCCCTTCCATTCCCCGCTGCGGATACGACCCGAAAAGGCTTTCATTTTTTCCAGCACCGCATTCACCTCCGGCATTACATCTTTGCCATCCGCTAAAACAGGCGTATTCGAACGGTTGCGCAGCGCAGTATGCAGCACCGAACGGTCTTCCGTGGCGTTGATCTTAGCTCCTGAAAACATCTTCGCTATGGCCTCTTCCAGCCCGGACTCCTCAGCCAACTGGATCAGGTAACTCCTGGTGCGGCCATTGATCCGGTTTTTGGAATAATCCAACAGAATGTCCCCGAAACGGAGGGAGAATTTTTTAAACCGGTTCGGATCTTCTGCAAACAAATCCTTCATCTGCAGTTTCGAAATGGTCTTATGATGCGTTTTTAGCTTTTTATAAGCCGCTGTCTGATCAAACGGAGTGGTCGATAGCATTTTTGCAATAGCGTTTATATCGTGATAAGGTTAGATCAGCAAATCTATTGGATTCGGGGCAGTATTGCAACATGGCCAGCCTGTCCCTCCTGCCCAAAACCTCGCTATAACGACGGGCACTCTCTGAAAACACCCTGTATCCTGCCGCGGAAGAGTCGTTGCTTCCCTGGCTGCCGCTTTAACTATTCCACTACCGTATAGGCATTATAAACACAGGATTAATTAACTTTGTCCACCTTCCGCCACTGGAAGGACTTGATTTTAATTGTTTGAATATTCCCATGAATTCCCATCAGATCCGGCAAACTTTTCTCGACTTTTTCAAAAGCAAATCCCATTTGATTGTACCATCCGCCCCACTGGTCGCCAAAAACGACCCTACCCTGATGTTCAACAACTCAGGGATGGCGCAGTTCAAGGATTATTTTCTGGGAAATGGCACGCCGCCTGCCCGCCGGATTGCCGATACGCAAAAATGCCTCCGCGTGTCGGGCAAGCACAACGACCTGGAAGATGTAGGCTTCGACACCTACCACCATACCATGTTCGAAATGCTAGGCAACTGGTCGTTTGGGGATTATTTTAAGAAAGAGGCGATTACCTGGGCCTGGGAACTGCTGACGGAGGTCTTCAAGCTTCCCCAGGACCGGTTGTATGTTTCCGTATTCCAGGGGGATGAAAAAGACGGTGTACCCTTTGACCAGGAAGCCTGGGACCTATGGAAACCCATAGTCGGGGAAGACCGGATTATTCTGGGAAATAAAAAGGACAATTTCTGGGAGATGGGGGAAACCGGTCCCTGCGGGCCTTGTTCTGAAATCCATATCGACCTCCGTACCCGGGCAGAAGCAGACGCCGTGCCGGGTAAATCACTGGTTAACCAGGACCATCCCCAGGTCGTCGAAATCTGGAACCTGGTATTCATGCAGTTCGAACGGAAAGCGGATGGCTCCCTCCTGCCCCTTCCCGCCACCCATGTGGATACCGGCATGGGGTTTGAGCGTCTCTGTATGGCCATTCAGGGTAAAAAATCAAACTACGATACCGACATTTTCCAGCATACCATCCGGGTAATTGAAGATTTGTCCGGCCGGCAATACGTATCGGAGCTGGAAAACCCGGAACTGCTCATTACGCCGGAACAAACCCGGACCAATATTGCCCTCCGGGTCATTGCCGACCACATCCGTGCCGTGGCATTTGCCATTGCCGACGGTCAGCTTCCCGGAAATGCGCGTGCGGGTTATGTAATCCGGCGCATCCTGCGCCGGGCGGTCCGGTATGGTTATTCCTACCTGCAGCTCCAGGAACCGTTTTTCCATAAACTGGTGCCCGTTCTGGCCGGCCAGTTCGAACAGGTATTCCCGGAACTGTTCCGTCAGAAAGATTTTGTCGAAAATGTAGTCCTGGAAGAAGAAAAAAGCTTTTTGCGCACCCTGGAAGCCGGTCTGAAGCGCCTGGACGGCATTACCGGCCAGCTGCTGCAAAATGACCAGGATACCATCGGTGGAAACGATGCCTTTGAACTGAGTGATACCTTTGGCTTCCCGCTGGACCTTACGGCGTTAATTGCCCGTGAAAAGGGCCTGAAGATTGACGAGGAGGGATTCCAGGCAGCGTTAGCCCGACAAAAAGCCCGTTCCCGGCAGGATGCCGCCAAAGAAGCAACCGACTGGGTCGAATTGCGGGAATCGGATGGCATTGAATTTCTGGGCTACGATTTTAACGAAACCCATAGCCACGTTGTCAAATACCGGAAAGTCAAAGCCAAAACCGGTGATGAATACCATATCGTACTCGACCGTACCCCGTTTTATGCAGAAATGGGAGGCCAGACCGGTGATTCCGGTGTATTGGTCATCCAGGGCGGGAAAGATGACGGCCATGCGATCCGTATCAGTGACACCAAAAAAGAAAATGATCTGTTCGTTCATATTTCACAGGACACACAGCTGGATACGCTGCTGGCAACTGCCGAAACCGTCCGGGCACAGATTGACGGGGGGCGGCGTACCGCCATTACTGCCAACCATAGTGCGACGCACCTGATGCTGGCAGCCATGCGCCAGGTATTGGGCCCTCATGTTACCCAGAAAGGGTCTTTCCTCAATGAAGACCTGCTCCGCTTTGATTTCGCACATTTTGCGAAAGTCAGCGCTCAGGAGCTCGAACAGATTGAAACGATCGTGAACCGTAAAATCCGGGAAAATATACTGCTTGATGAGCAGCGCAATGTGCCCATTCAACAGGCACTGTTTACAGGCGCTACTGCTACATTCGGGGAAAAATACGGTGATTTTGTGCGGGTAATCACGTTTGATCCTGACTTTTCTGTGGAGCTTTGCGGCGGGACACACGTAAAAGCCACCGGTGAAATCGGCCTGTTTAAATTCACTTCGGAAGGATCGGTATCGGCCGGTATACGCCGGGTGGAAGCCGTCACGGGAGAAAAAGCACTGGGACTCCTTCGGGCGCATGAAAGCACCCTCCAGGCACTCCGGGAACTGCTTCGCCATCCGTCAGATCTGCTCAAAGCCGTACAGACCCTTGCAGAAGAGCGGTCTGCATTGACCAAACGTATCGAATCGCTGGAAGCTGATAAGCTGCAGGGAGTGAAAAAACAACTGATAGAAGACGCTGCCAGACATACCACTTTTTCGCTGATTGTAGCCCGCGTCCCCGCCCCGCATCCGGATGCACTTAAAAAATTGTCATACGAATTAAAAGACGAAGTAAAGAACCTGATCGCGGTATTGGGAGCTGAAATTGATGGCAAACCTTACTTATCCGTCTATATTGCAGAAAACCTTCTGAAAGAAGCCGACCTGAATGCCGGCAAAATCGTCAAAGAACTTGCCCGTGAAATCAGGGGCGGCGGCGGCGGACAGCCCTTTTTCGCCACTGCCGGGGGCTCGTATCCGGAGGGACTGGATAAGGCGCTCGATAACGCCCGTAAATTATTCTGATCATCCTGCTTATACTATCTATCACATTACCTTCATCATCATGCACAAATTAATCACCATTTTGATTATGTTTCCGGCCCTCGTCTGTGCCCAGAAAAAAGAATTCGACCGGAACGAACTCATCAAGGGGGTTCCGCCCGCTGACTTTTTCAAACCGCTCCCCAACGCAAGATGGCTTTCCGAAACGCAGCTTGCCCTCGTCGAAATGAAAGCCGGCAAACCCCAGATTACCGTCATCGATGCCGCTACCGGAAAGGCCGTGGACCTGGAACAGGCGGAACGGCCCGTAGCAGCAACCAGGTCGGTCATGGTCAAGGACAACGATCTCTTTTTAAAAACGCCTGCCGGGCTCACGCAACTGACCAAAGATTCCCTGGAAGAAAAGAATCCGTTCTTCTCCCCCGACAGCCAGTACATCGCCTATACCAAAGCCAATAACCTCTATACCTGGAATCTCCGGACCGGCAAAGAAACCCAACTGACCACGGATGGCACGACGACCCTTCTCAACGGCTACGCTACCTGGGTTTACTGGGAAGAAATTTTCGGACGCCGCACACAGTTCAGAGCCTTCTGGTGGAGCCCCGACAGCAAGAAAATTGCCTATATGCGCTTCGACGAAAGTAAGACGCCGATGTTTCCGCTATACAGCAGTGAGGGCCAGCACGGTTTTCTGGAAGAGACCCGTTATCCGAAAAGTGGCGATCCTAACCCGACTGCCCGTATCGGATTTGTGTCGCCGGAGGGAGGCGCTACCACCTGGGCGGATTTTGACGAAAACGAGGAGCAGTATTTTGGCTGGCCCGAGTGGCTTTCCGATGGCAGCGGGCTCATGGTCCAATGGATCAACCGGGGCAATGATCATTTGAAACTCTATAACGTTTCGCCCGTCAATGGCGCCAAAAAGCAGTTGTATGAAGAGACCCAAAAGACCTGGATCAATATCGATGAAGCCGAAAACCGCCTGACCTTACTGGAAGAAACCGGGGAAATGCTGCTTATTTCGGATAAAACCGGATGGAATCATCTGTACCTTTATTCGCTCGACGGCCAGTTAAAAAATGCCGTCACCTCGGGCAGCTACACGGTAACGGGGGTGATTGGAATTGATACCCGGAAACGCGTCGTTTACTTCCAGGCACGCGGACGCGAAAATTCTGCCCGGTTTGACCTCTACCGGGTCGATCTGAACGGCAAAAACCTGAAACGCCTGACCTTTGGAAATTACACACACGGGCTGATAATTGCCTCACCCGACTATCGCTATTTTGCAACGACTTATTCCAACCTGAATACTCCTCCCCAAATGGCAGTGATCGATCAGAATGGGAAAATAGTCTACCAGGCCGGATCCGGTGAAGGGGATGCATTCCATACGTATGAGCGGGCGAAAACGGAACTGCTGCGGGTGAAAAGTGACGACGGGCTTTTTGAGCTGCCAATGGTGATCACTTATCCTACAAAAATGGAAACCGGCAAACGCTACCCCGTACTGGTCAGTATCTACGGCGGTCCGGATGCCGGAAGGGTTTTTGACCAGTGGAACTGGACGCCTACCCGGCAGCTCTATGCCGAAGAAGGCCTGATCCAGGTAGCACTTGACCACCGGGCCAGCGGACATTTCGGGAAAGAAGGACTTAATTACCTGCACCGGAACCTGGGATACTGGGAAATCACTGACTATTCGACGATGGTCCGGCATCTGATCAAGCAAGGCATTGCGGATCCCGAACGGATCGGTATTACCGGCTTCAGTTATGGCGGCTATATGAGCTGCTATGCACTCACCTATGCGAGCGACCTGTTTACCCATGGCATGGCGGGCGGCAGTGTTACCGATTGGAAGTACTACGATTCGGCGTATACCGAACGCTTTATGGACACTCCGCAGGAAAACCCCGAAGGCTATAAAAGCAGCAGCGTACTGACTTATGTACCTCAATACAAAGGAATGCTCCAGATTGTGCACGGTACCATGGACGACAACGTACACCTGCAAAACAGCATCCAGCTGATCCACGATCTGCAAGCTGCCAATAAGGAATTCGAGATGATGATTTACCCGAATGGCAGGCATGGCTGGGGCGGCAGCCAGGGGATCCACTTCAACAACCTGAAAACAAAATTTATTTACAAATACCTGATCCGGCAACCTGTACCGGAGGGTTTGCTGAAATGAGCCCGGTCAATACCCTTTCACCGCTTTCCGGATCAGGGAATCCTTCTGGTTTTCCGTGAGATGGTATTGATAGCGATACAAAGCCCCTTCCCAATCACCATAGGTGAAATTGGGTAAAACGATATACTTCCTGCCAAACTGATCGGAAAGCCGTCGGGTCACATGGAGGCGGTCGTCCTGCTCCCGCTTATCGAAGGCGGCGTCAAAATCCGAGAGGTTATCTCCGATCAGCAGCACAATCTCATGTGTTTCCAGAACCTGCTGACGCCGGGGTTCTTTTGTGGAAACCTCCTTACGCAGCAGCAGATGGGCATCATCGGCATCCGGAAACTGAAACCGGCGGAGATTTTTCAAGGTGCCTTCCCGTTCGTTTTCATCCCGGTTGGTTACGTAAAATACGGCCACGCCTTTGGAAGCCGCATACCTGAAAAAACCAAGCGCACCCGCGAGGGTATCGGCCGTTCCTTTTTGAGTCCACTCCGCCCAGGATTCCGGTTCGTAATCCCTCCCCTGCAGCGTTCGGGTCACTGCATACGGACTGTTATCAAAGACCGTTTCATCAAGATCGGTTACCACCGCCAACGGCTTGGATCCCTGGCGGGCCAGGGCTTCATCCAACCGGAACCGCGCCGTTGCGTAGGCCTGAAAGCACAGCGCCTGGTATTCGGCTGCCCTTTGCTGAAACAGTGATGCCCATAATTTCCCGTCAACTGTAAGCGCCGTACCGGCGGGAATCCCCGTCTGCCGGGCAGCCCTGCACCCCGTCAGCGCCGCTAACAGTAGAAGGAACGGCATTATTCTCATTTGGAGACCGGTTGCATGGCCAGTAATTCATCCAGGTAATCCCGGTCATTGCTCAGACGGGGCACCTTGTTTTGTCCGCCCAGCTTACCCCGCACGCGCATCCATTCATAAAACGTTCCCGGAGGCACCTTATGAATCAGCGGCGGCAGTAGCGCAATATCCAGATAGCGTTTGGCATCGTAATCAGAATTCACCTCGCGCAGCCGGGCATCCAGCACCCGGTCAAAGGTTTCACTATTATCCGGATCCGTTTCAAATTCGATAATCCATTCATGACGGCCCCTTTTTCCTTCCTGCATGTAGACAGGTCCTGCCGTAAATTCCCGTATTTTAGCCCCTGTCCGGTGACAGGCTTCCGCAATCGCAGCTTCGGCATTTTCCACGATCACCTCCTCCCCGAACGTGTTGATAAAATGCTTCGTGCGACCGCTTACCTTGATCCGGAAGGGGTATTTAGATGTAAACTTAATCGTATCCCCGATCATGTAACGCCATAAACCCGCATTCGTAGACATCACCAAAGCGTAGTTGGTATGGAGCGCCACTTCATCGAGGGTCAGCGCCTTAGGGAACTTCTTATGAACTTCCTCCATCGGTATAAACTCATAAAAAATACCATAATCCAGCATCAGCAGCATCTCCCCTTCCAGTCCGAGGTCATCCTGTATCGCGATGGATCCCTCTGAAGCATTGTATATTTCCAGGTAACTTACCTTTGGTGATTTGAAATACTTCTTCTTAAACAATTCCCGGTAAGGCGTAAAGGACACTGCGCCGTGCACAAACACTTCAAAACCCGGCCATATGTCCATCATGTCGGAGGCGCCCTTTTTTTCCATAATGCGGTCCAGCAGCACAATCGCCCAGGTCGGCACCCCGAGAATACTCGTTACATCCTCATCGGCGCAGATTTCCGTCATTTTGTCAATTTTCTCCTCCCACTTGTCCATCAAGGCTACCTCCAGCGGGGGTGTCCGGAGAAACTGCCCCCAGGCCGGCAGGTTGTTCATGATAATAGCCGAAATATCCCCGGCCTGCGTTTCGGAATTATAGGGATTCGGATGCAACGTGCCGCCGATCGACAACCCTTTTCCTTCAAATACGCTGGTATCAGGTTTGTTCTGGATCAGGAGGGTCATCATATCCTTCCCGCCCATATAATGACAATCCTCTAATGCCTCGGGCGACACGGGTAAGAACTTACTGCGGGCATTGGTGGTACCGGATGATTTGGAAAACCATTCAATGGCCGAAGGCCAGAGGACATTCGGTTCTCCTTTCAGGACCCTTTCAATGTAAGGAAACAAATCTTCGTAGGTAGATACCGGCACCTGTTCCGCATACTCTTTTGCCGATTTAATTTGTCCGTAGTTATACAGCATCCCCCATTCGGTATAGCGTGCCGTATGCAGCAATTCATCCAGTCCCTGCTGTTGGGTTTCAATGGGATTGGCCTTAAACTGTTCAATACGCTCTATACGACGTTTCAAAAACCAAACAACCGTGTCATTGATTAACTTCATAGTTATAAAAGATTTCAGCGATCAGTAGTCAGCTATCGGCTATCAGCTATCGGCTATCGGCTATCGGCTATCAGCTATTTTACTTATCGGTGGTTTGTGTCCGGGCGGCCCCGCCGATTGCTTACATCCGGTAAGTCAAAGGCCTGCCTGTTTCACGAGGTTTCTTCAAATCGAAAAGAAATAAACAAATAATTGGTTAAACCTGCACTATTTTCAAAGTACAAACTTAACCAATTATTCAAAAATCAAGCCGGAAGCGTAAGAGACCGTATCAGCCTTTAACCCTGCGATAAATGAAAAGCAGTAAAATAGACCCCAGAATGGCAATAGCCAAACTCCGGAAATCGAATCCTTCCACCGTTCCGAAACCCAGTGCCTGCGAGATGAACCCGCCGATTACGGCTCCGACGATTCCAATGAGAATAGTAACAAAAAAGCCTCCGGGATCTTCTCCGGGATGTAAAAATTTAGCAATTGCCCCTGCTATTAGGCCCATGATTAACCAAGAGATGATACCCATAAGAAATGTGTTATAGTTTATTGAAAATAGATATCTGCTAATATCAAAAGGTTTCCCGGCAAAATCAAAGGTTTTGCCAAAATCATACAATAAATTTACTAAACCCGTTAGGGTGTTTCTTTCAACAGCCCGCTGATATACGCATGCGCGAGCCTGGCGTATTCCAACGGGTTAGCTTTCGCCGGGTCCTGTTCCGCTTCCACTACCAGCCAGCCTTTATAAGTATCCGCTTTCAACACCTCGAACAGCGATGGAAAATCAATGCAGCCTTCCGGGTCGCCCGGTACCGTAAATACGCCTTGCCGCACCGCATCCAGAAAGCTAACGGCATTATCGCGAACCCGCTGCAGGACGTCGGGACGGATGTCCTTCAGATGGATATGCGCGGTCCGGCCGAGGTATTTTTTCAAACACGCCACCGGATCTTCTCCGGAAAAGTAGAAATGGCCACAGTCATAATTCAGAAAGACATAGTCAGGATGCGTTTCATTCAGCAACCGGTCCGTTTCTTCGGCGGTCTGAATGCAGGTGCCCATGTGATGATGAAAGGCCAGTTTCAACCCGCTGTCACGGGCGATCTTCCCCAGTTCATTCAGTCCCGATGTAAAGTGCTTCCACGCTTCCGCTGTGGTCAGCATTCCTTTTCCGGTAAACACGGGAACATCTGTTTTTCCCTGGCAGCTATTTCCTGTTTCTCCCCCGCCAATCACGTTGGCGCCCATTTCCTTCAGGAAATGCAGTGTTTCCCGGAATCGCTTTACATTCGTCTCCAACGGCAGCGTAGTGAGCTCATAACTATGCCACTGGTTACAAATTTGCAACCCTCTCAGCTGCAGGGCTTTTTTCAGAACTGCCGGGTCGCGGGGGAATTTATTGCCTACCTCGCATCCTGTGTACCCGGCCAGAGCCATTTCACTGATGCATTGTTCGAAGGTATTCTCCATGCCCAGCTCCGGCATGTCGTCGTTGGTCCAGTTAATGGGAGCAATTCCTAGTTGATAGTCCATAATGAGTTATTTACTGGTGTTCCGCGGTTCTGATCACCTGCCCGGTCTCAGAGATGGATCCGCTGACTTTTTTTGTTTGCTCGATAGGTTTCATACGCTTTTTGCACCCCTTCCGATGTACTGACTTCCGCTACAGGGACTTCCCACCAGGCATTATAGCCCTTCACGGTCCGGTACAGACTGGTCTCGATGTAGATCACCGTCACCCGGTCGGCGGTAAGCGATGCCTGCAGCGCCTGCTCAAGAGAGGCCGCGTCGGTGGCCCGGATTACGTGAGCGCCGAGGCTTTCGGCATTCAACGCCAGGTCCACGGGCAGCTCCGCCCCGGTAAGCTGTCCCGACGCATGCTCCCGGTACAGGTACTGCGTGCCGAAACGCTCACTTCCAATGCTCTCCGACAGCCCGCCTATGCTGGCGTACCCGTTGTTATTGAGCAGCAAAATGGTAAACCTGACGCCTTCCTGCAGGGCGGTTACGATCTCGTGGTTATTCATCAGGTAGCCCCCGTCTCCGCAAATTACATAAACGTTCCGGTCGGGGGCGGCCATTTTAGCGCCAAGGCCTGCCGCTATTTCGTAGCCCATTGTCGAAAAGCCGTACTCCAGGTGAAAGTTTTTGGGGTCGGTGGCCCGCCATAATTTATGCAGATCGCCGGGGGCGCTTCCGGAGGCGTTTATCATCACATCCCTGTCTTCCATAAATGCATTCAAAACCCCGATCACCACCGCCTGGTCTATCGGGGTAACCGTACGGTTGCCGGCGGCATACACCTGCGTCACCTCTTCGTCCCAGGCCTTGTTAAATCCTTCTATCTGCGAACGGTAAGCCGGTCCCACCTGGTATCCCGGTAAAGCAGCATCCAGTTCCTCCAGTATGGCCCTTGCATCGCCGGTGAGCGGCAGCGCTCCCTGCTTGAAGGCGTCGAATTCATTGACATTGATATTGATAAACCGGACGTCCGGATGCTTGAACAAAGACTTGGAGGCTGTTGTAAAGTCGCTGTAACGGGTGCCTATCCCGATCACCAGATCCGCTTCGTTGGCCACCCCGATCGCATACCGGGTGCCCGTGGCCCCCAGTCCTCCTATCGCATACGGTGCATCGTACCGCACGGCTCCCTTTCCCGCAAATGTTTCGCCGACGGGGATACCCGTACGGGAAGCAAACTGATGCAGTATCGCTGTGGCGTCACTGTAAATCGCACCGCCACCGGCAACAATCACCGGCTTACGGGAGGCCGCTATCCATTCCGCAGCCTTGTTCACCTGTGCACGGTCAGCCCGGGCCCGCGGCACCGTCCAGTTTTTTTTCTCAAACAGCGCCGCCGGAAAATCATAGGCATGGGTCTGCACATCCTGCGGCATGGATAACGTCACCGCACCCGTTTCGGCCGGAGAGGTCAGTACCCGCATCACCTCCGGCAGCGCATAAATCAGCTGTTCGGGACGGTTAATACGGTCCCAATACCGGGATACCGGCCTGAAGCAATCATTGACCGAAATATCCTGGGTAGCGGCGCTCTCGAGCTGCTGCAGTACCGGCTGCGGGGCCCGGGTCGCAAAAATATCGCCGGGAAGCAAGAGTACCGGCAGCCGGTTAACCGTCGCTACGGCAGCCCCGGTGATCATGTTGGTAGCGCCCGGCCCGATGGAAGTGGTGCATACCATGGCGCCCAGCCGGTTTTTCAGCTTGGCATAGGCCACGGCTGCATGAACCATCGACTGTTCGTTACGGCTCTGGTAGTATTTAAACTCCGGATACTGCTGGAGCGCCTGCCCTAATCCGGCCACATTTCCATGTCCGAATATCCCAAAGCATCCTCCGAAAAAAGGGACTGCCACACCGTCTCTTTCCACCCATTGATTTTTCAGAAATTCAATGGTAGCCTGGGCTACCGTCAGTCGTTTTGTCATGGTATGCTATTTTTTAATGACGAAGAGCGTCCGAACCCGTTTGCCTTCCCGGTCGCTCCGAACAATTCCATTTTTCTTAGTATCAGCTCCTGGTAGGCTTCCATATACAACTTACCAGGCGTGGTAGGGGCAAACTCTTCCGGACGGTCGCGGAAAAATTCCCGGGTGACCCGCGTCCATAATAACCGCATATCGGTTGCAATATTGATTTTACAAACACCCAGGGGGATTGCCCGCCGGATTTCTTCATCCGGCACCCCTTTTGCCGATTGCTGCAGCCTCCCTCCTGCCGCATTGATCCGGCGGATCACGTCGGCATCCACATGAGAGCCGCCATGCAGAACAAGGGGGAAGGCAGGCAAAAGTTGCTGAATGGCTTCGAGGATCTGAAATTGCAGCCCCTGTTTCCCTGAAAACTTATAGGCGCCATGACTGGTCCCTACGGCTATTGCCAGGCTATCACACCCTGTCGCCGCTACGAAGGCGTCCACTTCCTCCGGATTCGTGTACAGCGCACGATCCCTTGCTACCGTCAGATCGTCCTCCACTCCGGCCAGCACCCCCAGCTCTGCTTCCACACTCACCCCCTTTGCATGCGCCGCCGCTACTACCTCCCGGGTTCTTTCTACATTCCTTTCAAAAGCATCATGGGACGCGTCAATCATTACCGAAGTATAGCCACCGCCCCCCAGCGCGTGCCGGATATGGGCCTCTTCTCCATGATCCAGGTGAACGGCAAACACCGTATCCGGGTACAGCCGTGAAGCCGCATCGATCATGGCCAGTAACATTTCCGGGTGCGCATAGTCCCTGGCAAATGGGGTGGTCTGCACAATAAACGGAGCCTTTGCTTTCCGGGCGGCGGCAAACAGGGCGATCACTTCCTCCATAAAAAAGACATTGACCGCCGGGATCGCGTACCGCCCGTAGCAGTTCTTAAATAATTGAGCCGTGGTTACCCGCATCTTGCTAAGCTATCGTCATAATTTTACCAGAACACCGCATACAGCGCCGCCAGAATCCCGCAAATCAGTATCGACACGTACGCAAATCCGGCAGTGGGCCGGAACATCGCTGCATCAATTTCCAGTCCCTTGGGATTGGTTCTACTTTTAGGATCGAGCAGGGTAAGCCCTACAATTACCGCTACGAGAATCAGAAAAATAATCCCCATCCGGTCGAGAAACGGGATTTCCTCCAGCCAGAACTTAAACCCGGTCGACAATGGGATCGTTAACAGCGCCGCCACGAGCGCAGCTGTACTGGTGGTCCGTTTCCAGAACATCCCCAGGAAGAAAATGGCAAATACGCCGGGAGTGATGAAACTGGAATACTCCTGGATAAACTGATACGCCTGCTCCAGAACCCGCAACTGCGGAGCGATCAGAACGCCAATCAGCATGGCCACCCAAATGGTTATTTTTCCCACTTTCACCAGGTGCTTTTCGGTGGCCTGCGGATTGATATACAGCTTGTAGATATCCAGTGTAAATATAGTCGAAATACTATTGGCCTTGCCCGCAAGCGAAGCCACTATCGCCGCTGTCAGGGCGGCGAAGGCCATCCCTTTCAACCCGGCGGGCAACAGGTTCAGCACCACGGGATAGGCATGGTCCGGTTTGACTACCCCCTGGCTGTCGAGCATCTCCTGTCCAAACACCCCGTTTTGAAACAGCACATAGGCCGCAATCCCCGGAATAACCACAATCAAGGGTATGAGCAATTTCAAAAAAGCGGCAAACAGAATCCCCTTCCGGGCTGTTTTGAGATCGGCTCCCAGCGTACGCTGAATAATATACTGGTTGCATCCCCAGTAATTCAGGTTATTGATCCACATGGCTCCGAAAATCACCGTCAGGCCCGGCAGGTCCTTATAATAGGGGTTGTCCTTGGTAAGAATCATATGAAAATGGGAATCTGCCTCTTCCCTGAGGGTCCCGAAGGCGCTCAAAATGCCTGGTTTGTCGAAATGCTCCGCTACCAGGTCCATTGCCAGGTAGGTGGTGATAAGGCCCCCGACCACCAGCACAATCACCTGGACAACATCGGTATACCCGATCACTTTCATTCCGCCGATGGTAATAAACACCGCGAACAGGCCCAGGCCAATCACGGCTGCCGTAAAATCGACGCCGGCCGTGACCTGCAGCGCCAGCGCACCCAGGTAGAGTATGGAAGTGAGATTGACAAAAACGTATAACAACAGCCAGAAAATAGCCATAATCGTCGCAACCGTCGGGTTGTACCGCTGCCTCAAAAACTGGGGCATCGTATGGATTTTGTTTTTAAGGTAAATCGGCACGAAAAAGATCGCCACTACAATCAGGGTCGCAGCCGACATCCATTCGTAGGACGAAATCGCCAGCCCGATGGCAAACCCCGAACCCGACATCCCGATAAAATGCTCCGCTGAAATATTGGATGCGATCAGGGATGCGCCGATCGCCCAGTAGGTCAGCGCTCCTTCCGCCAGGAAGTAGTCGGCAGAGGAGGTTTCCTTCTGCGACCGGCGTTTATAAATCCGGTACCCGTAATAGGACACCCCTATGAAATAGATTAGAAAAACAATATAATCGAGGGTTTCGAGTCCGGAATAGTTCATGTTGGGTTGCTCAGTTTCCTTAATTGATAGGAGATATGAAAGGGGGATCAGTAAACCGGTACCCGGGGAAGTACTTCTGACAATTTCACCGGTCGCCCTTCCCGGCACGACCGCATGGCTGCAATTCCCAACGCAGTAGCCATTAACCCGTCATGCAGGTCTACAGGGGTCGGACTGTTGGTAGCAATACTGTCAAGAAAGGCTTTCAGACATGATTTAAATGCTTTCTCGTAGCGTTCCAGAAAGAAATACAAGGGCAATGAATGTACGACTCCGCTCTCGTTAAAATAACTGAGGTTATCGGGTGTGCGGTTTTCGGTCTTCACCATCCCGCCTGATCCGAAGATCTCCAGCCGTTGATCATATCCGTAGACTGCCTTCCGGCTGTTGTCGATCACCCCTATCGCCCCATTTTCAAAGCTCAGCACAATCACTGCTGTATCCATGTCGCCCAGTTCTTTAATGGCCGGATTGACCAGGGCATCTCCCTTGACATATACTTCCGTCACCTCGCTTCCCACGATGAACCGTGCCATATCAAAATCATGAATCGTCATGTCGAGAAAAATCCCGCCCGATCCGGCCAGGTATTCCAGTGAAGGCGGCGCCGGGTCCCGGCTGGTGATACGGAGGATATGCGGGGCGCCGATTTTCCCGGCCTCCACGTGCTCCCGTATATGAGCAAAATTGTCATCAAACCGCCGGTTGAAACCCACCATGAGCTTGACGCCATACCGGGCTACTTCCTGCTGCGCTTCCATGATTGCCTCTACGCTGACATCAATGGGTTTCTCACAAAAAATATGCTTCCCGTTTTGAGCCGCCAGCTTGACATAGGGCACGTGAAAAGGGGTCGGCGCACAGATAATGACCGCTTCCACTTCCGGATGCGTCAATACGTCTTCTGCCTTTGAAGTAACCCGGGCAACGCCCAGTTTTTTTGCGAAACCGTGACTTTCCTCCATCACGTCGGAAGCAATAATTACTTCCGCTTCGGGGAAATGGTAGATCAGGTTGCTCAGGTGAATCTTTCCGACACGCCCCAAGCCTATTAGGCCAATTTTCATTCGGTAGTTAATACATCAATGGTTATTTTTATCCGACAAAAACGAAGACAACCCTTCCTTGTTACATTCCGGCGGCTGCGCTTTTTGCTAAAATTTCCGGTTCCACTCTTTCAGCCAGCGTTCAATGACCACTTTGGTTTGGGTGAAAAACTCGATGGCATGCTTGCCCTGCCCGTGCAAATCCCCGTAGAAGCTTTCCTTCCATCCCGAAAAGGGGAATTGCGCCACGGGAGCAGCCACCCCGATATTGATCCCGATATTTCCGGCCTCGGCTTCGTTGCGGAAACGGCGTGCATTTAAACCGCTGCTGGTAAACACGCAGGCCATATTACCGTACCGGCTCCGGTTGATGTAAGCGATCGCCTCGTCGATGGTATTCAAATGGACCAGGCTCATGACCGGGCCAAAAATCTCGGTCGCCGCCAACTCGC
This sequence comes from Telluribacter humicola, assembly GCA_040394475.1. Lineage (GTDB taxonomy): Bacteria > Bacteroidota > Bacteroidia > Cytophagales > Spirosomataceae > JBEBSD01. The sequence continues at coordinate 16,176 of JBEBSD010000006.1, read as the reverse complement.
CCTCCAGGGGGATATTCTCGATAATGGTGGGTAAAATAAAGTTCCCGTTCTCAAATCCTGCTACCTTTCCCTGCCTCCCGTCTACCAGTAACCGCCCTCCTTCTGTGATCCCTTTTTCAATGAGAGCCTGCACTCTTGTTTTGCTTTCCGGTGTGATCACGGGGCCCATCTGTATGCCGTCCGACAGCCCGAAACCTGTTTTCCGTGACCGGGAAGTTTCGACAAGGCTTTCGGTAATAGCGCCATGGTCTCCAACGGTAATGACCGTCGAGGCAGCCAGACAGCGCTGTCCGGCACAGCCATAGACACTGTCGGCCAGGATTTGCGTCGTCATTTCAATATCGGCATCCGGCAAGACAATCACCGGGTTTTTTGCGCCCCCCTGCGCCTGTACCCGTTTGCCGGCGGCAGCTCCTTTTGCATATACGTACTGCGCTACTTTCGACGAACCCACAAAACTGATTGCCTGAATACCGGGATGTTCCAACAGGGCGTCCACTACTTCACGGCCGCCATTTACCAGTTCTACAACGCCTTTCGGCAGGTCCAGTTTGTCCAGTAACCGGTAAATCAGGGTCATGGTAAGCGGCACCTTCTCCGACGGCTTCAGGATAAAGGCGTTGCCGCAAGCCAGGGCGTACGGTAAAAACCAGAACGGAATCATTCCGGGGAAATTAAAGGGGGCAATACAGGCACACACCCCGACGGGTTGCCGGATCATGTATTCGTCGATGCCGCGGGCAATATCTTCCGAAAACTCGCCCTGAATGAACGCGGGCGTCCCACAGGCATTTTCAACGTTCTCAATGGCCCGGATCATTTCTGCTTTGGCTTCCGCATAGGTTTTACCCGATTCCAGCGTAATCGTCCTGGCAATTTCGTCCAGGTTTTCTTCCAGGAGCGTCTTCAGCCGGAACAGGTATTGTACCCTGCGGCTAACCGGGACGTTCCGCCATTCGCGAAAACCTTCCACGGCCGCCTGCACGGCCAGGTCCACATCTGCCCGGTTGCCGGCGGGTACCTGTGCCAGAACTTCCTGGTTGGCGGGATTGACAACTTCCAGGAACTGGTCCGAGCGGCTGGCAACCCACTGTCCGCGGCTATAATTTTGTAAAGCTTGCATACTATATAAGTAGTTAACTGCTTGTCGGTCACCCTTTCGTCGTGTTACAAAGCAGCCGGCTTATGCCGATTTTTTAAAATTCGATTGCTTAGAACCCTCCTTTGCTTTCAACAAAACGCATCACTTCTTCCAGGGAGGGCATAAAATTGGCGCACCCTTCACGGGTCACGATCAGCGCCCCGCAGGCATTGCCCATCCGAACGCTCTTATACAAATCCCACCCCCTTAAATACCCATACGAAAATCCTGCACAAAAAGCATCTCCCGCTCCCAGCACATTCAACACCGCTACCGGGAAGCCGGGAACCTTCACCTCTGGCGCTCCTTTACGAAAAATAGACGCGCCGTCCTTCCCCCGTTTTACAATCAGGGTTTGCACCCCTGCAGCGATCACCTGCGCAATCGCCGAATCAATGTCCCCCCTGATCTCGGGCGCCGAGATTTGCTGATGCCGGATTTGCAGCTGGTCCTTATCTTTCAGGAAAGCCGCCAGCAACTCTTCCTCGGTTCCGACCACGATCGAAAAACCAGGAAGCGCCGCCCGGATCGTTACACCGAAAGCACGGGGATCCGTCCACTGGTCCGCACGAAAATCAATATCGAGCAAGGTAGTCACGCCGTAGGAACGACATTTTTCCAGGGCATAGAACATGGCGGTCCGACTGGGATCTTTGCTGAAACCGGTGCCGGAAAGTACTGCTGCGCGCACGCTATCAAAAGGAACAGCATCCAGGTGATCCAGGTCGAGCCGGATATCCGCGCAGTTTTCTCGGTAATATACCAGCGGGAACCGGTCCGGGGGCTCAATTCCCAGGATAACAGCCGAGGTGCGCGCGCCGTCAATACGCGGGATCCATTCTGTAAGAATCCCTTCCTTCTCCAGAAAATGCCGGATAAAATCGCCCACTTTATCATTGCCCAGGCCTGTCAGCAAGGCCGTATTCAACCCCAGCCGCCTGGCTCCTGCGGCAATATTCAGCGGGCAGCCGCCTACAAAAGCATTGAATGCCGAAATCTGTTCGAAGGGCGCGCCGATATCGGCAGAGTACAGATCAATGGAGGCCCTTCCTATAGTAAGTAAATCAATGGTATCAGACATGAAACAGGTATCGTTTCGTTAGATTTAGTGACAGGACACGCGCTTACCCGTTGACAGCTCTCCCGGCAACGGTGATCAGCAGTTCAGGAATCGGGCCGGTTCATGGCCGCCGTCACCAGCGGCAACCGGGGATCCTGTCCTTTCCAGCTTCCATAAATCCATTCATGGTCCGGATCTGAGGTGTTGGCCAGGGACTGATCACTCCCGGCAAGAAAATTCAGGTAATAAACCGGATACCCATGGCCGGCGACGACGGGATGATACCCTCTCGGAACCAGCACCATTTCATTGTTGCGGACACGGATAACTTCATCGAGCGAACGATCGGCTGTGTAAACCTGCTGAATCGCATACCCCTGCGGTTTGTCGATCTTGTAAAAGTAAATTTCTTCCAGGGCGGCTTCGACCAGCTGACCGCCGGCATCTACACGACGCTCGTCATGCTTGTGCGCCGGAAAGGAACTCCAGTTGCCGGAAGGTGTATAAACTTCTACGCAAACGATTCTATGGCAATCGAAACCCGGTTCAAGCAGGCTGTTTATCTGCCGGTTGGCGTTATCGCCCCCCCGCAGTTCAATGGCCGCTTCTTCCGGACGCTTCATACGGGGAGGATGATCTTCATCGGTGGGTACCCGGCAAATCGCCAGGTCGGTTCCGGCTCGCTGCGCGGTCAAGGTGAAGCGAGTACGCCGAGGCAGGTAAAGCGCATGGGCGATACCGCTAAAAACATCACGCCTTCCGTTAACGGTTTCCCAGCTGCCTTTATCGCTCTCCACTTTAAAGTTCCCTCCCAGTAAGGTAATGCAATACTCAAATTCGCCGGTTTCCCCGATAAACGATTCCCCCAACTGCATCAGGCGCGCTTCGAAATTCAGATATTCCCACCCGGCCTCAGCACTCGTGAGGCGCTGGTACGTACTTGATGAAGGGTTGACTTTTATTAACAGGGGACTATCAGCCATTTCCGGTAGTGGTAAGATTACGTTACGATCAATTCCCCACAATTATAGTATAGTACGTAATTAATACAAAATGTAAAATTTACAATAGCGTATGCAAACGTTTGAAAAAATTAAGTAATTCCGAATGGCCTCTGAATCGCCGTGAAAACGGCTGAAAATACGCTCCGAAACCCTGTTGGCTACTTGCCGGGTTTCCTGTATTTCCGGAAGGGTATTTTGAGAAGGTTTCCTAGTTGGTCGTTTTCCCGGGACTCCATATGGGTATCGATACCATACACTAATTCCTTTTGAGAAACTTCGGCAAAGGTGCCGAACATCCGGTCCCAGATCGCAAAAATATTCCCATAGTTACGGTCCGTATACGGCTGCCGGTAGTGATGATGAATATGATGCATGTTGGGCGTGACAATCACCCAGCTCAGCAGCCGGTCTACCCGTGCGGGTAAGTTGATATTAGCGTGGTTAAATTGGGACAATACGACCGAAAATGACTGGTACATGAAGACCAGCCACATAGGAGCGCCGACAATCACAACCGCGAGCGTCGTAAAAATGAAACGGAAAACACTTTCACCCGGATGATGCCTGTTGGCAGTCGTCGTGTCCACATTGGTATCGGTATGATGTACCAGGTGAAATTTCCACATCCATTTCACCTGGTGCTCCACCCAATGGACCAGCCATGCGCCTATCAGGTCCAGCAACAGCAATCCCACGATAACAGTCACCCATAGCGGCAGCGCCGGCAGCCATTGCAAAATGCCCACCTGACGGGCAATGGCCCAGTCACTGGATTGTACCAGTATAAACGCCATGGCAAAGTTGACAAGCACGGTAGTCGCCGTAAAAAAGAAGTTAATTCCTGCATGGCGCCATTTGTCGTACCGAAATTGAAACAACGGGTATGAGCTTTCGATCAGCCAGAATAAGGCAATCCCCCCCACGAGCAACAGGCTGCGGTGGCTGGAAGGAATGGTTTCAAAATAGGCGATCAATCGTTCCATAGACCCGGGTACGAGCATTCTTAAACTTTGTATAAAGCTACTATATTTTATACAAATATGAACAAGCCCCGTTATCCGAACGTTCTATTCCCGCTTTTTAGCCTATTTTGCCTTCAGGTCAATGAATGGGATTATCATTTCTTCCAATGAAATCCCCCCGTGCTGGAAGGTATCCCGGTAGAGGTTGACGTACTGGTTATAGTTGTTCGGATAGGCGAAAAAATAATCCTCTTTGGTGAAAACGTAGGCCGTGGAAACATGGGGCTTGGGCAGAAAAAACCGGTCCGGTTTCCGGCATACCAGCAAATGCGCATCATCAAATCCGAGGTTTTTTCCATGTTTGTACCGCAGGTTGGTATTGGTCTCGCGGTAACCGATAATTTTTACAGGCTTCTGAACACGTATCATACCGTGATCGGTCGTAATAATAATCCGGCCCTTTTTTTCGGCGATCTTCCGCAAGAGATCCATCAACGGAGAATGCAGGAGCCAGGACCTCGTAATGGACCGGTACGCGGCTTCGTCGGAAGCCAGTTCCTTGATCATTTGAATATCCGTCCGCGCGTGGGACAGCATATCCACGAAATTGTAAACAATCACATTCAGCTGATTCGTCATCAGATTGGAGAAGCTGTCTACCAGTGCCTTTCCCTGGTTGATGTTCAGTATTTTATTATACGAATACCGGACATTCCCCAACTGGTTCCGTTCCAGGTTCCTTTTCAGGAAATCGGACTCATAGTTATTCAGGCCTTCCTCTCCTTCCTGGTTGTTTTCATCGCTCACCCACCACTGCGGGAATTTCTTCTCCATTTCACTCGGCATCAGTCCCGAAAAAATGGCATTCCGTGCATAGCCGGTGGTGGTAGGAAGAATCGAATAATAGGTTGAGTCTTCTTCCACCGTCAGAAACTCCTCCAGCAAAGGCTGGATTACTTTCCATTGATCGTAACGAAAATTATCAATCAGGACAAAAAACAAGGGGCCTTCTCCGGTTTTCAGATAAGGGAATACCTTCTGTTTGAGAATCTGGTGCGACAGCAGCGGCTTATCCGCTTTGGGTTCATTTAACCAGGTTTCGTAAGACTCTTCAACAAACTTGCAGAAATTGGCATTGGCCTCACTTTTCTGCATGTTGAATACCTCCGACATCCCCTGGTCGTCGGAATGTTCCAGTTCCAGCTCCCAGTAAATCAGTTTTTTATAAATATCGGCCCACTCTTCATGATTGATCCGGTCCTGGTACTGGATAGCGAGGTGCCGGAACTCCTGCTGGTAGCTCAGGTTGGTTTTTTCGGTTACCAGCCGTTTATTATCCAGTAATTTTTTAATCGAAAGCAGGATCTGATTCGGGTTAAGCGGCTTGATCAGGTAATCGTCTATTTTGGAACCGATGGCATCCTCCATGATGTATTCCTCCTCACTTTTGGTAATCATCACAACGGGCAGGGACGGAAATGACTGTTTGATCTGCACCAGTGTCTCCAGCCCAGACATACCGGGCATCATCTCATCCAGAAAGACAATATCAAAATTCTGTTTTTCAACCTGCTCCAGCGCATCCGCGCCGCTGTTGACGGGCGTTACATGAAACCCTTTGTTGGTCAGGAACATAATGTGTGGTTTTAGCAGATCGATCTCATCGTCAGCCCACAGTATCGTATAGGACATATTGTGCTATTGGTTAGATTCTTGTTTGTACAGGGTCTTTCACTGCTTTAATAACGCCCGGAATTGGCTTAAATTCTCTATTAACATTTTTTAACCTTTGGAAGCGCTAAAGGAATTTGTCCATTACCCGTTGCAAATCATCCGGGGTATCCACTCCGTGAGACTCATACGGCGTCACTACGGCCCTGATACGATAGCCGTTTTCAAGCCAGCGCAGCTGCTCCAGCGCTTCGGATTTCTCCAGGGAAGAAACCGCCAGCTGCGTGATTGCACGAAGCACATCCGTCCGGTAGGCATAAATACCGATATGTTTGTAAAAGGTATGGGCGGTAAGCCATTGCTCGCGCGGCACTCCTCTTAGAAAAGGGATCGTTTGCCGGCTGAAATAAAGGACTTCCCCGGTGTCAGACAAGATTGCCTTCGGGACGTTCTCATTAAAAAGGGTATGGGTATCCCCGATTGCCTTTACCAGGGTTCCCAATTCAGTGGTTCCCTCCAAAACCCCGGCCAAAGCATCGATTTGCCCGGGTTGGATAAACGGTTCATCCCCCTGGATATTGATGACATAATCAAACGTACCCGGATGCAGCTCCAATGCTTCAAAACAACGATCAGTGCCACTGTTGTGGTGCAGGGAGGTCATCACGACATTCCCGCCAAAACCGGCGACATGCTGCCGGATCCGTTCATCGTCGGTGGCCACCACAACGCCTTGCAGCAGCGAAGCCTGTGAAGACTGTTCATAGACACGCTGAATCATACTTTTCCCCCCGATGTCGGCCAGCGCCTTGGCAGGAAAACGTACGGAGGCATAACGTGCGGGTATAATACCTAAGATTTTCAAGCTGATTATCGTCTAAATGGTGATAAAATCCGGTTGCGAAAATAAGAAATCCAACTTTAACTATCCCTCAAAGGTAAGGGGTTTCGGCAGGATCTTTTCGCAGCGGCAGTATTATCCCCCTCTGTACCGAATGGTTTTGTTTTACCTTTGCCGATGATAATCAGTATTTCAAGATCATGATACCGGGTTTAACGCATCTCTTCGAACACACTTTCAGCCGCCGGATATGGCAGGCATTACCGGCTATGAACGGGAATAACTGGGTTCTCGAATTACGGGAAAAGGAAACAAAGCAAGTTTCCTACGCAATGGTTGACCTGGAAGCGGCCTTCGGGCCGGACAACCAGGCCGTTTGGGAATATCCGGTAGCGGCCACTGAGTGGTGGACTTCCCTGGCCGGGGTGGGCAGGACCCACTTTTTTCTTCACAATTACCGGGATCCAGAAATCCCGGAACCGACAGACTTTCTGGCAGTCAACAAAGTCACCGGAGACGTGGATTGGGTGCAGCCGGGATATCGGTTTTCCGCAACCCGGCCGGACGGCGTACTTGAAATTGCAAAACGGACGGGGGGCGAAATTGTCTATTACGAGTGCCATGAAGCATCAGGGAACGTTGGCGCCCTCACCCGGCGGCACAGCCCTTCGGAGGTCCCCGGACTACAGTACCCTGTCCGTTATAAAACAGGAGATCCCTATTTCGAAACAATCACTGATTTTTTGGATAAAACCTTGAATTCCGGCCCCCTTCACACCATCGATTACCTCGAATTCAAATCGTATATGGTATTTTCTTACTACCTTTACGAAAACGAAAAGATGGTACAATACTTAGCCGTCATTGATCGTTGGAAAAGCATAAAATACCATCAACAGGTGGCCGATGCTATTCATCAGGTAGGTATGGATACGTTCCTCCTGAAAAATGACACGTTAGTCTTCGTACGGAATAAGAATGTTTTCGCCGGAATTAATTTTAAGATTTGAATGAAATATTTAATTTCATTAATAACCCTAAGTATCGCACTCACGGACGCATCTGCTCATACCGTTGTGACCCGGATGGATTCCGTCGGTCATAAATGGGTGAACGGAAAGTTATTTGTATTGCACCAGGTAGAAGCAGGGCAAACCTTATACGCTGTTTCACGTCGGTACGGGACGAGTGTTGCTGCCATCAAAGAGGCGAATAGCGGAAACGATCAATTAAAAGTCAATACGGTTATACAGGTACCCTATTCCCGGTACCGGAAGCCTGCCGGAACCGGCAAGGAAACGGCGGCGGCTCCGGCCAGGCCCCTCGCAGAAGCGTCAGCGGTTGGAACGCATACCGTGGAGGTAGGGCAAACGCTCTACAGCATCGCAGCACGATATGGTGTCTCACAGGCCGATGTCCGTAACTGGAACGACATGCAATCGGATAATATCATGCTGGGGCAGGTTTTGATTGTATCCGGCAGGAAATTCAGCGAATCGAGGCAACCGCCGATGGTAACGGTTGCTGCCGACAGCGTTAAAGCGATGCCGGTTGCCGAGAAAGTGATCAAACCGATCCTCAGCACCACAGTGTCACCTAAGGAAGGCGCTGTCAGACCGGTGACCCAGCAAGGGCTTGCAGAAAAAATAGATGCGAACGAAAGTTCCACGACCAAGTACCTTGCCCTCCACCGGGATGCTCCGATCGGAACATTGGTCGAAGTCAAGAATGAATTCAACCAGGAAATCATCTGGGCAAAAGTAATTGGCCGGATACCGGACACCAGTGTCAATGAAGATATTGTCATCAAGCTCTCCGGCAGGGCTTTCGATAAAATCTCACCCGACACAAGGCGCTTCAGGGCTGTCATCTCTTATCATGAGCCCATTCGTTAATAACTTATTTATAATGGAAAAACCAATACGCTATAAATCCCGCAGAGAAAAAGAACGCGACGAGCTTAAAAACACCGCCGGCTATAAAGCATGGATGGTCATGTTTACGCTTTTCTACCCGTTCATTGCTGTATTTACGTTTTTATTCTCAGGCATTGTGCTGGTCTTTTCGACAATTTCCCGGGGCATTACCTACCTGATCGGAAAATTGTTTATCCGCTCTTAACGTGCAGAAGGCTGTTATTCCGGGACATATCGCAGAATTGCTTGAATCGAAATTCAGACAATTTAATGTGCCCCGATTCATTCCCAACGACCCGGTTAGCATTCCGCACCAGTTCAGCCGGATGCAGGATATCGAAATAACAGGATTCTTTGCCGCCATACTGGCATGGGGACAACGCAAGACCATTATCGCCAAGTGCCGGGAGCTTATTGCGTGTATGGACAATGCTCCCTACGATTTTATCCGTCATCACACCGACGGTGACCTGAAACCTTTTACCGCCTTCAGGCACCGCACCTTCAATGCAACCGATACCCTTTACTTTTTACATTTCCTTCAGCAGCATTATCAGCAATACAACAGCCTGGAGGATGCCTTTGTAAGAACGATTTCACCCTCAGATCCCACCATAGAACAAGGGCTGACGGGTTTTAATCACTACTTTTCCACCTCCCCGTTTTTCCCCGATCGTACCCGGAAGCACATCGCAACCCCGGCGCGTCAATCAGCCTGTAAACGACTCAATATGTTCCTGCGCTGGATGGTCCGGCAGGATGCATACGGCGTTGATTTCGGTCTCTGGAAACGCATTCGTCCCGCACAACTGGTTTGCCCCTGTGATGTCCATGTAGAAAGAGTGGCCCGTCATCTCGGACTGATTACCCGTCCGAAGGCCGATTGGCAGACCGCCCTGGAGCTTACCGAAAACCTGCGTCTTTTAGACCCCAACGATCCGGTTAAGTATGATTTTGCGCTCTTTGGTCTGGGTGTGGAAGGAGAACTGTAGCCCGTTTTCGACAGCCCGTCGACTGTTATAACAACTTTCCCCAAAATAAATTGTAAAATAGTTGTCATCAATCCGTGACCCGGCCGCTTTTCCGACGTCTCAACTTCTGAATGAGGTTCCGGAAATACCTGTTCTTTAGTGATACACCATTATCCGTTTGAGCGACACACGCACATTTACCAGTAAGAATTCTCCTTCCGGAACGGCTGTTAATCCCTTTTTAAGCAGAAAGGGATTGATGCGCGATATACTTCATCAACATTCACCACTATGACCCGCCACCGGCAGCCCAGGCGCCGGTGGTTTTTCAAGTCACCGGGAACCGGGAAAAAGTAACACGGAGGGCACAGAGGTAAAAACATAGAAGAAAGCACGGAGAAAATGATCTGAGATTTGTGGTCCGGTACTGTGATCCGGTTGACTATCCGATGAAAGATTATTCGGGCCTGCGTACTGAACCTTATACAAAATATGTACACAGAAGCTGCACCGGAAATAAACTTAAAGCACAGAAGTTCAGATAAAGTTGAACCAAGAATAGTAATACTTATTCCAGTGGCGCGATAATTGTTACCCGCGTACCATCCGGTTCACGAGGCGCCATATGAAAATGGCCGCCCAGCGCCGATACCCGCTGCTTTACGTTTCCAAGGCCATTTCCTTTTTTCCCTTCCAGGAGGCGCATACCAATTCCATCGTCTTCCACTTCAATGGTCAACAAATCTCTTGTTGCCTCAAAACGAATCAAAGAAGCAGACGCCTGAGCATGTTTTAAAATATTAGTACATAGCTCGAACACAATACTGTACACTGCATGAGCGTATTCGCGGCTAAACAGGGGAATAGGATAGCAAAGCAATAGTTCAAACTTTGTTTTACCCGCGTCATTCAGGCTTGCTGCCATTAGCTTCAAAGCCATTTCGAGCCCGTTTTCCCGAACAACCTTTGATGTCATGTTGTGAGACAATTCCCGGACTTCGTCGTACAAGTTTGTCACCATACTCTCCAATCGCTTGTAACTGACATTTTCGGCGCCATTGGAATGTGCTTGTTCCATTGCCTGGAGATTCCACCTTATAGCGCTGAGCATACTGCCAAGGTTGTCGTGCAAATTGGCGGCAATGCGATCCCGCTCCCCCATTTGCCCCTTCAAAAGGGCCTGGTTAATCTCGCGGTTCTTTATTCTCAGGTTACGGTTCGACCAAAGCATCACGCTGAGAATCGTTAGCAGCAATATCCCGATACCCCCGAAAGCGAGGTTCCGGCTTCTGAGGTTTTCGTTTTCCAGGGTTGCAATACGGAGTTTGTTTTGTTCAGTTTCATACTTGATGCTAAGATCATGATAGGTTTTGTCCTGTTCTCCCTGCAGTATTTTGCTTTTGGCCACGTTCAATTCTTCCAGAAAATACAAGGCCGAATCCGGGCGGTTGCTGTTCCTGCAGGCTACATAACTGACTTCCAATAATTCGGCCGTGATTTGTACAGCATCGGCGCTCAATACGCCGTCCACCCATTTTTCAATTGCCTCTCTTCCTTTACGCGCGTAAAGCATCGCATTATCAAATCGTTTCTTTTCCAACGCATAAACAGCCATTCTTCTCCAGATATCGCTTTCGACACGGACAATTGTGTTTTCTTTATCCACTGCGTATTTTCGCGCCAATACAAGGCTGCTGTCAAACTGAATTCTGGCCTTTTCTTCTTCTCCCATCAGCAGATACGCCGCGCCCAAAGACCGGTGAAACGCATACCATCTGGGTAGCGCCAAGCCGGTCCTTTTGACTACTTGAATCCCTTTCCTGGAAATCTCAATTGCTGCATCGGGCATTTTCTTTTTCTCGGTGTAGTAGTAATCCAGATAAGTGTACACCCGGATTTGCTCCGGGACATCGTTTCCTTTTTCTGCTAACGCCAACGCTTTCTCGTAATACTGAAGCGGATCTACCGGACTTTGGGTACTGGCATGCATATAAACGCCGATAGCTCCTATCCGCAAATAGGCGAATGCGGCTTCGCCGTAACAGCCTCTTTTCTCAAGCCCTTCGGCGGCCCGGGTAAGCAATTTCATGCCCTCGGCATGTTCTCCGCTCAATGCCAGATGGTTTCCCCGCCAAACGTCATGCAAAAACATCCCTCTTTCGTTTTGGGTCAGCCCGGCATACTGTTTCAGCGAATCGATATATCGGTGTCCAATTTCCCCATGGTCATAGGGTGCCAGGTGGTTGAGCGTGGACATCAGCATACTATCCCGCACCGCCGACGGCGCTAGGCGCTTCAGGCGCCTGAAGTCGGATTCAAGACTATCTTTCGGGTATATTTGTGCGAGTGTGTCAAAAGAAAGTAAGAGCAGCAGTAAGAGGCGCATAGCGTAACCATTGATAACGATTATATTCCGGCAACGGGAGTGAGGTCCGTTCGAAAATAAAAATAGGAAAATTATCAGAAATATATCGTTCCTGTTGGAGGATTTCCCCAATTAAGCCACTCCGTTTTTGACCGCCCAGGCGGCGAGTTCCGCCGAATTTTTCACCCCGAGCTTTTTAATCAGCTTACCGCGGTAAGACTCCACCGTATTCACCGAAAGATATATTTTATCCGCTATTTCTTCGGTAGTCAGTCCCTGGGCGATTAATCCGGCAATTTCGAGTTCTCGTACCGAAACCCCTTCTATCCATTGAGGGGTGTTGCGGTTACCATCCGGCTCAGCGGCATTTGCCAGGCTTTTGACAATCTGCTCGCTGAAGTACTTCCTTCCGGCAGCGACCGTAAGGATAGCGTCCCGCAGTTCCTGTATGGTTGAACGCTTGGTGATATATCCGCTGCTCCCGGCAGCCAGGGCTGCGCGGATGGTAACGGCGTCTTCCAGTAATGACAAAAAAAGAATTTTGACAGCCGGCATTTTCTTCCGAATGACAACAGAAGCCGCAATGCCATCCTGGCCCTGCATCTGGATGTCCATGACAACCACTTCCACCGGATTATTATCAAGAAAATTCAGCGCATCCGAAGATTCTGTCAAGGCGCCTTTCACCTCCAGATCGGAAAAACCCGACAGGGCGTTCGCCAGGCTTTCCGCTACCATCGGATGGTCATCGATAAGGAGAATAGTGACGGGGTGGGACATCAGTTAGGTACTATTGTTATTTCAAAAATGCAGTCATGCCCCATACTCATACAAAACGCTTCGTACATACTAACGGTTACAGGTGTTCTACTGATACTAAACTATCCAAATATACGGAATGTGCCGGTTTCTCATTGAAGTGCAGGCTATTACTTCCCATAGTAAAAGTCCCCCTTCAACGAGAATCATGTCCGGTGTGTATCGCTGCACGACCAATAACAGTGTTTTTGAAACTTCAATCTCACGAAATTGACCGCAAACTGCTTGACTTTTCTCTTCGGAATTTTCAATTCAACAGGCATGTTAACTATAGCATTGCGTCATCCTCTGAGCCATGTTTTCATGACAAAACAATAATTAATTATAGCTATTTTTAAAAAAGTAGTGACATTAATTACAATATTCGAAACTAATAAGATTATATACGTTTAAGCTACCGGTGAAAGGAACCCTAATCATTGATTCACCTGAGATAGGAAAGCCGGACAGACTATAGTTTAGTTCGTTGGTGTAGGATTGAAAAGGAGATGGACCTCCCACATGACTTATGTCATTGATGCGCAACAGGTTATTACCCTGCTTTCCAAGAGGCTTTGGAAGCTCAGGCCACCCCTTAAAATAAAGATGATATATTGACTTACTCAAACTTAGGATGTCGTCATGTCCGATTGTAGTATTATAGGAAAAAAAATTTCCCAGTATAGAAATCGGCGCTTTTTTACTGTCCCAAAGAAACTGCCGCGTATAGGCGATTTTCCCTTCTTCCCAAAACTCTTCCTTAAATAAATTACCCTCCTCATTATAGGAGAATCTGACTTCGTTCTGATTTCCTGATTGTGAACTGGATATTCGGCCATCAGTTACGATAAATGACTCTGGGCCAGAGAGATGCCCGAAGCTAACAATGGTGTTGTCAGCGCTATATCCAAATCGATACCTTCCGTCGCTGATAATTCTACCTTGGGCGTCATATTGATATATGACAGAGCTTTCGTTAGTGCTGGTGACCCCGTTTGTCGTATGGTACCGGGTTTCTGAGATGATTTTTGTTAAGCGGCCAGAAGAATACTCGTAATGCTCATCCGTCGTGTTATGCCCTCCCCCCACCGGCAAAGTAGTATGATTGAGATCACACGTTTTTGAAATCAGATATCCCTGATCGTTGTATATGAATCTATACGATTTTATGATTCCTTTGAGATAGTCTCCCACATAACGCTGTGTGATCTGAGAGATTCGATCTTCGGAATCAAATTTGTATTCGTACAAAGTATGAAATTTTACCAATATTCCGTTAGCGTCGTATTGATCGAGATATGACCCTGTTATTAAACCGTTCTTACACAATTGGCTTTTTAAATTATCTGACGGAAGATTTTCTGAATCCGGGTCCGTGGAGGCAGCGGGATCCGGGTCTGTATCAGATTTACATGCTATCAAAGTTAGCATTAGAAACATCATAGCGATCGACGATATAAAAGACTTCATAATCTTGGTTGAGATATTCTAAATAAAAAATAGTTACTTTAATAATCTTCCGGACATGCAATCACGATCTTATAATACAATCGAAAAATCGGTTATAGATTGGATCAGAAATTGGAACAATCGCCAATTCATACAGCGATATCTACATCAAATAGTTAGCTCTCCCCTCTGTACTTCGACCGCAAATAATCTCTTAAAATGGGGCTGTTCTGTGCATTTTTCAATGTTGATTTCTATGTGATCTACGATATGCAAAGTAACTAACACCCAGCTGTAAACGCAATGTCGGAAAACCGGGTATTTGTATACGGAAAACCTGGTATTTGAGCTGCCCAAGCGTGGAAGTCCGGCAAATAGCGGCTCTCTGCTACCAGGGGATAGCGCCCCTCCGGAATCCTCCCGGTTTGTCTGCATGCTGTCCCGGCGAGAAAAAGCACAGAAGGCTCAGAGGTCGGATAAAAATGCGGTTACGGCGATCCCCATTCCCCAAACGCCCGTTCCCCCGAATGACCGCTTACTCATTTATGCGATACTTTCTGGAATATTTTTCGTAAAATACTTAACTTACCACCCCTTACTCCTCTAACTCTTAACACCATGCGTTATTACCCGTTTGTGTTAGCAGGCTTCATTCCGATCTTGCTATACTTTACCTGGGTGTCGTTATTTAGTGTGAACGTTCCCCAGCTCGATGATTTTGACGCCATTCTTACATCGGTTAAAAAGTTGCATGAAGCAGGTTCTTTATCCGAGACGACCAACATTCTGTTGGGTTTTCACAACGAGCACCGTATTGCCTATACCAGGGGGATTGCCTGGCTGGTAAGCATCCTGAGCGGAGGCCCTGTTGATCTTCGGATTCTTATTATTCTGGGAAACCTTGCCTTATTGGGTATCGGCTGGCTTCTTTACAAAAGTTTCAGAAGGACCGGGTTATACGGTATTTACTTTTTGCCGATTCCCTTTCTGCTGTTTCAGATGCAATTTTTTGAAAATACGTTTTTTGCAATGGCTGCCCTGCAAAATTTAAGTGTCTGGTGCTGGGCGGGTTGGGCACTCTGGTTACTGGTTCTTTCTGACACCTCCGGAAGACGGCAATGGTGGTATTTTAACGGAGCTCTCGGATTGGCCCTACTGACTACCTTTACCAGCGGGAATGGGATCGGGGTGTGGCTGGCAGGTGCCGCTATCTTCCTGCTGAGAGGTAGCTGGTCAAAATTAGCCGCCTGGCTGTCAGCTTCTTACTTAACAGCGCATCTCTATTTTCGCCATTCCCCAATAATCCTTTTCGATGGATCCGCTAATCTATCGGAAATTTTTCAGTCGGGTTTCGGGTATATAGGAGCTTTTATAGGAACAGGGTTTCCGGGGGGTATCCTTGTCCCGACGCTGGCCGGCTTTCTGATAACAGCAATCACCTTTACAGAGCTCTGGACCGTAACCCGACGCAGCAAGGGAGCAAATTCCCCGCTTGACCGATTTGAAATGCAGCAATACGCTTACTTCTGGCTGGCATTTTTTCTGTTTCTTCTGTCTACTGCGCTGGCTGTTGCCGTCTCGCGCTCTTCATTCGCCGCTGCATCAGTCCCCCGCTATAAGATCGGCTCCGCTATAGCCCTGATCCTTTTCTATCAGGTCACAATCAATACGTTTAGGGGGAGGTTATTCAGACACGTATTTACTGGCCTGTTCCTGCTTGGCAGCATCCTTTTTTGCGGACTGACCTATCAACGGAACACGCCCAAGATTATCGATAATCGTGCCTTACTGCTCCTGGATGCCAGGGATTTTAAAAATGATGGGAGACTTCATAATCCTTTATATGAAGCGGACGCTTTTCACCCCGAAACCGCCTGGCAGGAGGCTATTGATGCAGGCGTCTTCTGATACGAACATCAAAACGATCCGAAAATTCTGGTCCGGGTGAGTTTCTGCCTTACTAAAAAAGGCCCCACTGTTACCAATGGGGCCTAGTAT
>JBEBSD010000005.1:0-162270 GCA_040394475.1 Telluribacter humicola | reverse complement strand
ATCGCTGTTTTTTTAGTAAATAATTGTAAAAATTGATCAAAGGGCCAAACTTAAGCAATACGTCAAATGACGTATTTGTACAACCGGGTTCCTTTTTATCGGTATCTTCCGAACCGTGTAATCCGGTTGCTGATAGCTGATTGCTGACTGCTCATAGCTGTTACTTATTTCATCTGCGTAATCGGTTGTGATTCAATGAGACTACCGTTCTTTGCCCCACACCGTATCAAACTCCTTCGTCCTTTCGTCCATAATTACCCCCTTGTCCGGCCCCCCTACCCGGATCAGGTACCCCGAATAATTATCGTCGGTCCTTCCCTCACATTCGTCCTGGATGGCCGCCCGGAGCGCGGTCAATGAGGCAGCATTATCCCCGTCACTCCGCAGATGATAGGTAAGCAACTCGTCGTAAACATGCTCCAGTACGCCGTCGGTACACATAAAAAAGAAATCGCCCGGTTGCACGTCAGCCGTATGGTAGATTTCCGGCGCATCGTCCCGGTCGGCGCTCAGCACCTTGCTGATGACGTTTCGCTTTGGATGGACTGCCGCCTGGTCCTCGGTGATGACTCCGCTTTGAACCAGCTCATTCACCCATTTGTGATCGGAAGTCCTGAACAACACCCGGCCATTCCGGATATGATAAATACGGCTGTCGCCCAGATGGGCCATCCATGCACCCTTATCTTCGACATACAGCAGGGTAAGCGTAGTAGCCATTCCCTTCTTGGCAGGCTCGCGTTGTTCATCCTGGTAAAACGCCTCTCTGACAACCGCCAGCGCCCGGACGATATAATTACTGAAGGGTTCCTGCACCGGATAGGTATGAAAATAGCCGGCAAGCGTCGTACATGCCAGCGCGCTGGCAACTTCTCCTTTTTGCTGACCGCCAACGCCGTCACAAACCATAAACAAACGGTCTCTTTCAGTGGCTCTTCCCCGGGCCGGGTAGATGCTGTCCTCGTTATGGGCGCGGTTACCGGTCTCCGAAAACCCTTCGGGTCGTTCAAGTATAATCCCCATGATGCTGCAGTGTTTGCTGGTTGTTCTGACTATTTTAAGATTACCGTAGGCATGTAATCGCTGCTTTCGACGATACGGGAAGCATCCTGCCCGGTGGGCGAAGAATTCAGGGTTTTCAGCACTACTTTGGTCTGCCCCATCTGAATCGTATCGCCATCATGCAGGTAAACAACGTCTTTAGGTTTCAGCTGCGTGGGCAGCGCGTTGACAAAAGTACCGTTGGTGCTCATCTGCTCGGGTCTGCCATTGGTAGTCTTCACATCTGTCAGAAAAAATTCATACCCACCACTCCGGTTCGGTTTCACTTCAATGATGCAGTGATTCCTCCCCATGTAGGGATCGCTGGTCTCGATCATCACATCGCACGGTTTACTCACGCTTTTCCTGCCGACAACCTGCCGGCCGATTCGCAAAGGCAACGTCTGTTTGGCCGCATTTTCATCATGCACCACCAGCCAGCCCAGTTCTGCGGGTTGCGGCGTTGCCCGCGGCAGCGGGGCTGACGGAGAAACTGAAGCCGCGGGTACCTGTCCGGAAAGACTTCGTATCACCGGATTGGGATACCCGCAACTGGTGCATTTATAAATGGGTGTTGAGGGATCGGGTACCTGCAGGCGGGTCCCGCATTTCTTACAACTGATGTCCATTGCGTTTTCCTCTTCCTATATAATTAGTTAAAAAAATCATCTGCCAGGCCCGGATCATTGCCGGAACCCGGATCATAGGGATCGTCGTCCGTATCCAGCCGGTTAAAATCTTCCTCGGTCATCGGCCCGATCATACCGTAGTCATCCTCCGGAATGACGTCCCCCGCAGCGGGATAGTCTTGCTCCCATACGATAGGGTCCAGCGGTGCGCCTTCCGAAGTCACCATTTCCTGTGCGTCCATATCGTACAAAAAACCTGTTTCCATACGTCCGTCACCATCCAGGTCGATGGCCACAAAAGGCCCCGAGTCATCTTTTAAAAGCGTCAGCGTATCGACTACCCGATCACGGTCGGTGTCTATTTCCACGAAAAAAGCATCTTCCACCATAGAAATATTCACCAGCGTCGACTCGGAGGCATCGGTCAATGTACTACCCGGCGGGTGATAAAAACCCATATCCGCCCCAACTTCTACGGCCTCAATCTGCCGGATGTCGTCCTGCGTCATCTGGAAGGGCGCCAAAGGGGACATCATTGTTTTCTGGGTATCCGCAAAATAATCAAACCGGGTGTCCAGCTGTCCGTCACCATCCGTATCCATCAATACCATCGGAGATTGTCCGTCGATCCGGGCGACAAGCACGTCCATTGCACCGTCTTCATTTTTATCGATGCCGGTCCAGGTGATCAGGCCCTTGTCGGCCACAAACACGTGGTCGCCCACCTGGTTTACCGGGACAGGTTCCGGATCGATAATCGGGTTGGCTGCTGCCAGCCACACTTCCTGCTTATCCGTCGCTACGGATTCCCATTCCGCTTCGGTAAAGGTACTGTAGAAGGTTCCCCGCCAGGCAAACAGTCCGCCCGGTCCTACTTCCGCCCTGGCGGTATTGTAGGCCTCCATAAAGGTTACACTGTCCGAAACCCCGACGGCGACAGGCGGTTCTTCCGGCAGCCGGAGCATGGAATGAGTATCCAGCGGCTTAATCGCCGCCGGCTCCTGCACCGGCGCCTCTGCTCTCGGGGGTCTGGGCGCCCTCGGCGGCGGCGGTGCAGGCGGACGGGGCGGCAAATCCTCCGGCACAGGTGCCGCTTCTTCGGAAAGATCCAGTGTGGGAGCTGTCAGGTCAACTGCGTCAACACGTACTTCGGCAGGTGTTTCTCCGGGCAGGCTGGAAAGCACGATACCGCTTAGTCCTACCGCCAGCGCACCTCCGGTCGCCAGCAGGATTTTTTCCTCCTTGGTCAGTTTTCTGACTGGCAGCTGCGGCCGGGTTTTAAGGAGCTTCTCCGCCTTTCCCACCAACTGGCTCCGGTCAGCTACAATTCCTGTTACCGTGCCGGCCGACGCCTCAGAAACGGTTTTGAGGCTGCTCGCCCATACCTGGGTTTTTTCAATATCATTCGCATTCATAAGGGTAGCTTTTACGCGTTCGGTATCAGTGGCTTTTTACAGGCCCGGCAGCTTTTCGTCTTTTCCAATAATTCAAAAGGCTGCTGAATAAACGTATGGCAATGCGGACATACATAGTTGACTTTGTACCAGTCTTCCAGGTTATTGTAGGTTTTCCGTTCCCGGGACAACTTTCTGGATTGCATGAGAATCCCTCCCACCAACAGGCCGGTAACCGCAAATCCGACCAAACCAATTGAACGATTATCAGGCACCAACGTAGTCAGCAAAGCGCTCAGACCTCCTCCGGAAATCGCTGCAACGCCCTGTATCCTCCCATTGAAAGACTCCTGGACTTGAATCTCCGCCAGGCGGTTTTTCTTCCGCCGGTATTCATCGCTCACCTGCTTCAGGCCCGAAGCAATTTCCCGCAGGGCGTCGTCCGGCTCCGGCTTTTGAGGGGCAGGTGGAGTGCTTACCGGTGGCTTCGGGAATTGCTTTCCCAACAGCAGGTCCCACGCGACAACGGTCTGCCCCAGCCTTATTTGATTGGTCCGGGTTACTTCCTTCCGGTAAATCCGGATACCGTCCACAAAGGTTCCGTTGGCAGACCCCATGTCCTGTACCTCCCATACCCTTCCCACCGCATCCAGCTGCCGCAGGGCAGCGTGCGTCCCACTGATATCGGGATTGTTCAGGACCACGGTATTCCCTGGTTTTCTTCCAATTGTTATTCGCTTGTCCGTAGGAGTCATTTGTGATCAAATGCCTTTAAATCAAGTGTTAAAATCACCTTTGCAAGTAGCGAAATGTGCCCGTTAAAAAAAATACGTCAAATGACGTATTTCCTCATGCGTGTATCTTTAATAACATTGCATCATCGATTTTCACTCATTTGCCGACCCTTTCAAAATGCTGACAATCAACCTATCAGACGAGCTGAAACGCGGGATACAGGTTTCCCAGGCCCTGGCCAGAGAGCACGGCCATGCGGTGTATACCCCGGCCCATTTACTCATAGGCCTGCTGCACAACGATGTGGGGCTCGGCAGCACGCTTGTCGCCTGGGGCGTTGATATTCAATTCATACGCGAATGGGCGGAATACAAGCTCGAAAAACTGCCTCGCTCTGCGCGGAGCAGCGAATCGCCCGCCGGCGATGAGAAAGTGCTGAAAGCGCTGGAGGTAGCCGACGTCGTTCGTCTCAAACTGGGGCAGCCCGAAATAACGGCATTAGCCGCGCTGATCACATTGAGCCGCCCCGAGGTAGCCTTCACGCAGAATGAGCTGCGGGCATTTCCGCTGACCGAACTATTTCTCCTCGACAAAGCCCTAGAAGAGGCCGAAACCGGGCAGCCTCTGAGCTCCGCTAACGGGAAACCCGCTGCAGCCGCTGCGCCGGCCGCCGGGAAAGCTCTCTCCCGGTTCTGTATTGATAAAATAGCGCTCGCCCGCGCGGGAAAACTGGACCCTATTATAGGACGTGAAAAAGAAACGCGGATGATGATCGAGACGCTGGGGCGGCGGACCAAGCCGAATGTCATCATTGTAGGGGAACCGGGCGTAGGAAAAACAGCGCTGGTAGAGGGACTCACCCACCTGATCCTCGAGGGCAACGTGCCCGCACACCTGCAAAAAGCACAGCTGCTCCAACTCGACATGGGCGCCCTGATTGCCGGCGCTTCCTACAAGGGAGAGATTGAAGACCGGCTCAAAAATATCATCACTGAGATCAAGCAATTCGATCGGGCGTTGCTTTTTATCGATGAAATCCACGTACTGATGGATCCTCAAGCCGGCGTAAGCGGCCTGGCCAACCTGCTGAAACCCGAGCTCGCCCGAGGGGAGCTCACCGTAATCGGCGCCACTACGCTCGACGAATACCGGAAGTTTATGGAAAAAGACGAGGCTTTCAGCCGCCGGTTCGAGCTCGTAAAAGTAGACGAACCCGACGATACCCGCGCGTACCGGATGATTGAAAAAGTGGTCGAAAACTTTGAAAAGCACCATGACCTCCCGATCGACAAAGACGCTATCCGGGAAGCAGTGACGCTGTCGCGCCGGTATATCAAAGACCGCCGCCTGCCCGATGCAGCCCTGGACCTGATCGACCGGACCATGGCCGCACGGAAGCTCATGACCGAAACAACTGAATTAGAAATAGCCCGCCTCGCAGAAGATTACGAGCGCTTAAAAACTACATTTGAGGCAGCTGCCGACCCGGCGGATTACCTGAACGAACTGTATTGGTTTGAGCAGCAGCTCCTCGATCGTCTGAGCCCGGTGTTGCTGGGCCAGGTAGCGGAACTGCGCGACCTGAAAGGGATCGAACAACCGGAACAGGCAACGGAAATCCTCGAAACGCTGCTGGAAAAAGTGGCCGCGGAAGCGAAACAGCACAAAGCATATGTCGATAAGACCGATGTTGCCGCAGTAGTGGCCTACAAAACAGGGATTCCCCTCGGCAAAATACAGGCCAACGAACAGGAAAAGCTCCTGCAACTGGAAGACCATCTCCGCAAACGCGTGGTAGGACAGGACACTGCCATTGAAATCATCGCCAATGCCATCCGGCAAAACCGCTCGGGAGTAGGTGAAGCCGGTAAACCTGCCTCCTTTTTTCTGCTGGGGCCGACGGGCACCGGGAAAACCGAATTGGCGAAAGCGGTTTCCGAACTGCTCTTTAACGATGAAAAAGCGCTTATCCGCTTCGACATGTCGGAATTCGCGGAAGAACACACCGTTTCGCTTCTGAAAGGATCTCCCCCCGGCTATGTCGGCTATGAAGAAGGGGGGCTCCTGGTAACGCGCATCCGGCAGCAACCGTTTGCGGTCGTGTTGTTCGACGAGGTGGAAAAAGCCCATCCCAAAGTATACGACATTTTTCTCCAGATACTAGACGAGGGGCGGCTCCACGACACACTCGACCGGGAAGGCGATTTCACCAATGCCATTTTACTGTTTACCTCCAATATCGGATCGCAGTTTATTGTCGATACGTTTAATGCCGGCGAGGTTCCTACCCAAACCGACCTGGTCAAAAACATGGAAGGGTATTTCAGGCCGGAATTCCTGGGGCGTCTAACCGGACTTACGCCTTTCAGGCCTATCACCGAGGCAACCATCCAACGCATTTTCCAGTACCAGCTCAGGCCGCTGCTCAAAAGCCTGGATAAACTGGGGATCACACTGATCCTCACGGAAAAAGCGCTGAATGCGCTGGCACAGGAAGGCTACAACCCGCAATTCGGCGCACGGCCGATCCGGTCGGTGATCAATAACCAGCTGCGTCAGCCCTTATCGCGGATGATTATTTCGGGAACGATCGGGAAAGGGAGTACGGTCACCCTGGATCAGGCTGCCGAGGGAGAATTTACCTGGGAAAACACGTAGTTACCAACCGTTGAAAGTTCAATAGACAACAACAGTCGTTCATACAACCACCATAAAATGGCAAATCAATTCGAGTTTATCCGGCCGGGGGGAAATGTAGACCCCAATGCCAACCAGGGTTTTGAGAAGATCGAGGCGCTTCCTCCGTCCCGTACCCTTTACGTATCGGCCTTCAATTCCAATCCGGGCATTGAAAAAGTTACCGGCCTGGAAACGGTCGAATCTGTTTTTGAGCACTTCCGTCCCGGCGTGGATGCCGAGTTCCAGGACGAAGAAGGGGCGCCTGTATTCGAGACACTGAGCTTCAGCAATCTTAAAGATTTCAGTCCCGACGGGATGCTGGAGCAAAGTCCCTTTCTGAAAGGGGTGGCTCAAAAGGAATACAACTATGACCGGTTCTATAAAAACCTGAAGAACAACCGGCAGCTCCAGCGGGCATTGGCCGATCCGGCGCAACGGACAGCCTATATCAGCGCGCTGAAAACGCTGATCGGCGAGCTGAAAGAGAGCCTTTAACTTATACGCTATCATTTTCCCGGCCGGGTGTGCGCCGGTTAACCGCAAAAAAATGGCAAAACTACAGGAAGAAACCCAAAAACAGGCCGAAGAAGCCGTATACAAAGACCCGGCCGCCGAGGCGCCCGGGGTGCAGACACTGGACGACAGTCTGGAAGCCCTAAAAGCATTAGGCGGTTTTAAATTCATCGAAACCACCGTGGAAGGCGTGCGCGATCTGAATCCGCAAAAAAAGGGCGCCAAAGCCAACTACCTCACCGATGAAGAGACACACGGCGAACGGGAGGACCTGCTGAAACGCCTGGAACTCTGGGCGGCACTGCTGGAAGACAGCGTCAATGCCGAGCAGGCACAGCTGAAAGCCCGTGAAGGACAGCAGGCCAACGAGCAGCTGCTCAAACAGAACCAGGCCCGTATTCTGGAGGAAACCCGCGACCTGGAGCAATCCTACCAGGGGCTGGCTACGTTTTTCCTGAATTCCGAAGAAAAATCCATCCCCAAACTCACCATCGTCAATGCTTCGCTGGACCAAACGAGCGACATCAAGGACGGAGAGGTGCTGAATGCCGTGGAAGAGGAACTTTACAACCACTACCAGGTATTCGATCTGAGCGACAACTATTCACTTTTGCTGATCCCCGGCAACCTGGGCAAGAACACCGTCGTGGACGCCTTTGCCAGGGTAGCCAGCAAAAACAAGGTGATGATGGTGACCGACTACGAAGACTTTGAAAACGCCAAGGAAGCCATCGCCGATTTTGAGCGGAACAAGCTGGCGGATGCCAGCCCGCACAAAGCCAACCTGCTCATGGCCTGCAACTGGCTCGTAGGCCGCAAAGCCTACAACGACCTGGGCGAAGAGGAAGCGCTTTACATCCCGCCATCCACCGCCCTTGCCGGCCGGATGCGCTCGGTGCTGATGTCGCAGCCCGTAGCCGGCGCCACTTACGGCTCGCTTATCGGTGCGGAAGGCACCCGCTTTAACATCGACCGCAACCAGGCCGGCGACATGAACCGCCTGGGCCTGATCCCGATGCTGCCTGCGTACGGGAAGGTGCAGGCATTTTCCGACCGCACCATGTTCAACGGCGACAATGTCGGGCTGCAGACTTATTCGGTGGTACGGGTATTCGACTGGATCAACAAGGTCCTCGTAGACTTCCTGGACCGCTACGCCTTTCAGAACTGGACATATGATACAGACGATAACCTTCGCAAACAGATCTCAAAATTCCTGAACAGCATCACCGGTTCCAAAAAACTTATTAAGGACTATACCGTAAAAGATATAAAACGAGATCCGAACGACATCAAAAACATCATCGTCGACATTTCCATTACCCCCCATTTCTCGGCCCGCAGTTTCCTGGTAAGCTTGTCGGGAATGGATGGCGGGGACGAATGGAACACGGAAGTGAAATAATGCACGCAGTTTTTACTATTAATCAACTTACAAATTTTCAAAATCATGGCTTTCGAAGCAACAGTATCAATTGACGGCGGCAACGCACGCAGACTACACCATTGTTCTTATTCCGTGTCACAAAGTGCGGACTACGCAACGGGAAAAACTACTTCTGAAGTATTCGCGGGAAGTTTAAGCCTTGTAGTGGAGGGCATAAAAGAATCCGAATTCTGGAAATTGGCTATTCACCCCACTAAACGATGTAAGGGCAAAATTACATTTAAAGATCCTGCAGACATTGATAAAGACCTGAAAACGATCGAATTTGAAGAAGGGGCAATAGTAGGATATAGTGAATCAATGGATGCGGGGACGTCAAGTACGATGACAGAAAACATTACCATCTCCTGTAGAAAACTCAGCGTAGATGGTGTAACCTTCGAGAAAAAGTGGTAGACAGCCGGAGACGCTCTTTATAAGAGGCAAAAAAGTCCGACATTAAGAAACAACTATAAAGTTTATGGGAGTATTTAACAAAATCCACAGAACACTCGTCGATTTTATGAAAGAAAATGGGATTGGCGGTGACGAAGCGGAATTGGCAATTACAAATTGTGCCCGTGAAATCGGATCGAATAGTAAAAGAGCATTTGATAAGGGGACAACTATCGCTGTTTTTCTATACGGTCGTGCGCGAGGGGTTTCTACCCCTGTTGCCTTAGCGTTTATTGTTGGACTGCCCACTTTAAGTGTTGGAGGTACCTTTGCACGTTCTGAAGAGTGCTCTGACATTCGCTCTGCTATTCAGTATTGGGCTACAAAAAAGGTATTAGCCGGACAGCAGTGGCCATCGGAAATTTAACGTTCGGAAGTCGCCATGCCCAAAAGACTACTATCAGATATAGAATGGCAATCTGTGTTATGGTCAGATATTCATCGACCCCAACATAAACGGCTGGAAGCGGAAAATGCATTTTACAATTTCCCAGTGGGTAAGCTGGAATTTATCCAGCGCCCACAAGTATGGGAAATTATCGGAGAGGAAAAATTTTACAGATTTGCGAACCCTTTGAGTATTCTCACATACAATGATCCGGGAGCTTGGTGGACAGATCGGCAAACCTATGTCAAGTTGAAGGAGAATGCTCGTCGTAATGGCACGAAGTTTTCTGACGATTATCGCAGTATGTATGCTGTCAGCCGGGACTGGTCGGATTTAGATCATTTGTATGAACTCCAAGTCCCTTCCAATCAAACCATACTGGCGGTTATAGGAGAAACAAAGTACCAGCCGGAATTTTCCGACAAGTCGGAAAAACAAACCAATTTAATCTTTATGGGGAGGGGATTACAGATTTACTTCAGAGGAGAGGATTTGCGAAAGTTCACCTATCAGCAAATACCGCTTGTTTATTAATTTGCCCCGATCGGGAGAAGCCGTCACAACGCTGCGCTTTTCGGAATTATACAAAGTAAAAATAAATGCTATGAGCCGTCGTCTCAAAATAGAGACCACCCCCTCTGGTCCGATGATACTTGAGTTCTTGGATGACGTTCAGCTAAAAGGGGATAAGTTGAGTTACAAGACAAAAAACCCGGAAGGATATTCAGTGGGGGATTATGTCTTATTCAGCGAAATGACAGCGAGTTGGTTTAATCGGATCTACAGGGACTCCCCCGTATTAGTCCCTACCCTTCTCGATTCGGTTATGAATATAATTGATCCGGACATCGACTTTGGTGATGTACAACTGGCTTTTCTTATAACGTCGATTACGGCGGTGAAAGAAGGGAATGGGACCGTTGGGCTTCAGGCATATCGTCTTAATAAAGAAACGAAAGTACCCATTGTCATAAAGGGGATGAACGGCTATCGCATTTTGAGCCTAAACGACTTCTTTGATAGCTTTATCAACAAAATAGAGTTAAAATTCGCATTGAACTTCGCCAAATATTTCTCTTTTGCACTTGTCCAGGGTTCAGTGATGTTTGCAGGTTCAGCAATAAAAACAACGGGTATGGCTGCAAGGATGATCCCCTGGGCTCAAAAGATCGAGAAAGGCTCAGGGATAAGTTCCGTTGTAATTCGCAGGGCCGCCGCACGTCTGATCCGGTTTTTGGCGTCAAAGAATGTGTTACCTGATTTGACAAAGGAATGGACATTCCAATTTGGACGGGCATTCATAACGCATAAAAGGATGTTTTTGGATGACTATCTTACTAGAAAGGATGTAAAATTCAATGAATTGTTTTGGGACCAGGTCAACTATTCCGGCACAATAGCCATGTCAAAAGTACTGGAGAGGCAACTCACAAAAAAATTGGGGCTGGATACTTTTCCTAAAGAGTTAGAAAAATTGCTGGATGGCAACGGAGAAATATCCAAATGGGTAATCACTCAGGTGCTGGATCTACATCTCGAGTTCGTTCAAGGATTCATAAATCCTTTCCGGCTGTTTCGCGATTTCATGTCGAGAATGTACAAAGGCGACCCCTCATCTACGCAGATTTTGCACTTGAAAGATAGTTTCTTTTCCGACTTTTTCTCCTCCGCAATCAAACGTATTCTGAAAGAATTGGCAGAGAAACTAACCGAAATGAAAATTTAAGATCATACGAATAGATAACGTAACTCATGATCAACCGCATTAACCTCACTCTTGGCTCGTCCACTATCAAAGAATTTGTGGACCTTAGGCTGTCGCAGCCCTTTGACAGCCATCACCTTCTGGACATCCATTTGGGAACCGGTCAGGTGAACGAGGTGTTGGGAAAAAGCGCGGACAGCCAGGCGAGCCTTAAAGAGCTCACTCAGAAATGGGTCGGTGAAAAGGTGACTGCAACCATCATGCAGGGTACTTCCGATGCATCCGGAAACTTACGACAGGAAACCGAACAAACGTTCATCGGGATCGTAACGGGAGTGCAGCTGCAGATGACGGATGCCGTCGATAGTTCAGTGATCATTTCGGGAATGAGCCCTACGATGTTGTTGAACACCGGTGCCAATACCCGGTCGTTCAGCGAAAGATCACTGACCGACATCGTGAATGAAGTGCTTAACCCTTTCAAAGGATTGCTTAAATCCCACGTAAGTCCAATATATAGCGAAACCATCCCTTACATCACCCAATTTGAGGAGGATGACTACCATTTTTTACAGCGTTTAGCTGAAACCTTTGGAGAATGGTTCTATTATGACGGAGACGAGGTCTTGTTTGGGAAATCGGCGCGTAACAAAACCGACATCGCTACGCTGGAATACGGAAGTAACCTTTCACGGCTGGAGTACGAAGTCAAACTCGTTCCGATGGTTTTTCAGGGTGTTTCCTACGACTATGTAGAGGACGAGAGCTATACAGCGTCCTCTAAAGATGAAACCGTAAACGTTCAGGACTATGCACAGGCCGCTTTGTCAAAATCGGATGCAGTGTTCAGCTATGAAAACATAGATCTTTCCTTTCATAACCAGCAAAGTGAGAAAACGCTTAAAAGGGCGGTCAACTACAGAAGGAGTGAGTCTTCCAACCGTTTGGCTGTTTTGAAAGGCACTAGCACCAGCCTTAATGTTCGGGTAGGCAGTCCTGTAAAAATAAAAGACGACATCCTTGAAAATGGCAAATTGCTGCGCACCGACGATTATGGAAGCTTTATTGTCACGAGCATCCATCATTATGTGGACTCCAGGGGATTTTACCAAAATAGCTTTGAAGCCATCCCCCGAGACGTCGACTACCCACCTGTAGATTACCGGGTTTTCTCCCCTAAGGCAGAAACCCAACCCGCCAAAGTCGTGGACACCGCCGATCCCGAAACTATGGGGCGGGTGCAGGTACGCTTTTACTGGCAGAAGGCCAACGAACAGACTCCCTGGATCCGGGTTGCCAACCTGATGAGCGGCGATAGCCAGGGGGTGTATTTTGTGCCGGAAGTGGACGAGGTGGTCTTTGTAGACTTTGAATTCGGCAATCCCGACCTGCCTTTTGTCCGCGGTTCCATGTACCACGGAAACGTACGGCCCGGAAGCGGCCTCTTTCACCAGGAAAACAACATCAAAGGGATTATCACCAAAGGAGGCAATCACATCATCATCGACGATTCCAGCGGAAAAGAGCAAATCCATATTTATAACAAAGACAGCAAAAATGAGGTGATACTTTCCCTCGACGGTGAACCCCGCATCGGCGTGAAGAGTGAAGGAAAAATTCAGCTGGAAGCGAAAGAAATTGAGCTGAAAGCCGACAAAATCAGCATGACAGCCGACCAGGAATGGATTGTCGACACGCAAAGAGGAACCATCCAAAGCCAGTCCACGATGAAAGTAGAAGCCCAGTCGGATATGAAGCTCTCCTCTCAGTCTAACCTTAATTTAAAAGGTGAAATGGGCGTGAAAATGGAAGGAACGAGTGTTGACATCGAGGGGAAAGCACAGACTTCCGTAAAAGGAAATGCGCAGCTGGCCCTGGAAGGCGGGGCGCAGGCCAGTTTGAAAGGAGCGCTGGTAATGATCAACTGATTATTTCACGAAAACTGCAGAAAGTATCCCCTTCATTTAACCCGGTCCCCGCAACAATGCCTTACCAGATCCCTATCGACTTCGGTGCGCTTCTCCGCAATCAAAAATTGCCGACAGTGTCGCTCAGAGCGTCCATCCAGCAAAGGATCTACCTTATTCTCCTCACCAACAAAGGAGAATGGCGCTACGATGAAGACTTTCACTGCCTGCTGTGGGAAAAGGATTTTGAACAAACCGATAACCTCAACCTTTGGCTGGACGAGGTAAAAGATGACATCAAAAACTCCGTACATACTTACGAAACAAGGCTCAGCATTCGCCAGGTAACGGTTGAAAAAGACGAACTGCAGGAAAAAAACAGAGAAAACAAAGTAACCAGAATCCGTAACCGGCTCAACATAACAGTAAAAGGGACCATCAAAGAAACGGAGGAAGCGTTCGACGAAACGTTTCTGATGTTCTTCGGCCCGATAACGGTCATTTAAAACCAAGTATAAGCAAAACCAGTTACATGGGATTTCATCCGACTCTAAACCATACCCAGCGATGTCACAGGTAACCGAATCCAGACATACTATCCGGGAACGAATGCTCCGGGAGGCTGCCCGCCAATGGGGGACCGATGCATCCGGGCGCGGTTCCTCCGACCCGTTGGTAGAGCTGCTATTCGGCGCCTTTTCGGTAGAGATGGAAAAAATCCGGAACGAAATTGCGATCTCCCGTGCGGCCAGCGTGCAGCGCCTCATGGAGACAATCCTCCCTGAAAACCTGACCGGAATTCTCCCCGCACATGCCGTCATGTACTCCAGGCCTGCAGCCGGAGGAGATACCACGGCCCACCGGACCGACCAGTTTGTAACACCGGGAAAGGACGGACACTATTTTACCCCCTCGGGCAGCTATCCCCTTACGGACGCAACCATTGAAATCATTGCTACCGGCAATCGCATCGACAAGTTCAACCCGGCAACCCTGCAGCGATCTGCTTTTTTGCAGCCCCTGTCAGGCGCCGTCGTGCCGCCGCATACCTGCTGGCTGGGCCTACCCGGAACAGCGATCAGGAAGAACCTCACGCTCTTTTTCGACTGGCCCGCCGGTTCCGATGCACTGCCGGCTTATCTGCCGGCGTTCCTCTTCGAAACAGCTCCGGGAAAGCCCGTTCCCTGTACCCTTGGCCTGACGACCGCCGAAGAAGCATTCGTGCCCCCTTCCTTGCATGAGGCAGAAAAAAGCATACGGGAGATCTACCAGAACCAGTTCCTGACGGTGCATCTCGACAACCTGACCGAGTCGTTGGTCCCCCGGAACTATCCCCCGGAATGGGAAAAAGTGCTCGAACCCGCCGAAAAGGTGCTGTTCACCCAAAAGTGCTGCTGGCTCAGGCTGACGGTCCCGCCTGCCGTTCCGGTCCAGGCGCTTCAGCACCTGAACATTCTCACCAATTGCTTCCCTGTTATCAACCGCCAGCTGGTCCATCAAAGAGGCAGGATCCAGCCGATATGCAATGTCTACGGGCTCACCGATACCGGCAATTTCCTGGGGATGGAAAAGGTGCTTAACGGCGACGGCCAGGAATTGCTGCCCGCAGACCGGCAGGACTCCCGTTCCGCTGCCGGTACCTATACCCTGCGGAACCGGAATGTCGCCAGATTTGACAACCGGGACGCCTTTACACTGCTTAACGAAGTAACGTCGCGGCTGAGAGACGACCTGGCCGCCTTTGAGGCGCTCGACAACTCCATTTTGAGCAGCCATATTGCGCAGGTCCACAAAAGCGTCAGGAAATTAAAAGACCACCTGGATACGCTGGACTACGAGCTGCCGATGATTTACCTCACGGCCAACACCAGGGCCGAAGGAAACATACTCGACACTTACTTCTGGAGCGCTCCGGGAGCGGATGGCAATGGCATACCGCCCGGAACAAGGCTGACGGAAGTCGCACGGAATAGTTATAAATCCGAAAGCAACCAGCTCGTGATCGCTTCTGCGGGCGGCCGCAACCCGCTAAATGCGGAACAACAGCTGCAAACCTTCCGGGAAGCCCTCCTGACGCGCGGGAAAGCGGTTACGAAGGAAGACTTCCGGACCATCGCTCTCAACATGCTGTCAGGAACCAGTGCCACGGTACAGATTGAAAAAAAACTGGATGTCTCCGAAAAACCCAAAGAGGGGGTGCGGCAGCTGCTGGAGCTCACGATTTTCCCTGACGCCGCTGTCTCCCTGCCGGAAGCCTACTGGCAAAAATCCGGTTACCTGGTCAAAAAGGCCCTGGAGCAGCGATCTACCGGCGTATTACCCTTGTTTGTCAAAGTAAATGGCTTTGAATGGCGGATTTGAGCAAAAGATACCGAAAATGGAACCTTACCAACTAGAAGATTACCTGAAAAGACTCCCGGTAGACCTGCGGGCAGAGGTAGTCGCAAGGGAGCTGAAGCAAGAGCCGGCGCTGTCCGGCTACACGGTGTCTACACGTCCGCAGGGCAGCTTCGGGCGATCGATCCAAAGAGATATTGCGCACATCCATTTCGATGACGCCGCGTTGTCAGGCAGCCTCCAGCTGATTACTTGCCGCGAAAGCCTGACGGATATGATTCCGCCCGGCATCATCTTCCAGCCGGTGATCGACCGGGAAGAACGCACCACCGAAATAATGCTCGAAAGCAGTACGACACTGGAAGAGGAATTTCAAAATGCCCGGCTATTCTTTACTCCTTTTGACATGGAAATAGGCCATCAGCGTATCCTGCTCGAGGAAGTCGAAAACCAGGCGCTCACCAACACGCATGCCTGTTTCGGCGGGCTTCTCAACGAACGCCTTTGGCCTGCGGTCAGCGACATGCTGACACCGGGTCAGAAGGCCCTGCTGCTGGAGCTGACCATTCAGGCCGGCCGCATTGCCGGAGACCTGGAAGCCACCCGGCAAGCTTTCGAGAAAATGCTGGACTACCCCGTACAGCTGTCGCCTGTCGGGCGGCAGGCAAGTGCCTTCGCCTCAGGCAGGCTTGGCCAGGTCACGCTGGGAGCCGATTGGATACCCTTTCAATCGCTCCCCGAAACGCACCATCTGAAGATAGCCCTAGGGCCGCTGCCGGTTACGGAGCTGGTCAGATTCAGGTACGATGAGCCCGTCGGCAGCCACTACCGGCTTCTCTGTTTCCTGTGCGACCTGCTGCTGCCGGTGGAGTATTCATGGGAGGTACAATTGCTGCCGGGCGAAGGGGATTTCCAGATCGGAAAAAAAGAAGGGACCGGGATACTCGGGTATTCCACCCTGTTAGGTTAAACGCTAAAAAACAAACCGGACGCTATTACGATGATCAATACATTACTGGTACCAGGAAGTTGTCTGACGGCGGGTGTACTGACGCTGATCGCCCTGTACCTGCTGGAGCGTCCCACGTTCAACCCCGTCCGCACAGGCATCGGCTTGCTGTGGGTGACGCTGGCGCTGGCAGCTACGGGCTATTTCGTCCCCAGGCTTCCTTCCCTGACACTTGGGGTCAGCCTGACCGTGCTGATCGCAGTGTTGCTTGGCTGCGCCTACAGTTTCCTGGCCCCCATGTTGCTTACGACCGGGAGTAAACACCGCACTCCAACCGTTATCTTATCTGCTGTCTGTTTCTATGCCTGGGGGGTAACGGGTCTTTCAGCAACCTACGTGACCGCCCGGTATCCCACAGAACAGCTTCTCTATTGGATGGGAGGCGCCGCTGCGTTTTTACTGCCCCCTTTCTTGGTGCATTCCTATACGTTGTGGATGAACATCCCACCCCTCAAATACAAAAGCTGGCTGTATCCGGTGCAGCAGGCCGTTCCCCGGCTTCACCCGGTGGCCCCGATAAAGCTTCGCATGAATTTCACTCCCGAACCGGCGGACGAGCACGTTGAATTAGAGGGATACGAGGTTGAATTTCCGACCAATGTCCCGCTTTCGGAGTTGTTTCACTACTTTATTTCCTTCCACAACAAACACCGGGAATACCGGAAAAAGCCCATACAATACCTGATCAACGACCAGCCGCTCTCATGGCTTTTCTATACCCGGAATACCCGGAATCAAAAAACCTACTTGGATTGTGATAAAACACTGCCGGAAAACGGGATTCACCCGGGAGGCGAGATTTTTGCTATCAGTTTTAAAGCGTATTAACGAATGACCTTACCAACGATCGGATACCAGTTTGTCAATTGGCGCGACGGGATGAAAATCACCCAGAAACACCTGGTACAGCACGACCAGGCCATCCGGGAAGCCATCCGCGATGTGGCCGCAATCCGGCTTACCCCTTATAATTACGGGCTATTGCCTGCAGACGACGGGAAGTCTGCAGGACTGCAGCTGAGTGTGTTGAATGACACGCTGCAGCTCGTGTCGTGCAGAGGTATCACCCCCGGAGGCCTTCGTATTGAATGGCAATGTAACGACGACCCGGATGCCGTGAGTATTTCCCTGCTGGACTATCGCAGCAGGCTGGGCACTACAGGCACTTTTTATGTAGTACTCCGTGCCTCCCTCGGGCAACTGATCGAAGACGGGCCGTACGACCCCGAGGAACTGCCCATGCGCAAACCGTTTATGACGCTAAAACCCGCACTCGACCTGGTTTCCGTTCACGAGCAATTGTCCGATGCTTACAGCTTCCCCATTTTTCGGGTGCGGCTGGAAGGACAAATGATTATGCCGGACTATGAATACGTGCCTCCGTCTACCGGTGTTTTCGGAGAAACGCTCTCCTGGTACTATGAAACATGCGGCAAATCGCTCAACAGCATCCACCATACGGCTGCCGCAATTGTGCGCAAAATCAATGGGATGCAACAGCCGTCCCCTGTTGCGAAAGATATACTGACCACAGCCGGAAAACTGGTGGACCAGGGGATAAATTGCCTGGAGGCCTACCGGCTGCTTGCCGGAGGGCAGCCACCTGCTTTCTTCATCGAACAGCTTTGCCGCTATGCCAGGACTTTCAAAACGGTCGTCAGCTGCTTCTCTGAACAGAGTGCCGCACGGTTTTACCAATACCTGCAAAACAATATCGCCGGCTCCTCGCAAGTCAATGTACAGATCCGGGAAATCACCCGGTCATTTGTGGAATCGCTGACGGATGCGGTGCTGACGACCCCCTATGTGCATAACGATTGCACCGTGTTGCTCGATCACCTGAAAACGTTCCTGGATTTCCTGGAATTTATGTTACAGAACCTGCTTGCCTTACCGTACGTAGAAACAGGGAGGTGGGACATTGCTTAATCGTAAAACAACTTCTATTATGGGAAAACCCGCCAGCAGAATAGGTGATATGCATGTTTGTCCGATGGTAACTCCCGGCTTACCACCCATTCCCCACGTCGGGGGACCGGTTGCAGGTCCGGGAACCCCCACTGTCCTCATCGGAGGCATGCCCGCGGCCTGCGTATCCGATACCTGTGTCTGTGTAGGGCCGCCGGATACGATTGTGCTCGGTTCGATGTCGGTGCTGATTGGCGGAAAACCGGCAGTCCGCATGGGCGACACAACCGTTCACGGAGGGAAAATAGTCTCCGGCTGTCCGAATGTGTTGATTGGGGATTAGGTTTTGAGTTATGAGTTTTGAGTTTTGAGTTATGAGTTATGAAATCCGATAGCTGAAATCCGATGGCCGACAGCCGACAGCCGACAGCCGATAGCTGATAGCTGATTGCCGACAGCCAATAACAAATTTTCTACAAATGCATAAATCGACTTCCTTTCTGCTGCTTACCACATTTCTGACCCTGCTGCTGGGGTTGCTGGGGTGGTATGTGCGTCAATCCACGCCGCTTCCTGGAGGAGGTAAAGCGGTAAATCTGCAAAAAGCCGGCGAGTTTCAGCAGGAATCGGCGTTATTGGACAGCCTTTATACTGGTTATACAACGACGCTCTCAACAGGTAACATTCCGGAAGCGACAAGTTGGGAGGCGGCTTTCAAGCGACGCGCAGCTCATATGACCGAACAATTCAGCGGAAGCAGCGCCCCCGCGCGGCTGGCGGTCAAGCTCATCCGGAATTACCAGGTAAGGATGGTCCTGCAAAAACAGATACAGACCCGTACCCTCGGGAACCAGACCGAAAATCGGCGTTTGCAGCAAGCGCTCGCAACACTCGAAGCCGAAAACCAGGACCTCAAAACACAGCATCAGATGGTGCAGCAGGCGTTGTTAAACTTGCCATAACCTTCCCTACCGCCATGAAACCTCACAACCTTGCCGAGCGTAACCGCCAACTGGCCGTATTCATCGCCACCTATAGCGTTACCCTCTTCCTCCTGGGAAGCCTGTGCTACTTGCTTCTGAATGCGGTCCCACGAGAACAACGACGGCTTACGGCGATCACCGACGACCATGTAGAAGCATTCCTACGCTACACCGACCAGGCCGACACGCTTGTATTCCGAATACAGCATGCCAACACACTGGATCCTCAGAAGCTCCTGCCGCTTTACCAGTGGGTCAATGACTTGAAAACGGTATACCATCAACCCTTTTATGCCGTTATTGCCGACAGTTATACTCATTTGGTCGGGGACCTGACCCGGGGTAAGGCAGCTGATACGACCGCCGCTACCCTGCAGGACCGGATAATTGCCGTTCAAAAAGAGAACCTGCGGTTAAAAACGGAACTAAATGAGCTGAAAACTGAACTGCAGCTCGCAAAAAAACAAAATACGGCCCGTTGAGCCGGCCGCACGATTCCGGCTCGTCTACCCGGCTTGTCGGGTATCACAACTATGCATACCTGCTATTCTTTCCCGCTGTGGCAACCACTTTTTACAGCTACCTGTACAAGGCTGAACGGCGTTGTTCCGGTTACAACGGTACCAGCCCCGCTTCACCTACCTAATAGTAGGTAGACAATGACTAAATCTCCCCTTTTTAGGTATTTTTTTTTGGACTGCGATCGGTAGAAATTTGTAGCCAATTAGGGCAGCATCTTTTAGTTTCTCGTGGTTTCAACCAGGAAGCAGGAGGGCGGTGCCCGTTACAGCTGTTCGAAGCTGTACACCCGGTAACATACCTTCTATTTTAACGACAGTACTTATTTAATTAGTCATTTTCACCCTATTTTAACAATCACCTATGAAGTTTACGCTATTTTCTGCACAATTGGGCCTCCTGATTGGCCTGCTAAGTTACGTCGCACAGGCGCAAACACTCCCTGTCCTTCCCAGTCCTGATTTTGATGTTACACATAATGCAACAGTAACCGGGCTGGTAGAAGATAACGCCGGGAACCCGGTACCAAGTGTACTGGTCAAGCTGATGAAAAATGCCTCGCCCAGCGCCTATCCTGTTTCGTACGCAATTACCGGTGTTGACGGTACTTATTCGATAACCGGAATCCAGGGCGTGGATTATTTTCTGGCATACGAATTCCCCGCTGCAGGCTATACGGCGGGAAGCGCCAATCCGGGTGTATCGTTCACAGCCGCTGCCTCACAAACAGCAGACGACTTTGTTCTGGACCGCATTCCGGAAACCATTACCAGTTGTAACGTCACCGACTACAGACAGACTAATTGGGACACCAACAATGACGGGAGCCCATTTCAGGTAACGAAGCCTGTCCCTGTAAACGGAGGAGCCAACCTCACGGCCGTGAATGTATTTACAGCCGCCTTCGTAAGCCATCCGACCATTACGGCAACCGCCTCGACTGCCGGATCCACTGTCCAGGTTTTGCAAGTCGGCGGATTAGTGCGGATCAATGGCAATGACGTTAGTCAGGGTGTAACGGCAAACAGAACCTTTATCGACTGGATGGAGGATGACGTATATGCACTGAACCCGAATGAAGAGCTGCGCTATTATAGTGTTTCTTCCGGCGCAAGTGGCAATTCCGGCTTTTCAGGAGCAATACCTCCGGCCTATACGGATGCCTCCACTTCTCTCACCTACCGTATCCGCGGGGACGGCTCAAAAACGATCAGTACTAGCGGCGGAAATACTACGAGCGCAGAAACAACTTATGCCCAGGGCGGCGTGTGCGTGACCTATACCTACGACATGAATCCGCTTCCCGTAAAACTGGCGGTCTTTACCGCTGCTGTTACCCCGGAAAGGAATGTTAGTCTGGAATGGAGCTCCACCGAAGAAATAAACAGTTCAGGGTTTGAAGTACAGCGCAGCGCCAACGCCAAAAACTGGGTTACGGTCGGAACAGTGGCCGCCACCGGAAACAGCCGGACCGTTCAGCACTACCGTTTCCTGGATACGCCGACCGGCGCGCACACTACTGCCTATTATCGTCTGAAAATGATTGACCTGGACGGGACGTTTGCCTATAGTACGCTGGAAAGTGTTTCCCTGCCACGGGTTACTACTGCATTTGTCTCCCCCAACCCTGCCCGTGGGGATGTCATCCGTATCACCCTCAAGGGGACGTCGTGGCAAGAGGTCTCGGAAGTATCTGTTTTCGATATCAGCGGCCGGAAAGTCCTTCAGCCCGGAGCATTCGACAACGGGAAACTGAACGTAAGTACGCTCACACCAGGCCTTTACCAGGTTCGTCTCGTGTATGCAGATGGTTCACAGCAATCGTTGCCCACCGTCATCAACTAGTGTCGCGTCAACCATACTTTGTCGTATACCAGATGTCAGGCTAAGTCTGTCCGAAACGTCATGGTAACTCACGGTCCGCCGCTGCGGTCGAACCACCGTCAACTCGCTGACAGCCCACCCTTCGGCAGGACGGTTCGCCGCGCGATGACACATAAACCGCCATTTCATACGTGACACTGCACTCGTGTCGTTTCATGCATTTTTTTCCGGCGGGTGCAGGTTTCCTTGCACCCGCCGGCTTGACAACTGAACCGGTATATTTTCCGGATTGACAGTAGTTAAATCTGTCGGATAACGGGCTTTTCTTAAGTAATCTACCTGAAAACCTTCCACATCGTGTAAGGTTGCGACCGGCAGTATCAGGGGGCTCTGGGGGGAGTATTCCCCTGAACAGGCGGTTCGCAACCTGCCGTTGCCTGGAGTGAAAGGTAATAAACAATGGAATTATTCCGTTGCATATTTAAGCAAAGATAAAAGGTGCATTTCCAGGCAGTCTTTATCAACGAAACAGTCATAAAACTAACACTATATTACTATGTTCATAACCGTTGCATTGATTGCAGAGAACCCTGTATTAAGAATTGGCCTGAAGTCAATTCTTAAGGACATTTTTACGGAGGCCGTTATTCAGGAATCACAGAACATTCATTCTCTGGATCTGAATGCGTTTAGCAAGGAGCCGCCGGACCTCGCATTGATTTGTACAGGTCCTGCTGCCCAGGCAAAAGAGGACGTCGATCAGATTAAAAAGGTTAAACAGCTTTTTTCCGCTTGCAGCGTCGTTGTCTACGACACCCAACCTGACCAATCGCAGCTCGCTGACTATCTGAAAGCGGGAGCTGCCGGATATATTTCCAAGAACACAGATCCGAAAGAGATTACGGACTGTGTAGTTAGCGTTTTAGACGGCCGGCGATACATTACCCGGGAAGGCATAGACTGGATCCTGAATGAGTATATTCGTGAAGAGGCGCATTCTCAAACCCCTTTGACGCAAAAGAAAACGAGCCTTACCCCCAATGAAAACAGCATAGCAACCTTGCTGGCGGCCGGCATGCGTGTGACGGACATTGCCACAAAAATGGAGCGTAAAATATCCACAATAAGTACTGTCAAAAACAGGATTTATAAAAAGCTGAAGATTCAAAACGTCATCGAATTACGCGATATAATGGGAGATTGACGCATGTGGAACCTTTGTCCGGCCCAAGCCCCTTCCCGGTGGAAAGCCGGCTTTCTCCTACCCTCGAGCCCAGGAACGCCATACAAGCTGTCGCTATACGTTATTACCGCCTTCAACGCAACTAAATAATTCATTACATTTGCACATTCAGTTTACATACTACGGTTAATATCGTATACATAGTTGCAAATGAGTGAACCATCGCAGTCTGATAAAGCCTATACCGAACTAAGAAAAAAGATCCTCTCCAATCAGCTCGTATCCGCTACACGGTTAAAAGAAGATGAGTGGTCCGGGAAGCTGGAGGTAAACCGGATGGCTATCCGGGAAGCACTGACCCGTCTGCTCGGGGAACAATTGCTGGTAAAGGGAGAGAAAGGCGGTTTTTTTGTCAAATCCATGACCGCAAAAGACATACGCGACATCCGGGAAATCAGGGAGATCCTGGAGCTGGGTGCGCTTCGTTTAGCCATTGTTACGATAAGCGACGCGGAAATAGCGGAACTGGAAAGAATCTGTGACGATTTCACTTCCATGTACGAAAGAGGGTATCTCGGAGGGGCCTGCGAAGCCGACATGAAGTTTCACGAAACCCTGATTACCTGTTCCGGGAATGAAAAACTCCGCAACATGTACCTCAACAGCAACATTCCGCTGTTCCATCAAAAGTTAGGACAGGCAAGGACGCATCTGGATGATTATGAGCTGACCGATACCGAGCATCGCGCAATCGTAGCGGCACTTAAAAACAGAGACCTCCCGCGTGCCGAAGAAACCCTTATCCGACACCTCGTACGCGGCGAAGTAGCCGTATTGAGCCTGGCCTGACACCTGTCACGCCACCCCTTTTCGTTTTCACTGAACATTTTTTCCTGAAGGAGAAACAAAAAGCCCCGTCCCCGGGGTGGTATTCTGGCAGGAAATAACATCCAATACCTGGCAGACCGGCTAGCAGGGCAGCCATTTCTGCCAGAGCCCCCTTCAACGCTGCGCCCCTCCGCAAGAAATGTACCCAGTCCCTTTTAGTATCTTTTCCTACCTAACAGCAAAAAAATAGCATCCTTGTTTTTGTTTACAAAAAAATAATATATTTGTAAACAAAAATTACATTACAGGGGCCGGACAGCAGGGAATTTAAAAGGAGACCCGCTGAGACCCGGATTGTTAACGAGGAGACGCCCGGACAATCGCTAACATCCCAGTGATTGAAAAACGACGAAAGCGAACTGCGAAAACAAAGAATAGCGGAAAGGAGGCCTTTTAAAGAAAAAAACTGAACCACAATACCTGATGAAAGCTAAAATTGATACCAACATGGAAACCCAAAAGAATTGCGATCGCCGTTCCTTTCTTCAATCCCTGGGGCTGGGTAGTGCAGCCGTTACACTGCTCGTTTCAGGTTGTACCGATAAACCCCGGCAGGAAGAGAACAGCACGATTCAGGGTTTCGAAAAAGAAACCGGCGCCCAAAACACCGGCATCTGGACACCGGTTTCCGACCGTAAGGTCAAAGTGGGGATAGTCGGTTACGGGGTTTGTAAATTCGGCGCCGCCTTTGAATTTCAAAATCATCCGAACGTTGAGATTGTGGCCGTAAGCGACCTCTTCCCGGACCGGTGCGCCGAACTGGCCAAAGCCTGCCGGTGCGACAAAACCTATCCCTCCCTGGAAGAGCTGGTAAAAGACGAGCAGGTTGAAGCGGTTTTCATCGCTACCGATGCCCCCAATCACGCCCGGCATGCCATCCTTGCGCTGCAGCATGGCAAACATGTAGCTTGCGCGGTGCCGGCGGTATTCGGTTCTCTTGAAGAAGCCGATCAGCTATTTGAAGCCGTAAAAAGCAGCGGCTTGAAGTACATGATGTTTGAAACCTCCATGTTCCATAAAGAACTGTATGCCATGCGGAGACTCTACCAGGCAGATCATCTCGGGAAACTAGTCTATTCCGAAGGAGAATACTATCATTATATGGATGTCCCTATCGATTCTTACAAAGACTGGCGTGTAGGACTTCCCCCGCAATTTTACCCCACGCACTCCAATGCCTATCACCTGGGCGTTAATGACGGGTCGTTCACAGCCGTTTCCTGCATGGGAATTCCCAGTATCATCGAACACCTCCAACCCGGCAACAACCGTTACAAAAACCCCTTCGGCACTGAAATAGCCCTCTTCCGAACCCATGACGGGGGTACTTCCCGCATGGCTGTGAGCTGGGACACTCCGGGTGACCATGGCGAACGCGGCCGGGTTCGCGGAGA
Source organism: Telluribacter humicola (assembly GCA_040394475.1). Lineage (GTDB taxonomy): Bacteria > Bacteroidota > Bacteroidia > Cytophagales > Spirosomataceae > JBEBSD01. The sequence continues at coordinate 137,352 of JBEBSD010000005.1, read as the reverse complement.
GAAAGGATCTTACTATAATCAATATGAAGGGCTGGAAAAGGAATTATCCGACACCGAACGGCCCGCACTTCCTCCCCAGGTGGAGGCCGGCGGACACGGTGGGTCGCACGGCCGGCTCTCAGATGAATTTATCACGGCCATTTTACAGGATCGTTCCCCGCTTGTGAATGTTGCCCTGGCACTCAATATGACCGTAGCCGGAATCGTCGCCCATCAATCGGCACTTAAAAACGGGGAATTATTAAAGATTCCCCAATACCGTCTTTAACAATTTGTTGCCGTACAGGGTCGTGCGTATCCGGAGAACAAAAGGTGCGCTTCTCCGGGAGATATCGCAAACGGCATCTCCCGGAGAACGTTCCGGCAACTATCCCGAACAGCTCCCGCACTATTTCCGGTTGCTCCAACTTAATTGATTCGTAATGTATACCAACTGGCCGAAATCCTCGGAATTACTGAAAAGAAATGAAAACACAATCCCCGGCGGCGTGGTTTCCCTCAATCGTAAGTCAACTCCCAATATCTGCTTTGTCAAAGGAGAAGGCAGTCATGTATGGGACCTGGAAGGAAACCGTTATATTGACTACCAGGCAGGATTCGCCGCATCCTTTTTAGGACATAACGACCCGGATGTCAATCAGGCCGTGTATGAAACGCTCCGGGAACAGAGTGTCCTGATGGGCGCAGGCCCTACGCTTCTCGAAGGAAAATTTGCCGAATTGTTTTGCCGGTCCGTGCCTACGGTCGAAAGCATTCAAATCACCACAACCGGATCGGAAGCCACCTATCACGCCCTGCGTCTGGCACGCGCCGTTACCGGCCGCGAGCATATTATTGTCATGCAGGGAGGATATAACGGCTGGCATAATGATGTGTCCTGCAATGTAATCAGCACAAAAAATGCGGTCGGACCGCGGGTGAGCCCCGGTGAGTACCCTTTTGACGCAGGTTCGGCGGGCATCCCGGAAGCGCACCGGTCACTGGTCCATGTCATCAATTACAACGACCTGGATTCGGTCCGGTATGTTATCCGGCGCTACCCGGTAGCGTGTATGCTCCTGGAGCCCGTCCTGCAAAACATCGGCATCGTCAAGCCGCTGCCTGGTTATCTGCAGGAATTGCGCTCATTGGCTGATGCGAACGGCTTTTTACTGATATTTGATGAAGTAAAAACAGGTTTCCGGCATGCCCTGGGCGGCTATCAGCATATGTGCGGGGTAACACCCGATCTGAGCACCTTTGGAAAAGCTGTAGCCAATGGCTATCCTTTAGGAGTAATCGGGGGAAAGAAGGAATATATGGACTATTTTGTGCATCCGGATAAACAAAAAAAAGTACTGATCGCCGGGACCTTTAATGCGTTTCCGTTAACCACTGCTGCGGCTATTGCTACCCTCGAAAAGCTGGCGTCACCTGTACACAAGGTATACGACCATGTTGACGAATTAGGTAGAAGGCTGGAAGACGGATTGTCCGGCATTTTTGCTGCTACGGACAGGCCTTTTCACATTGCCCGGCAAGGTTCTGCTTTTTGCGTTTATTTCATGGACCATGCTCCCGTCGACTACCACGACATCCTCCGTCATCATGATTTCGGATTTGACGAACAATACCGGTTAAAGCTGATCGAACACGGAATATTCCATTTCCCTTTACCCATCAAGCAAGGCAGTATTTCCTTTGCTCACAGCAGAGCGGACATTGACATGACATTGGAAAAAACGGCGCAAGTGGTCAGCACACTGGCGCATAAAGCGCCGGCACGTTAACAAAACAAGGCGACCCGGCTAATCGGTAAAAGCAGATCCGCCGGGCCTTTTTCGGCAAACCGGGCAATTTTACAGGAAATTAAACAGCGCTCATACAGATGCAGCAACCATTAAAGGACAGCACGGTCCTTATCAGCGGAGGACTCGGCGACATCGGCCGCGCCATCGCGCTTGCTTTTGCGGAACAAGGAGCTTCCATTGCCCTTGGCGACATCAAAGAACGGCAACAGGCAGCAGCCTTCATCGATCAGCTAAGCGCCTGTAAGGTTCCCGTTTCGTACACGGCAGTGGATGTTTCCGTGGCAGCGGAGGTACACCGCTGGATCGACCAGGTAACGGAAAGCCAGGGGACGCCGGATATCATCATCGCCAATGCCGCGACCGTCACACCCGGCGTCCTCCACCAGCTCACGCCGGAGCAGTGGTCGCACGAACTCCGCGTGAACCTCGACGGAGCCTTTTATATGACCCGGTACGCCACTGCCCGCCTGGTTGCCGGAGCAATGCCGGGAAAGGTCGTTTTCATAGGAAGCTGGGCCGCCGACAGGGTCCATTCCCATATTCCGGCCTATAGTGTCTCCAAAGCAGGCTTACGGATGTTGTGCAAATGCATGGCGCTCGAACTGGCGCCGCATCATATACTGGTCAACGAGGTGGCGCCGGGCTATGTCGAAGCCGGATTGAGCGCCCGTTTCTGGGAAAAGGATGAGGGGTTGCGGGAGGAATCCAGGAATATTGTCCCGGTAAAGCAACTCATTACGCCGCCAGCAGTAGCGGCACAAGTGCTGCATTTGTGCCAACCCGAAAATCAGCATATTACCGGCACGACCCTCCTGATGGATGGCGGCCTTTCCCTACGATCCGTCTGAATGGAACCTCACACCCCACCACCTGGTCGTCCGTCCGCTTTTGAGGGATATATCGGCGTCAGCCGTAACGACATCACCCCTCCTGCCGGCATTTATGCCCGCAACTGGGGCGCAGCAAGCCGCGATGTGGCGACCGGGGTTCACCGGCCGCTGACAATGACCTGTTACACCTTCCAGACCGGGAAACACACCCCGTCGCTGGTGCTGATCGGGGCGGACCTGGGATGGTGGAAGAATTCGGAACACGAACGTATTTTCAGAACACGCATTTTAGAGGCGCTTTCGCTGCATCCGTCGCAGCTCATGTTTTGCCTCTCCCATACCCATGCCGGACCCGGCTTATGTCCGGATGATGCCGGAAAACCCGGCGGAGCGCTCATTCAGCCTTACCTGGATTCCCTGGCCCGCACAGCAATAATAATGACAGAAAATGCACTGGCAGCTGCTGAGCCCGCTATCCTTACCTGGGCATACGGAACCTGCAAGCTGGCGACCCACCGCGATTTCCCGGAACCGGGCGGAGCGCGCATCCTCACGGGCTGGAACCCTGATGTGCCGGCAGACGACACCCTCCTGGTAGGACGCATTACCAATAAAAAAGGAGCCACAACAGGTACCCTGGTGAATTATGCGTGCCACCCCACAACGCTTGCCTGGGAAAACACCTTAATTTCCCCCGATTACCCGGGGGCCATGCGCGAGGTAGTGGAAACTGCTACCGCCGCCCCCTGTTTGTTCCTGCAGGGAGCTTCCGGTGACCTTGCCCCGGCGGAACAGTATTCAGGCGATACCGGACTGGCCGACCGGCATGGCCGGCAATTGGGCTATGCCGTATTAAGTACCATTGCTTCTATGCTTCCGCCGTCTGCCGCGCTCCGGTATCATGGCATGGTAGAATCCGGCGCACCGCTGGCAATGTGGAAACAAACGGCCGTTTCCAATCCCGTTGATCTGGCGGCGGAGATGGTCCAGGTCGAATTCCCGTTAAAAAACTTCCCGTTACTCGAAACCTTGGAACAGGAATGGGCGCAATGCACCGACCCGGTTCTTAAAGAACGGTTGTGGCGGAAACGCTGTATCCGTAAAGCCATCGGGGATGGCGATACGGCGAAAATCCCCCTGTGGGTATGGAAATTAGGCGATGCGGTCCTGGCAGGACAGCCGAATGAACCTTATGCTGTTTTCCAAACAGCGATCCGGGCGCAATTTCCTTCCCGCGCCATCGCACTTATAAGCATCGTGAATGGATCTGTCGGGTATTTGCCTCCCGAAGCACTGTATGCTCAAAATGCTTACCCGGTCTGGCAGACCCCTTTTGCCGCCGGCTCGCTCGATATCCTGAAGCACACTACCCTGCAGACCATCCATCACCTGACTGCAGCCCCATGAACATCGACCTTTCCACACTTGATCTCGGTATTTTCCTGCTCTATATCGCAGGCGTACTGTTGGTAGGCCTTTATGCCTCCCGAAAAGGCAAGCAGACCAAGCGCGATTACTTCCTGGCGGGAGACAAGCTCCCGTGGTGGATGATCGGAGGCAGTATTATTGCTTCGAATATCAGCAGCCATCATCTCGTCGGGGCCATGGGAGCCGCTTACGACCGGGGCTTTGTGGTGATTGCCATGGAGTGGGGCGCCATCCTGATCGGCTTCAATGCCCTCCTCTGGATATTTCTGCCTTTTTACATCCGCAACGGCTTTTATACCGTCCCTCAATTCCTGCAAAAAAGGTTCGGGGCCTCTTCAAGGGCCACGTATGCCTTCCTTATCCTGCTCACCTATGTGTTCGTAGAAATAAGTGCGGTGCTCTACCTGGGAGCCCTCGCCTTGCATTCGCTGCTGGATATCCCGGTTTTTGTAAGCATTCTTACCCTGGCCCTATTGACAGGAGTCTATACGATAGCAGGCGGTTTGAGAGCCGTGATCTGGACAGAAATGCTCCAGCTGGGGATCCTGGTCATTGGCGGAGCCATTTTAACGGTGGCGACCATGAATGCCGCCGGCGGGATCGACACGCTACTGGAAACCACAAAGGACTGGCATTTGTTTCTCCCTGCCGATGATCCGGATTTCCCCTGGACCATGTACCTGGGCGGTACGCTCTGTATCAGCGTATTCTATTGTGCGACCAACCAGTTTATCGTACAGCGTGTACTGGCGGCCAAAAATGAATGGCATGCACGCATGGGAGTCGTTTTCGGGGATTACCTGAAATTTTTAGTACCGCTTATCATTACCCTGCCTGCCCTGGTCGCTCATAAAATCGTACCTGAGCTGGAAAAACCGGATCTCCTGTTCCCGACGCTGGTTAAAATGTTGCTCCCTTCCGGCTTAATCGGATTGGTGATGGCCGGTCTGATTGCCGCTGTCATGTCGCACCTGTCGGGGGCTATTAATTCCTGTACGACTATCCTCACCGTTGATGTTTACCTGACGTTCTTCAGAAAAGCGGCTACCGAAAAGCAGGCGGTTCGTTTTGGCCGGCTTTCCGGTATCGTCATCATTGTACTGGGGATTCTGTGCACGATAATCCTGATGAATTATTCAGAGAAGCCCATCTTTATTTACTTAATGAATGCCTACGGGTTGTTCACCCCGGGAATTGCGACCATGTTTTTGCTGGGTATTCTGTGGAAAAAAACAACGGAGGCAGGGGCCTTAACGGCCGGTCTCCTGACCATTCCCCTTTCCCTGTTGCTGGAATATCTCTTCCCTGAGATGCCCTTCTTTAACCGTACAGGGATCGTATTCTGGATTTGCATCGCCGGCTGTATAGCCGTCAGCCTGGTAACCACACCCAAACCGGCGGCCGAACTCGAGGGATTGATCTGGAATCGCGCAAGCCTCTCCCTGCTGCCCCATGAACGGGAACAGCAACGAGGGCTGCGGAACCCGTTTATATGGTGGGCCCTGGTGACCCTGATGGTACTATACTTTTACGTACGGTATGCCTGACCGGAACGTTCCGGCTTGCCAGACTCCCGGAGTCCGCCCCCGTTTTCTCAGCTCTTACTCTCTCTGAACCAGGTTTTCCCGTTTCCCGGAGTTTATAAAGAAAATTCATTGTTAATTTGCGGGATACATTCCCGAGCTGTTACGAATGATGGAGAAACCTGGCGGCCTGAAAACGCTTCCCGACCACCGGGAACTGCTTCAACGCATTTCCGAAGGAGATGAGCGTGCCTATGCGCTGTTTTTCGATCACTTCTATACGCTGCTCCGGCCCTATGTGCTAAAGTTCACCAAATCGGTTCCCGATGCCGAAGAAGTTTTGCAGGATATCTTCGTTCGGGTGTGGCTCTACCGCGACAAAATTCAGGAAATCGAACACATCAATGCCTGGATTTACAAGGTTGCTTCCCGGGAATGCCTTTCTTTCCTGCGAAAAAACCTGTCGGACAGGAAAAACCTGACAGGTCTCAGCGATTCCCATGAATTTCCCGAGCCGACAGGCGCCACGCCCCTCGACAAAGTACAGTTGGAGGAAATCAGCCGCGCTATTACCGCTGCCGTCAACCAGATGCCCGCCCAACGGAAACGGATTTACCGGATGAGCCGGGACGAAGGTCTGAAACCCTCGGAAATCGCGGAGCAGCTTTCCTTATCGGTCAGTACCGTAAAAAACGTCCTGACCCTCTGCCTGAAGGAAATACGTTTTTACCTGGTGCGGGCAGGCTTCGATTTCCTGCTGATTTTCCTGCTTTTTCTGAAAAAAGTTTAAAACTGCACCTGCCCGATAGTACGTTGTCTTTTTTTCTGCTTCTATAGAGACGGATAGGGTAGCCACCTGTCGTGCTACCGATTTGCCAACCCTTGCGAAAGATGAAACAAAAGCGCATTGCCTATTTACTCGAACAATACATTCATGACAAGCTCACCTCCGATGAACGGGAGGAACTGCGTGGATTTGCTGAAGATGGAGATGAATCGGGCATCCAGGAAGTCCTGGTGCAGTTGCTGGAACAGGAAACACGAACCGCACCGTTCAGGATAGAAACGAGCGACGATCACCGGCAGGAGCTTCTCTCCCGTATTCTTGCCGTCGACAAAACGTCTTTCGGGAAACCTGTCCGCCGGATGCCTCTCTTCCGGAGAAACTGGTTTGCAGCGGCCTGCGTTGCCCTGGTAGTGTTCGCTGCCGGCGCAGCTGTCTGGAAGCTTTCACCAAACCGCCCGGAACCTGTAGCCGTGGTAACAGACCCCGCCGTGCCGGCGGCGTATATCCGGAACCTGACCCTGCCCGACGGCAGCTCGGTTATTCTAAAGGAAGGCAGTACTCTGCAGTATCCTGCCACCTTTCACGACGAGGCCCGGGAGGTCAGGCTGACGGGGGAAGCCTATTTCGACATCCGGCACATTCCGGGCAGCGACGAAGCCCGGCGCTTTATCATCCATACCGGAAACGTAAAAACCGTTGTACTCGGAACCGCTTTTAACATCAGGGCCTATCCGGAACAGGACGCGATCGTCGTGTCTGTCGCAAAGGGAAAAGTACGCGTGGAAGATGCGGCTGGCGAAGTAGTGGCCGTACTGACCCAGGACCAGCAGGTGACTTACAGCAAGGAAGGTTCCGATCCGGTTGCGGAAAGAGCCGATATCCGGAAAGCGACGGACTGGACCCGTACCGACATGGAATTTGACGGGGTTTCGTTTGAAACCATTGCACAGGTCCTTGAAAAACGATACGGCGCCCGCATCCAATTTGAAAATTCCGACCTGCGGCAGTGCCTGACCGTCGTGACGTTCAGCGGCACCGAAACGCTGGATAACGTGCTGGAGACCTTGTGTACCATCCGCAACGCAACCTACCGGGTTGAACTGGACAAGCAAATCACCATCGACGGCAATGGCTGTCAGTAAGTCGTCGGCAAAGCGTCCTGAAGTCAAAAACCTTTACTCCTAACCCAAACATTACTCCTAACCCCAACAAAAACATGAAAACGTAACTGCTGCCAGGGCCTGGAGCCCTGTATACAAAATAAACCCCTCTGCCCTGGAAAGCCAAAAGGGGTTTAGCGTCTGAGACATTATCGTTTAACATTTCAAACTTACCGCAAGTTATGCAAAATTTTATTGCCGTTTGCAAAAGGCTCCCCCGTGGGTCGCAACAAATCCTGCTGATTATGAGGATAAGCGCCTGTATTTTCACATTCGTACTATGCTCTGCCCAACTGCTTATTGCACGGCCGGGACATGGCCAAAACATACTGGAGAAAAAAATAACCTTTGAGGTCCGCAACGCCTCCTTACGGAACACCCTCAATAAGGTCGGGACCATCGCCGGTTTCCGGATGGCCTATGCCCTCGAACAGGTGGCGCCTTACCGCGACATCAACCTTCCGCGGGAAAACCGGTCGGTCGCCCAAACCCTTCAGGAAGTGTTGAAGGGTACCGGCCTGACCTTTAAGGAGGGAGCCAGTAACACGATCCTGATTTTTAAAATTCCGGAGCAGCTTCATCAGACCAAGCCTGCTTCCCGCATCCCCGACCTCTTTCCCGAAACCATTGACATCGTTCAGCAGGTAAAGGGAAAAGTAACGGACGAAAAAGGAGAAGGACTTCCGGGCGTGAATGTGCTGGTAAAGGGTACGCAGCAGGGAACAGTTACCGATCCCAATGGAGAGTATGCAATTACCATCCCCGGCGAGGAGACCGTTCTGGTCTTTTCCTTCATCGGATTTACTTCACAGGAAATCATTGCAGGCGCCCAATCTACGATTGATGTAGTCTTAAAAGGAGACACCAAATCGCTGGATGAGATCGTAGTCGTTGGGTATGGCGCCGTCAAAAAATCCGATTTAACCGGTTCTGTCGGAACTATAAAAGGAGATGTTATTTCGGAACGGCCCAGTACTTCTCTTAACCAGGCGTTGGGCGGCAGGCTTGCAGGGGTAGAGGTATCCGTAAATTCCGGCCGGCCGGGAGGCAGAGCCAACATCCGGATCCGTGGTAATACATCCGTTAGCGTTGCTAACAATCCCTTGTACATTATTGACGGTGTTATTTTGAATGTTGCCGGACTTGCAAACGGAAGCACACCGATCGATTATATTGATCCGGGAAACATCGCCTCCATTGAAGTATTGAAGGATGCATCGGCAACCGCTATCTATGGCGCACGTGGTGCAAATGGCGTCATTCTGGTGACTACAAAGGGAGGGAACGCTCTGGGAAACAGGGCCAGTTACGACACGTATATGAGTTTTGGGACGCTCCCAAGAAAGCTGGATCTGCTAAATGCTGAGGAATTTCTCCGAGTAGAGGACATCCAGTACGTAAATGCGCAAAAATATGATCCTGTTGGCTGGGCTCAGGGAAAGTACACGGATCCAAAACTGAAAAGAAACGATCCGCTGCTGTTCGATGAAAACGGCAAACCAAAATACGATACCGACTGGCAAAAAGAGGCAACACAGATCGCCCAGACTCAAAGCCATAACCTGTCGTTCACCGGTGGCAACAAAGACGGCAATTATGGCCTGTTTTTAGGCTATCGGAACGAATCCGGCATCATGAAGGAATCGTGGCTAAAAAGGTATTCTGCACGATTCGTACTGGAAAATAAGGTAACCAGCTGGCTGACGGCGGGGGGATCGGTGAGCTTTAATCTACAAAATGAAAACCAAATCGATCCGATCGGTGAGGGAGGTATTATTCCTATGAGAACTGTTCTGCAAGCCTTGCCGATTGTCCCGGTTAACTATCCGAACGGCGAATGGGGAAGCGCTGAAGATTATCCCGGAATGGAGGGCGGGGCTACTTATTCCAACCTGGTAAGCGAGCGGTTATACCTACCCAAGACACAAACGCTTCTGGGGAACGCTTTTATCAACATAAAATTGATGGACGGTTTGGATTTCAGATCATCTCTCGGCGTTAATATTATCAACCAGCAGGTAAATTATTATGCCGGCGGAAACCTTAAATACGTTTCCAGGGACCAGAATGGCGTCGCTTCCATCAGCAACCAAAAGCATGATTCCTGGCAATTTGAAAATCAGCTCAATTACATAAAGACATTCTCGGATATTCATTCCGTATCCGGCATGCTGGGGATGGCATGGCAAAATGTGGATTACTTTTCGTCCGTATCCCAAAGTCAGGGATTTTCGGACGACTACCCTATGTACAATAATTTAGGATTCGGCTCCAATCCCAGACCCTCTACATCGGGCGCAAGTTCATACAGCCTGAATTCCTATTTCGGGCGCGTCAATTATACGCTGAACAACCGGTATCTGATAACGCTTACCGGACGCATCGACGGTTCGTCCAAGTTCGGAACGGAAAAGCAATTTGCATTCTTCCCTTCAGCTGCATTAGGTTGGAAAATTTCGGAAGAATCATTTCTTCAGGGGAATGAGCACATTTCCGCCTTAAAAATTCGCACAAGTTTTGGCATGACAGGCAACTCGGAAATCCCAAACTATCAAAGTGTGGCCGGGTTAGGAAGCTATAACGCGATATTGAACGGGGCCAGAACGATAGGGGTCGGGATCAGCCGGATGGCCAATCCCACCTTGCAATGGGAGAAAAACAGTCAGTTTGATGCAGGTATTGAAATCGGCCTTTTTAAAAACACGATTATGATCGAAGCTGACATTTACAAACGCCTGTCGGACAACATGTTATTAAGCGCACCGGTACCGACATCCAGCGGATATTCCTCCGTCGTCAAAAACGTAGGCAGTATGAAAAATGAAGGTGTTGAGTTCACGTTAAACACCCATAATATAAGCCGTACCAATTTCTCCTGGAATACAACCTTCAATTTCTCCGTTAATAAAAACCGCGTTCTTAAACTGACAGGGGGATCTGACATCATCTCGGGATCCAATATAGACGGCGCAAGTATCGTAAGGGAAAACGAGCCGGTCAATTCGTTTTTTGGCCTGGTGAGTTTAGGTACCTGGCAATCGAGCGAGGAGGAGGAAGCCGGAAAATTCTTTCTGCGCCCGGGCGACAAAAAATATAAAGACGTCAATCAGGACGGCATCATCAATGATTTAGACCGTGTTATTATTGGAAATGGTTCTCCCAAATCATATGGTTCCTTTATTAATAACATTTCGTACAAAAACGTCGATGTAATTCTTGATTTCCAATTTATGCTCGGAAACGATGTTTCGTTTATGACCAAAAGTACCACGGAAGACCGGCAGGGCATTACCAATGTTTTTGCTTCGGTTTTAGACGCGTGGACACCCGATAATCAAAATACCAATATCGCCGAATTACGTCCCATTGCTGCCGGGTACAACCGCTCATTCTCGTCCGATAGAATACATGACGGATCATTTATCAGAGGAAGGAATCTCGTAATTGCCTACAATTTCCCTCAGGAGCAGGTTAACAAATTAAGGTTGAATAAATTGCGGTTATATGCCTCGGCCCAGAATTTCCTGCTTTTTACAAAATATCCGGGGTATGATCCGGAGGTTTCCACAAGCGCCAATCAATTTGCCCAGGGAATGGACTTTTACTCCTACCCGAAACCACGTGTTTTCACGGTAGGCTTAAACATTTCTCTCTAATCACCTTATAATTATTCGGATATGAAAGCATTTCTGAAAAAAATACTTCTGGTAACTGTCTACGGGTCTCTGACACTATGGGCGACTTCGTGTGAAGATTTTCTGACTAAAAAAGACCCGTCCAATTTCAATGACGGTAATTATTATACACAGCCCGGACATGCTGAAAGCGCTGTTACAGCGATTTATGCGGACCTTGCACAAATCATGGGTTCGGCCTGGATGATGACCGAATTTCAAACCGGAACGGCCAATACCGAACTGGGGGATCCGCCCAATTATTTAATCCGTAATTTGAATAATTCCGCAGACAACAGCTACAGCAAAACCTACTGGGATAGCCACTACCGGGGTATCGCGAATGCAAATGTAGCGATCACCAGGATTCCGGGTATCGAAATGGATCCTGAAAGAAAGCGAAATCTGCTGGGGCAGGCGCATTTCCTTCGTGCTTACTACTACTTTAACCTGGTCAGGCTCTTCGGCAGCGTACCGTTGCTGGACAAAAGCATCGATCTGGCCTCACCGGAGCTCTATCCCTCCCAGGCTTCGCTGGAAGCTATCTATGATTTTATCGTAAAAGACTTACTGGAAGCAGAAACATCAGGGTTGCCTTTTAAAGATGAAAGTGGTCGTGCATCGCTTGGAGCTGTTAAATCATTGTTGTCGACGGTCTATCTCACAATGGCCGGGTTTCCGTTGAACAAAGGCATCGAGTACTACAAATTGGCCAGAGACAAGGCGGAAGAAGTCATTGTTTCCAATCAGTTCTACCTTTTCGAAAGCTATAACAGCCTGCATGATAAAAGTACCGACAATAAGGGCGAACATATCTATATGATCCAGTTCAACGAGTTGGAGCAACCTTCCAATGCACTGCAATCTGCAATTGTACCTTATAAGCGTAATATATCGTTATTTTCCAGTGAAATAGGTGCGATTTATGCGCAAAAAGAGTTTATAGAATCCTATGATGCGGCAGATAAAAGGATTCGTGAAAAGGAGTTTTTTTACACCACGTTTACGCTGGCGGCAGACAGAAGCAAGTCAATTAATTTAGGCGGGCATTTTATCTTCAAATTTTTTGACGAGGAAGCTCATACCAGCAAAATCCGTACGGGTTTAAATTGGTCCGTCATCCGGTTTGCCGAAGTGTTATTGACTTATGCCGAGGCCTCTAATGAGGTGTCAGGCCCCACGGCGGAAGCGTATGCCAGCGTCAACCAGATCAGGAAAAGAGCTGAGCTCCCAGACCTTTCCAACTTAAACCAGCTACAGTTGCGAGAAGCTATCTGGTTGGAACGCATGCACGAACTCTGTTTTGAAAATAAAATCTGGTTCGACATGGCAAGGACCCGGAAGGCATACAATTTTGCCGCCGGGACATTCGATGACTATGTGGGACATAAATTTCCATATGGTGCAACCCTGACGGAAAGGGAGTTATTATTCCCCATCCCGTCTGCTGAAATCAGGAATAACACCAATCTCATACAAAACAAGGGGTATTAAGTGAAAGCTCTTTTATCGTCAAAATTTCATCTCATTGATCCTATCATGAAACGTCGCTCTTTTTTTTCAACAGCCTTTGCCGGCTCCACGTTGACCTTTGGTTCTGCTTCGTTAACGCAAGTTGCAACCAATAAAGAATGGCATACTGTCCACAACTCGGGTTTAATGGAAACCATTATTTCTATTCCCGGGCTGCAAAAAGAAACAACCATTTTACAAGTATCTGATGCCCACCTCAGCTGCGATAATGAGAACGATCAGCCCTATACCCAATACAGTGAACGTATGAACAAAGCCTATCACCGGGTAAAGCATTTCAAAACAGGTGAGGCCACAGCAACAACAGACACGTTCAAAGAGGTCATTCAGAGGGGTGTAGACGAAAAAGTTGACCTGGTTGCCCTGACCGGCGACATTGTCAACTATCCTTCGGCAACCGCCGTGGAATTTGTCAGCGCTGTGATGAAATCGAGCGGTTTGCCTCACATGTATACCGCCGGCAACCATGACTGGCATTATGAAGGAATGAAAGGATCCGCCGACTCACTTCGTCAGGAATGGTGCGAGAAGCGGTTGAAGCCACTGTATACCGGTGGGTTCCTTTATTCGTCGAAAATAGTCGGCGGGATTAATATCGTCATGCTCGACAATTCCACCTATCAAATCAATGAAGAACAATTGTCCTTTTTTATAGAGCAGAAGAAACGATCTGAACCAATGGTTCTCTTCGTACATATTCCACTTTATATGCCCTCTATGCCCATGTGCTGCGGCCACCCCGACTGGGGCTCAGCCGTTGATAAAAACTATAGTATCGAGCGCAGGGAGCGCTGGCCTGAGAGCGGTAATCTGCCTTCCACGGTAGAGTTTGTCAGGCAAGTGATGGATTCGAAATCGCTCGCGGGCTTGTTTACCGGCCACTGGCATCAGTACCGATCCATCATCTCTTCATCCATTCACCAACACCTCGCCTTACCTGCCCTCAACGGGAGCTACCGGATCATCAGGCTTCAGCCATTGGTGTAATGGGTTTTTAAAATCCGCCCTACAAATCCGCTATTAACACAAAACCCCGGATGGTAAAAAATGAGACGATAGCTCTTATAGAGGTATCGTCTCATTTTTATCGGAACTCCTGACACAATCGAAAAAACATGCGCCTTCTTAAAAACACAGGAATCATTTGGGCACTAACGCTATGCTGTTGGAGTAATAGCGCCTTTTCCCAGGAAACACCGGTCATCCGGTTTGGCATCATTGCGGATATTCAATATGGTGACTGCGAAACGAAAGGCAGCCGGTTTTATAGAAATTCCCTGGAAAAGCTGGAAGAGTGTGTGGCGGACTTAAACCGGCAGCAGGTTGAATTTACCATTAACCTGGGCGACCTGGTGGACAGGAATCCCGCGGATATGGATGCTGTCCTGGATCGCCAAAGACTTCTGAAGGCGAAAGTCCATAATACGACAGGCAATCACGACTACGTGGGAATAACCGACAATAAAAAACTATTTAAACAACTGGATATGCCGGATGAGTACTATTCCTTTAAAAAAGGAAACTGGCATTTTATTATCCTGAATACGAACGAGATCGCCTCCTATTCAAACGTAGCCGGAACCTGGAAAGAAAAAGAGCTGGCCGCGATGCGCGATCAGATACGGTTGAGAAATCGCAGCAACGGTCAGGATTGGAACGGCGGCATCAGCAGCAAACAACTGAAATGGCTGACTAAACTTCTCCGGAACTCACAGAAAAAGAATGAAAATGTGCTTGTATTTTCCCACCACCCTGTCTATCCGGCGGAAGGCTTTACGGCACTGAACGACCAGGAAATTCTAACCGCCCTTGCCGCCTTCTCCTGTGTAAAGGCGGTGTTTAGCGGACATCACCATGTGGGCGCGTTCGGCGATTACCAGGGCATCCCGTGCATTACGACGGAAGGAATGATCGAGACCGAAAAAGAGAATGCATACGCCACAGTGGAGCTATACAGGGATAAAATAGTAGTCGCCGGAAAAGGGCGCACGAAGTCGTATGAAATAGCGGTCGGAGGGCGGTGATTGGGTGGGGCGCCTTTCGTTCTCTTCATTTTTTGAGACTGATTGAGAGGTCGTTGATTAGCTATTGACATGCGTAGGTCCATTCGTAATAGGGTCTGTCCGATGCAGGCACATTGTTGTATGTATAGTAAGCCAGGAGGGGTGAGCCCCCATCGCTGTATTCATAGTTGTAGCGGCCGACATTCGGACCGCCGTAAGGTCCCCATTCAGCAAGGTTTCCCAGCCCGGGGAATATGATGTTCTTTTTTATCAGCTCGTATTGACGCCAGTTAGGAGTGTCCAGCGGGTTCTTCCTGCCGTCGTACACTTTTGTATGCAGCAGCTTTTCCGTTCTGGAAGCTTTCGGCGTAAGGTAAGTGGTAACAGCCCTACCGGGCAGATCATACACGTAGCGTGTCTTGCTCATCTCGTCAATGCCTTCGCCGAGCGTTTCCATTTTTTCGCTGTCCGGAATACTTTCCACCAGGAGATTACTGATAGCGGCGCGGAAATCGTTCATGTCGCCGTCGTAGAGCGCTTGGAAAGCTGTCGGATGATCAAAGAATTCCACTTCCTCGGTGATATAGCCCTCCGCGTTATATTGAAACAGATAATGGGTGGTGTAGCGGTAGCTTGAGCTGGAAGTTACTACCGTAATGACAATAGGTCTGCCTTGCCCGTCTTTGCTTATTGTAGCATCCAGTCGCTCAAAACCATCGTCAATTACCTGGATATCTCCTGCTCCGTCATAGCTTATGTTTGTGGTTTTTTGAGCTGAATATCCGCCGGTCTTCCGGATCTTCGAGATTTTGCCGTTTTTGTATTCGAAATGGTCGGTTGCATAGCGGTCGTCTTCCGGATACCGGAAAGTTGCTACGGGGCAGCCGTCGGTATTTTGTGGAGTCGGGTCACTTTTCTCCGAGCAGGCCGTGAGAAGCTGGACGATGGGGAGCAAGCAGAAAAGGGCGTATTTTTTCATGGGTATAAACAGTTGTTAAGCGCTTTTTCATAGAGGAGGTTACCGGGATGCTATCGGTACGGCCTCATTTGTGAGATTTCATTTTGTTACCATCACTCCCTGCTGCCGCGTATGAATATTGAGGACAGTCGTACCATTTCGCAAAGGCTCACTATCCGCACTTCTTTAATATTCTCCAGGTTATTTTCAAAGATTATATCCTCAGTTGCGTAATGATCGACGACAGGTTCCGCGATATCGATTATTTTTCCATCCAAACCGATAGCATAGATCCTTCCTGCAATACCGTCGCAATAGTCGCGATACCCCAATATACTTATGGACGAAATCCCTTTGTAATGCGACACATCAATAACAAAAGCGGATCCTCCGCTGATCTCGAAAGCGGAATAGTACTCTTTGTCTATGCTTTGATCAACGCATCGCTGAAAGCGCGGAGCTTCCTCTTCAGTAGCGATCCGATAGGTGAATTTTATATTGCTATTCTCAAATGTTTCACCGCATTTAACGATCTCTGGTGTCCATTTAGGATAGTCAAATTGGAAATTCAGGCTCGATGTTAAATGTTCCCTTGTATCGTTTTGCCGGGATTCAGGTTCATCACCGCCGCATGCTGAAAAAAACAAGGCAATTGTAAAGAGTACTAAAATGGTTAATGATCTCACGGTTCTAAACGATTTTATGGTGTTCATGATTGATTGAAAGTCTGTAACAGAAGCAAGCTGGCTGCTCAACTCCGGCTCGCTTACAACCCGATCCCCGGCGAGCTCCCGGCCCTGCGATCTCCCCTTACGCTTTTGAGATCCGTCCAGGAACCGTTAGCGTTTACCTCGGTTCGGTTTTGATAAATGGTATCTCCAACGCGTCCAACTCCTGCTTCAACCCCTGCTATACTTCGTCGCTGAAAGGGGCTGCCCCGCTGAGCTGACCTACAGGGCAGCCGTCGGTATTTTGCGGAGTCGGGTCACTTTCCTGCGAGCAGGCCATGAGCAGCTGGGCGATGGGTAGCAAGCAGAAAAAAGCGTATTCTTTCATGGTTATAAACAGTTGTTAAGCGCTTTTTATAGCGGAATTCAATCGCAATTAGCATAGTAAAAGCGCAGCCTTTCCATTTCGTTCGTGATCGGGAACCCTTCTTTGTTGTAGGTGTACTGGATGATCTGCTCTCCGTCGTCCCTCAAAAATCGCGAAATATTTTGCCGGGAAGAAAGCATGTGGAAATCAAGTATGATACGCTCAGCTCCCGGCCGGACGTTTACGCGACCCAGCATATCTAAAAAATAGTTAATCATGCGCACCGGACGGCTTCCGGAAAGGAAGTGCCTTTTACCGTCATATTCGACCCTGATCGTCGTCCATTCATTGGTATCCGGGTCCCTGATCTCAATCGTTGTCACCATGCTGTTTTCATAGTGGTAGACGAGGTGGCCGGGGGATCCTGTGAATTGGTTGAGTTCGTTGAAGCTTATAAAGCCATGTCCAAGCCAGTCAGTCGACACGTTCCAGCTCCAATCCCAAACCAGTACTTTCGAGACTTTTCCCGATGCGTCATACTCCACTAAAGTCTGTTGAGGAGAATCTCCGAAATGACTGTCTTTTTCTTCGCAAACACCTACCCCCATTCCACCGTATCTGAATTCAGTGGTTCCCCAATTGGAGAATAGCGATGACGCACGGATTTTGGAAATAAGCGCCCCTTCATTATACTCGAACGTAAAGTAGTCGTCGGGATGGTCCATCGACTCGATCCTGGTCAGCAGGCAGCGGGCGCTGCTTCCCACGGGTAACCGGACGACCTTCACCCGGATGGTCTGCGACGCCGCTTTCTTTTTTTGGAGCTCGAACGAAACGGGTTGCGTATAGTCGGTGAAGCCTGAGGGATCGGGGGATAGGGTAACCCCGGAAGCGAGGATAGGCTCCAGCGCCAGGTCGGCCGGGTCGGCGTCGGCAGGTACCGTAAGCGTATAGGTGTTGGTAAGCGAGTCAAACTGCGTTTCTACAATGGGGTACCCCTCTGCCCTGAAGCCTTCAATCAGCTTACCGACAGGGAGTATGTCTTCCTGTTTTTCGCAGGCTATAGTCAGTATTGAAATAAACAGGATCGTCGCAGGGACAAGGATAGATGCGATGCTGGTTTCGAATGCGGGATTTACTTTCATGACGGATTATATTCTCAGGGTTAAATGCGAGGGTGGTTCCGGTTATCGGAGGAGTGCGTGTATAACAGCAGATGCCAGACAGCTGGAAAATGCCCCGCCCTGAAGCTTCCGATTAAGTGATTAGTACCTAATTCTGAATTTACCGTTTCGGACACTTATCTTTTCACTGCCGTTTTCATCATCTGTATAAACATCGAATGCAAAGGTACCTTCTAAAGTGAAATCAGTAGCATTTGTAATTGAAATTTTGCCGTTCGGTGATTTTTTGTGTTTTGAGTTAAGCCCTGAAGTGAACTTCTCAAATCTGCTTTTCTGGTATTCGGCACTTGCTATTTCCATTTCGACCGCCTTACCTTGAAAAGGCATAGCCCCGAAAAGAGTCATGCCGTTAGTATAATTTTCAAGGTATATAAACATATTAAATTGACCGCTGGTGCCGTAAGTAAAGTTTTTGTCACTGTCATTCGTCTCAAATCTGAAGGGCCCTACTCCCTCTATATCTGCATATAGGTAATATTGGGCTTTGGGATTAACCCCGTCTTTATCGCTTTTGCCGGCGCACCCTGATACGAGCATTACACAAAGGCAGGCAAGAAGTAGAAATGGCGTATTGTTTGACATCGTTTTGTTAAGATAATAAATGTGATTTTGGACCATGAACAGCTGCTCAGTTATACCTGACTCTGAATCTTCCGTTTGTAACTTTAAGGACCTTATTGCCTTTGCCGTATTCGCTGTAGACATCCACATAGAAAGTGCCTTCTACGACCTCATTATTTACCCTCGTAATGGTACACTTTCCTGTGACCGGCCTATCCAGTTCCCCGTGGTAACCAGTCGCGTACGTGTCGAAACGGCTGTTACGGTATAGCGCACCTAAAACATTCACAGTTTCCGGTTTGCCGGAGAGAGGAGGTACAGTCAGTCCAAGCCCTTCATATTCACTGATTTCTCCAACAAAATAGAACCTGGGCAGAGATCCTGCGTGATAGTTTTCAGCGATGTAATTATCTTCACCTTCGTAGCGGAAGGGCTTCCCGTCTACATCTGCATAAATGTAGATATCCGCTTTGGGGTTTGGGTGATCCTGGCTACTGCAGCAGAAAAGGAGGGAGCAAAAGAAGTATAACAAAAGACGGTTCATGCCGGTAAAGTTTTAGGTTGTTCCGAGACTTTAACTATCAATTTTTTGATAAATGGGTTGATCGCTGTCGCTTCTAAAGCTTGATGAGCATCTTATAGCCTAAAGTTGTTTCACCCTGTGAAACGTAAACCACGTAAGTGCCTGTCGGCCAGCCATCCGTAGGTATCTCGCAGGTAGGGCCGGATGTTTGGGAAACACTATACTGAAGCCTGCCGGTAATAGCGTAAACGTTAACGGATACTGGCAGAGGAGTATCAACCCCTATGCTTATAAAGTCATAAAAAGGATTGGGGTAAGCCTTCAGGGAATTTAGCTCCGATGGTTCCAGGCCGGTAATAACAAATTGTATCGGCGGCGACATCTCTTCGCATCCTTCACGGGTTGTAGTACGCACGGTATACTGACCGTTTTCAATCGGCTGGTAGGTCTGAGAAATCGCTCCATTGATAACTGTTCCGTCTTTGTACCATTGGTACGTATCGGCAGTTGTGGCGGAAAAGCTAATGCCGTTTTGGGTGATAGCCGGTTCAGCACAATTCAGAAACATGATATTAGAAGACTTCCATTGTGTATGAGAGAATTCTTCCTGCTTGCTGATACTGCGGACAAACAGCGTTTGCTGTCCTTCCAAGAGCTCGCTGCGCGGAATGCGGAACGTGTATTCTCCGTTTGCGAAAGGTGCTTCTATTGTCACCGGCACGCCCTTAGCGAAGCCCGGATCATTCCCCAGGAAATACTCCAGCGCGATGATTACCTTCTCCTGTTCTTTGTGGATGTCAATCAGCTTGCGAGAGGTATGGCTCCACCGGCCATCTTTGTCCTGGATGCGGAAACCGAGCGAATGAGTACCCGGCGCCAGCCCTTTTGTTGAGGCCGTAAATTCGAGAGGGGCATCTTCAGCTACTTTGACAGGTACGATGGTGTTCTTTCCGAACCCCTCGTCTTTATCAAGATAATATTCCAATCTGAAGTCAGATTGACCCTGCGCGCCGAATGCCGCCGAAAGCAGGAATATAAAAGGAAAGAGGAATTTCATATTACAAATCAATTTACCGTACGAACTTTGATCGTTACAGGCAGGCCGTTTTGCGTGGCTACGCCGGTGGTGCTTACAGAATAAATGACGGGTACCGGAGGTAAGCCTGAAAGTATATATCGGTTTTGTGGCACCAGGCCTCCGAACACTCCGATATCCCCACCGTCAGATGCTTTGCCTGCGGCGGCAGAATTGGGCTTAAGCTGGTATTGTGCGTCAGAAGCAGAGCTTTGTCTTGCAACAAACAATTGCGCCATGTCCTCTACTATCAGATTGTTGTTGGCCGTGCCGAAGGGGCTCATCTTCCCCCCTATGTTGTGGGCGACGTTGGTGGTGTTGTTGCCGTTTATTTCGGTTTTTACATCTTTGGTCAAAATGTTGTTGCGAAACGAACCGGTTTTGAATTTCAGACTGGCTTGATTAGAGGGCGGAATCAAAATGTCGAAGATATTATTATTACATTCCGAGAATACTTGTGCATCGTTCAGCACAAGCGGACGCTGGCAAATATTGTGATTAAAGATGACGTTGGAGGGGAAATAGGAAGCACTTGACAAAACAGAATTATTAATACCGCCCGTGCTGAAGAAGTTTTGGGTAATACGTATATCGGATATATCGTAGGAAAGGCTTATGAAATTACTAATCCGGCACCGGCTGATTTGTATATCGCTTGCGTTAATTGAAACCCCACTCTCATTGACATAAACGCCGAATAACCTGGAGCCCGCAGCTTCACGGTAAAAGGTGACGCTGCCTATTTCTGTTATAAGGCCATTGGAAGGACTAAATTCATTCTCATCAAAATTGTAGCCGGCCCCGATAATGGTCATTTTCTTTTTGATATAGAAGTTAGATCCATAGCTTTTGTTAGACCCTTCCAGGTGAATTGTATCACCCGGGTTGACGTAGTAAGCGTTGTTCACTTCTTCTATTGATGTAAAATGCGCCCCAAAACCATTGTTGTTAACACGCCAGATGGCGGCGTCGGCGAACGAGCAGGAGAGCACTAATGCAAGGAAGATCAGATATCGGTTTTTCATTTTTTTGCTTGTTTAGTATTTGAAAATTTAGAGAATACTGTAATGCCTATGGGTTGACGAGCCGGTAAGTATTTTTTGTGTGGCCCGTTTTTAAATTGGAAGTTGTTTGCACAAGTTCCAACACTTCGTCGACAAACGTCATAGTATAGCTGATGCTGCCGTCGGTACCAGTGGGGATGGGGGTCAGCCCGGAAAGCAACAGTTGATTGCGGCCCCGGATTTCGTATTGGCCCCGTAGGATAGTGCCGTCCACTTCGGTCAGTATGGCGGAAGGTGGCGAGGAAAGATCCAGCCTGAACGCCGAGTAGTTCCTTATTTGGGTGCTGCCATTTCGCTCGTATACTACCGTACTGTTCTCACTGACACGATCGGCTACCCAGATTTTTTTAGCTTTTTCTTCGGGAGAGGGATCGCCGGAGGGCTTTTTGCAATTGGTCAGGAAACAAACGCCAAGCAGTAGCCAGATCATAACTCGGGATTTTAATGGAAATTTCATTTTCATGTCGGTTAAAGTGGACTAAGCCAGGTTGGTAAAAATATGGGTATATATGGATAATGAATCACCTTATCGGCAGGTAGTAAGCCGCCCGGATGCCGGTTGAGAAGTGGCGGTACCAGTAGTCCGGGCCGAACTTCTAGGCAGTGTTCCCGGCGGACAACGAAGGTTGGATAAACAGCGTCAGCTCCAGCGGATTATTCCCGATCTCGAAATCCTTTCCGATTCCGAGGTTCAGGCTGACATCGAATGGTTTTACAACATTGTTAAAGGCATCGCTTCCAATGGACACTTTTGCTGATTCAGAAATACTGCTCGAGATTCCCTTGCCTTTTCCCTTAAGCTTTGCGCTCACTGCAAAGCCGAAATTAGGGCCGCCGACCAGTTTAAAACCACTTTCTCCAAGTTTGTAGTTGATCCATAGCGGGATTTCGAGATAAGAAATGCGATAATCGTAGGATATTTTGTTATTAATTGCTTCCCCCATCCAGTCTGTGCCCTTTGAACTAAGCGCCCGGTTCCGCCCGCGAAGATGGAATAGTAATCCTGACTGAAGGGCCAGCGATTCATTGAACATGTAGTCGGCAAGGCCGCCTAGTAAAAAGCCTGGTGTCGCACTTTGGATACTTCTATACTTCACATCCGGATTATCTTCTCTCAATTCGCGTAGGGCTTCGTTCGACTCCTTTTTTAATCCGCTGGCGGTCAGGCCAAAAGTGAAGCTCGGTCCCACTACCGGCGCTATGCTAATCTCCTGTGCGTAGCCGAAGGATGTTACCAGGAGGAATGCTGCAAAAAATACCAATGTCTTTCTCATTAGAAAACTACAGATTTAATCAATTGATTATTAACACCTTATAAGAATAATTTTATTCATTCCCTCATTTGTAAACAGAGCCGTTAACCATCGACCGGCAGCCGATCTCTGACTATCGATTTCTAACCCCGTTTGCTTACTTTATGAAAGTGGGAGACAACTATCACGCCGGCAGACCAATTTTTTTTATCGTATCTGCCCTTGGGATTGCTGCAAAAGGGGCACACCCCTCCTTTCCTCCTCTTATATTCCATTTAGCAGGAAAAAGTAAAAAAGAAAACGGTATTCTTTTTGGAGTTACGGGCTCACTACAACAAAACATCTTGAAAAACAGACACTTACAAAACACAACTTCTAAGCCTCTTTTCCTTTAAATCCGGACGAAGAAAACTTATTGCTGAATACTGTATCGCGGCCTCTCATGCTTTCCAGGAAGCGGGTTCCGTTTTTGCAACCCGGATAGACTTCTGACCAGGAATCCCCTCATTTGTATAAATTCGATATTATTTTGCGTTATTGCTATGATATTTTCTACATTTGCCCTGAAAGGTTGAAGTAATCTCCGGATCCTTATACCAGGGGATTGCGACTATACCGGCTTTTTGACTAACCGGAGATTTTAATGAACGAACTGGCCACAGAAAGGGAGGTGCTGCGACTTTGCGCCAATGGCGACAGGGACGCGTATGCCTTCTTGTATACCCGCTATCTTCCCGTTCTGTCGCGTTACCTCTACCTTTTCAACCGGTCAAAGGAAGACAATGAGGAAATTATCCAGGAAGTGTACCTCAGGATATGGGAAAATAAGGAAGCACTGCGTGAGGTACAATCGTTCAGAGCTTATTTATTCCGGGTCGCTAAAAACCTGCTGCTGGATTCCCTCCGGAGGCAGCAAACCGAATTGCGGATACTGAAGCTGATAGCCCCTGCTTCGGAAGACTGCTACCAAAGGGCTGACGACGACCTTTGCTATGAACAATACCAGGAGGTCGCCCGGGAAGCGATAGGGAAGCTTACCGCAAAAAGAAGGCAGATATTTGAGCTCCGCACACAGGAAGGATTATCCCTCGATGAAATCTCCGGTAAACTGAATATATCCAAAAACGTGGTTAAAAAACAGTTTTATACGGCTTCGGATTTTGTAAAGACGTACCTCCGGAACCATGGTGAAATGACGCTTGGCTGGCTGGTGGTTTTAGGTATTAGGTGTTAGTTATGAGGTAGTTAGGTGATCAGCTGTCAGCTATCGGCAGTCAGCTATCGGCTATCCCCGGTGGTTGAGCTAAGTCGAAACCAGTCGAAACCAGTCGACGCCCGTTCCCGGGTTCGGCTTCGCTCACCCACCGCCCGTTCCCCATTCCCGGGTTCGACTCCGCTCACCCACCGTCGCCCGTTCCCGGGTTCGACCCCGCTCACCCACCGTCGCCCGTTCCGAAAAAAAACCATCCCACAAGGGGTTCTTTTTCTGCTTTCAAACGTCTTAGCGTATATGGAAGAGAAAGACTACCTGCAGTTTTTTGAAAAATATGCTCAAAACCGGCATACCGATGCCGAACATACCGCTTTTCTCTCGTGGTTTGAAACACTTGGTGAAACCGACGCCCTGTATGTAATGGATCAATACTTCCATGTCTCCTGCAACTACCCGTCTCCCGAAGCATTGCCGGCCAACCGGGAGCTTATGAATAAAATTGAAGCCAGGCTTGACGGCTTGGATACCAGGGAAAAGGATCGAAGGAACCGGTGGAAGTGGGGGTGGAGATACGCTGCAGCCGCGCTGGTCATTCTGACCGGCTATGCGGGGTATGACCGGTTGTATCACAGCGACGCAATCGTCCCGGATCAGTCCCGTCATGAAATCAGCGAGATTGTACCGGGAAATGACAGAGCCGTCCTTACCCTGACCGATGGTTCATCGGTAGTGCTGAATGATGTGGGCGAAGGAACAATAGCCACCCAGGCAGGTGTAAGCGTCACCAAAGCCGCCGACGGGCACCTGGTATATACACCCGGACGCCCGGATGGCCATCCTCATGCATACAAGGAGCGTACTGCCGGCATTTTCAATACCATTACCACTCCCAAAGCCGGGCAATACCGGATACACCTTCCCGACGGTACCAAGGTCTGGCTAAATTCGTTTTCCTCCCTGCGTTTTCCTGTTGTTTTCGACGAAGAGGAACGAAGGGTAGAGGTAAGCGGGGAAGCTTATTTCGAGGTGGCCACTATAAAAGGCCGGCACTCGAAAGTACCTTTTAGGGTGATCAGCAACAACCAGATCGTGGAAGTGACCGGGACCTGCTTCAATGTCAGTTCCTATAACGATGAGCAGGCGGTCAGAACCACATTGCTGGAAGGAGGCGTCACCGTATCCGTGCAGAAGACAGGGCAAACTGTCAAGCTGGAACCCGGTGAGCAATCCATCCTGGATCTGGCTACAGGAGACAACTCCGGCGCTGCCAGGTCCGGACAGGACCCGGTCGTAACCGTACAGAAAGCGGACGTTGAAGAGGTGATGGCCTGGAAGGACGGCTATTTCCGGTTCATGGATACCGGGATAGACGAGATCATGCGGCAGCTGATCCGCTGGTATGACATTGAGGTCGAATACAAAGGACCTTTGCCATCCGACCGGTTTACCGGCTTTGTATCCAGAAATGTACAACTACCCAGCGTCCTCGAAATGCTGTCGCAGGGCGGGGATGTGGCGTTCACAGTCTCCGGAAGAAAGATAGTCGTAACCACGGCGGTACAACCGCCGTTTACCGAATAAACCTTGTAACCAACTTAATCTTTGAACAGGATATGAAAACAGACAGTAGCTGACCCGACCGTTTGACCGGACTTTGTTCTAATAAAAAAACCGTCCCGGATTAGGCCCCGGAACGATTGATTGCCGGTCTGCTCTGCACATAGCAAGCAGCCGGGCAACATTTAGCGATAAGCCCCGGTCCTGAATTGATGACGAACCAAACCCAGTAATGACTTATTCTAAACGTGCTAAAAGTATGAAATACTTTTTATTTTACCAATACGGGCGTTCCCCCGAAGGGAATACCCGACTTCCGGGAGGCCGCCGTACACGCCCCGGAAAGCAACTATTGAGAACAATGAAGCTGATCCCCATCCTATTTCTGGCTGCTTTGATCCATGCGCGGGCTTCCGTATACTCACAGACCGTTAGCCTGAATGCCAGAAACAGCAGCCTGGAGAAGATCTTTACAGAAATACGGTCACAGACAGGCTATAACTTCCTGTACAGCAGCCAGCTTTTAAAAAGCACTGTTCCGGTCACGGTTTCTGCCAAAGCATCCCTGGAATCTGTACTGAATGAGATCTTCGAGAAGCAGCCGCTTACCTACACGATCATCGACAAGACCATTGTGGTACGGAAAAGACCTTCTGTGAAGCGGGATCCCGAACCCGGGCCGGCCCCTATCGAACCTAAGGAGATCAACTACGACATCACCTGGCCCCGGGAGCGAAAGCTGGTCACCGAATTGCAGGCGAACAGGGTGTTCGAAATGAGAAAATTATTCCAGACGGTCAGAGGCAGGGTGACCGACGAAAAAGGAGAAGGGCTGCCGGGAGTAAGCATCCTCGTCAGAGGCACCTCGCATGGGACAACCAGTGACGCGACGGGTGCGTTCGTACTGGAAACCGCCGGTGAAAATGCGGTGCTGGTATTTTCATTCGTGGGGTATGTCGCCCAGGAAGTGCCGGTCAGCAACCGCTCCTTTATTGAGGTCAGCATGGCTGCCGATATCGTGGCGCTGGGAGAGGTCGTCGTGATCGGGTATGGCCAGCGGTCCAGAAAAGACCTGACGGGGGCTATTTCCCAGATTACCACCGAAGAAATCGGCAAGCAGACGTCAATGTCCCCGGAGATGGCCATGCAGGGCCGTATGCCCGGCGTGTTTGTAGGCAACCCGGGCAGCGGCCCGACGGCCCGTCCGGAGATACGTATCCGCGGTGTGGGCACGCTGGGCTTTAATGACCCGCTTTATGTCATTGACGGCATTCCCCTTACGGAAGGAGGCGCCGCCGCTACAGCCGCAACCTCGGGCACGAATGCCCGTAACGGCGACATGCGGGGGCCTATCAATGTGTTCGCTCTGATCAACCCCAATGATATCGAATCGATTTCGGTACTGAAAGACGCATCGGCGACGGCAATCTATGGCGTGCGGGCGGCAAACGGGGTTATTCTCATCACCACCAAGCGGGGGAAAGAGGGTAAGGCCCGGGTTGATTTCAATGTCCGGTTTGGCGTCCAGAACGTGGGCAAGCGCTATGATGTAATGGGGGTAAATGAATACGTCGACATTACCCGTGAGGCATGGGCGAATCGTACCGACTATATCCCCGGCGAACCCGATTTGAGCCTGTTTGATCCCGGTCGTCCGGAGTACCTGGGCAACAGCGCTAACTATTCCCGGGACTGGATTGAGAATGCCTTTGTTAAAAATGCCCCGATACAGGATTATAACGTGTCTATTTCCGGAGGGACCAAAATGGCGAATTATTCGGTAGGGGCGGGATATGCCGACCAGCAGGATGTGGTTTATGCGGACCGGTTCAAACGGTATTCGCTTTCCATCAACACCGATTTTAAGATAACCCGCTGGCTCACAATGGGTGAAAGTTTCCGGGTAATTTATGCGCGCAACAACACAGCGCCCTCGCGTCCCGGATACGGAGTATCGTTTGTAGCTCCCTGGCAACCTTTCTATGATCCCTCGGATCCGTCCGGTTATGCCAGGCCCGGCCGTATCGTCAATGGCGCCTTCCGTGCCAACGGCTATGGTACGGGTAGTATGACCCAGTTCATGGCCCAGAATCCGCTGCAGGAAAACCGGCGTGACCTTGTCAGGAATATGGGTTCCTTCTATGCAGAGATAAACCCGTTCAAAGGGTTACGCCTGCGCGGCACCTATAGTGTGGACCATTCAAACAATATCCGGGAAGCATTTGCGGATCAACGGTCGGCCCTTTATTCGCATGTCTCGGGAATTATCAACACCAACGAAGGCAACGGCTATAGCCGGCGGATCAATGAAAACCTGAACCTCGTCGGAGAATTCCTGGTAGGCTACACCACCAACTTCGGCAACCACAGCATTGATGCTATTTTTAATGCCATGGACCAGCGGGTATACTGGAACAACACACAGATGTCGACCACGCAGCGTTCTCCTATCCCCAACTGGGACCAGAGACGTATCGAAGAAGGCTGGGCGCCTACTGATAAAGGTTTGTTTTACGAACGGAGCCGCTATGGCCTGCAGGGCTATATGGGCCGTCTGAGTTACGATTACAACAAGAAATATTACCTGGATGTAACCCTCCGGCGTGACGGGAGCTCCCGCTTTGCACCGGGTTACAATTGGGGGACTTTCCCCTCGTTCGGCGCCGCCTGGCGTATTTCGGATGAACCCTTCATGAAGGCAGTAAGTTTTATAAGCGATCTGAAACTACGGGGCGGATGGGGCCGGATCGGCAACCAGGAAACACAGGATTTTGCGTTTTTGTCCCTCATCAATGTCAATCCTAAAGCAGCCTTCGGGACCAACAGCGCCGAGCTGCCCGGAAACGGGGCGATAGGGGACGCCGCCGCACTGCTCAATTTCCCGACGCCCGATCTTACCTGGGAGACCAATACCACGTATAATATCGGTTTTGATGCCGAGCTGCTGCAGGGCAAGTTCCGTTTCTCCGCCGAATACTATAACCGGTTTACGGACGGCATCCTGCAGGCGTATCCCATCCCGGCGTTGATCGGCTTTATCGGCAATCCCGTGATCAACCTGGCCCAGGTAAGCAACACCGGCTTTGAATTCGAAGGAAATTTCAATCAGACGGTCGGCGATATCTCCTTCAATGCCGGCTTTAACCTGACTACCGTTCGCAACCGGGTGTTAAGGCTCTTCAATGACGTACCTGTGGGCAGCGGCAGCGGCAGGGTGCAGGTAGGGCATTCGATCAATTCCATCTTCGGCTATAAAACAGCCGGTATCTTCCAGTCCCAGGCGGAAGTGGACGCTTTCCTGGCAACTACTACAGATCCCGGCTTTTCGGCCTTCAAAGGTGCAGGTGATATCATTTATACCGACTTTGCCGGAGCGCCTGACCCCGGTTCCCCGCCTTCCGTATTCCAGCAACAGGGAGCTGACGGTGTGGTCAACAATTTCGACCAGACCGTGATCGGCAAAACCATTCCGGGCTTCTATTACGGCCTCAACCTGGGAGCGAATTATAAAAGCTTCGATCTCTCACTGTTCTTCAGGGGAATCGGCGATGTCCAGAAGAGCTCTTCGAACGGACTGCTTTCTGCAGGCGGCGCGGGCGGCAATTACCTCATAGAGTATCGCGACCGGTGGACGCCGGCCAATCCGTCGACCACCATTCCGAGAGCTATTCAGGGAGATCCCTCCGGGAACAACCGCTTTTCAGACAGATTTGTACACAGCGCCGCCTTTATCCGGTTACAGAATGTCCAGTTGGGCTACTCAATCCCCAAGGAACTGGCAGGCAGGATAGGGTTCAGCTCTGCGCGCGTGACCGCCACCGGTACGAATCTGTTTGTCATCTCACGATTCCCTGACCTGGATCCGGAAAACATTACGACACCGAGCTCGTTTATTGTGGGCCTCAACCTGGGGTTCTGATAACCATTTCATCAAAATACAAAGTTTCCGATTATGAAAAAGCCATTACTATCTATAGTGACCCTGTGTTCGCTGCTTTTGCTTCCCTCGTGCAGTAAGGATACGGTGAACCTCACACCCATCGGGTATACGGAAGCCGGGTTCTTCAACAGCGAGCAGGAGTTCGACTGGGCTGTCCGCGGTGTCTATATGAAACTTGGACTCTATTATGCTTTCCAGGGCGGCCCCAACAATGTGGCCTCGGTCGTGTGGATGCTTCCCGACGACGACCTTACGACAAGGGGGACCGGTTTCGCAGAAGAAAATTTTGTCGGTCTCAACGGGGGTGCGGACCGGGTAGCCCGCTTTTACAGTGCATCGTACCAGGCGATTCAGCGTGCGAACACGTTGCTCGAAAAGCTGGAAGAACGCGGGGACGTCTATACCATCAACCCGCAGTTAAAAGACTGGCACCGGGGTGAAGCGCTCTTCCTGCGGTCGTATGTAAATTTCAAGCTCTGGAATATTTTAGGCACGGCGCCCTTGATCACCAAGCGCATTTCCACGGTTGAAGAGGCCGGCGCCATGCAGAACTCCACCGGCACGCAACTGCTTGACCAGGCCATTACAGACCTGGAGGAAGCAGCCGGTCTGCTCCCCGAATCCTGGCCCGGCACCTTGCTGAACCAGGCTACCCTGGGGCGCGTTACCCGTAATGCTGCCCTGGGGCTCCGTTCCAAAGCGCTGGTGTTCCGGGCGACTGTGACCGGGACAGCCGCCGACTATACCGCCGCCATTGCGGATATCAACAACATCAGCGGCAGAAGCCTGATGGGAAATTATGCCCAGAACTTCGACGCCAATTTTGAGAACAATGCAGAATCGCTGTTCGAATACCAGGCCAACCGGTCCGTAGCCAATTCCAACCCCTTTTTACCTCCCGATGACTTTGCGGCAATCGGTGAAATCTCCCATTACCTTGGTTATTTCAACCAGATGCCGTCATGGGTAGGCGATGGTTTCCACACGGCCACCAAGGGCATTTATGACGCTTATCCTTCTGGAGACCCGCGCATAGGCCATATCTTTGTTGCTTCCCCGGTATTTACCGGGACAACCCCCAATATCATTAAATACATCGCCCGAGGTTCCTGGTTACCGGGAGAGGTTCCGCCCGCCGGCAACGGGCTCAATTCCAATAACCCCCGCCTGCTCCGTTATGCGGATGTCCTGCTGCTGAAAGCAGAAGCAATTGCAATGACGAACGGGGACCTGAATGAAGCCATTGCTATTATCAACCAGATCCGTACCCGGGCCCGTAATTCCACGGATGACGGAACCCCTTCCGCAGAGCCGGCCAACCGTCCGGCTGACGCTGATAAGGCTACTGTACTGGAGTGGATCTTCCAGGAAAGAAGGCTGGAGTTTGCCTTTGAAAACGGCACCCGCTGGTTTGATCTCAGGCGCCGGTTCCTGGCTGCAGCCAGTGAGATTAAAATAGACCTGAAAACCCTGGACTTCGGCTCCACGCAGGCGGGGACACAGTTTAGTGACTTCAATGTCAATTTTCCTTTGCCCAATGGCGAAGTGCAGCAAGTCCCTGCCTTACAGCAAAACCAGGGATACTAAGCACCGGACTGGTTGAAATACCTCTACAGCAAAAGGGCCGGTTTCCCGGCCCTTTTGCTGTATGAAGAAACTCAGAAAATAACCGAAACAAAAACCCGGCACAACCGTCGAGGCGGCTATGTCTTCGCCCCGGACTACTCCCCTTCGTATTCGTTTTCACTGTAACTAAGACTTGGCCAGAGAGGCGCTGCCGGTTGGTATCGAGAGCCGTCAGCAGTTCCCGGAGTTCGGCCGGCTAACGGCCTTGCAGAACAACCGTAGCTTACAACAAAAACTTCAGCCGCACCACTTCCTTGGGTGTGAGCATCCGCCAGTTACCCCGGGGCAAGTCCTTTTTGGTCAGCCCCGCAAAGGAGGTCCGGTCCAGCTTCTTTACCTCATACCCGAAGTGTTCGAACATACGTCTCACAATCCGGTTTCTTCCGCTATGGATTTCGATGCCGACGACAAAGGCATCGGGTGTTACAATGCTAAGTGCGTCAGGTTTGATAAAGCCGTCCTCCAGCTCAATTCCGGCCTGCAGCGCCTCAAAATCTTCCAGTGTTACCGCACGGTCCAATTCGGCCTGGTACACCTTTTTAATATTCCCTGAAGGATGTGTCAGCTTATCCGCCAATTCTCCGTCATTCGTCATCAGCAGCAGCCCCGTGGTATTACGGTCCAGGCGGCCTACCGGGTAAACCCGCTCGCTGCAGGCGCCGCTCACCAACTCCATCACCGTTCTGCGGTCCTCAGGATCGTCGGTAGTCGTGATAAAATCTTTAGGCTTATTCAGTAACAGGTAGACCAGTTTCTCGGGGTTCAATATCCTTTTTCCGTACTTCACAACATCAGTTGGCAGCACTTTGTATCCCATTTCCGCGATCACGTTCCCGTTGACGGTAATTTGTCCGGACTCGATCAGGACATCCGCTTCTCTTCTGGAACAGATTCCGGCATTGGCAATGTACCGGTTCAGACGGATAAGACCCGTAGTTGCTTCGTTCCGCGACGGCTCGCTGCTCGTCACTTCCCTGGATTCCCTGACGGGACGCTCCCGCCGCTGCTTCTGTTCCCGGCTATACGGATTCTGTTCAGAAAAGCCTGTCTGGCTCACCGGTCGTTCAGATGGCCCGGGACGGCCCGTTTCCTCACTTCTCCGGTGGCGTTTCTCAACGGCCCCTTCGGGTTGGCGGTAATTTTCTTTCCTTTCAAACCGTTCCCGCCCGGCAACAGGCCTGCTCCGGGGTTCTTCTTCGTTAAAAGACCGGAAACCACCCCTTCCGGCGTCGCGGTTATCGTTCCCACGGCGGCCGGCATCCTCTCCTCTTCTTTCTCCGAACCGGCGTTCTGCGGGAAACCTGTTGCGCGGCGCTTCTTCACCGAAACGCCGGCCCTCGCCGCCGCTCCGCCGGTCGTTGTTTCCGGAACCACCTGCCGGACGACGGGATTCTCCGCCTTTTCGCTCTCCAAACCTAGCCGGTCCATTACGCTCGGCGGAAAACCTGCTGCGCGGCGCTTCTTCACCAAAACGCCGGCCCTCGCCGCCGCTCCGCCGGTCGTTGGTCCCGGAACCACCTGCCGGACGACGGGATTCCCCGCCTTTTCGCTCTCCAAACCGCGCCGGTCCATTACGCTCGGCGGAAAACCTGCCGCGCGGCGCTTCTTCTCCGAAACGCCGGCCCTCACCGCCGCTCCGCCGGTCGTTGCTCCCGGATTCTCCTCCCGGTCGGCGGAAACTCTCTTCTTTATGGCCACCTCTCGCTTTGCCGAAATCCTCTTTTCGTTCAAAAGACCGGCTCCGGAATGATCCTTCCCCTCTCTCGGGGCGTCCTTCCCGCCCCGCTACAGGAGCGCGATCTCCCCGTCCTTCTGTAAATGCAGGACGTTCCGGACGACCTCCAGCCCTCACCGGCCGCTTCGTAGTGTCATGGCGCCTTTCCCGAAACCCATCGGGCTTTCTGTCATGCCTGCCGGAGGACTCTCCCCCTCTTTCTTTCTGAAACTCGTTTCTTTTTCTCATCAGGAATGCGGTATCGCTACCGTATTTTCAAATCCTTTGTTATATTTATTGATAATCAACCTGTTAAGCTACAGGTAAAAAGTGTGCAAAGTTAGAATAATTTGGCGCCAACAGGAATAATTTTATCCCTATATCTAAAAAAATAGTATATTCCCTCGGTAATAATCACATTGCCAGGTGTATGTCTTCACGACACCGCCAGCGGCTACTTTCCTGAGACGGACTGCATATGACAGCAATTATCCCTAACGAGCCTTTATGGCAACCCAGCCGAAAACTGATTGAGCATTCGAACCTGAAGCAATACTGCGACTGGCTTTTTGTAAAAAAAGGGCTGTATTTCCGCGATTACGAAGAACTATGGCGCTGGTCGGTAACGGATACGGAAGACTTCTGGGAAACGATCTGGCATTACTTTAATTTAAAGAAAACAGACAGTTACATCAATGTATTAAACCTTCCCGGCACTGATTTTATCGGGGCGGAATGGTTTACCCGCTCCACATTGAATTATTCCGAACACATTTTTCGCAACAAAACCACCCAGCGCCCTGCCCTCTTATTCCAGTCCGAAAACCAGCCGCTGACTTCCGTTTCCTGGCAAACGCTGGAAAAACAGGTTGCGGCCCTGGCTGCCTGGCTGCGCAACCAGGGCATACAACCCGGCGACAGGGTAGCCGGTGTGCTGCCCAACAGCCCGCATGCCGTCGTAGCATTCCTGGCAACCAATGCCATTGGAGCGGTTTGGTCCTGCTGTTCCCCCGATTTCGGCAATATTGCGGTAATCGATCGTTTCAAACAGATTGAGCCTAAAGTGCTGCTAACCGTCGATGGCTACACGTACAATGGCAGGCGTTTTCATAAAACAGCTGACCTGCCGCTTCTGAAAAAGGCTATCCCTTCTATCCGCCATGCCATTTTAATCCCGTATCTCGACCCGAAGTCCACATCTGCGGAAGCCCATTCCTGGGAAACAGTTTTAAAAACCCCTGCCGGTCCGCTGGAATTTGAACCTTTACCCTTTTCGCATCCCCTCTGGATCCTTTATTCTTCGGGGACCACCGGCAAACCCAAAGCAATTGTCCATAGCAACGGAGGGTGTCTGCTTGAGCACCTGAAGGCACTTACCTTTCACCAGGATGTAAAACCCGGCGAAAATTACTTCTGGTTTTCGACCACCGGCTGGATGATGTGGAACTATGCACTGGCCTCGCTTCTCACCGGAGCCACACTGGTAGTATACGATGGTTCCCCTTCTTACCCCGACCTTAATGTGCTGTGGCAACTGGCCGAATCGGCCAACATCCACCATTTCGGAGGCGGAGCGGCTTATTTCAATTCCTGTATGAAGGCAGCCGACCAACTGGCTCCGGTTACCCTGAACACCCTCCGCAGCATCGGCTCCACCGGCGCTCCCCTGTCACCGGAAACATTCACCTGGCTGTATACACACCGGAAAAATGATGTCTGGCTGATTTCCCTGAGCGGCGGAACCGACGTTTGCAGCGCGTTCGTAGGCGGGTGTCCGATGTTGCCGGTATATGCCGGGGAAATTCAGTGCCGCATGCTCGGGGCATCCGTGCAGGTCTACAACGAATCCGGGAAGCAGCTTGCGAACGAAACAGGGGAAATGGTCCTGACCAAACCCATGCCTTCCATGCCTGTTTATTTCTGGAACGATCCGTACAACAAGCGCTACCACGATAGCTACTTCACCAAGTTTCCGGATGTGTGGACACATGGCGACTGGGTTAAAGTCACTCCGCATGGTTCAGTGATTATTTACGGAAGATCGGACGCCACCCTTAACCGCCAGGGCGTACGGATTGGTCCGGCCGACATTTATTACGCCGTCGACAATTTCCCGCAAATCAAAGACAGCCTGGTTGTTTACCTTGAAAATCAGGATCGTATTTACCTTTTCCTTGTCATGAAAGCAGCTGAAATACTGACGGATGAATTACAGCAGCAGCTTAAACAGACGCTCCGGAATCAGTACAGTCCGCGCCATGTCCCGGACGTTATTCACCAGGCCCCCGAACTCCCCTATACCAAAAGCGGCAAAAAAATGGAAGCCCCGGTAAAGCGTATCCTCATGGGGATGGGAGCCGATGCTGCAGCCAGTAAAGAAGCCATGCAAAACCCGCAGTCCCTGCGTTTTTTTGAAAAAATGGCTGCAAGTATAACCACCTGATGCCGTGCCAACGCTGCTTTTGGCGTCGGTCCGTCCATGGTCTGTGTCCCACAGACCATTTTGCCTACCAGCCCGCCCACATTCCCCCACCACCTAAGACCTAACACCTGACAGCTAAAACCCAACACCAAATCCTCTCCTGGCCCGGACTTACAATAAAATCACCGGTTTAGAAAATTTACTCCCTATAAAACGGTTATATTAGTGGATCGTACGTACTTATATGGGTCTATGAAGCAAGAACAACAGAATCATCCTATTCAAAATACACCCTTACAGGTGAGAACCCCGATACTGCTAAGCCTGGCACTGGCCGGTGGTATCCTTATTGGTGTTACCCTGATCGGGGGCAATCCACCGGTAGCCGATGCCGCAAAAGGAGCCACCAAATTCAGGGAGGTACTGACGCAAATTGAACACAATTATGTGGACTCGGTCAACACCGACGAGTTGGTAGACTACTCTATTGCCAAACTATTGGAAAAGCTGGACCCTCATACATCGTACCTCAATGCAGACGACGCAGTGGCCGCCAGATCACAACTGGAATCCGGTTTTGACGGTATTGGCGTGGAGTTCAATATTTTTAACGACACCGTCTACGTTGTTACACCACTTCAGGGCGGGCCTTCCGAAGAGATCGGTATCCGGAGCGGCGACCGCCTGCTCAAAGCAGACGATAATGAATTATCGGGGCCGGGAGCTTCCAACACCCGTGTTTTCAAACTATTGCGCGGACAGCGCGGGTCGAAGGTCAAGCTGGAAGTAGCGAGATCAGGGATGAACGAGCCATTGGTTTTTACGATTACCCGTAACCGTATCCCCACCTATTCGGTTGATGCTTCCTATATGATCGACGATGCAACCGGTTATATCAAAGTCACCCGGTTTTCCGAAGCTACTTACGACGAATTCAAAAGAGCCCTCAGCAGCCTCAAAGCCTCAGGTCTTAAGAAATTAATCCTGGACCTGCGCGGAAATCCCGGAGGGTATATGGAACGGGCCGTCAATATGGCCGACGAATTTATTTCCGGCAACAAGCTATTGGTTTACACCACCGGTAAAAGGAAGCGCTTCGACAAAGAAAGCAAGGCACAGATTAACGGCATGTTTGAAGAGGGCCCCCTGGTCGTACTCGTCGACGAAGGCAGCGCCTCGGCTTCGGAGATTGTGGCCGGCGCGCTCCAGGACCACGACCGCGCCCTGATCGTCGGACGACGGACCTTTGGAAAAGGACTTGTGCAGATGCCTCAGAAATTATCGGACGGTTCGGAGTTACGGCTCACGATTTCCCGTTATTACACCCCGTCCGGGAGAAGTATCCAGAAACCCTATGAACCCGGGCATGGGGAAGACTACGAAAAGGACCTCAGCCAACGCTTCCGCAGTGGCGAACTCTTCAATGCAGACAGTATACATCTTAACAAAAGTGACAAATTCACCACTGAAGGAGGTCGCGAGGTATACGGCGGCGGCGGGATTATGCCCGATATATTCGTCCCGAGGGATACCAGCAAGAACAGCCCCTATTTGTATGAGCTGCATGCCCGGAATATCATCCGGGAATATGCCCTTACTTACGCAGCCCGTCAGGAAACAACGCTCCAGCAGCAGGCCTTCGACGAGTTTAACAAGCGCTTTACCGTCAACGATAACATGCTGGCAGATCTGAAACGGGCTGCCGGAAAAGCAGGAATTACGTTCGATGAAGCAGATTTCAAGCGGTCGAAACCACAGATCCAACTGGAAATCAAAGCACTGATAGGGCGTTATGTCTGGGGAAAACAACGCAAAGACGGGCTCTCCAATGAAATCTATCAGATTCTGAATCCCCATGACGAAGTGTACCAGGAAGCCTTGCGGCAGTTTGTGAACGCAGAAGCGCTGGAAAAAGGACAGTACTCACAGCTGGTTAGTGATAAAAAATAACGCTTATACCGTTGAAACCCTTTAAAAGGGCTTAATTTTGGCAGTTATCTGTTTATTGTATTCTTAATTATCACTGGTAAGGTGCCCAACCGTATTATTTATTGGTTCCGGAATGACCTCCGTCTGCACGACAACGAGGCTTTTTCCCAGGCAATCGAAAAGGCTGATGAAATTATACCCGTCTACATTTTCGACCCGCGCAAGTTTGAGGTCAACGGGCTGGGGATCCGGAAAACCGGGGCTGTACGGGCACAGTTTATCATTAATGCCGTAGCCAACCTCCGCAACAGCATCCGTCAAAAAGGCGGCGAACTTTATATCCGGGTAGGTGAGCCGGAAAAGGTGATCTCCGAAATGGCCAATAACCTGACCGTCACGGAGGTGCATACATCCAAAGAAATTACCCTGGAGGAAACCAATGTCGAGTCCTCCCTGAGCAAACGTTTGAAGGTAATCAATGTTGATTTCGAGCTGATGTGGATGAATACCCTCTTTCATCCGCGCGACCTGCCTTTTTACATTTCGGGCCTTCCTATGGATTATGCCTCCTTTCAGGAAGCGCTTCAGAATTATTGGCGGATACGGCAGCCCCTTCCTGCCCCCGCGTCGGTGGCGATTAACGATCAGCTGCATCCGGAAACCGTCCCTTCCCTGTCCGATTTGGGGTTTACCCCGGAGGAGCTAACCGATTTACCGCAAACCCAGCCTTACCGCGCGGAACCGGAAAAGGAAGTACTCTCTCAGATTGCGGCTGGCCAGGTGCCGGTGGCTACCCTGCTTTTCTGGACATCCACGGAAATTATATCCCCCCGGTTTGCCTTCCATTCCGCGAAACCTCCGTCCGTTAAGGCCGAATTGCTGAAAACACTCCTCTGGTGGGACTATTTACATTTTACCACCTTGCGTTACGGAACCCGGGTCTTCCGGTCTTCCGGTATTGCCCATCGTATCGACCAGGTATGGAACCGGGACGTTGCCGCCTTCCAGGCCTGGACGGACGGCGCCACCCGGAGCGACCCCGTCAATCAATTGATGAAAAAGCTGGCCAATGAAGGCTATCTTACCTACCGGGAAAAGAAGCAGGCGGCCGATTTCCTCATTCATGACCTGGGAGTCGACTGGTGCTGGGGAGCGAAATGGTTTGAAAGTAAGCTGATCAATTATGAAGTGGCCACTAACTGGGGCGACTGGAATTA
Organism: Telluribacter humicola; assembly: GCA_040394475.1. Taxonomy (GTDB): domain Bacteria; phylum Bacteroidota; class Bacteroidia; order Cytophagales; family Spirosomataceae; genus JBEBSD01. Next base: position 99,353 of record JBEBSD010000005.1, on the reverse strand, counting down.
TTTTGCGGGGGTCGCTTTCGGAAAAGCTCCCGAAGAAGACCTCGAATAACCATTTATCCGCTACCTGCGGGACCTCGCAAAGTGCCCTCACCGCTAATCGAATACTGACGCGGGTTTATCTTGAAAAATAATTACATTTGAAAAAAAACGGACCATCACCAACAAAACCTGAATAAAATCATGTCAAGAGGATTAATCGTACTAATTGTTGTCGTGCTCGCCCAAGGTCTTTTTGGATGCGGCACCTACAATGGGCTTGTCTCCAAAGATGAAAATGTAAAAGAGGCCTGGGCAAAAGTTCAGAGTCAGTACCAGCGCCGGGCCGATCTTATACCTAATCTGGTCAACACCGTAAAGGGCGCGGCAGACTTTGAGAAAAGCACGCTGGAAGGGGTCATTGAAGCACGTTCCAAAGCAACCCAGACCACTATCAGTCCGGAAAATCTTACCCCTGAAAATATCCAGAAATTCCAGGCGGCGCAGGACGGCCTGAGCAGTGCGCTTTCCCGGTTACTTGTAACCGTGGAAAGGTATCCCGAATTGAAGGCAAACCAAAACTTCCTGGAATTGCAGGCGCAGCTGGAGGGCACGGAAAACCGAATTACCCTTGCGCGCAATGATTTCAACTCCGCCGTCAGAGAGTTTAACCAGTCGGTACGGGCTTTCCCTACCAACCTTCTGGCCGGGATGTTCGGTTTCAGTCCCAAGAATATGTTTGAAGCCTCGGAAGGCGCTCAAAACGCTCCTGCCGTTCAGTTCTGACGAACTACTTCGTTTTTTAAACTGCTAATTAAGGGGAAGTTCCGGACGGAGACCGGAACTTCTATTTGTAAATACCCATTTCTTTTTCAGGACGCTTATGGTCAATCAACCTCGTTTCTTTTCGGCAGAGGAACAAAAAAAAGTGGTAGAAGCTATCCAGCTGGCAGAAAAGCAAACTTCCGGAGAAATCCGGGTATTTGTCGAACGCAGCTGCCCGGGAGAGGTCATGGAACGGGCCTACGCCGTTTTTAATGAACTGGAGCTCTACAAAACCGAGCAGCTGAATGGTGTCCTGTTCTATCTCGCTTATGAGGACCACAAGTTTGCAGTACTGGGCGACAAGGGGATTCACGATCAGGTCACGGCAACCTTCTGGGACAGCACGAAAGAGCACCTGCGGGAGCATTTCCGGAACGGCCGGTTTGCGGAAGGCTTTGTACAGGGAATTCTGGAAGCCGGTGAACAATTGAAAATACATTTCCCCTATCAGGCAGGGGATAAGAATGAATTGCCGGATGATATTGTGTATGGGGATTGATGTTGTTAGGTGTTAGGTTTTAGGTGTTAGGTGTTAGGTCGGTTATCAGCTTTCGGCAGTCAGTTATCAGCTTTCGGCAGTCGGCTATCAGCTTTCGGCGGTTGGCTGAGACGGTGAGGTGGTTGTAAGGCTGCGCCGGGAAAATTAAGTACCGAAAAAAACATTATTTACCGCAGATGAAAAAAATACTGTTAGCCGTTCTGTTTACCACATTCCTGGGTGCTTTATGGGGCCAGGACATTCCGTCGCAGGCTGTTCCGCCCCGGTTAGTGAATGACTTCGCGAAGCAGCTGAGTGGCACGGAGGCTCAGCTGCTTGAACAAAAACTGGTTGCCTATAACGACTCCACGTCTACGCAGATTACCATCGTAATTGTACCTTCTACAGGCGATTACCCGATTGCCGACTATGCCTTCCGGCTGGGCAGGGAATGGGGCGTGGGGCAGGCGGGGAAAAGTAACGGCGTTGTTATCCTCTGGGCATCCGGTGACCGCAAGATTTTTATCGCTACCGGAGAAGGTATGGAAGGTGCACTGCCCGATGCCATCGCGAAACGGATCATCAGCCAGATCCTGGTCCCCAATTTTCAAAACGGCATGTTTTACAAGGGGCTGGACCAGGCTTCCGACGCTATCATCCGGTATGCAGCCGGAGAGTACACCGCTGATAAACACACGGCGGAAGAAGGGACTCCGTTCGGATTTGTGGTATTCCTGGTGATTTTTATTATCATTCTCGTGGTTATTGCCAATGGGAACGGAGGCGGCGGAAAACGGGGAGGCCACCGCAGCGCCACTGGTCCCGGGCCTGTTTTCTGGCCTTATACGACTTACGGCGGCAGTGGCCGGTCCTCGGGTAGCTGGGGCGGCGGCGGCTTCGGAGGAGGTTTTGGCGGCTTTGGCGGGGGCAGCTTCGGCGGCGGCGGTGCCGGCGGAAGTTATTGACCGCTTAATCGTGGGAGGTATGGGCAATCTGGTGAATAAATCAGCACTTATCCCCATTTCCACCGATTGGAAAAAACACACAACACTCTGTAATACAGATAATTATGGAGTTCACTATCTACTGGCACGATCCTAGCTACTAATTAACCCAAACGGTATCCAACCAACAATCGGAAAGAAAATAGATACCACATAACTTTTTAATTAGTAAAATTTAAAACCTATGAAAAAGCTAGTAGTTTCAATGTTCGTAATGGCAATGGTTTCTTTCACCGTCATCAATGCCGCCCCGGTAAAACAGGTTAATTCTGCTGCAGTTACGCAGTTGAGCGGTACAGATCAGGATAAAGTGGAGGTAAAACCGGAGGATTTGCCGGAAGCTGTAAAAACCACGCTTGCCAGTGAGCCATACAACGAATGGAAAGTCGAGAAAGCCTATGCTGTAACAACCGAAGACGGCAAATCATATTATGAAATTAATTTGTCGAAAGGAGAAGAAACAGCTACCGTTAATCTGGATAAAGACGGAAAGAAGGTAGAATAAGCCAGATATCATTAACTTTGAGGAGTCGGGGGCAACCTTCGGCTCCTTTTTTTGGTTATTTATACCGGGGCAACGCAATACCTGGCCGATATCTTACCGCAATCCGATAATTCAATGGCAAAACTCTTGCTTTTAGAAGACGATACTACTTTTTCCAGAATCCTCGATGGTTTCCTGACCAAACACGGTCACCAGGTGACCGTTTGCCAGTCCGTAAGCAGCGCTGTGGAGGCCTTCGGGCAATCGCTGGCCGACAGATCTCCCTTTGAAGCGCTCCTGCTGGATTATAATTTACCGGACGGCAATGCGATGGACTTCATGGCTACCGTGCGGAAGGCAACCGAACAGTCTCCAGACAACGGCATTCCTCCCAGCATCATCATGACCAGCTTCAATGATATCAGAACCGCCGTGAATGCGTTGCGTTCGGGGGTACTGGATTATATCACGAAACCGGTTCATCATGAGGAATTACTGCATGTCCTCAAAGAGGCCCTGTCAAAAAAGCAGGTAGCGCCCTCCCGTACCGTTCATGAAACTGAAAGCAGCGACGAAGTAGAATTCGTGCAGGGGACCAGTGAAGCGGCGCAGCAACTCTATAAGTATGTGCAGCTGGTCGGACCTACGGAGATGTCGGTCATCATCCAGGGCGAGAGCGGTACAGGCAAAGAGCATATTGCCCGGTCCATCCACCGGTTGAGCCCCCGGAAGAACAAGCCCTTCGTGGCAATTGACTGCGGCGCTTTATCGAAAGAGCTCGCCCTCAGCGAATTTTTCGGTCATAAGAAAGGAGCATTTACCGGGGCGGTACAGGACAAAACAGGCCAATTTGAAGCCGCCAACGGGGGAACGCTTTTTCTGGATGAAATCGGAAACCTGAGTTATGAAATACAGATCAAACTTCTCAGGGTTATTCAGGAACGGGTGCTTACCCCGCTCGGGGGCACGCAACCTGTTAAAATAGACATCCGCCTGATAACGGCAAGCAACTACGACCTGTTGGGAGGCGCCCAGAAAGGAGAGTTCCGGGAAGACCTTTACCACCGGCTCAACGAATTCAAAATCGCCGTCCCCCCTTTACGGGAACGGGGGGAAGATATTAATATATTTATCCAGCATTTCAGGCAAACCACCAACAAGGAACTGGGAAAGAACGTACTCCGTTTTTCCGGAGAATTGATGGAAGTATTGTACAAATACGACTGGCCCGGCAACCTGCGGGAACTTAGCAATGTGATCAAACGCATTATTCTGCTGACCACCGGAGACCTGGCCGGGGTAGAGGCCCTTCCGGAAGAGATGCGTACAGCGATGGCAACCGTACCGGCCCGGATGAATCCGGCCAACCTGAAGAAATTACAGGAAGCGCACGAAAAGGAAATGATTACCAACGTGCTGCATCAGGTCCGGTTCAACAAGAGCAAAGCCGCCAAAATATTACAGATTGACCGGAAAACACTGTATTACAAAATAGAAAAATACCAGATCAGCTGATGTACTTTTCGGTGATTTCGCCTACAAGCCGGTAACCTTCCGCAACGATGGCACGCATCTCCTGTTCGGGAAGCCTGGCATGACTCAGGGAAATTTCGACATCCCGCATTCGGACGCCCAGGTCTTTGGCTCCTATCTGACCTGTTCTACCGGCCATCTTATGAAACAGCTCCCGAAGCTCATCCGGGTTTCTGCCGTTGTCAAGATGCGCACTTACCCTGGAGAGATCGTCCCGGGTATCTGCAACAAATTGCCCGAGGCTCTCCCGCAGCAACACGTCATCCCCCATAGTCATTGCTTTCAACGGAGCCAGATCCAACACCGGCGTTTCACCGGCCGGTACGGCGGCAGACCCGGCCGGCGCAATCTGAAGTATCCTCAAAATATCACTGCTTTTAAATGGTTTCATTAACACATCCTCAAAACCCATTTCCAGAATAGACGCCTTTTCTTCAGGCAATGCCATCGCCGTGGCCGCGTAATAACGAACATGGGCGCCGGATTTTGTTTTCAGCTGCCTGCACAACTCTGCTCCGGACATTCCAGGCATCCGCATATCAGCCAGTACAATGGTCACCTCCGGTTCCCAGGGTTGGTTCAGGGCTTCGATCCCGGAAGAAAAACGGCTATACGCGACGCCGTAACGTTCCAGTACCGCCGCAATCCAATCCAGGATAAATACATCATCATCGATAATCCAAACCTTACCCTGAAAGGCATGTCCCTTTTCCGTCAGCTCACCGATCCCCTCGGTTGCCGGGACTTCTCCGGGTTTAAAAGGCAGATGAATGATGAAAGATGTGAATTTTCCGGGATCGCTTTTTACATCAATACGCCCGCCCTGCCCCTGCACCAGTGACTTGACTATACTGAGTCCCAGCCCTGCTCCCCCATATTGCGGGGCAATGGTTGCATTGGCTTGTTCAAACTGGTTGAATACCCGCTTCATCTGCTCCCGGGAGAGTCCTATTCCGGTATCTCTCACTTCCAGCCGGATCTCATCCCTGCCCTTCACCTGGACCAGGTCTGCTACCAGCTCAACCTGCCCGGTGTGGGTAAACTTGATCGCATTGCCCAGCAGGTTATGGAGAATCTGTTTGAGCCTGAACGCGTCTCCCGACATATACGACTGCGGCTCGAACGTATGCGAGAGCTTCAGCAGCAATCCTTTCCGGTTGGCCTCAGGGCGAAGAATCCCGATCACCTCTTCCATCGCCTCCGGCAGGTTGAAACTTTCATCCATAAATTCAAAGCGGTCGGATATAATCCGGCTGTAATCCAGGATTTCATTGACAAGGTATAGCAGATGTTCGGAAGATTTCCCGATAATTTCCAGCTCCTCCTTGGCGGGCTTCTCCTGATTTTTGATCAATTCCGTATAACCGATAATCGATTGCAGGGGGGTGCGGATTTCATGGCTCATGTTGGAAAGGAACCGCTGTTTCGCCTGGCTATGGTATTCTGCATCCTCCTTTGCCGCGACCAGCGCTCTCCGGTACTGGTTGCTTTGGGTAATATCGGCAAATATCAGGTAACCCAGCAACGCTGAAAGGCTGAAAACGCCCAAAATAATCATCCCTATAATATTGATACTTTTGGTGACCATCGTTTTAGCCTGCTGATTGTCACGGTTCATCTGATTGATAATTTCTCCTTCCACTTCTCTCATCACCTCCATCAACTGGGTAATCAGGATGTTTTCTCCCTGCAGCAGCTCCCGTTCCCGCTCTACAAACCGGTTGGTACGCACAAACTGGCTGCTGGCCATATCTTTCACCACCGCCCCCACCTTTTGGATCACACTGTCATTTTTTGCAATACTCAGGGTATCGATCGACACCTGGACTTCCTCTTTTTGCACCACTACCGGGACAGGGGGCACAGCCGTCTCTTCGTCCTTGGTTTTTTTCCCTCTGAAAACCTTGCTTAAAAATCCTCTTTTACCGGACTCCTCCGTTTCCGGAGAAGGAGCTGCCGGAGAAGGAGATTCCCTGAAAATGGTCGTGGTAGTCGTTCGCTTTTCCGTTTTGATAATGGTGCTGTCGGGGTGTGCCTCGGTCGAAGTCGTAATCAGCCCGGAAATGGATTCTACCTTATTTTTAAAATCCCGGTTATTGACCAGTACCGTGCGGACTTTCACATAGTCGTCGAAAATTGCTGCGCGCTTCTTCAGGATGACCCGTATGGAATCAATCCGGGCCAGCTGCTGCGGATTATCTGAAAACCACAACGACAGGGTATCCAGCGTTCCCTGCAATTTGTCCGATCGTTCGACAAACCCCTGTTTAATTTCCTCCCTGGAAGTGCCCGGCATTTCGTTCTGGAGCTGGTCCAACAGCAGTATGTCCTTAAAAATGACATTCACCAGCCGTAATTTTTCATCCGGGGTAGAAAGCTGATCCACCGTTTCCAGCATCTGGTCAAATGCTCCTTTACTGATGATCCAGGAAGCCCCCAGAGCCAGGCACGCCACCACGAAGCCAAAGATAACTTTCCCTTTGACCGACTTCAGAAACGATTGCTCATTGTTTTCCGTGTTCATCCTAACGTCCTTTACTCCAGCTACTAATAACGTAGTAAACTTCTGAATTATACACTTTTTTTCAAAATTTCAGGAATGCTTCAGGTTTCTCCAGGCAAGGAACGCCCCCAAACACGTCAACCCGGCAGCCAGGAGCATCGGGGCGCCGGGAAAATAAACGGGAGCCGAAGCTGCGGTAAAATAGGAAAACACATTGGACATCAGGGGCGGCCCGATAATGGATGTCGCGCTCATCAGGCTTGTCAGCGCCCCCTGCAGCTGTCCTTGTTCATTCACGGCTACCTGGGTGGAAATGATTCCCTGAAGAGCCGGCCCCGCTATCCCTCCGAACATATACGGCACCATAAACAGGTACAACAGCCACCCCTGGCTCGCAAAAGCAAAAAGAGTGAACCCTATACAGTACAGCGCCAGGCCCACATAGACACTTTTAGTGGTGCCCAACTTTGGGATAATCACCCGGATCAATCCTCCCTGTACGATCGCCGAAAGCGCTCCGAAAATCCCCAGTGAAACGCCGACGTCGCGCTCATTCCATTTAAATTTCTCCATCACAAAATACGACCAGTTGCCGTGGATCGCATGATTGGCGGTGTAGAGCAGTAGTAAGGATACGACCAGCCCCATTATGACCGGGTATTTCCGGAGATTCATCAACGACCCGACCGGGTTGGCCCGTTTCCAGTCAAACGCACGCCGGTTCTCCGGTTTGAGCGACTCGGGTAAAATGAAAAAACCATACAGCCAGTTCAGCGCTGACAGTCCTGCCGCCACCAGAAACGGTATCCGGGATCCGTATTGTCCCAACAAGCCGCCAATCACCGGTCCGATGATGAACCCCAGCCCGAAGGCAGCTCCGATCATCCCGAAATTCTGGCTTCTTTTTTCCGGTGTGCTGATGTCGGCGATATACGCCGAGGCCGTTGTAAAACTGGCGCCCAGAATTCCGGCGATAATACGTCCCACGTACAGCCAGGCCAGCGTAGGGGCATACGCCAGGAGCATATAGTCGATCGCGAATCCGAACAACGATGCCAGGAGCACCGGCCGGCGCCCGTAACGGTCGCTGAGTCCTCCGACGACAGGGGCAAAAAAGAACTGACAGAAAGCGTACACAAAAAGCAGCCAGCCTCCGTCCCGCGCAGCCTCACTCAGCGAGTCTCCCGTGAGCTCAGTAATCAGCTTCGGCATTACCGGGATGATGATCCCCAGGCCGATTACATCGATCAGTAAGGTAACGAAAATAAAACCCAGTGCAGCAGTTCCCTTGGAAGCCATGAATGTAACGGTAGTTGAACGGGAAGCCCCATTTAAAAAAGAGCGACAAACTTAGAAAAAAAACTGGCAATACCCGTTGCGGCCGGGAAATGAAAATTAGTAGGATTTCCCGTACCTTTGCGCTTTCATTCTCAAAACCGGAATTATTTCCCTGTTCCAATGACAAAAAAAATACAGTCTGCACTTATTTCTGTGTATTATAAAGACGGTCTGGCTCCCATCGCCGAGCAGTTACACCAAAATGGAGTTACCCTGTACTCAACCGGCGGGACTCAGACTTTTCTGGAAGAACTCGGGCTTCCCGTCATCCCCGTGGAATCACTGACAGGCTACCCCGCTATTTTCGGAGGACGGGTCAAGACCTTACACCCTGCTATATTCGGCGGCATTCTATACCGGAGAGGCCATGCGGAAGACGAGGCGCAGGCACGGGAATTTACGATTCCGGCACTCGATCTGGTTATGGTGGACCTCTACCCTTTCGAAGAAACAGTTGCGTCGGGCGCATCGGATGCCGACATTATCGAGAAAATTGACATAGGCGGGATTTCCCTGATCCGCGCCGCCGCCAAAAACTTCAGGGACACCCTCATTGTTTCCTCCAGAAACCAATATGAGCGTGTTCTCGGACTGCTGACCACGCATCAGGCAGCCACTCAGCTGGAAGACCGGAAGCAGTTTGCCCGGGAAGCCTTTGAAACCACCTCTCATTACGATACGGCAATTCATTCCTGGTTCCTCGGGGAAGGAAAGGCGCCGGCTATCCGGTCGTTTGAAGACATGCCCGCACAGTCGCTCCGGTATGGTGAGAATCCACACCAGAAAGCTGCCTTTTACGGCAACCTGGAAGCGATGTTTGACAAAGTGCACGGGAAAGAACTTTCCTATAACAACCTCGTGGATGTAGACGCCTGCGTGAGCCTGATCGACGAATTCGGCACCGACAAGGCTGCCTTTGCGATCATCAAACATACAAATGCCTGCGGGGTAGCGGTAGCGGACTCTCCCAAAGAAGCCTACTTAAATGCCCTGGCCTGCGACCCCGTGTCAGCATTCGGGGGAGTCGTCATTACCAATTCCAGGGTGGATGCAGCAACAGCTGCGGAATTGAATCACCTGTTCATGGAAATTCTCATTGCTCCCGGGTACGAACCGGAAGCACTGGCATTGCTGAAATCCCGGAAAAACCGGATTCTGCTTGTCCGTAAACATACCTCACTGCCGCAGGAAATGTTCAAGACCATCCTCAACGGGGTTTTGCTGCAGGATAAAGACATCCTTACGGAAACAGCGGATCAAATGACCACTGTCACCGCCAAAGCGCCGGATGCAGCCGCATTCAAAGCAATGGAATTTGCCCTGAAAATATGTAAGCATACCAAATCCAATACGATCGTTCTGGCCCGTGAAAACCAGCTACTGGCAAGCGGCACCGGTCAAACCTCCCGGGTGGACGCCTTACGTCAGGCCATTGAAAAGGCACGGGCCTTCGGCTTCGACCTGACCGGGGCGGTGATGGCATCGGATGCCTTCTTCCCCTTTCCGGATTGTGTGGAAATTGCCCATAAGGCAGGAATCAGCGCGGTTGTCCAGCCTGGCGGGTCGATCCGCGACAAGGAATCGATTGCGTATTGCGATGCCAACGACCTGGCAATGGTTACGACAGGCATCCGGCATTTTAAACACTGATCGTTTAAAGGAACGTAACCGGCCCCTTTGCAGCAGCCCGTTTTCAAACCGAAAGCGGGCTGTTGTCTTACCCGGCTTCTGTGCGCTCCGGGTAAAATCTTAGTATATTTGGTCTACAGAATCAACCAGAGGCGGCTGTCTTGAGCAAGTCATTTCGTATGAACCGGTTTTTACAGGCAGGATTGCTTATGCTTTCCCTGCTTGCGGCCGCGCTTTTCTTCGCCTATTCCCATCTTTTTTACTGCCAGACCGTTGCCTATTCCGGTTTCAGGGAAATTGCCCCCCGGGTATATGTCAGCCCGGAATTCCCGGCCCGTCACCATCAGTACCTGGCAGCGGCTCTTCGGCAGGCACAGACGCGTATCACGGATTTCTGGGGGAAACCACAGGGCACTGCGGTCCTGATTTTTTGCGCGAACCTCGCCGAATATGAAAAATACAGTCATAGCAGGGAAAGTGCGGGCTTCAGCATGGCCGCTCCTTACGGCCACTCTTTTATTGTGCTCAGTCCGAACGGACTCAATCCTGATGTCATCAGCCACGAGATGTGCCACGACGAACTTTTTGCCCGGCTGGGTTGGTGGCAGACGACCTTTCAGATTCCCCAATGGTTTCACGAGGGACTTGCCCTTATGTTCGATACCCGCTTTATACAAGCTACCGACAGTGTGCAACGGTTCAAACAGTATGCTTCCGCATGGCGCTACCGGATCCGTCACCAGGCACATCCGCCCGGATTGGAGGCGCTCAGCACCATGAAAGGCTTTTTTCCCGACGATCCGCAACAGGTGACCCGGTCTTATCTGACGGCCGGAACGGAAGTTTCGTATTGGCTGCTGTTTGCGGGCCGGGAAGGCCTCTTTGAGCTGATCGGCGCTTTACAGGAAAACCAGGCTTTTGAGATTGCTTACAGCGCCATCGAGTCGCGGAAAAAAAAGCACCACCCCCACAGAGGCTTGCGCAACCCGGTAAGGCCTGCCCGCCGGGATGCCGCAGCTACCCCCTGAATTTGAACAGTGCAAAATTTTCTAGCAATAATATGAATACCGTTCCGTATTTTTGTCCGTTTCGGAATCTTCAGTAACTATCCTTTCATTTCATGCATACCAGCTGCTACTTCTAAACGCCGTATGAAACAATTACAATCCCTGGACTACCTTGTTTTTATTTTTTACTTTGTTATAGTAGCAGGCTACGGCTACTGGATTTACAAAAGGAAACAAAGTAAAGATGCCTCCACCAAAGATTTTTTTCTCGCCGAAGGTTCATTGACCTGGTGGGCAATCGGCGCCTCCCTGATCGCCTCCAATATTTCCGCCGAACAGTTTATCGGTATGTCGGGAAATGGATTTTCCATGGGGCTGGCCATTTCGACCTATGAATGGATGGCCGCCGCTACGCTGCTGATTGTAGCCATTTTCTTCATGCCCATTTACCTGAAGAACAAGATTTACACCATGCCCCAGTTCCTGAATCAGCGCTACAACAAGACCGTGAGCCTGATCATGGCAGTATTCTGGCTGGCCCTCTATATCCTGGTAAATCTTACTTCTATCCTTTACCTGGGTGCGCTGGCGGTATCGGGGATATCCGGCATCGATTTTACAACCTGTATGATCGGGTTGGCCATTTTCGCGATTATTATCACCATCGGCGGCATGAAAGTGATCGGATACACCGATGTCGTCCAGGTGTTTTTCCTGGTCATCGGGGGGCTTGCCACTACGTACCTGGCCATTAACCTCGTCTCGGATGTATTTGGGATGGACGGGCTTGCCAACGGGTTTCAGCTCATGAAAGAAAACCACGACGATCATTTCCACATGATCTTCAAGAAAGGAGAACCCCATTATATGTCCCTGCCCGGCCTGACCGTCCTGTTGGGCGGTATGTGGATTGTCAACCTGAATTACTGGGGCTGCAATCAGTACATCACCCAACGCGCCCTGGGGGCCGATCTGAAAACGGCCCGGAACGGCATTTTATTTGCGGCATTCCTGAAATTACTGATGCCCGTGATTGTGACCCTTCCCGGTATTGCCGCCTACGCACTTTACAGCAAAGGGCTTTTTCAGCAGGAAATGATGGGTGATGACGGCTTGCTCAACCCGGACAAAGCGTATCCCGTATTGTTAAATTTGCTTCCACAAGGCTTAAAAGGACTCTCCTTTGCGGCGCTGACCGCAGCTGTTGTGGCATCGCTCGCTGGAAAAGCGAACAGTATTTCCACTATTTTCACCCTCGATATTTTCAAAAACTATATCGGCAAAAATGCCAGCGAAAAGCAGTTGGTAAGTATCGGACGCTGGGTAGTAGTGGTTTCGATGATAGTGGCTATTATCGTTTCCCCCTACATGGGGATCGAGAAAAAGGGCGGATTCCAGTTTATACAGGAAATGACGGGGCTGTTATCTCCCGGCATATTTGCCGCCTTTATGATGGGCTTTTTCTGGAAACGCACCAATTCTGCGGGAGCGCTCTTTGCCATTGTCGGCGGGTTCCTGATCGCTCTCGGGATGCATACCAATCTCTTTCCCTTTACCGACTGGGAACAGGTACCCTTTCTGGACCGGATGGGATGGGTTTTCCTCATCTGTGTAACCGTCATGTTCGCGCTGGGGCACCTGCTTCCGGATGAGAAGAAGGGCCTTGATATCGACCCTACCATGTTCCGGGCGCACCGCAGCTTTACCGTTGGTGCGTTGGTCGTAACCGGCATCCTCGTATTTCTATACTGGTATTTCTGGTAAAGTCCCGCGAGAAAGGCGCATGCTACTAGTGATGTATTACCTATGAAATAGCGGAGTCATCGCGCGGCGGACCGTAGGCTCTCCGTAACGTCCGAAATACGACAAAGCATCGTTGACACGACACTAGTTTGCACGCACCTTTCTTGCAGTTAAATGCAGGATCGTTAACCGGTGTACGCTCCCGGAAACCCCTTATACGCAAAAAATATTGCCCGATCCGTAAAAAAAATATGGAAATAGTTGCAATTAATTGCGCGAATCGATTACTTTGAAACCGATTCCCACCTGAGGACGAATTAAGAAATCATATTCACCAATTAAACCAGCATACAATATCGATACACGGATCTACGTTAACTAAATCGAATACATCAAATGGAGAGGATCCAAGTTAGCGACAGTGAGTTAATTTCTCTGTACATCCGTGGTAATGAAAAAGCTTTCGAAAAGCTGGTTCACCGTCACAAGTCGAGGGTTTACACCACCATATATCTTATAGTAAAGGATCAGTATATTGCTGAAGATTTAACACAGGATTCATTCATCAAAGCAATTGATACCATAAAGTCCGGCCGCTATAACGAAGAAGGTAAATTCCTGCCATGGATCATCAGAATAGCACACAACCTAGCAATTGATTATTTCAGGCGCGATAAACGCTATCCGAGCGTGGTGTTTGAAGATGGGAGCAGTGTTTTTAATACGCTGGATTTTTCGGAAGACTCCGTAGAATCACTGCAAATCCGTCAGGAGACCTACGAACAGTTGCGGGAGATGATACAGCGCTTACCGGATGTGCAAAGACAAGTGCTGATTATGCGGCATTATGAAGACATGAGTTTTCAGGAAATTGCCGATGCAACGGGGGTTAGTATCAATACTGCATTGGGTAGGATGCGTTACGCGCTGATAAATTTACGCAAGCAATTCAGCCAACGTACCCCGCAATATGACAAAAACTTTTACTTATGACGATGTTGTTCGCTACATCTATTCGGAAACATCCCCTGAAGAAAATGATCTGATTCTTGAAGCCCTCGCGCTTAATGACGATTTAATGTCATTTTACCTGGATTCCCTGGAGATAGGGCAGCAAATGAATAAAATTGCCTGCCAGCCCTCCACGAACACGGTAGCATCCATTCTGTCTTATTCCAACTTCTACTCCGGGCATTCGCTGGGGGTAACTTTGTAAAAATTTCATCCTGATTTCCCGGTAGTGGCTATGCATTCGCATAGCCACTATACTACTATAGAAGTTATACGGAGAACCATCAACTGACAGCTCACCACTTTTCCTGTATAAAATGCCAGCCGGGCGCCGGGCCGTGTTAAAACCTCTGTGTACCTCCGTGTTAAAACTCCGTGCACCTCCGTGTTAAAAAACTCCGTGTTGCTCCGTGTTAAAAAACTCCGTGCACCTCCGTGTTAAAAAACTCCGTGTTGCTCCGTGTTAAAACTCCGTGTACCTCCGTGTTAAAACTCCGTGCACCTCCGTGTTAAAACTCCGTGCACCTCCGTGTTAAAAAACTCCGCGCCCGTGTTGCCTTCTATCGCCATTTTTTGCACTTTACCAATAATCTGTTGTCCTTTTAAAACGAAATACATCATCTGCTATTTTATTATATAGCGAAATACTATTTTGCATTATTGGAAAATAACCCGGCTATTCCCTACTTGAATTAAATTTTTACCAAACATTAAGAACATCGCTTATGTTGAGTCGAGTTGCCAATTCTATTTACTGGACCAACCGCTACATGGAACGGGTCGAAAACTACGCACGCTTTGTAGGTGTCAACTTTAATCTTGCGCTTGACCTTCCGCCCACGGTAAACGAACAATGGGAGCCGCTGCTTGTGGCCACCGCTGACCACACACTCTTTTTTAACTACTACGACAAAGCCAACCGGGAAGATGTCATTAATTTTATGACGTTCGACAAACGTAACCCCAATTCCATTTTAAGTTGTTTGAGCGCTGCCCGTGAAAATGCCCGGACCATCCGTGAGACCATCACCAAAGAAATGTGGGAGAGCATCAACGCGCTCTACCTGAAACTCCGCAATGCCTCTCCGGATACCCATTCCGAAAAAATGCAGGACTTTTTTGAAGACATAAAAGCCAACTGCCAGTTTTATCATGGCATTGTAGATTCGACCTTTACGCGTAACGAAGCCTGGCATTTTGGCCGGCTGGGGCGACATCTCGAACGCGCCGACAAAAGCTCCCGGTTTCTGGATGTCAAGTATTATACCCAACAGGAAGACAACCCCAATTCGACCCTGGATCTGATTCTCTGGACCGCTGTCCTCAAATCGGTCAGCGCCTACAACATGTACCGGCAAACCCACAAGGCGCTGACCCCTTTCAACGTCGTTTCCTTCCTCATCCTCGACCGGTATTTCCCACGGTCTATTACCTATTCCCTGATCCAGTCGGAGTTGTCCATTTATGCCATTGCAGGCAGCAGTCCTGACAAAGGAGCGACCAATCCGGCCGAAAAGCTGCTCAGCAAACTACGCAGCGAGATTGAGTACACCGAAGAAGAAACGATCTTCAAAAAGGGGCTGCACCTGTATCTCGACCAGTTTCAAAAGCGTAACAACGAGGTAGACAAAGCCATCTACGATTCCTACTTCGGACTAAAGCCCACCCAATCGCAAATACAATACAAACAGACACAATTCCAGTCCTGATACTGCAACCGATGGAAGTTTTTGTTAAATTCGCAACCAGAGAAATAAGCATACATTCATTTAGGCACATCGGTTTATGACATATTGCCTTGGTATTAAGCTGGCATCCGGTCTTGTCGCAATTGCCGATACCCGCTTAACATCCGGTACAGAGGTTTCCACCAACAAGAAGGTTTCCATTCACCAGCTGGAGCACCATTCCATGTTTATTATGACCTCCGGGCTGCGTTCTGTCCGGGACAAGGCCATTGCCTATTTCAAAGAAGTGCTCGAAGAGCGGGATCCGACCTTCGATAAGATGTACAAGGCCGTCAATGCATTTGGGGAACAGGTGCGGCGGGTAGCGGAAGAAGATGGTGACTCGCTGACGCGGGCGGGACTAAATTTCAATCTTTTTTCGATTGTAGGCGGTCAGCTCGAAAAAGACGACGAGCATAAGCTGTTCCTGCTCTACCCGGAAGGCAACTGGGTAGAAGTAGGGCAAGGTTCGCCGTTTATTATTATTGGCAATTCGGGTTATGGCAAACCCATTTTATACCGGGGACTCCATTACAACAGTTCGATGGAGGAGGCCTTGAAAATGGGCTTCCTGTCCTTTGATTCAACCCGGGTCAGTAGTAACGATGTGGATTATCCCATTGACGTCGTCCTTTATCAAAAAGACACCTTCCGGATGATCGAGCACCGTTTTGAAAAAGACGACGTCGATTATATCGGCAAACAATGGGGAGCTATTTTAAAAAATGCCGTTCAGAAACTTCCCGTCGACTGGATGGAACCTGCTTTCAGCAAATTGCCCGACGGAGCACCAACGTCCGCCATTCATAATACATAACTTTCATCTTCCACATTAACTATAATAACGTGTCATTAATCAAGTCTATCTCCGGCATACGGGGTACTATTGGCGGACAGCCGGGCCACGGCCTCACTCCTCCCGATGTGGTCAAATACGTTGCGGCATACGGCACCTGGCTTCTCCGGAAAAACCCGGCCGCCCGAACGGTTATCATTGGCCGGGACGCCCGCTTGTCCGGACCGATGGTCAGCGGCCTGGTCGCATCGACGCTGCAGGGCGTCGGCTTAAGTGTAATTGATCTGGGTTTCTCCACCACCCCGACTGTAGAAATGGCCGTAACCGGGTTAGCCGCAGACGGCGGTATTATCTTGACGGCCAGTCATAACCCCATGCAGTGGAATGCACTGAAACTTCTGAATAGCGAGGGCGAGTTTTTGTCGGCCGCGGATGGCGCCGGGATCCTGCAGATTGCGGAGGACGGCGACGTGAATTATGCGGATATCAAGCATCTCGGATCCTACGAGCGCAACGATTCCTTCCTCGACACCCATATTGAACGTATCCTCGAACTGCCCCTGGTAGATCCCGAAGTGATTGCCCGGGCCAATTTCCGTATTGCCCTTGACGCCGTTAATTCAACCGGAGGGATTGCCGTTCCCCGGCTGCTGGAGGCACTCGGTGTAAAACCCGAAAACATCCTCAGGATCAATTGTGAGCCTACCGGTAATTTTGCCCACAACCCGGAACCTCTTCCGGAACATCTTCACGAAATCTGCAACGAGATCGAACACAACAGCTATCACCTCGGGATTGTAGTCGACCCGGACGTGGATCGGCTCGCGCTTATTTGTGAAGACGGATCTCCGTTTGGGGAAGAATACACCCTGGTCGCTGTAGCCGATTATATTCTGAAAAACCAACCCGGAAACACTGTTTCCAATTTGTCTTCTACCGCCGCCTTGCGAGATATTACCGTGAAAGCCGGCGGCAGTTATTATGCCGCTGCGGTAGGTGAAGTCAATGTCGTCGAGGCCATGAAGCAACACCAGGCTGTCATTGGCGGGGAAGGGAACGGCGGGGTCATCTACCCGGAACTGCACTACGGCCGGGATGCGCTGGTGGGTATTGCACTTTTCCTGACCTACCTGGCAAAATCGGGCAAATCGACCCTTGCATTGCGGCGGTCCTATCCGAATTACTATATTTCAAAGAACAAAATCGAGCTCACTCCCGATATTGATGTGGATCACATTCTGCTGCGTATCCAGCAGAAATATGCCAAAAGGCCGATCAGCACCATCGACGGGGTGCGCATCGAGTTCGACAAAGAATGGGTACACCTGCGGAAATCAAACACCGAACCGATTATCCGTATTTATGCGGAATCGGAGACACTTTCTACAGCCAATAATCTCGCCAATAAACTCATTGCAGACATCAAAGAAATCTTGTCTGCACCCAACGAATAAGGCCTTATGAAAGCCTATCTTGACAATGCCGCAACCACTCCCATGGATCCGGAAGTGCTGGAAGTGATGCTACCGCTGATGCAGGCTAACTTCGGAAACCCTTCTTCGATCCACATGCACGGAAGGCAGGCCCGGTCGGTGATTGAACGGTCGCGGAAAGTCATCGCCGAATTACTGAATGCCTCCCCCTCAGAACTGTTTTTTACTTCCGGCGGGACGGAAGCCGACAATACTGTGCTCCGGGGCGCCATCGAAACCTACGGTATCCGGCATGCGATTACCTCCCCGCTGGAGCACCACGCCGTGTTGCATACGTTGCAATACCTGCAGCAAAGAGGACAAATCGAGCTGAGCATGGTCAACGTCAATGCGGACGGCGAGCTGGACCTGGAGCATTTGGAGCACTTGCTCCGGACGTCTGCCCGGTCCCTGGTTTCGCTCATGCACGGCAACAACGAAATTGGCAACTTGTATGATATTCAGGCTATTGGAGCGCTCTGTGAAGCGCATGATGCCCTTTTTCATACCGATACCGTTCAGACCATGGGTCATTATGTTCACGACGTGCAACAATTAAAAGCCCATTTTATCGTAGGAGCCGCCCACAAGTTCCACGGCCCTAAAGGCGTCGGTTTTTTTTACCAGCGCGCGGGAATACGCATCCCTCCGTTTCTGCACGGCGGGGCCCAGGAACGGAACATGCGCGGGGGAACCGAAAACAGCTATGGTATCGCAGGCGCTGCCAGGGCGCTGGAGATCGCCTATCGCGATATGGCGGCATTGCGAAGCCGGATACTTGCTTTAAAACTCCACATGCGGGACCAGCTGCTGGCCCGGATAGCGGGAGTTACTTTTAACGGTCTTTCTGCCGACCCGGAAAAAAGTCTGTATACCGTCCTCAATGTATCCCTTCCGATAACCGCGATCAACGACATGTTATTGTTTAACCTGGACATTGCCGGCATATCGGCATCCGGCGGAAGCGCCTGCACCAGCGGCACCGAAATAGGCTCCCATGTGCTGCAGGCCATTTCAAAAGATTCCGAACGTCCCAGCGTACGCTTTTCTTTCGGGAAGTATACCACGAAAGAAGAGGTAGATTATGCAGTCGATACCCTGGTCGCTATCTACGAAAAAGAAAGGCGGCTTTAAGCGTGCCATCTTTCGGCCAGGGACAGACTATAGGTCAGAAAATCTGCGATCCCCTTGTCGTAAATCCGATTACCGGTGGGAACACCCTTTTCATCCAGGTTCTTCTGGGTTTCGTGCGATTCGAAAATCTTGGGGGAAACCACCGACTGCCGGTTTAAAAAGCTGATCAGCTTGTTGAGCAGGATACCGATTTCCAGGCAAGGCCTCCTTCCTCCTCTTCCATTGGAGACCCCGATAAGGGCAAAAACCTTATTCTCGAATAAATGTGCAAACGCATTCGTACCGAGCTGGTGCATGGCATTGATCAGCTCGCCGCTGGTGATCCAGTTATATTCCGGAACAGTAAACACGACCAGCTCGGCCTCAGCCCAGGCCTCTGTCAGCTTTTTCTGAAAAGCCGTAAGCTGATCCGGACGCACTTCGTCACGACCGATCATCGGGATATCCGCTCCTTCAAAACTTACCAGTTTGATTGTGTGCTTCCCCATTTCCGCTAAAAGCGACTGCGCATAGCGCGCCGCTTTCAAGGAATTACTTCCCTTCCGGGAAGAGGTCGAGATGATGGCTATTTTCACGTGTACAAAATTTAGTTTTCAGTATTTTTCGGCAGCATAGTCTGATCCTAAAAAAGTCGCGCCGGCGCCACACCACCCGGACTTACACCGATAAATAATAATTGTCTCTACTTTTTCAACCAATCAGCCCCCCCAAAAAACCTAACACCTAATCGCTGACTGCCGATTTCCGATAGCCGATACCCCCTCAAGCCTTCCAAACCAAGTCCGCCAACGTATCAATCCAAATTTTACTGGCGTTCAAACTTTCAACCAGGTCCCAGGTTTGTCCGCCCTTTTCCAGAAATAAATCCCGGTATTCGACACCTACTTCCTCGGTGGTTTCCAGGCAATCCGCTACAAAAGCCGGCGAGAACGCCAGCACCTTTTTCACACCCTGTGCCGCCAGTTCCGTTACTTTATCCTCCGTATAGGGCTGGATCCAGGGTTCCTTCCCCAAACGGGACTGAAAGCAAGTCGTACGCCGGTCTTCCGGGATATTCAGTTCATTGCTGATCAGCCGGGTGGTTTCGAAACATTGCGCGAGGTAACAATGCCGGTTGGAGACCGTAAGCGCCTTCCGGCATCCGCTCTTCTCACAATCATGGCCTGTTACATATGCCTTGCGCAGCTGCCGTTCCGGAAGGCCATGGTAGCTGAACACATAATGCTCATACGTATCCTGCCCCAGCCACTTCCCGGCCGAATCCACAAATCCCCGGATGAGGCCCGGGTGATCAAAAAAACTATTGACAAACGACAGTTCCGGAATAATCTGCCAGCGCTGCAGCACCCTCATGACTTCCTCATGAATGGAACCGGTAGTGGCAGAAGCATACTGCGGAAAAAACGGAACCACAATAATCCGTTCCATATCTTCCCGCTGAAACGACTGCAAAGCGGACGCTATCGACGGGTTCTGGTAACGCATGCCCAATTTGACAAGGTACTCCGGCCCCAGGGTTGCCTGTAATTGCTGCTCCACCGCATACCCGTACACCTTCAGGGGCGAGCCTTCCGACAGCCAGACCTTCTTATACACCGCAGCCGATTTCGGGGCGCGAAAGGGGGCAATAATCAGGTTAACCAGGTACCAGCGCGTCCAATACGGAATATCCATTACCCGGCCGTCCATCAGGAACTGCCTCAGATACCTCCGTACATCCGCTGTACCGGTAGAGTCCGGGGTTCCCAGGTTCGCGATCAGTACGCCGGTTTTACCGCCCCGGTTTTCAGTTCTTTTATTCGTTCCACTATTTTTAAGTACCTGCTCCTTCATATTCATTCGAAACAAAAATAACCTGCTGTGTACCTTTTGCCGGCACTATTACACTCCCAGCAACCGCCAAACCCCTGTGATAAAAAACAGCACCAATCCCAGAGGGGTCAGTACCTTCCACCCCAGGTACATCAGTTGGTCTACCCGCAGGCGCGGCAGTGTCCAGCGTACCCACATCTGTACCACCACAGCCACGAGCGCCTTCGACAACAGCCAGAAAATACCCGTCGCATAGCCCATTACCGTTCCCGGCGCTCCGCTGGTCCATTCCGCCAGTTTAACAGGACCGATGTTCGGCAAGGGAGTATTCCAGCTCCCCAGAAACAAGATCGCCCCCAATAGCGATACCAGCAGCATCATCCCATATTCCGAAAGCATCAATAACGCATAGCGCATCCCGGAATACTCCGTATGAAACCCTCCCACCAACTCGGATTCACCTTCGGGGATGTCGAACGGGGCCCGGTTGCACTCCGCCAGCGAGGCTATAAAAAAGACCACGTAGGCAATCAGGAGAAAAGGGTTCCGGAAAATGTTCCAGGTCAGGAAACCACCGACCTGCGTAACATCGATATTCAGCGCCTTCAGCCCGAAGAGATAGTTGGTTTCCGGACTATAAATTCCCTGCAGAAAACTGATTTCCTGCAAATTGAGTGTCTGGCATAACATGACCACACACAACACCGACAAGGTTAGCGGTATTTCGTAGGAAATCATTTGCGCTACCGCCCGGATAGCTCCCAGCAACGAGTATTTATTGTTGGATCCCCATCCCGCCATCAACAGGCCCAATACATCTACTGAAACAATCGTAAGCAGAAAGAATACCCCTACGGTCGCGGATGACCCTGCCAGGTCCGGGGCAAGGGGCAGCACCGCATAGCCGGCAAAAACGGCCGTAAAAATCACCACCGGCGCCAGCAGAAACAGTTTGCGGTCTACGGCTCTGGCGACGATATCCTCCTTCAGAAGGAGCTTGATCAAATCAGCAAACAACTGGAGCATTCCCCATTTACCAACCTCCATAGGTCCCATGCGATCCTGAATGAAAGCAGAAACCTTCCGTTCCAGGTACACACCCACGATGACGAAGGCGGGAACAGCTACCAGAAAGATCAGCAGAGTAAACGGCACACTATCGAACTTTGAATCTCGACACAAAACTATCGAAATTCGGCCAAAAACAAGAATTGAATTACAACGCTTATAACACGCTCTCCAGCAGACCCGGCGCGAGACCAAATACCAGCAGCACGATAGTAGCGCCAATCAGCACAATTTTGTAAAAAGGCGCCACCCTGATTTTACCGGTCTCTCCTTCCCGTAAGTAACTTGCTATAATGACCCGGAAGTAGTAGAACAACCCTACAACCGACATCAGCACGGCAATCACCAGCAGCCAGACCATTCCCCGTTCCACCGCCGTACTGAAAATCAGGAATTTCCCCCAAAAGCCGGCGGTCAGCGGAATCCCGGCCAGCGACAACATCGATACCGTCATTACAAACGCCAGCAACGGATTTTTTACCGCCAGCCCGTTGAACATCTCGAAAGACTCCTCGGGCTGCCCATCCTCCCGCAATGGCTGTACCTTCGATACCAGGATCATCACCCCAAAGGCCATGATGGTTGCCATCGCATAAGCAAGCAGGTAAAACAACACGGCCAGTCCCGACTTTTCCGTAAGCGCGGTCAGCGCGATCAGCAGGTACCCGGCATGTGAAATACTGGAATAGGCCATCATCCGTTTAAAGCTGCGCTGGTACACCGCAGTGATGTTCCCGATCAGTAAAGTGAGTACAGTGACTGCGGCCAGTGAAATCCACCAATACGCATGGATCCCGGCAAACGCCTCCGACAGCAGCCTGAAGATAGCGGCAATCCCCGCCGTTTTCACAACCGTTGCCATGAACGTTGTAAAAATAGTCGGCGCTCCTTCGTACACATCCGGTGTCCAGAAATGGAAAGGAGCCGCAGATACTTTAAACAGCATCCCCACCAATAACAGAATCAAACCGGAATAAAACAGATACGAGTGCGTTCCCACTGCATTGACCAAGGCATACGCCTTCAATCCTTCCATCTTGAAGGACCCGGTGGCGCCGTACAGCAACGCCATTCCGAAAAGCATGATCCCGGAAGCAAAAGCGCCCATAAGGAAATATTTCAGAGCCGCTTCGTTTGACCTCAGGTTCCTTTTTTCAGTACCTGCCAGCACATACATGGCGATTGACAAAATCTCCACCCCCAGAAAGAGCATGATCATGTGCTCAAAGCCGATCATCATCAGGGCTCCCACCAGCGAGAACAGCATCAGGGTAAAATATTCCGCAGGCTCCGCTTCCTCCTCATCCTGGAAACCCCCGGTCATCGCTACGATCATAAACGCGGATATCATGGTAATTGCTCCCAGCGCGATTGTCAGGTTATTCACCCGAAGCATGTCGAAAAAATAGAGAATTTCCCCCTTACCCCAATCTGTAAAGCCACTCACAAACGCCAGTAGTATAAACAACAGGGTTGCCGGCAGCAACACATGCTTGGACTTGGAAAAGCCAAGAAACAAGACTACTATTCCAAGAAGCGACAATAGAACAATCGGGTACATATTTTACAGGCTGCTGGCAGCAAGCTGCCATCTTTAGCTTTTAATTTTATCAACTTTCTTTTCTACCGGAGGCAGCAGGCGCTTCCCTAATTGCCGCCGACTATCCGCAAAATCTGGTTAACCGCCGGTTCGGTAATCTTTAAGAAGGTATGCGGGTATACCCCGATCCAAAGGACCATTGCTCCCAAAGGCAGCAGCACGGCCCGTTCAGACCAGCTTAAATCCGCAAATGCGGCCGTTTTCTCGCTTTGTTCTCCCAACATTGCCTTTTGAAAAAGCCGGAACATGTAAACGGCTCCCAGTATGATACTGATCCCGGCCACTGCACCTAACCAGGGGCTGTACTGATAAACCCCCAACAATAAAAGAAATTCCCCGATAAAACCGTTGGTGAGCGGCAAGGCGATGCTTCCCAGCAAGAGCAGCATCAACGCTACCGATAGCTGCGGAGCCCGCCGGGCGATCCCGCCCAATTCACTGAGATACCGGGTTTGGGTACGGGAGCTGATGATTTCAACAATAAAAAACAATCCAACCACATTGATCCCGTGCGACAGCGATTGAATCAGCGCACCCTGCAGCCCGTTGGCAGTGGCGGAAATGATCCCGGCCGCCATCAGTCCTACGTGTGCAAACGAAGAATAGGCCAGCAGACGCTTCATATCCCGCTGCTGAACCGCGATCACCGATCCGTAGATAATCCCGGTAACCGACAACCCTATGGCCAGCCCTCCCCACTGCTCCATGCCGAGCGGTGCAACCGGAAGCAGGAAACGGATCAGCCCGTAGACCCCCATTTTCAGCATAATCCCGGAAAGCAGCATGGTGGCCGGTGCCGGCGCCTCCACATACGTGTCGGGCTGCCAGGTATGGAACGGAAACAGGGGCATCTTAATGGCGAAAGCCAGGAAAAAGGCCCAGAAAAGATAGCCTTGTTCTTTGGCCGAGAGCTGCAGGTTGTAAAAGGCCGTAATATCGGTCGAATGGTAACCGGGGGTCTGAAAGTACAGGTAAATCAGCCCCAGCAGCATAAACAGGCTGCCAAACATGGTATAGACAAAGAACTTAAACGTCACCGCCCGGCGGTTAACCCCTCCCCAGACCGCAGCAAGGAAATAAATGGGGAGCAGGGCTGCTTCGAAAAACAGGTAAAACAAGAACGCATCCGTGGCCACGAAAACCCCGATCATAGCCGCTTCCATAAACAGGATTAACGCGTAAAAGGCCGCCGGGTTCTTATAGGGACGCCCGAACGTTGATAAAATAATGAAAGGAGTCAGAAACGCAGTCAGCAGCACCAGTACCATACTGATCCCGTCTATCCCTCCGGCAAACGAAATCCCCATGGATTGTATCCAGGGATACCGGAATCCGAACTGTGTCCCGGCTGCAGGGTCAAACTGGCTCCAGACCGCTATAGCGGCAGCCAATCCTGCCAGCGCCCCCACCAGCGCTATTTGTTTCGCATGTTGCCCGCCGAGCCAAAAAGTAATTGCAGCGGCAGCCAACGGGATTAAGATCAAAAGTAAGGTAAGCATATTCTTATTTTAATGCGCTGTCAAAGACCCGGTTCCACCAGGCCGGAACGTTCCGTTGCACCCGCGTTGCACGCGCTGCAACCAGGAGTTTATTTATTTAATAGCAAATTCCAGAATAACAGGAGTACCATTCCCAGTACCATTACAAACACATAGTATCCCACAAACCCTGTCTGGAATTTCCGTGCCTGCCGTGATAAAAACCCAATCAGCGCCCCGGTTCCATCCACCACCAGGTCAATTACGAATTCCCCGAAACTCCACAAAATATCGGACAAGGCGCGCATCGGTTTCACAAACACGGTATCATATAATTCGTCCACATAATACTTGTTATAAACCAGCTTTTGCAGCCCGGTGCGGGTTTCCGTTTCGGGAGCAGGAACCGCCCCCCGCTTCACGTAAACGACATAGGCTGCAATCGCCGCTATCGCCGCTGCCGCTACCGAAACTCCCATGAGCGCATATTCCGTAGCATGGCTCAGGGTAGTGGGCGCCAGCAGTTCCGGGTTCAGTTGCCGTGCCCCGTCAAACAGCGGGCTCATGAAAGCGGCTAACTGATGACTCCCATGCAGCGCCTCAGGCACCCCGATCAACCCGCCTGCCACAGACAACACCGCCAGGATCACCAACGGAATCGTCATTGAAGCCGGCGATTCGTGCAGGTGATGCTGTTGTTCGGAAGTCCCCCTGAAACTACCGAAAAAGGTAAGGAACAGCAACCGGAACATATAATAGGCCGTCATGATCGAACCGATCACCCCCAGCACCCAGAGCAATTTATTGTGCTCAAACGCATGAGCCAGGATTTCATCTTTGGAAAAGAACCCGGCAAACGGGGGCAGCCCGGAAATAGCCCAGGTAGCAATAAAGAAGGTGATAAACGTAATGGGAAGTTTTTGACGCAACCCGCCCATTTTACGGATATCCTGTTCATCTGACATGGCATGGATGACACTCCCGGCGCCCAGGAACAGCAGTGCTTTGAAGAAGGCGTGCGTGATGACGTGGAACATGGAGGCGGAAAACGCCGCCACGCCCAGCGCAATAAACATATACCCCAGCTGGCTCACCGTTGAGTATGCCAGTACCTTTTTAATATCATTCTGCAGCAGCCCGATGGAAGCTCCCAAAAGGGCCGTCGCCGCACCGATCACCGCTACCACCTCCATAGAGGTCGGCGCCAGTACATACAGCACATTCGAGCGGATGACCATGTAAATGCCCGCCGTCACCATTGTCGCAGCGTGAATCAGCGCCGACACCGGGGTTGGCCCGGCCATTGCGTCCGGCAGCCAGGTATACAGCGGAATCTGCGCCGATTTCCCCATTGCTCCGATAAACAGCAGCAACGTAATAGTGACCACGACCGGATCGCCGATAGCAAGCGCCGATGCCTTGCGGAAAACTTCGGTATATTCTACGGTCCCGAAAGCCATGATAATCCCGAACATCCCGAGCAGGAAACCCAAATCCCCCACGCGGTTCATAATAAAGGCTTTCCGGGCGGCATTATTGAATGCCGTGTTTTTGTTCCAGAAACCGATCAGCAGGTAGGAACAGAGTCCAACCCCTTCCCAGCCTATGTACATGATGACATAATTGGAGCCCATGACCAGCAGCAGCATGAAAAACAGGAAGAGGTTCAGGTAGGCAAAAAACTTCCCGAATCCTTCGTCCCGGCTCATGTAGCCCAGGGAATAAATATGGATCAATGACCCTACTCCCGTAATGATCAGCAACATCAGCAACGAAAGCTGATCGATCTGAAAGGAAAAGGGAATGGAGAGGGTATTGACAGTGATCCAGTCGAACAAGGGTATAAGCAATGGATCCGTATTGCCGGTAATAGCGGCCGCTGATTGAAAAGCGAAAAACACATAGACGGACAAAGCGAAGCTCCCCAAAGCTGCCAGTGTACCGGTTATCCCGGCCACCCCTTTAGGTACATACTTAAAACCCAGTCCGTTAATAAGAAAGCCAAGTAATGGCAGCAGTGGAATCAGAACAAGTAATGAAACGGGCATAAGCGAACGGATTACCATTTAAGTTTATTCAGGAAACCAATATCCGTAGTACGTGTATTCCTGTAAATCATTACAATAATGGCCAGGCCGACCGCAACTTCCGCTGCTGCCACCGCCATGATAAAGAATACAAATGCCTGTGCGGAAGGATCCGAACGGTAGGACGAAAAAGCAATCAGCAACAGGTTCACCGCATTCAGCATCAATTCCACAGACATGAAAATAATAATTGCGTTCCGGCGCGTCAGTACTCCGATGATCCCGATCACAAACAACGCTGTGCTCAGGAACAGGTAATAGTGTAACGGGATAAGCCGGATGACTTCCGGGATATCAGGGGGAGGAACTGGGGATGGAAACATAATTATTCCTTAAATGTGCTTGGTTAACAACGATAGTGAATCCGCTGGCAAATTTATATATAATTACCACTTGCAGCAACTGTTGCTCACGGTTGTTTCAGTCCTTGTAAGCGAATTTCGGTGAGTTTACGTTTTGTATCGAGCGAAAAGTCGCCTTTCATGATCCAATCAAAGTAAGAGGGCTCGCTCTTCAGGATGTCTGCCACCCGCTTACCGCTATGTTTTCCAAAATTAAACACCACCTCTCCTTTTCCATTGTAAACCATCCTTCCCGCGAAGTCCACCATCCGGGTGGAGGTAAGTGCATGCAGGGCGCTGATATCATTCACGACAGGCGTTACCGGCAGCCCCTTATCGCCTTTGATTTCCACTCCTTCATACCGCTCTACCTGTGCATTCAGGATTTCATACGTGGCCCGGGCATCTGCTTCGGCACTGTGCGCATCGGTTAAATCCTTCCCGCAATAGAATTTATAGGCTGCTGTCAGATTACGAGGTTCCATCAGGTGGAAAATACGCTGAACGTCTACCATTTTCCGGTTTTTCACGTCAAAATCGACCCCGGCCCGCAGAAATTCTTCCACCAGCAGGGGAATATCAAACCGGTTACTGTTGAACCCGGCCAGGTCGCATCCTTCCAGAAAGGCAAGAACATTTTTGGCAAGACTTTTGAACGCCGGACAATCTTTGACATCCTCATCATAAATGCCGTGAATCAGGCTGGACTCGAGCGGAATGGGAATCCCCGGGTTAACCCGATGGGTCTTTACCTCCAGGCTGCCGCTGGGAAGCGCCTTTACAATAGAAATTTCCACGATCCGGTCCCGAACAATACTAATACCTGTGGTTTCCAGATCGAAGAAGGCCAGCGGCTTTTTAAGTTTCAGTTTATGCATTCCAAACGAATATTGATCCTAGGCAAAACCTGTAAAGTGCTGCGGCTTCCTGCGACATCGCCGCCAGGGAAGCCGCAGCACCCGCGAAATTAACATCTTGTGATCAAACAGCCCAACAAATAAACCGTTGAAGTAATAGACGCCGTGAGTATATATTAATTATAAATAGTCGGAACAGGGCTCCTGCAGCGGAATCCTCTCCCCTACGCCCAGTCAAAGGATTTTTCGATTGCCTTTTTCCAGCCCTTATAAAGCCGTATGCGTGTGGTATTATCCATATCGGCGCTCCACGTGGCTCCTGACTGCCAGTTGGCTGTTAAGGCATCGGTGTTCTCCCAGAAACCTACTGCCAGTCCTGCCGCATAGGCAGCGCCGAGTGCAGTCGTTTCGGTGACGGACGGGGCCACTACCTGCACATCCAGCATATCGGCCTGAAACTGCATCAATAACTGGTTCGCAACCATACCGCCGTCCACCCGTAACGACGAGAGCGGAATTCCTGAATCCTGTTCCATCGCACGGACCACGTCGACGGTCTGGTAGGCGGTTGCTTCCAGGACAGCCCTGGCAATGTGTCCTTTATTGACATAACGGGTCAGTCCGGCAATCACTCCCCGGGCGTCGTTCCGCCAGTACGGTGCATAGAGTCCTGAAAAAGCCGGCACAAAATACGCACCGCCGTTATCGGCTACCGTCGCGGCAAGGGATTCGATGTCTTTACTTTCTTTGATGAGCCCGAGGTTGTCCCGAAGCCATTGTACAAGCGCCCCGCTGATCGCCACACTTCCTTCCAATGCATACTGTACGGGCTGATCCCCGAATTTGTAGGCGACGGTAGAGAGCAGGCCGTTCTCCGAGACGCGCAGGTCGCTTCCTGTATTCATAACCAGGAAACAGCCGGTACCGTACGTGTTTTTCGCCATACCCGGTTCAAAGCACACCTGTCCTACCAGGGCCGCATGCTGATCGCCCAAATTGCCTGCCACCGGCACACCGGGCAGCACTTCGGAGTGCATATGACCATAAACCTCGCTGCTGCTCCTGATTTCCGGAAGCATCTGCCGGGGCACGCCAAATTCCTGCAACATCCCTTCGTCCCACTCGAGTGTCCGCAGGTTCATCAGCTGGGTACGGCTTGCGTTGGTGACATCGGTCACATGGATTCCTCCGTGAACGCCCCCTGTCAGATGCCAGATCAGAAAGGTATCGATCGTTCCGAAGAGCGCTTCTCCTTTTTCGGCGTCCGCACGCAGTCCTTCCACATTTTCCAGCAGCCATTTTAACTTCAGACCGCTGAAATAGGTTGCAACAGGCAACCCGGTCAGCTGCCTGAACTGATCGGCGCCGCCCTTTTTTTCCAGCGCAGCAACGTAATCCCCTGTCCGGGTATCTTGCCAGACGATGGCGTTGTAATAGGGTTTTCCGGTTCTCTTGTTCCAGACGACCGTCGTTTCCCGCTGGTTGGTGATCCCGATGGCAGCAATATCGGTGGCGGCCACCGACGCCTGTATCCGGGCCATGGCGATTACCTCCAGCGTGTTCTTCCATATTTCATCGGGATGATGCTCTACCCAGCCGGGTTGCGGGTACAATTGCTGATGTTCCTTCTGTCCGGTCGATACAATAGTTCCTCTTTTATCGAAAAGGATGCACCGGGTGCTGGTCGTCCCTTGATCAATTGCAGCGATGTATCTGGCCATATAATACGAGTAATTGGTGTAAATTGATTTTGTAGGAATAAGGCGGCCGCCGGTTATTTCTCACCATCGGGCCCGATATTAATTCCCATCATCCGCATCAGCGCGGAGGCATTGAAGCTCTGGCAAATACCCTTATGCAGCCGGTAGTCGAATCGCAGTTCCCCGCTTTCAATCTCGGACCTGAAATGATAGTTGTGCACATACGCCTGGCTTTCCCCCCATTCTCCCAATTCCAGATCATGGGTAGAAACCATCCCGGAGGCAGGCAGCGGATGCAGCTGCCGGATTAACGCCTCCGCTCCCCGGTGCCGGTCGGCGGAATTGGTTCCTTTCAGAATTTCATCCAGCAGGTAAAATACAGGGACGGCCCCGTCCTCTCCGGCCGTTTCCAGCAGCCTCCGCAACCGTTTCAACTCGGCATAAAAGGAAGAAGTGCTTTCCTCCAGCGAATCCAGGGTACGCATGCTGCTGAAAACACGCAGCTGTGAACAGGTAAGCTGCCGGGCGGGCACCACAGAGCCGGCCTGTGCCAGCACGAGGTTCAGCCCAACGGTACGAAGAAAGGTACTTTTACCCGACATATTCGATCCCGTAATCAGTACTGTATGGCCCGTGCCGCACAGCTCAAAATCATTGCGGACCCTTTTG
Organism: Telluribacter humicola; assembly: GCA_040394475.1. Classification (GTDB taxonomy): domain Bacteria; phylum Bacteroidota; class Bacteroidia; order Cytophagales; family Spirosomataceae; genus JBEBSD01. The sequence goes on along the minus strand of JBEBSD010000005.1, from coordinate 69,081 downwards.
GCTGCCGGAATCAGCGGATGTCCCATCTCCCTGGCCCGGATTTCAAGCGCGTCACTCCATGCTACCTGCGGCAGTGTAAGTTCCGGATCGGCAAATGCATAGCCCGCCAGGCTGTTCAAGGCTTCAATATCCGCCAGGCAGGCCAGCCAGCGTGCTAGTTGTCCCTGGTGTTTTTCCTTCCATTTTTCCAGGAAATCCAGGCAAATCAAATCCCATAAGAGCGGAAACCCCACAAAAAGGGTAAAGAAGGCGTTCAGCCGGAAGTCCAGCCGGCTGAACCCGCCCCCCAGTTGACGCAGCGCTTTGGAAGCTCCCTGGTTTTGTCTCGCTTTCCACCACCTGGTCCGAAAGGGAATGACTTCGGCGATTCCGAGCAGCTCTGCATACGCTACCAGTGTCCGGCCCAGCTGATAGGTCTGTCCGGTGAGTAATTTTACTTTTTCGCCATACCGTCGCACAATCAACCCATTCCCGACAAGGGCAAATCCTGCCGGCCAGAACGGGAGGACTTGTAAAATCCACCCCAACAGCAGCACGACCGTCACCACCGCCCACCACTTCCAGCGTAATCCTTTCCGTAGTGCAGGGTCCATGGGCGTCGTTACCCAGGTCCGCAGCCCGCCTATCTGCTGCGCAGCCTGCGGATGCAACAAGGCTGTGGCCTGCCAATGCTGCCTCCATGCAGCATCACTCCGGCTTTCCTTCACTGCTTCCTGGCGCTGCAGGACTTCCTCCAGAGAGGCGTGCCGCACCAGCCATTCCGCCAGCCTGGCGCTCCCTTCTGCGGTTTGCGTACGATTGAGCAGCCGGTAGAGCGAGTGGCTCCCGAAAATGTCCAGATCACCGGCAAACCCGTGGTCTTTTTCCAGGTAGTGCAACCCGGTATCTTCCCTGTTGAAGATAAACGAGAGGCGGTTCCCTTCGTCCTCGTTAACGGTCTGGACATTTCGTTGATAATCCCGTTCCCTCCGGACCGCATCCTGCTTCCGCATCAGCAGCAGAAAGGCCACGAGCGCTATCCCGGCGACCCAATAGGCCGCCGTATCGACCCGGGCCCCTATCCAGAGAGCGATTAAAAACGCTAAAAAAATACCGGTCCGTGCCAGTGCCAGCGTATTAAAGCGGAGCCGGGCCACCTGCTCCGCTTCGTTGGCAGTCGCCTTCTGTGTTTCAAAGAATGTCTTCAATTTTTCTGTATTTTTCCCCTCCGGTTATTCGGACGTAACGGCTTCGAATTGTAGTTTTATCAGATTGGCATACAGGCCGTCCTCAATCAGTACCAGTTCAGCGTGCTTTCCTGATTCTGCTATTTTCCCTTCCCGGATCACATAAATCGTGTCCACCCGGCGAATGGTTGCCAGGCGGTGGGCGATGACAATAGTCGTTCTGTTCTCCATCAGCTCGTTCAAAGCGGCCTGTACCAGCTTTTCCGACTCGGCATCCAGGGAACTGGTAGCTTCATCCAGTATCAGTATTCTCGGGTCTTTCAGAATAGCACGCGCGATGGCCACCCGCTGCCGCTGGCCGCCTGATAGTTTCACGCCGCGCTCGCCTACAATGGTTTCGAACTTTTCAGGGAAAGACTCGATAAACTCCAGGGCATGCGCTTTCCGGGCTGCCTCGTAAATAGCTTCAAAGCTGGCACCCGGCCGGCCATAGGCAATATTTTCCAGGATCGTCCCCCCAAACAGCATGACTTCCTGAGGAACTACCGCAATGTTTTTCCGTAATTCGGTTAATCCGTAAGCGGCAATCGATTTCCCGTCGATGCTGATTTCACCGTTTTCCAGGTCATAAAACCGCATCAGCAGCTGCACCATGGTCGACTTGCCCGCTCCGCTGTAACCGACCAGGGCTATTTTTTCTCCGGCACGAATGTTCAGCGAGATCCCCTTCAGTACTTCTATATCTTTCCGGGCGGGATACGAAAAGCGGACATTGCTATAAGTCACGGCCCCTCTGACTGTGACCGGCTCCGCTGCAAGTTCCACATCAATTTCAGAAGTTTCCTCCAGTATTTCCAATACCCGTTCTGAGGCGCCGATAGTCCGGTTAATCTGTGCATACATATCACCCAGACTACTCATCGCCCCCCCGATAAAGGCCGTATAAACCACAAAAGTGAACAGGTCGGCCATTCCAAGTTCGCCTTCCTGCACCAGGGTCGCCCCAAACCAGATCACCCCGATGATCCCCCCGGACATGACTAAAATCAGAAACGAAACAAACGCCCCGCGAAACGTGGCGGCCTCCATCAGGAGTTTCACTACCTTCTGCAGCGAGCTGCTGTACCGTTTGATTTCGAGCGGTTCATTCGTAAAAGCCTTCACGATCTGCACAGATTGTAATGTTTCTTCTACTACAACATTGGCCCGTGCCAGTTCATCCTGCGCTCTTTTGGACAGCCTCCGGATATACCTTCCGAAAAAAACCGCCGCCACTACCATGAACGGAAATGTCGCCAGCATAAACAGGGTAAGCTTCCAGGAAGTATAGAACAACAGGCCGGTTCCGATAAGCAATGTCGCCAGTTGACGGAATAATTCTGCCAGGGTAAACGAAAGCACCCCATCCAGATACGACACATCTGTAGTGATACGGCTGGTAAGCTCCCCTACACGGTGGCGTTCCAGAAACGTAATGGGCAGCGTAATAATCTTGCTGTAAAGATCGCGGCGGACATCCGCCATGGCCCTTTCGCTGACCCGTGTGAACAAATAAATACGAAAAAAAGAAAACGTAGCCTGCAGGAGAAGGACAACAAGCAGGAACAATATGATCTGGTTGAGGGTGTAGGCACTTTTCCCTTCAATTACTTCTACCACCGCTCCTATCGCCTTCGGAAATACCAGCGAAGTCGCGGTAGCCAGCACCAAAAATATAAACCCGAGTATGAAAACACCCTTATAAGGTAATGTATAGCGAAAAATCTGCAAGGTCTTTTTCAGTCCATCCTTACTCATTTTCTGCGTACTGAAAAAGGGCACTCCATCTACCTTCCCGTCACTTTCCTGCCCCCGGTCAAACCCTCTTTGTTTTGCCATTGCAACTACTCTCTTTTTATAATTCCCTTATCACTCCCTGAGGGCGTCAAATGTAGCATCTTCTGCAACAACCTCCAGGTTTCTCCCTTATTATTTACTTATCCCGCAATACCGTTCCTCATTCATCTACCTGCCCTTTGTACCCTGATTGTTCCAGCAAGCGTCTCGCATTATCGTTTTTCATCAGTTCGGGCAGTGTTATAGCAGGATTTTCAGCCAGGAACAGGCTCACAATCCGCCATCCCACCCACCGTCCGATTCCTCCCGGCACGTCTTGTCCGATTTCGGCTGTAAATGGCCGCTCCCCGACGTACTTCTGCTTTTTCTGTTCCGCTGCTTCATAGAGCAGCTTATGGGTAATCAGATGCGCCCAGATGTCGGTTTGCGAATCGTAGATCCGCTGCAGGTCCCGCCCTGAAAAACCGATAATCAGACTATCCGGGGTATCCGGCGCCATGTATTTTACGAATTCATACCCTTTGCCATACCAGACCATATCCGCCAGGAGCGTCTGGTCCCGGGGATCGGCTCGGTTGTACGACTGCGACAGGAAGAAAAGAATAGCGGGGACCAGGTAAGGTTCCTGGTAACGTCGTAATTGATAGTCAAACACATCCGGTCGAAAGCGGGCTTCAGGCCCTCCGAAATAATCCAGTCCGATGACAATCAGGGAATCCGACACATACAGATCGTTTCCCATAAACCCTGTCACCAGGGTCTGCACCCTGGGCACTTTAAAATCAGGATAATAATATTTCAAGTGTCTGAAGGCATTAGCGAGCGGTTTTTCAAGGCTTTCCGGCACCTGGTAAAAGATAGAATCCAGTTGCAGACGAAAATCACGGAGTACCGGATTGGAGATGTTTTTGTAAAGAAGGGCAGCAAGCGCAGAATCCCCCATCGGATAATCCGAAAAACAGGCCTGCGGGAGAACCGGGTTCCTCCTGAGAAACGCCAGTACCTGGCTTTCGTTTTCACAGGCAAACAACGCCTCCTCCAATCGCTCCACCTGCACGGTCGCTTCAATGTTGGTCAAATCCGGGTGTCGTTCATTCGGGCCACCTCCGCATCCCGCTACGGAAACCACTGCCACAAGCGCTGCCACTACTCTTAAAAATGCCATAAAAGGACGAAAATATTAATCCAAGTGCGCAAAATTAGACAAATTTTGATTAATTTCGCGGCATGTTAATTTCAGGAACATACCCGCAGCATCACCATCATCTAAATCGTAATCAGGTTTCGGAGGATCTGCTGTTGTTTTGAATACTTTGTGAATAAAGGTTGAATATACAAATATCCCGAAACCCGGTTCTTCCTAGAGTCGGGTTTTTTTAGTTATGAATTATGGTCGCTGAGCCCGTCGAAGCGCGGTCACTGAGCCTCGTCGAAGTGCGGTCGCTGAGCCCGTCGAAGCGTGGTCGCTGAGCTCGTCGAAGCGCGGTCGCTGAGCTTCGTTAGTTTGGAAACTTGATCATAGATAAAAAAACAAACAAAACACCTACCTGACAGCCCATTACTATCAACTCATAATTCATAACTCATAACTCATAATTCATAACTCATTAACAAGAACTCCTGACTATAAAAATGAAAACAGTTATTGTTAAGTACAACGCGGGGAATGTTCAGTCGGTGATTTATGCCCTGGAGCGGCTTGGCGTTGCTTGCCTGTATACAGACGCCGAGGAAGAAATACGCTCCGCCGATTATGTCATCTTTCCCGGGGTGGGAGAAGCGAGCACCACAATGGCCTACCTGCGGGACAAGGGCCTTGATAAGCTCATCCCTTCCTTAAAGCAGCCGGTGTTGGGCACCTGTATCGGCATGCAGCTCATGTGCCGGTATTCCGAGGAAGGCAATACAACCTGTATGGGGATTTTTGATGTGGACGTACAACGGTTCCCCTCACAACCCGGATTCAAAGTGCCGCACATCGGCTGGAATACGATATATGACTACCGCAGTCCGCTTACCCGGTCGCTGCCGGAAAATGCGTACGTTTATTTTGTGCACAGTTATGCCGCCCCCGTCTGTGAATATACCGTTGCCACCTGTCAGTACCTGCAACCCTTTAGCGCCCTGCTCCGTAAGGACAATTTTTACGCCGCTCAGTTTCACTGTGAAATCAGTGGCGATGCCGGACAGCAACTGCTGGATGATTTTCTCCAAATCAGGCTTTAAGCAATTATCCTCATTTCAAATCGTATCATAACCATGCAAATTATTCCGGCCATCGATCTTATTGAAGGGAAATGTGTCCGCCTTACCCAGGGCGATTACGCTCAAAAAAAAATATACAACGAACATCCGCTGGAGGTGGCGCTCCAGTTCGAAGACGCAGGACTGACCCGGCTCCACCTGGTCGACCTGGACGGGGCCAAGGCCAAAGCGATCGTTAACTGGAAAGTCCTGGAAACCCTGGCAACCAAAACCCGCCTCCATATCGATTTCGGAGGAGGCGTGCAATCGGATAACGACCTGAAAATTGCCTTTGAATGCGGCGCCCGTCAGGTAACGGGCGGGAGTGTGGCGGTCAAGAACCCGGAATTATTTGAAAGCTGGCTCATGCAATACGGTGGCGAGCGCATCATTCTGGGCGCAGATGCCCGTCAGGAAAAAGTAGCCGTAAGCGGCTGGGAAGAAGACACCGCCCTTTTCGTGTACGACTTTGTGCATGCCTATATGGAAAAAGGCATCCGGTATGCGATCAGCACCGACGTCGCCAAAGACGGGCTGCTGCAGGGCCCTTCTTTGGATCTCTATAAAAACCTTCAGGAAAAATGCCCCGGTCTGCATATTATTGCCAGCGGCGGGGTTAGCGACCAGAACGACCTGGAAAAGCTCGCAGCAATGAACCTCTACGGGGTAATTGTCGGAAAAGCTATCTATGAAGGCCGTATCTCCCTGAAGGCCCTCGGGACATTTCAAACCAACTGACCTCGCAACAACATGCTCACCAAACGAATCATTCCCTGCCTGGATGTAAAGGACGGACGCACCGTGAAGGGCGTTAATTTTGTCAACCTCCGGGACGCCGGTGACGCCGTAGCGCTTGGAAAGCTGTACGCAGAACAAGGAGCCGACGAGCTGGTTTACCTGGATATCACGGCAACGGTAGAGGGACGCGGCACTTTTCTTGATCTTGTCAAAAGAGTCGCACAAACCATTAACATTCCCTTTACGGTAGGAGGCGGAATCACTTCCATTGGCGATGTTTCTGCGCTGCTCCATGCAGGAGCCGATAAGGTTTCCATCAATTCAGCAGCCGTACGCGATCCGGATCTGATTAATCAGCTCAGCCGCGAGTTTGGCAGCCAATGCATTGTCGTAGCGATCGATACCCGCTTCGTACCGGCTGCCGAAAGCCCGTCAGGGCAAGCCGCTGACCTGGTCCATACCCATGGCGGCAGAAAACCCACCCCCCTGCATACCATTCCCTGGGCCCATGAAGTAGTGGAACGCGGCGCGGGTGAAATCCTGCTCACCTCCATGGACACCGATGGGACCAAGGCAGGTTTTGCACTTGAACTGACGGCCCGGATATCAGAGTCCGTTCATGTCCCTGTAATCGCCTCGGGCGGCGCCGGCACGATGGAACATTTCCGGGAAGTTTTTACAACCGGGAAGGCCGATGCAGGGCTGGCAGCCAGTATTTTTCATTTTCATGAAATCGGCATTCCGGAACTCAAGCAATTTTTAGATCAACATAACATTCCCGTTCGGCTTACGCTGTAAGCCGCCTGATACCACCATGGAACTACAATTCTCAAAATCACCGGACCAGTTACTCCCCGCAGTAATTCAGGATTCCCTTACCGGCAATGTACTGATGCTTGGCTACATGAATGAAGCGGCATTACAGCAAACCCGCGAGAGCGGCAAAGTCACATTTTTCAGCCGCAGCAAGCAACGCCTGTGGGTGAAAGGAGAAACCTCCGGCAACTATCTGGATGTACAGGACATTCTGAGCGACTGCGACGGCGACACGATCCTTATCAAAGCGGTCCCCGCCGGACCCACCTGCCATACCGGGGCCGCCACGTGCTTTGAAGACTCCAATGAAGGCAAAGCCCTGTTCCTGAATTACCTTCAGAAGAAGGTGATCCGTAACCGCAAACAAGCACCTTCCGACTCCTCTTATACCAGTCAACTCTTCTCGAAGGGCATTAATAAGATTGCCCAAAAAGTAGGTGAAGAGGCCGTTGAAGTAGTAATCGAGGCAAAAGACGCTGACGACGATCTTTTCAAAAACGAAGTAGCCGACCTTCTTTTTCACCTGCTCATTCTTTTAGAACAAAAAAACGTTGATTTAGACGAGGTAATTGATTTACTTCGTAGCAGGCATAAAGCCTGATCGGTCAACTTTATCAACCATCCTGTTATGCGACTACTTATTCGATTAGTCATCAGCACGCTTGCCGTATTGGTTGCGGGAAAAATAATAGACGGCGTCACACTGGACACTACGGTGGATGCACTTGTTGTTGCCATTGTCTTCGGGCTCCTCAACACGTTTCTAAAGCCTGTCTTACAATTGCTGGCATTGCCCATCACCATCCTTACCCTTGGTATCTTTTACCTGGTGGTCAATGTTTTTATCGTGTACATTACCGATTACCTGGTAGCCGGCTTCACTGTTGCCGGTTTTTTCCCGGCGTTGTTTTTCAGTATCGTGGTCGCACTGGTGTCATGGGCATTGGGCTTGTTTCTGGACTAGGCCGGGAAACAGGCTTGTAATCATTAATCTGAACCATTATGATCAAACAACTGGAAGAAATCCGGGATACACTCTTTGAGTTCCTGGAAACAAGAATTAACCTGTTTCAGGTGGAGACCAGGGAGCGGATTGAAAAAATCATTCTCCAGATGATTTACATTGCGCTGGTCCTCTCCCTGACGGTCGTCATTCTCACCTTCCTTTTGTTGCTGCTGGCCAACTACCTGAACCAGGTGCTGCAGAATCCCTATGCCGGCTACCTGATCATAATCGGTTTTTTTAGCCTGAGCTTACTGCTTTGCCTTGTTTTCCGGAAACCCTTTATCCGGCTGCTCCGCTACCTTCTAGAAAATATCCTAAAAAAATAGGACTCTTCTCCTGATTATTTCGAAAACAAACCATCACTATTTGTACCGAATCGTTATTTTTGAGAAAAATTGGCCATCCACCCTTGTTGTTAATGCACTATGAAAATAGATTCCAACAAAATAACCTCCCCCTTTTCATCCCGTACGGTGGAAGAAAAACAAGTTCTCAGTGAACGATTGGAACAGTACAAGGAGCAATTAAACAGTCAATGGCTCGAGGTAAAAGAAGATGCCATCGACTACGGAAAAAAAGCAGCAGTGATCAGCGGAATTATCCTGGGTGTTTACGGACTGATGGAGCTGGTGCTGCCGGCAGCAGACGAAGATAGAAAAAGTGATACCGCAGTACGCAGGAAACCGGAGGTTTCCCGCCAGGCCGGCTTTAGTGTAGGGAATGCCTTTCAGAGTATCCTTTGGGCGGCAGCAATGGCATGGGCCAAAAAGAAAGTAACCGATTTTGTTGTTGCAGAAAAACCATCAGATCTTGAAAGTCAGGAGTAACATAGCAGCTATTCTCTTACAAAAACATCAGGAAGGCCGGAAATCGCTTGCCGTACTGCTGGACCCGGATAAAGTAGTGTGGGAGCAACTACCGGCATTCCTTGCCCAGGCAATGCACCACGGGGTCGACTTTTTCTTTATAGGAGGAAGCCTGATCACGCACTATCAAATGGACCGGCTGATCGGCCAGATCCGGGAGTACACCGATATCCCGACTGTCCTGTTTCCCGGAAACAGCCTGCATATTACCCCTTCTGCCGATGCGATTCTGCTGCTAAGCCTTATTTCGGGCCGCAATCCTGAATTTTTAATCGGACAGCATGTCACGGCCGCCCCGCTGCTGAAAAAAAGCAACCTGGAGATCCTCCCGACCGGTTACCTATTGATCGAAAGCGGCCGGACAACCACTGTGTCGTATATCAGCAACACGATCCCCATCCCTTCCGACAAGCCCGATATTGCCGCCTGCACCGCGTTAGCGGGAGAAATGCTGGGACTCCATTATCTCTTTCTGGATGCCGGAAGCGGCGCCCTGCACCCCGTTCCCGCTCCCATGATCCGGGCAGTCCGTCAGGCCACTCAAATACCGCTTATTGTGGGCGGAGGCATTGATACTGTCGCCAAAGCACTGCTCGCGCTGGAGGCCGGAGCCGATGTGATTGTGGTTGGAAACGCGCTGGAGAGAGACCCCGCCTTCCTGGCAGAAGTGGCCTTATCCATCAAAACTCCGAAAGCGGTTTGCTGATTTTTTGGGTTCCATCTGAATTTCAGGTATTTTCGGGCTGCTTGTTCTCTTTAACCATCTTGTTGCTGTCCCAGAATGGAACTTAATGATTTTAAATCGGTCATCTCCAGGTACAAAGTCGTTTTCTTTGACGCGTTCGGAGTTCTGAAAACCTATAACTCACTCATTCCGGGTATCGAAAATACGTTCGCATACCTGCGTGAGCACAACAAAGAGTTCTATGTGCTGACCAATGACGCATCCCGCAGCCCTGAACAACTGGCCGCGTCCTACCACCGCCTCGGATTGTTCGACATTACTTCTGAAAATATAATTTCATCGGGAATGCTGGCGCGGGAATACCTGCAGTACAAAGTCAGGGAAGGGACAGTTGCCTACCTGGGGACGCCGAATTCTGCGCACTACCTGGAAACGGCCGGCCTGCAGGCATGCTCCCTGAACGACCTTGACCTGGAAGACGTGTCCGAGATCAATGCCCTGGTTTTCATGGACGATGAGGGCTTCGACTGGAACACCGATCTGAACAAAACCCTGAATCTGCTTCGGAGACGCAACATCCCGGTCATTGTGGCCAACACCGACAAAACCTATCCGATGGGGCAGCAGTCGGTTGCCATTGCCATTGGCGCCGTAGCCAAAATGATTGAGGACATTGTAGGCAAACAATTTATGAGGTTTGGAAAACCGGATGCCCAGATGTTTATTTTTGCCTATCAGCACATTTTGAAAAATTCCGGGACCAGCCGGAGCGACATCCTGATGGTGGGAGACACCCTCCATACGGATATCCTGGGCGGGAATAAATTCGGGCTGGATACGGTACTGGTACTGACCGGTAATACCAGGCTGGAAGAAGTAGAAATACGGATTAAAAGTACCGGTATCATCCCTACTTATATTTGCGAATCGGCGGTAATTAAGACAGGGGATAAGGGTTCCGGATGATCATCCAACTTAAAACCTTATAACACATGCTATCTAAAACATTCGGAAGTGCCGTTCACGGTGTCGATGCCTCCATGATCACCGTAGAAGTAACGATCGGCCAGGGATTAGGATTCTTCATGGTGGGTCTCGCCGACAGTGCGGTGAAAGAAAGCCAGCAACGCGTCGAAGCTTCGTTAAAATACGGGGGATATAAAATGCCCCGCCAGAAAACTGTTGTCAACCTGGCGCCCGCCGATCTTCGCAAAGAAGGATCGGCCTACGATTTACCGATTGCGCTCTGTGTGCTGGAAGCCTCCGGGCAACTTTTTCCCCTGAAACGACCGGAGCATTATGTCATTATGGGCGAGCTTTCCCTCGACGGGCAGCTGCGCCCCATCAAAGGGGTGCTCCCGATCGCCATTGAAGCCCGTAAACTCGGTTTTAAGGGCTTTATACTGCCGGCAGAAAATGCACACGAGGCCGCCATCGTCAACAACCTGGACGTAATTCCGGTGGCAACCCTCCAGGATGCGGCCGGTTACCTGGATGGCTCCAAAGAGATTATCCCCGTCACCCTGGATACCCGTGACCTTTTTTACAGTTCACAGAATGATTACGAGGCCGATTTCAGCCATGTACAAGGGCAGGAAAACATCAAACGCGCGCTGGAAATTGCTGCGGCCGGCGGCCATAATGTTATCATGATCGGTCCTCCGGGGGCTGGAAAAACCATGTTGGCTAAGCGTATTCCGGGCATTCTGCCACCGCTGACGCTGCAGGAAGCGCTGGAGACTACCAAGATTCATTCCGTAGCCGGGAAACTTGGCGGGAGGTTATCTTCGCTGATCTCCCACCGCCCGTACCGGGCCCCGCATCATTCGATCTCCGATGCGGCATTAGTAGGAGGCGGCAGCTTTCCGCAACCGGGTGAAATCTCGCTGGCCCACAACGGCGTTTTGTTCCTTGATGAGCTGCCGGAGTTTAAACGGACCGTCCTGGAAGTCATGCGTCAACCCCTGGAAGAGCGGAAAGTCAGCATTTCAAGAGCCCGAATGGCCGTTGAGTTTCCGGCAAACTTTATGCTGATCGCCAGTATGAATCCCTGCCCCTGCGGCTATTACAATCATCCGGAAAAAGAGTGTGTCTGCGGGCCGGGCGTCGTCCAAAAATACCTCAACAAGATCAGCGGCCCGTTACTGGACCGTATCGACCTGCACGTGGAGGTTACCCCGGTTTCATTTGACCAGATTGCCTCCACCCGGAAATCGGAAAGCAGTGAACAAATACGGGCGCGGGTCATCCTGGCCCGGGAACGGCAGACCCACCGGTTTCAGGCGACCCAAACGATTTATTCCAATGCCATGATGCCTCCCGAAATGGTCAAACAGGTATGCGAGGTCGGGGATTCCGGAAGGGTTTTGCTCAAGACCGCCATGGAACGCCTGGGGCTTTCGGCCCGGGCCTATGACCGGATCCTAAAAGTCTCCCGTACCATTGCCGACCTGGCCGGAAGCGATTCCATCAAGGTAGAGCACCTCGCAGAAGCCATCCATTACAGGAGCCTCGACCGGGAAAACTGGGCCGAGTAGCCATGGGCTGCCATGGTCTGTGTCCCACAGACCATTTTGGATACCAGCCGGAGGGGAGGGATACCAGCCGGAGGGAGGGCGGGGTCGCGGCAGTAGTGACAGTGGGCCAGCTTAAATCTAAAGTGGTCTGTGAAGACACAGACCACGGACACAGACCACGGAAATTGTAGATCTCAGTCACGTGGCTTATATTTACCCGACTTTCCACCTTTACCAATCGCCCCATGTCCAGGATTATTTTCACGCTCTTGTCCGGCCTTTCGCTTGTACTGTGGTTCAATCCCCTCACGCGTTATTTTTTTCCCGGTGAGCAGCAGACCGTACGTAGCACAGCCGACTCCCTACCTACCGCCCAAAGCTGGCCGGAAGCCCTGACCGTCACCCATTTTGCAGGCGCCGACCTGACGCCAAGCCCCGCTTGTCTGGCCGTAGCGCCAAGCGGAGAAGTGTTTGTCGGAGTCGATATGATCGGCTCATTGGGGAAAGATCCGGGGAAAGGAAGAATTGTCCGGCTGGTCGACAACGACCGGGATGGCCGGCCGGAAGCACACACCGTGTTTGCCATGGTAGATAATCCCCGCGGGATCATTGCCATGGGTAAACAGGTATTTGTGCTGCATACCGTATTTTCCCCGGAAACCGGGAAAGCAAGCGGAATGAACCTGGTGGTTTTTGACGACAATGACCTGGATGGCATCGCCGATGGACCGCCCAGGCCACTGATCGAACACATCAGCTCCCCGAAATTTCTTCAAAGTCGTGGTACCGACCATGCGACCAACGGCATCCGCATGGGAATTGACGGATGGATCTACATTGCCGTGGGAGATTTCGGGTTTCACGGGGCCGTTGACCGTTCGGGAAAGCAATTGACCATGCTGGGCGGAGGCATTGTACGCGTACGGCCCGACGGTACGGAAATGGAAATATTTTCACACGGACTGCGTAATATTTACGACGTGGCCATTGACCCTTATATGAACATTTTCACGCGTGACAATACGAATGACGGCGGGGGATGGAATATCCGGTTCAGCCATCAGTTACAATCAGGAGAATATGGCTACCCGGTTCTTTTCAAGCATTTTACCAATGAAATCATTCCGGCGCTGGTGGACGCAGGCGGCGGATCCGGTACAGGTTGTTTGTTTATCGACGATGATCGGTGGCCGGCGCGCTACAACCAGGTTCCGATGATGGCAGACTGGGGAAGGAACCAGTTGTACATCCATCGTATTGAGCCCGATGGCCCCAGCTATCGCCAGCAGGAAGAGGAATTTATCAAATTATCACAGATTACCGATGTTGACATAGACGGGTCGGGAATCCTGTACCTCTCGGCCTGGGACCGCGCGGGTTATTCCGGCAATCCATCCAAGGGCTTTATTGTCCGTGCCGTTCCAAAAAACTGGCAATACGAGCCTTTTCCTGAGCTGGCAAAACTGAAAGTCCCGGCACTGGCAGCCCTGCTGAAAAAGGCCAATGCCGTCACCCGCCAGGCAGTGCAGCAGGAACTCCTTCAGCGTCCGGGGAAAAAGACCGCCGCGGCCGTCTGGAAAATCGCTGCGGATCCCGGCAATCCCCTGTATGCAAGGGTTGCCGGAATGTATACCTATGCACAGCTTACCGGCGCAGCAGGCGTTCCCGAGTTGCTCCGGTTGACGACCGATGCTGCCATGCGGGAATTTGCATTGCGGGCACTCTCTGACCGGAAGGGGTATCCCGTCCCCATTGAACCGTTCCTGCAGGCGCTGGAAGATCCTTCCGTACGGGTACGCACCGCCGCAATCATTGGTTTAGGAAGGCTTGGCAAACGGGAAGCAGCTGCCGCCCTCCTGAAAACTCCAGTCCCGGCGGGTTTTGCCGCTCCGGCCCCCGGCACTGAGGGGCCGCATGCTACCCCCAATGCTGAAATTATCCCTGCCCACCTGGCGGTCCGGTCGCTGGTGAGCCTGGACGCCGTTGATGAATGTCTGAACGAGGTAGGCAAAACCCATTCCACACTGGCGCTGTGGACGCTGCGTTACCTGCATGATTCCCGTGCCGTAGACGGATTAATAGCTGCCTACGGCAGCGCCAACGATAAAACGCTAAAGCGGGAGATCCTGACGACACTTTCCCGGCTGTACAAAAAGGAAGCCGATTATGACGGTTCCTGGTGGTGGAGTACGCGCCCCGACACGCATGGTCCCTACTACAAGGGAATTACCTGGGAATCTTCCCCGGCCATTCAAACCCTGTTACTGGTCGCCTACAACGCACCCGGTGCCGACCACGCCTTTTTCACTGACCTGAACAGCCGGCACCGCATGGAAATTGCCGGACTGGGAAGCGAGGAAGTGGCTGCCGTCAAAGAAGAAACCCTGATCGACCTGGAAAAAATCCGCAACAAGAAGGGCCAGGTAGGGGAATCGTCGATTGAAGATGTCATGCTGGCCATGGCCAAAATCAAGGGAGATCCGTCCTTAGGGAAAAAGCTGTTCGTTTCGCAGGGATGTGTGGCCTGTCACAGTATCAGCAAAGACGAGGTGATGAAGGGACCTTATATGGGACAAATCGGTTCCATTATGACGCGGGAACAGATTGCCGAATCGATCCTCAAACCCAATGCCTCCATTTCCCAGGGATTCGCCTCGGTGCTCATCCAGGCAAAAGATGACAAAAGTTACATGGGCTTTATTACCGAAGAATCGGCCGGACGCATCGTCCTGCGCGATATTACCGGACAGGTGACGATCGTACCGGTGAAAGACATCATCAGCCGGCAGGAGCTGGAAACCTCGATGATGCCCCCCGGACTTGCCAGTTCGCTGTCCTACGAAGAATTCGCGTCGTTGCTGACCTATTTGTCGGAACGGAAATAAATGAAAGGGATTTACGAAGGACGATTTGGGAAGGACGAAGGACGAGGTACGATTTACGATAACCAAAAGCCGACAGCTCAAAACCGATAGCTGATAACCGATAGCCTACAGCTCAAAACCGATAGCCGATAACCGACAGCTGATAGCCGACAGCTCAAAGCCGATAACCGATAGCCGACAGCTGATAACCGATAGCCGATAGCCGATAACCGACAGCCACTTATGCAACTGAAAATCACTCCTGACAACCTGCTGGAAGGCTTGGCTTTGTACCTGAACCAGGTACCGGTTCCGCTGTTGCATGGCCAGGTATTCCCGATCCTGTCCAAGGCTGTGCTGGAGGCAGTGGACAGGGGGATTTTTGAACGGATTGAGGAAGGACATACTACCGCGGAAACCATTGCGGCGGTCTGCCGGCTTCATCCGGCAGCCACTGCCGGATTGCTGGAGGTGCTGGTGCCGCTTGGGTATCTGCGTGTACGCAAACAGCGCTATTCCCTGACCAAAATGTCGCGCAAATGGCTGCTCCGTGACAGCGAATCTTCCCTCGCAGCGCTGATGGTTTACAATAACCGGGTAGTATGGCCGTGGCTGGAACAGCTGGGTGAATTTCTGGAGACCGGGAAGGGTCTCGACTACCATTCGCAATTCGAAGCCGCCGAATGGCTGGCTTACCAGCGGGCGATGCACGCGGTGGGACGTGCCGAAGCCCGCGAATTTGCCCGAAAATGCCCGGTCCCCGCAACTGCCCGAACCCTGCTGGACATCGGCGGAGCCCATGGGCTCCACGCCTGGGAGCTTTGCAAAAGACATCCCGCCCTGAAAGGCGTCGTTCTCGACCTGCCGGGCGCGCTTGAACAGGCAGCCACGTTGCCGGACTACGAAGTCCGGAGGAAATCTCTTACCTACGAAAGCGCCGATATCCTGGAAGTGGAATTACCCGAAAACACCTATGATGTCGTACTGATGTCCAGCCTTGCCCATCATTTTACCCGGGAGCAAAACCGGCAGATCACCTGCAATGTGGCCAGGTCCCTGCGGACTGGAGGTATTTTTATTATTAACGACTTTGTAAAGCCCGATCCCGGAAAGCGGCCGGAACTGGTGGGCAGCAGCAGCAACCTTTTCTTTGGGCTGACCAGTACCTCCGGCACCTGGAGCATTGAAGAAACCCGGGAATGGCAACTGGAAGCAGGATTAGTACCCGGCAAAGTAATTGGCTATACGGCATTGCCCGGACGATTCCAGATCGTGGCAGCTAAAAAATAGCTTTCCCACTCATTTCCCGATATTTTTCCCCGCTACATAACCCGAACTCCAGGCGTGCTGGAAGTTAAACCCGCCGGTAATTCCATCCACATCCAATACTTCCCCTGCAAAAAAAAGTCCCTTGACCGAACGGCTTTCCATCGTCTGCGGGTCAACAGCCTCCAGGCCGACACCGCCGCAGGTTACAAACTCTTCTTTAAAAGTAGTTTTCCCCGACACCTCAAACATTCCGTTTGTGAGCAATTCCGTGAACCGGTTTAAGACTTTATTGGTGAGTTCTCCCTGCTTCCTGCCCGGTTCGATTCCAGCTTTGGCGGCCAGTATTTTCCATAAACGCGCCGGAATCCCGAACTGGGGATGTGCCTCCAGCTGCTGCTTCGGATGGTTTTCTTTCAGATCCAACAGAAAATCCCTGACCTGCTCCGGATGAAAAGTTCCCGTCCAGTTGATCCGGATTTCAAACCGGTAATTGCGGGCGGCCAGCTCCCGCGCACCCCAGGCAGACAATTTCAGGATGACGGGCCCGCTCAACCCCCAATGCGTGATCAGCAGCGGACCGGTTTCCATTAATTTAGTACCAGTCACCCGAACTGTCGCCGTTTTTACGGATACTCCCGCCAATGTCAGCACATCATTCCCGGGCATATTAAACGTAAACAGCGACGGTACAGGCGGTGCAATGACATGCCGGTGCTCGGTAAGCCAGCTAAAGCCTTCCGGCTTCGGATAGCCCCCCGTCGCTACCAGCAGCCGGTCAGCAACTACGGTTTCCGATCCCTTCAGGCTAAGCTTAAACCGTCCAGTTTCCAGGGTAAAGCCCGACACCGTTACACCGGTAAGCACTGCTACGCCGGCATTTCTGG
Organism: Telluribacter humicola; assembly: GCA_040394475.1. Classification (GTDB taxonomy): domain Bacteria; phylum Bacteroidota; class Bacteroidia; order Cytophagales; family Spirosomataceae; genus JBEBSD01. The sequence continues at coordinate 52,191 of JBEBSD010000005.1, read as the reverse complement.
CAGCTTCCATCAGGCAAAAAACCACCGTATCGGAAGTATCGGTCACCGGAAACATCCTCCCATCCTCCTCGGTCTTCAGGCGGACTCCTCTTTCTCCAAACCATTGTACGGTTGCAGCGGCGTCAAAAGCCGCCAACAGATATTTCTTCAGTAACGGGGCGCCCCTGGGATAGCTTTTAGCAAAAACGGCCGGTGCATGCGGCCGGTGGGTGACATTACAACGTCCTCCGCCCGACACCCGGACTTTGCCCAATACCTTGTTGCTTTTTTCGAGGATCATCACCCGGGCCTCCGGAAAGTTTTCGGCAGCCGTAATTGCCGCCATAAATCCGGCTGCCCCGCCCCCAACGATTGCGATTACCATAGACGCTTGCTGTGTAAGGTTGCAAGTTACACGAATTGTACCGAAGGTTAGTGAAAATCGCCTTATGCACTTTATAAATCGTACCTTTGTCCCCGGATCAAAAAACACGGCATGTTTGGATTGTTTAAAAGAGGATTTGGAAAGGGCGGGAATACGCTGATTGCCCTTCTGATCTTTTTTATGATCGGCCTGTTGTTGCATTTTAGAGGGAATACGCAACCTGTCGTGATGTTATGGCAGCAGCTGAAAGCGGCCGTCTATGCGCCCGGCGAAGCAGAGCTGTTTGTTTCACATGTGGCAGTCCCTTCTTCTGAAACGCACCCTGATGGCACGGACGAACTCGCCGCGGCTATTGCCAGGCCTGGTTTCCATGTTCCGGCAGCCGCGTCCAATTTACAGATCGTACATCATCAGGGGTTCAGTCTGGGCTATGCGGAGCGTTATGAACAAGCCGCATGGGTTGCCTATCCGCTGGTTCGGGAGCAGGTGACCGGACAAAGTATGCGGGAAAAACTCTTCCTGCCCGACCCGAAAGTCCGGACGGGATCCGCCGTATTTGCCGATTACACCCGCAGTGGTTACGACCGGGGACACCTGGCCCCTGCCGCCGATTTCAGAAGTGTGCCGCAGGAAATGAAGGAAACGTTTTACATGAGTAATATCTCCCCTCAAAACCGCGATTTCAACGCCGGCATCTGGAATGACCTCGAACGCATGGTTCGGGTCTGGGCCCAGCATTACGGACAGGTCTATGTCATAACCGGGCCCGTCCTCAAACCCGGATTGAAAACGATTGGCCGGATCAATAAAATAGCCGTACCCGAACAATTTTACAAGGTGGTCCTCTACGTCAAACCGCCCCACGCCAAAGGCATTGCCTTTTTAATGGATAATCAGCCCGCAAACACCCCGCTATCCCAATACGTCGTCAGTATCGATACGGTTGAAACCCTAACCGGACTCGACTTTTTCACGCTGCTCCCTGATGCTGTCGAAGACAAAATAGAAGCCAAAAGCAATGCAAAAGAATGGTATCGACTGAAATAATACCGGCACGCGGCCTCCTTTACATTTTTTTCGTAAAATTCTTCAAATTTTATTGATTTCCGGATTAATAATATTTAGAATACTGCCTGCTGTTATTTCTACAGAAAACAGTATCTTACCATACCAATTATACACGATTAAAGTAACCATCAATAATGAGTGTTTTGATAATTGTCCGGCACGGACAATCTGTTTATAATCTGGAAAACCGTTTCACAGGATGGCAGGACGTAGCGCTCAGCCCCAAGGGGAGGGATGATGCACGGCAGTCAGGGCAGCGCATCCGGGGGGAGAAAATTGATATCACCTATACCTCGGCGCTTCAGCGCGCCCGGGAAACCCTGCTGTTATTACTCGAATCAGCCGGGTTTGGCGACCTGCCCCTCCATGCGGATAAAGCCCTCAACGAACGAAGCTACGGTGATCTGGAAGGATTAAACAAGGGAGATGTCGCGCTGAAACTTGGTGTGGAACAATTGAAAACATGGAGACGCTCCTACGATGTGGCCCCGCCCAATGGGGAGAGTTTTAAGACCACCATCGACCGGGTACAGGTCTATTTTGAACAGGAAATAGCGCCGCAGCTCAGAGCCGGAAAGAACGTGCTGATCGTGGCGCACGGCAACAGTCTCCGGGCGCTCGTTTTACTGATTGAAAAACTGTCTCCCGAACAAATTCAGGAAGTAGAATTGCCCATTCTGACGCCCAAAAAATACACCCTCACGCCCAACCTGGAGGTACTGGATATCGAGTACCTGGAGGCCGCACCTGCCTCTTAAATCAGTAGCTGCCAGGACGAAACTTCAGCTGAAAATATCCTTCAGCGCCCTGCTTGCGGCATGAAACCCGCACATGCCATGTACACCTCCGCCGGGGGGCGTTGCAGACGAACACAGATAAATACCCTTGGCGGGTGTGCGATAGGGAGAAATGCTTAATACGGGCCGGGAAAAGTGCTGAAAGAGATCCTGAACCCCACCGTTGATATCCCCCCCCACGTAGTTCGGATTATAGGCTTCCATCTCGACGGCCGACAAGGTATGCCGCCTGATAATCGTCTCCCGGAATCCGGGGGCAAACCGTTCTACCTGCTCCTCTATGGCCCCGGTCATGTCTGCTCCGGCGCCATGCGGGACGTGACAGTACGCCCAGGCGGTGTGCTTGCCCTCCGGCGCCCGGGAGGGGTCGAAAATACTCGGCTGGGAAAGCAATACAAAAGGCCGGGCTGGAATCTTTCCCGCCGCAGTCGCGCGTTCTGAAGCGGCAGTCTCTTCGTAGGTATTGCCCAGATGAACCGTTCCCGCTTTCCTGCAAACCGCTGCACGGAACGGGATAGGCTCGCTTAATGCCCAGTCTACTTTAAAAACGCCCATTCCATACCGGTAACGCCCCAGCCGCTTCCGGTAGCCTGTTGGTAAACGATCTCCGGTAATCTCCAGTAGCTGGCGGGGGGTGACATCAAACAGCATCGCCCTGGTCTTCGGCAGCTCTGAAAGCTTTTTGACAGAGAACCCGGTTTGAATCGTCCCTCCCAATTCCTGAAAACAGGCGGCGAGTGCATTCACAACCGACTGGGAGCCCCCTTTTGCAAGGGGCCAGCCGGCCAGATGGCCGGCTGCCATTAACATCAGCCCGATCGCTGCCGTCATCGGATGCTCCAGCGGCTGCATGCTATGCGCTGCCATTCCCCCCCATAAAGCGCGGGCTTCCGGAGATTCGAAGCGCTTCACCAGCTGACTGGCAGCCGACAATGCTTTTAACCCAAACGCAGCCAATGCAGCCGGATGCCGCCACCCGGGAAAAGGGCTCAGCAGCTGCGGCAGGATGACCGGCAGATCGCTTACTACCGGCTCCATCAACCGCCGGTAGGCCTTTTCATCATTTCCAAGTGAAGCAGCCGTCTCTTCTAAGGAATGATACAATGCCCCTGCGCGGTCTCCCTCGAGCGGATGCGCCGCGACCACCTCCGGAAACACCCACTCCAGCCCGTAACGGCTTAAAGGCAGCTCTTTAAAAAACGGCGATAACAACGCCATCGGGTGTACCGCCGCACACACATCATGCACAAAGCCGGGTACTGTCAGCTGCGCCGTCCGGGCGCCTCCCCCGATGGTATCCTTTCCTTCCAGCAGCAAGGTGGAGACACCCGCCCGCTGCAGCGTGATCGCCGCCGCAAGGCCATTGGGGCCCGACCCAATTACAATGGCATCGTAGTGCCCGGTTAACCGGGTACCCCGGCTTGCGACTGCTTGGTCTGGTGATGGCATTTCCATGTTGGTTTCATTACCCTTGTTATGCACGTGAACTATCCTGAGCTATCGGAGATCAGCCATCGGCTATCGGAGATCTGCTATCGGCTATCGGAGATCTGCTATCGGCTATCGGAGATCTGCTATCAGCTATCGGAGGTCAGCTATCGGCTATCGGAGATCAGCTATCGGCTATCGGAGATCTGCTATCAGCTATCGGAGGTCAGCTATCGGAGATCTGCTGGTTCACCCGGGCACACAAACCGGGAGATGCGTAAACTATCTGATTGCTGACCGCCATTTCCCTGAAACCTTTTCCCCGGATGAAAGTAAGGAAAATAGTCCTACCGAAGCGTCTGGTATCGGATTTAATTAAGGAGCCGCCCACTTCTCGATGCCTGGCTGACTTCCTGTTTTCAGGAATCAGACCATTCTGGCTGACCACTTACTCAATTTTCCTCAGAGGGGGAGTATGCAGTCAGGACGTTAGGACACCGACTTTGCACCGGTAAAGCGGGGACAACCACACCTTCATTTACCGTTTACTCAATAAGTTAAAAAAAAGCCTGGCATTTTTCAAGGACTTATTAAGTTACCAAAAAATACAACTATCCTTATACGCTATCGCCCGATTTCGCATGTAGTCTGTTCGGGGTAAATTTTGATTTCAAGTCCCTTTCAGTCCTGTCGATGATAAACCCAACCTCTAGCCCTCTATATTCTGTGACAACACTATTCGCTACCCACAATACCCGGAAGTTTTTACCCGGACTCCCTGCTTCTTCCGGTACCTGTTAACATCGTGCACCTTATGACACAACTAACCCCTGACAAAAACCGCAATTACTATGCAAAATAAGTTTATTACACTTCTGCTGCCGGCTGTGATCGGCTTTCACGTTATCGCAGCCCAACAAATGGTATGGGAACTTGTGCCCCCCCGCGAAACCAAAGAACCAACAGAAAAGGAAAAGGAATACCGAAGCCTGTTCAAGGACGAAAAATACTACCTCGGATCCGGAAGCCATCCCTCGCCGCGCAGCGGGTTCACTGCCTGGCAAACAGACCCGAATACCATCTGGCTATTCGGAGGTATGGGATATTCAGAAAACGGGGAGTGGGGGTTGTTTTCCGATTTGTGGCAGTATCTGGTAAACGAGAATAAGTGGACACTCGTTGACGGCAGCGGCAATAAGCCGGTAATGGCCAGCCCGCAAGGGACAAAACCGGCCCCGAGACGCAAGGCGACAGGGTGGAATACCCCGGATGGGAAATTGTGGCTCATGGGAGGCATGCAGTTAAATGATACCGATCATTTCGATGATTTGTGGGAATTTGACCTTGGGCAGAGGGAATGGTCAAGGATACGTGGCAAATCTGAATTTAACCAACCGGGTGTCTGGGGAGAACAAAAAAAGGAGAGCCTTGAATCCATCCCCGGAAGCAGATCCTCCGGCGCCCGATGGACGGACCATGATGGCAATCTTTGGCTTTACGGGGGGCAAAGCTACAACTACAGAACTAGTGAAGACGAACTTTACGAAGACCTCTGGAAATATGAACCTGGAAAAAGTCGCTGGGTATGGTCGAACGGTTCAAGTAGCGCCAATGATCATAACCGACTCCCCAGGGTCTCCCCGTCGGCCAGAAAGGCGGCGCTGACCTGGATGAGCAACAACGTATTCTGGATGTACGGAGGAATGGGGTTGGATTCACTCGGGACACAAACCGGGTACCTTTCCGATCTATGGTTTTTTGACTCCGCCAAAAACGGCTGGGTACTGGCGCAAGGCAGTACAAAGACTGGCCAAAATGCCTTAATGGGAGCTGAAAGCGGGAATGCCAGGTCTCCGGTCCCGTTAACACCCGGGTTTAGGCAAAACTCAGCATCCTGGACGGACAAAGAAGGTAACCTGTGGCTTTTTGGAGGACAAAACGTCTTTTCGGACAGGCTGATTTCGATCGAAAACCTTCTGTGGAAATTCGAAGTAGAAAAGCGCTTTTGGAGCTTCAGGCAAATCCCCGATCCCCCCGAAATAACCGGTGACATCGTAGCCTTTGGGACTGGGGAAAATGTTATCCTGATAGGCGGCACCAAATATAACCAGAACAGCCATGCTGCTTACCCGGTACTGGAGATATGGCGACTGGTAACCGAATAATTGCAGGCCTCGAAAATCCCCTTGTCGTCAAACAGCCCGGCTTTCGGGAAAGCCCTCTCAGGAACAAACCGCGATAACCTCAACACTCTAAAAAGTCACCATATGAAATCAATTCTGTCCATTATCTTCATTTTGCTCATTAGCAGCGCCACCGGCTATAGCCAAAAGCCGGAAATAATCCCTCCTTCTCCCAATGTAGCCAGTTATTCCAAATACGGAGACATCCCGATTAACCTGAGTACCGGGCAGTTGGGTATCCGGATACCGTTATATAGCCTGAAAGAAGGAAATGTCACCTGGCCTGTCTCGCTGAATTATTCCTACACGGGCTACCGTCCCGCTGAAGAAGCGGGCTGGGTAGGCAGGGGCTGGTCTTTGTCGGGCGGAAGTATAAGCCGGACTGTAAGAGGTTTACGGGACGAAGAGCTGAATGACGGCTTCCTGTATACCTATCCGACAGTCAAAAACATAGTTGAAGACCAGGTGAATAACCCTGCCAATCAGGCCTTTTTAAAGGACGTTGCATCGGGTTCAAAGGATGCAGAACCGGACCTCTTTACCTTTTCATTTGGTAAGTACTCGGGCAAGTTTTGTTTTGGATCGGACGGGCTCCTTCACGTAAGTTCAGATCAGCCGTTGAAAATTACGTACGAAGTCTCCTCCCAGCCACTTGACGCGTCGTTTTCGTTGGTTGGGCGCTCAATCACCCAATGGGTTATTACCACAGAAGATGGGGTACAATATGTTTTTAACGCCGCAGAATATGGCTGGGGAGAATCCGCCCAGGGCAGCTTCAATTTTAAGCATGCCAGATCGATCACCGCATGGCATATTTCACAGATTATCGGGAATAAAGGTGAAAAAATCACCTTTAGCTATACATCCCCCTCCGATACCTACAAAATGGTACAGGCCAGCTATGCGCAGCGACGCGTCACACCGCAAATCCCTTGTGTTGCTGACCTGAATTACAATAGCCTGCAATTAAATTTCTCGGCAGAAAGATACCTCACTGAAATCAAGGGAGATACCTGGAGATTGGATTTCAATTCAACAATGCATAACAAAAACATCAACGGCACAACGAGCTACTATCGAAAACTTGACACGATCAATTTGTATGATGAAACAGGTCCGGTGACAGAAGTTAAGGCATTCGGTTTTGCATTTTCACCATCCAATGCAGACTTGCTGCAATCCTTCCAGGAGAACGACAACCCTCCACATGAATTCACCTACATTCCGTTAACAAACATTGGTCCTACGCGCGCGATGGATTTTTGGGGGTATTACAATGGGCAGGCGCAGGACAACCTGATAAGCTATGGCAATGTTACTTCCAACAGGAACCCCTCCTACCCGCATACCGTTATGGGCGCTTTGTCTTCGATAAGCTATCCCACCGGAGGGTGGAGTGAATTTGAATATGAACTTAACCAGGCCAGCTACAAGCAGGCTGTCATCAGTTCCCATACCACAGTAACCACTACCAACCGGGTATTTGAGTGGACTTACAACGGCAGCAGCCTGAATGTCAACAGCAGTAACAATTTTTCGTTAACAACTACAACCCCTTGCCAGATCGTGTATTCCCTGAAGGATGCTTTGGGAAACCCCTTGACGGTGTATCCGCCTTGCCAGAGCCTCCCCCAGCCAGCCAGTCTGCCTCCTGGCAGCTATACGGCATCTAATTTCATGAACAGCCATTGCTTACTGGCACCCTTTAACGAGGGGGACGTACTCACTGCCATGGTCTCGCTTACCACGACCCAAACGAGTTACCTGACGAATGTAGGAGGGATCAGGGTAAAAGCTATGCGGGATTATACCGAAGGGATGACCCTGGCCAGGGAGAAGGAATATACCTATAGGCGCATGGATCTCAATAACGTATCCAGCGGCGCGGTCTCCGATTGGCCCGACAACCACTATACAGTTTCTGCATCTTCAGACTGCTTCGGGCCGTACGAGGCCAATGTCTGGAAATCGGAACCGATCAATTCGTTGGCGGTAACCCCTATACTTTATGCCCATGTACAAGAAACGATCAATGATAAAGTAACCGAACATTACTTTTCCGGATACGAAAATGGGTTTCCGGATTTTTATGGTTACCAGCTCTACGATGCCACCAATGCGACCGGTTTGAAGTGGAGCGCAGTCCCGACGCTGCCGGTTGGATAAAACTGGGAGAAGTCGCGGCGCAAGGGACGAGCAATGCTCTTACAGACTACTCCTTTACCGACATCGCCCCGCTTCCAGGGACCAACTACTACCGCCTCAAAATGGTCGATACCGATGGCAGTTTTACCCATAGCCGGATTGAAAGCCTCGTATTTGATGACAGCGGTACGCTGACGGTATACCCCAACCCGGTTGCCATTGACCGGAAGCTCTACTTCCACAGCGACGGAAAGAAACAGTTTATCCGGGTAGAGGTATTGACGATGCCGGGGAAGCGCGTTTATGAAGGGCCCTTCAGGCCCGTGGTGGAACTGCCCGGCCTGCAGCCCGGCCTCTACCTGATCCGGGTAACCGCCGCCGACGCTTCGGTAGCCACTTTTAAAGTAATCAAACATTAACGCACGGACCGCTATGAGAACGATCATCTATAGCTTTTTGCTACTGTGGGGCCTGCATCCGGCTTTGGCGCAGACAGGCAGCCAGAATTACATCCTTTCCCGTAACTATAAGCAAACCGGCGCCGGTGCGGACGATGTCAGCAAAGTCGACATCCAGGTACACTATTTTGACGGCCTGGGGCGTCCTTCACAGACGGTGTCCGTAGGACAAAGCACCTCCGGGAGCGATCTGGTTGTACCCAACGAATACGACGCCTACGGAAGGGAACCGAAACAATACCTCCCTTACGCAGCCCAGAGCAACGGCGACTTTCAAAGCGCCGCAATAAGTACGCAGGCCGGCTTTTATTCAGGTAACAGCGCACAGCTCGATCCCTCGGACCTGGGCAGGCCCTATACCGAGAACTTTTTTGAAAACTCACCCCTGAACCGTCCCCGGGGCTTCAGGGCGCCGGGGGACCACAGTGCCTCGTCAACTATTGTTTACAGGGCCAACACCGAGGGAGAAGTAACGTTGTATGACTACACGGCCAATCCCAGCCTTACCGCCACAATTACTCAAAACGACAGCTATGAGGCCGGTAAGCTGTACCTCACACAGATCACCGACGAAAATGGAAAGGTATCCCGGGAATACAGGGATTTTCAGGAACGGGTGGTTTGCAAAAAAATCCTCGACGGCTCCGAAAGCCTGGACACCTACTACGTTTACGATGACTACGGACAGCTCCGGGCGGTGCTGCAACCTCGCTACCAGGACGAAGCCGAGCTCTCTGAATACGCCTTTCTGTACCGCTACGACGACCGCGGCCGCGTGACCGAAAAGCATGTCCCCGGGGCGGGCATCACCCAACTGGTGTATGACAATTTTGACCGTCCGGTCCTGTCGCAGGACGCCAACCAACAGGCGCGCGGCGTGTGGGGTTTTACCAAGTACGATAGTTTTAACCGTGGTGTCATGACCGGCGAGGTTACTTCGGCCCAAAACCGGGCGACCTGGCAGGGACAGTTCAATGCGTCGACTGCCCATCATGAGACTCCATCCGGCAGCGGAATAGGCTACTCACTTACCAGCACACTGCCTGCTGTATCAGAAAGCGACGTGTACACAGTTACCTATTACAACTACGGTTTTCCCCGGCCCGCGTCCCTCGATTACGACGGCAGCGGTAGTCCCAACCTTGGTATACGGACGCTGCCCACCGGTAACCGTACCCGCATCCTGGGCGGCAGTTGGCTTACCTCAGTATTTTATTACGACGCAGAAAAACGGGTGATACAAACCGTCCGTGAACTCCATGACCTGGCCGGAGCCATCGAGCGCGTAACCCTCCAATACCAATACGACCTGGCCCCTGTAGTGGCGGAAGAAAAAACCGAGCACGTACTTGGCGGTACTGTTGCCAACGCCCTGGTCAAAACGTTTGAATACGATCACGCCGACCGGTTGCTGAGCGTGAAGGAGAAAGCCAGCAACGGTACCTATCAGAAAGAAGCAGTCACGCTGGCACAACGGTACACTATTCTGGGACAGTTGAAGTCCAAATGGTTTCATGCTTATGAAGAAGAGATCACCAGGTTCCGCAGAAGGACGGATTATACCCACAACATCCGTGGCTGGATGACAGCGGGGCAGACCAACTACCTTTACCAGGCAAGTTTGCCAGAAAGTCCTTTTTACGGCTTCGAACTGGCTTATGCCAACGGCAGCAACTATACCAATGGCAACATCAGCTCCATGCGGTGGAAAGGGAAAGATGCAACCAGCTACACGACAGGGCTGAGCTTCAGTTATGACGGAGCCAACCGCCTCACCGGCAGCACGGGATTGGCCAGCTATGCAGAGACAGAGAGCGGTATTACTTACGACAAAAACGGGAATATCAAAACGCTTAACCGCGCCGGGTTCGCAGTAGACAACCTCACTTACCAATATATCGGTGCGGGAAATCAATTGACATCCATCGTTAACACAGGAGCCAATGGCAACGGCGTTAAAAATGGCGCCAGTGACTACAGCTATGACGCCAACGGCAACCTGCTCATTGACGGCAACAGAGGGGCTACGCTTACCTACAACTACCTCAACCTGCCCCAAACAGTAACCATCAACTCCAAGACTTTTACCTATGACTACGATGCCTCAGGCACTAAGCATAAATACTATGGCGATACAGTAAATATCAAGTATGCCGGTGCTTTTGAATACGATGGCAGCGATGCACTCAAACGGGTAGCTACTGCCGGAGGGCAGGCAGTACCAGGCGGAGATACCCTTGCATTCCAATATTACCTGAAAGACCATCTGGGGAATGTAAGGGTGGTTTTTGATGAGAATGGCAAGATTGTTCAGGAGACGGATTATTATCCTTTTGGACTTAGCATACCAAGATCAGGGACGGATGCGGTGAATAGGTACCAGTTCCTGAATAGGGAGAAACAGCCGGAAACGGGGTATATTGACCTACAGGCCAGGTTCTACGATCCGGGTATAGGCCGGTTCTTCAATGTTGATCCTGAAACGGAAGGGCAATTGGAATTTTCGCCGTATCATTACTCTTTCAATAACCCGATCAGGTTTTCCGACCCGGATGGAAGGTTCCCGGGATGTTGTGGGCAGGTGGTAGATTTCCTGAGTGGAGTTGGCAGTGCGTTGAATGATAACATGTTTGCCGGAACACCTTTTAATGCCGCTCCTGGTTATGTAGATGCTTATAATACCGGAAGAACAGCAGGACATTACCTGTCGATGGCTGTAGGCGCTGCTGAAATAGTAACAGGGACAGTAGGTGGTATTGGTGCAGTAGTTGGGGAAGTTGGTAGTGTGGGCCTTGCAACACCGGTAGCTGTACCGGTTGCAGCAGTTTCTACGGCTATGGTTGTTCATGGTGCGGCAACAGGTGCCAAGGCTATTGACAACCTCAGAAATGATAAGGGGAGGGTGAATGCGAGTTCTAGCGAATCTTCTGGCACTAACGGAAACTCCAAGTCGAGTACTAAGGCCCAGCATAACTACGATGTAAAAGACACACAAACCGGCAATACCGTTAAAACAGGTGTTAGTGGTGGAAAAGAGACAAAGGCAGGTGTTTCTTATCAAGGTAATTCTCAGGCAAATAAATGGAACAAGCAAGAAGGCGCGCCCGGAAGATATAAATCAGAAACCACTAATCATGTACCGGCTGGACCGGGCGCAAGACAAAAAGCACTCGATTATGAAAGTCAAAGGGCTAATAATTTGCGAAATGAAGGACAGTTGAGAGATCCCAATAAACATAATAGGCCATAACATTATGAATTTAAGATATATCTCCCTATTTATGGGTTATGAATCGGGGTTAGATGAAGAATTTAGTAATAGATTTGACTATAATACCCGATTTATCAGTAACTATCTCTCTCTGCAGGTAAGAAAGTTAAAGTTCCAGACAGATGGAACATTTAAAATGTTAAGTGTCTCTCCTGTGACGGATCCTGCTCAACCGTGTAGAATTGTAGGAGATGACGCATTACAAGTAAAAGTCCAGTTTAATAGTACTTTGTACGGACAATTAAGGCAAAATGAGCGTCCGGAATACTATCTACAGCTATTAGAGCAGGGCTATCAGATTGCCGCACAGTATAAAAAAATTCCTTTTGAGGAATTGCTAAAAATTCACCAAGATTTCAGAGAAAAAGAATATAAAAATGAATGGTTACACGTAAGGAAACGATTTAAAGAGCAGGATATAGAAGTGTTACTTAATGGCTTATTTACATCCTTCGATTTCCGCTTGGTAATGACTGTCATTGATTTAAAAACGAAAAGTGTTATACTTTCAGGAACAGTTATTAGAACTAAACCCGATGAACTGCATTACGCCCCACTTCTGGGGAATTTAAAATTGAATGGGGATTCATTGGTAATAAACGAAAAATATGACCGCCCCAAGTTTGTTTTCTCGCTTACAGATATTCTTGCAGGGAGATTTTCATTCGAGGTGTTAGATAATGGGTTAGAGTATGTCCCTTATGAAGATAATTTGTTTCGGGAGTAAGAAACTGCTAGACGATCAACCTTTTAAATGACAAAAGAAAGTCAAAATAATAGAGGGTGTAAACTAAACTGGAATGGTAAAGCGGTTTTGGGCCCAGACGGCAAACCGGTAATGACAAGGGAATATACCTATACAAAATCGGATGGAACAAGGGCCGTAGTTCAAGATCAGTCTGCTGGGCATCCTTAATTTGGAGGAGATGCAGCAAAACCGCATCTTAATGTTCGGCCACCAGAAAATACTCAAACTGGTTGTTGTTCCGAGAATCAAAGTTCACTATCCGTTTAAAACTAAGGAGGGTTAAATATGTGGATATCACTAATCGAAAATGCAAAATCGCTTTTGGCTGTGTATCAGAATGACTTGCTAGAACTAGATGATATATTGCTACACGAAATTAAGATTACTACCGGTCAAGATTTAAAAATCAGCATTAGGTTTGATTTGAGAAAACTTCCTGAAAAGATGTAACCAAAGCCGATATAGACAGTAAGCATGATGCAAAAAACACGTCTGCCGGGGGACAAAAAATAGGCGAGACGGAGTTCTGGAATGCGTTTAGAAACCCGGAAACTGGGAAAGAAATCGAAGCAATACGTTTTGGTGAATCGTGGGATGTTAACAACGATGGCAAATGAAAGGTAAGGTAATAATTGCGACAGTTGTGGTCTTGGTTCTAACGTTTGTCCTTTTTGTCTATGTAGATAACAAGACGACCAATGTGTTTTCATCTACAATAACTAAAGAAGTTATTGCGTCCAAGAAATTTAATGAAGTTTTATATTTAAAAGGGAAAGCCTGGGGCGTAACAGATGACAAGCAGGTTATTGTGCTAAGTAAATCAGAAGACGATAACTTTGATGTTAGTCCCAACGAAGAATATATTTTTAAAGGTGTATCTGTACTTTTTTATGAAGTCCAAGGAGACACATTAAGAATCTATATTGAAAAAAAGTCTCTGGTGCCTGATAATTTTATTACAGGGTTTAAAATTGAGCAACACCAGCTGGCAAATCCGGAACTAATGCACCTATATAAAACATATAAGCAGAAAGGAATAAAAAAGTTCGGCTCTTTTTGATGTAGGCACCAGTCAAAGACTTGCTTATCGGTAGCTGCATCCATTTTTTAATGGCCGGCCGGTCCGGACTTTTCATTGAATCAATTTTAACTTTGCGGCTTTGATAAGGTTGTCTAGCGTATAAATAATGTTTTGTCGATCCACGTCGGCGAGTTTTTCAATAGCCTCCAGGCGTTGGAGCATTTTTTTATCCAGTACTTTTAAAGCTGAATCCCCTACGAGATAGTCCAAAGAAAGGGAAAGGGCATCCGCCAGTTTTTTGGCGGTGTCAATACTGGGCTTCATCTCATCCCGTTCATACTTGCCAATTATATCACCACTGATGCCGGAAAGCTTTCCCAATTCAGCCTGGGAGAGCTTTTTCTCTTTTCGGGAGAAGCTTACTTTTTGTCCAAACGTCATCATTATTATTCAGTTTTTAGCGGTAAAAACCAACCACTAACTAAAAATAGCGGAATAAAAGTTCAGAAACAATTAGAGATACTCTTGCTTTATTGAGAACGATAATGTACTTTTATGAACAATTATTCATATTCATAAACCTCATAAAATAATTTCGTATGGCAAGGACAGACACTAAACAAATCAAGTTGCAGCCCAAGCGAAGAAAGTTGTCGGGTGCTCAAAAAATAGTCCCCTGGCTAAATATAAGCGGCGTATGGCTGGAAGAGCTGGGCTTTAAAGCGGGAGATACTGTAAGTATTATCACACGGGAAAAGCTGCTGGTCATCGAGCCATTCAAAGGCGAAACAAAAACGGAGCAAGCATACAAAACTGCCTTGAAGGAAGTAAAGCAAACCCTTAAAAAGCTGGGGCAATGATAACAGACAAAATCAATGTACGCATTAATTAATAACATCATTCACCAAAAACGATCTTGTAAGAATGTAGTATGAGAGATAAAGACTTGCCCGTTGCCCGTGTCGTGCAAGAAGTAGCGCCATCATAAAGGACAGGACAGCTCCTAACGTTCTGAATACATCTTATTAGTCGTAAAACTGCCTTATAAGTTGTTAATAAAATACTTCCTCATCAGAAAGTCCTTTTTACGGCTTCGAACTGGCTTATGCCAACGGCAGCAACTATACCAATGGCAACATCAGCTCCATGCGGTGGAAAGGGAAAGATGCAACCAGCTACACGACAGGGCTGAGCTTCAGTTATGACGGAGCCAACCGCCTCACCGGCAGCACGGGATTGGCCAGCTATGCAGAGACAGAGAGCGGTATTACTTACGACAAAAACGGGAATATCAAAACGCTTAACCGCGCCGGGTTCGCAGTAGACAACCTCACTTACCAATATATCGGTGCGGGAAATCAATTGACATCCATCGTTAACACAGGAGCCAATGGCAACGGCGTTAAAAATGGCGCCAGTGACTACAGCTATGACGCCAACGGCAACCTGCTCATTGACGGCAACAGAGGGGCTACGCTTACCTACAACTACCTCAACCTGCCCCAAACAGTAACCATCAACTCCAAGACTTTTACCTATGACTATGGAGTTGCAAACCTTTATTGGATTATTGAATCTGCCTGCAAACAAAGGCCGCAACGTCATACTGCATTCAAAAAGCCTTTTCCAACAAAAAAATAGTTTGGACTACAAGGCGTAAATCGCCATCTTTAGTAGAAATATCCGGAAGAATCTTACGATACCTACACAACTCTTACATATGAAAACAGGGATTGCCCGAAACGCCGGCTTCCGGAGAGCGCCACTGGTATCGCTCTGCTTCCCTTCCGACGAAGTGTTGAAGCAACTGGTCAACCACCGAAATCTAACCGTATGGTAGCGTTCAGATCCGTCAACCTGTAAAAAGCCTATTTGATTCCTTATGAAGAACCTGCATAAAAAAATAAGATCCGATATCAATCAGACCTGTAAACAGGTTGGCTGTACTATTAAATCAACCATTGTAAAAAACAACATTCTGACGCTATCAGCATTGATGCTGGTTAACAATTTTCTATTCGCTCAAATTCCGAACGCATTATCTGTTGACGAAAAAATTTATGGATTGTCGAAATTCTGGAGCGATGTCAACTATAATTTTGTATATATGTACAAGGTCGACCAAGAAAAATGGGACAATGCCTATAAAGAGGCTATCGTCAATGTACAGAGAACCCAAAACGATTATGAGTACTTTAGAGAACTTCAGAAACTTTGTGGAATTTTGAAAGATGGTCATACCAGAGTGTATCTTCCTGATAGTATTCAAAATCAAATAATGACTACGAATTTTGGAACGTACAGGCTATTTCTGACCAATGTTGAGGGAAAGGTCTATGTATTTGACGTCAACAAAAGCAAAGAAAAAGAAATCCCTGTCGGCAGCGAAATTGTAAAAGTAAATGGTTTATCAACAAGTGACTATCAGCAGCAATTCGTCAACCCGTACATTTCGGCTTCAACCGAAAATGATTTAAACAACAAAGCAGCATACAATTTATTGTCCGGCTTAGCAGGAGAAGCGTATGACATCGAAATAAAAACGCCAAATGGAGAGATTAAACAATTTCATGTAACACACGCAGCAACAGAAGAAAAGGAATTGAGTTCCGTCCCAATGCCAGGGCGCGGACTATTTGAATTTAAATGGCTGAAAAATGATATAGCGTATGTCGCTATTCGTACGTTTGATGACGCATCTGTTGTTACTGATTTTGAATCTAAATTATCTGAATTGCAAAAAGCAAAAAACATCATTCTTGACATTCGGGACAATGGCGGAGGCAGTGGAAGAAACGCTTTAACTATAGCGAAATATTTTGTTGCAAACGACACGTTATATGGCGCTAAAAATTATAGCCGGGAAATAATACCAACAGAACGTGCTATAGGCTCATTTTTGACGCCGCAAGACACCATAAATGGAAAATCTCAATGGGGTATTTCGAAGGAAGAAGCAACAAACCTGTATAAAGCATATTCAGGGACAAAGTTTTATACTTTTGACTACACCCCTACAGTCGTCCATACGGATATTAAATTTTCAGTACCAACTGTTGTCTTGTCTAACAACAATACCGCCTCTGCCGCTGAGGATATTCTTATCTATCTGTATAATGAAAAGAATATCACAAGAATTGGAGACTATACAAACGGCAGTACGGGTCAGCCATTGCAAATAGAGCTGCCGGGAAACACAACCGCCTGGATTTGCACTAAAAAAGTCACATTATCAAATGGTGAAGAATTTGTCGGAGTAGGCATAAAACCACATATTCTTATAAAAAGAAATTTGAATGACGTTTTGCACCCAACAAAATATGACTCGCAATTGGATGAAGCCTTAAAGTATCTGAAACAAAAAAGCAATTGAAAATACCAGAATCAACTTCGAATTATCAATAGAGCGTATGCAAAAAACAATTACCAAAACCAAAAAAAATGGACTTATCAACAATATCAAATGAATAGGTAAGGAAAGCCATTGAGGCTTTACAGGCAAATGACTCAACCCCTATTCCAGCCTGAAAATATACACCTGGCGGCTGCCGTTGAAAACGGAGTTGATTCCCAGGATTTCTCCGCTTGCGCTCCACCTGGGATGGAGATCGCACCGGGTCCAGCCCTTTTCTCCCCGGTATTCCTCAGGATGAAAATAGCGGCCAAGGGGTAAAACTGCTTCCGTTTTCATATCCATCAGGTAAAGCCGCTGCTCTCTTGTTCCCCCGGAAGGATAAGAGTCGGTAATCATCCATTTTCCGTCCGGTGAAAAAGTACCGTGGCCGTCGTAATCAAGCAATCCGTTCCCCAACCTTTTGTAGTCTTGCTGCCCTACCGTAAAAAGCACATGTGCATATTGCTTCCCTTCATAGGATGCGGTTACCATCAATTCCTCCCCATTGAGCCAGTCATAATGAGAACCACCCCAGTCGTCCGGAAATGCCCTGGCAAGGCCCGTACCGTCGCTGTTCACTATAAGTGTAGTCGTATTCCACTCCGGAAATCCCCGGGCCAACCATGACAACTTCGATCCGTCGCGGCTGTAGACCACATGTGCAAAGTATTCGATAGAACTGTCTTTCAGCGCAGGCACCTTACTTTCTACATCCTTTATTGAAACCAGGAGCTTCGATTCCCCCGTTTCCAGGTCGATATGAAAGATACCGTCGTTATCCGGAAACTGCACGCCGGTTTGGGCATCCTGGCCCTCTCCGCCATACCCGTAATCCGTCCGCGTTGCCCGCAACCGGGAGAAGTTCATCCCGACGGCTTCCTTCCCATTGGGTGACACAGCGCTTACCGGCCGGTCGATCACCCGCTTCTCCTCTTTGGTATGAACGTTCAGAATGACGGACACGAACTTTCCATCCCGATAATCATTAAATATGATCAGCGAATCAGGAGAAGAACCCAGCCAGTGAGCCATACACCCTTCCTGAAAATTCCACGCCCTCGTTTGGCTGATCGGAATAAATTCTTTTGTATCCAGATCTACAAGTCCGAGGACTGCCGTATCCTTTTCAGTCGGAAGCTCATACCGCACACTTGTCTGAAGCACTGTGGCATATTTTTGCGATTTACTAAAAGAGTTGATCGCATAATAGCTTGCAAAAAAATGTTCTTTCGGCCCATCCGTGATCTGAACCGGGCCGGTTATCTTCGGAAATTCGACTACCGTTTTTCCGGAGTTTTCTGTCGCCTTTCGGCTATCGCAGCCTACTAATGCACCAAGAATCAATAATGTAAACAAGTATTTCACAGACATATCATTTTCAGCCAATTGGTTGTCAGGCGTCTATATAAAAGGAGTCAAACGACGAATTTACTTCCTTACGCCGGATATTATTACCACAAACGCGTCATGAGACCGCTATTTATTTTCCGAGCTCAGACAAAAACCGGATCAGATCGCGTAATTCATCCTCGCTACAATTAGCTACCAAGCCCTCCGGCATAAGAGCCCCGTTTCTGTTCGAAATTCACGCCCCGCGGATTTACGCTGGCCGTGGAACCGTCGAGTTGCCTGGTGAGAGCCGGTATTCTTCTTTACCAGAAAATCCATCACAAAACCCCAAAATGTAAAGGAGGCTGATCAACCTGCCCGCCTCCTTTACATCACGGAATGCTATTTTCCCTTCAGTCGTCTTTACCGACGATCACGGTGCCGTCAGTAATCCAGCTTACTTACAAGAATGCGGTCAAAACTTGGAGGGAAATAATTATCAGGAGATCCATCCCCCTACTCCAATCTGAAAATATACACCTGCCGGCTGCCGTTGAAAACGGAGTTGATTCCCAGGATATCTCCATCCGGACTCCACCTCGGATGAAGGTCGCACCGGGTCCAGCCTTTTTCGCCGCGATACTCATCGGAATGAAAGTAACGGCCAAGCGGTAAAACAGCTTCCGTTTTCATGTCCATCAGGTAGAGCCGCTGCTCTTTGGAACCTCCTGAGGGATACGAATCGGTAGTCATCCATTTTCCATCGGGTGAAAAAGTACCGTGGCCATCGTAATCAAGCAATCCGTTACCGAGCCGTTTGTAATCCTTCTGCCCTGCTGTAAAAAGCACATGCGCATACTGCTTCCCTTCATAAGATGCGGTCACCATCAATTCGTTTCCATTGAGCCAGTCATAGTGAGAACCGCCCCAATCATCCGGGAATGCCCTGGCAACGCCTGTACCATCCCTGTTTATCGTTAGCGTTGTTGTATTCCGCTCAGGGAATCCCCGGGCCAGCCAGGACAACTTCGACCCGTCGCGGCTGTAAACCACATGCGCGAAGTATTCAATAGCACCTTCCTTCAGCGGCGGCACCATGCTTTCTACATCCTTTATGGAAACCAGGAGCTTCGATTCCCCTGTTTCCAGATCGATATGAAAGATGCCATCATTCTCCGGAAACTGTACACTGGTTTGGGCATCCTGGCCGTCTCCGCCATACCCGTAATCTGTCCTTGTAACTCGCAACCGGGAGAAGTTCATTCCGACTGCCTCCTTGCCATTGGGCGACACAGCGCTTACCGGACGATCGATCACCCGCTTCTCCTCTTTTGTATGAACGTTCAGGATTACGGAAACAAACTTTCCATCCCGATAATCATTGAAAATGATCAGCGAATCAGGAGAAGAACCCAGCCAGTGGGCCATACACCCTTCCTGGAAATTCCACGCTCTCGTTTGGCTGATCGGTATAAACTCCTTCGTGTCCAGATCTACCAGACCCAATACCGCCGTATCCTTTTCGGTCGGAAGCTCATACCGCACGCTTGTCTGAAGCACTGTCGCGTATTTTTGCGATTTGCTAAAAGAATTGATGGCATAATAGCTGGCGAAAAAGTGTTCTTTGGGACCATCCGTAATCTGAACCGGTTCGGATACTTTGGGAAATTCAACCACTGTTTTTCCCGAATCCGGAGTTTTTGCACAACCTGCCAAAACTCCAAAAAGCATTACTGTTAAATAACGTTTCATTTTAAAAAATTCAATTTAGTAAAGGGGATTTTGTACCAAGGCCTTATTCCGGTTCATTTCATCCAGACGGATCGGCAAAAAATAAAATTTGTCATGCCATGCCCGGTCCTGAACAGACGGAATCACCGAATAAAAAGACTCTTTGTTATCGTTTGGCCCAATTTTATGCAGAATATGAATTCCCTGCACATTGTTATAACTTTCCCGAGCGATCATCCATCGTCTTACATCGAAAAACCGGTGATCTTCAAAGGCAAGTTCTATCCTCCTTTCTCCGCGGTAATTTGCTATCAGTTCCTGGCCCGTCCCTGTAACTTCCGGCAATCCGACACGTTCCCGGATTTTGTTGAGGTACGTCTTCGCCTCCTCTTCCTCTCCAAGCTCCAGGCAAGCCTCTGCATAATTAAGCACCACTTCCGTATACCTTATAAAACGCCAGGGGCATGTCTGCGGAACAAACTGAGCATCAATACTGGGATCTATCCCTTTTTTTAGGTAATAACCAGTAAATGAACCGTTCCAGTCATCGCTGGGGCTTTGTCTGGTATCTAATCCCGGGATGTTCTGAACATTTCCTGCTGCATCCCGCCGTTCGACAAATGACGTCTGTATTTGCCCGATCGGGTCAATATTCCTGACATCCTCAGGTCGTTCGCGCCACATAGCCCCATCGTACAGAATAGAAGCATAAAACCGGGGTTCCCGATTTAAGTACGGATTTTGGGCATGTTCCGGATTGTTCCAGTCAAAAGGAGTTCCGTCAGCCATCAGATACGCATCAACCAATTGCCCGATAGGAGTATTCGCCCCTCTGAGATGGTAACCATTAGGCCCATTGTTGAGATTCGGCATCACTTTCGCGCTAACTATATTAAGTGTATAAAACTTAACAAAAATATCTTCCGATGTTTCGTTCAGCAGAAAGATGTCGCCGTAGTTCTTTGACAGATCGTCACCGATTCCCGGAACTTCCTTATACAGCTGATAAACTCCCAAATCCATTACGGCCTTTGCTGCGCTTTTTGCTGCGCTCCAACGCTCGGAACGATTGTTGTCGGTATAACTCAGGTATTCCGGATTGCTATACCCGTTTGCCCACGATGCGTTATTATACAATTCACTTGCTGCATAAAGCAACACCCGGGATTTTAAGGCTAAAGCAGCTCCTTTGGTCGGCCGTCCTTTATCCGTTTCATTTATTCTCTGGGCGGCATTATCCAGGTCACTTACGATAAAGTCTATGCACTCTTTAAAAGTATTCCTTGATACTTCGAAATCATCTGTCAGACCGTAGGCTTTATCCACGATGGGTACGCCTCCATAGCTAAAAACCAATAAGTGATACAAATAAGCTCTCAAAAAATAAACCTCACCCTTGAGGGCTTCTTTGGCCTGTCCATCGACTGCTTTAGAGGACTCTATTTTTTCAAAAAACACATTACAGGCCCGCACATATTTGTATACATTTTCCCAAACCAATGCAGCGCTCTGATCTGCCGCATTTCCGAACCTCCCGTAATCACTGGGATTGATGAGACTCCGTGTAATATTATCGGCCGCCCAGCCGAACGTAAGCATGGTTTCGTCGGTATAAGTCGACATCGAGACTCTTACACCCGATTGCCCCAAACCCCGGTAAATATTATTGATAAATGCCTGGATCAAGGCTGGGTCATCGTTCCAGACTGCACCGTCGGCGTACTGATCCAGCGGCTGCAGGTTCAGAAACCGGTCATTGCAGGAAGAACTGCTCAGCAGGAAGAGGCAAAAGAATAAATTTCTTATAGGTTTCATGTGAATAAATAGGTTTCAGGTTTTTGAAAAAGGTGATCAGCTATTTTATTAATTTGTCCGGTTTGTGCGCTGACAGCTGAACACTCCTGGGAATTTCATCTGGGTGGAAAATTTAAAAACTCAGATTCAGCCCAAGATTGAGCACCCTCGGAAGCGGATATCGCATATAACTCCCGTGATTGTCTTCCGGATCAAAATCCTTCATGTCAGGACTATAGGTAAGCAGATTGAACCCGCTGACATATATTTTCATGTCCTTCAGTTTCAACCGTTGCAGAACGGGGTCTGGAACCGAATAGCCCAATTCGAAATTCTTTAGTCGGATATAGTCCGTTTTCTTAAGAAAGTACGTATTGTTATTAGCAGACCAATATTGATCATTTCTATTGTACAATCGAGGTTTATCCACGTCCGGATTCTCTGCTGTCCATCTGTCATCATAACTTTCCTTCAGATAGTTTCCTACTTCCCCGCTTTCGGTCAGGATGTGCCTGACTGCTCCCGCTGACCCTTGCAGTAAGAGTGAGCAATAAAACTGCCGGTATCCGACATTGAATCCCAGGCCGGACTGAAAAATGGGTGTGTCATTTTTGTTGACTCTGATTCTGTCATTGGCATTGATAACCCCATCTTCGTTCGTGTCTTCAAAAATCAAATCGCCCGGTCGTGCGCCACTCCAATGCGGATAGTCTGCCAGTTCTGCATCATTATGAAAAACTCCTATTGTATTATAATACAAAGCTGTGTTCATCATCGATCCCGTCGAACGCTGCCATTCCGGGCCTCCTGACGGCTCGTCCCAATAGGTAATTTTATTCTTGGCATAGCTGGCATTCCAGGAAATGCTGTAATTGAAATCTTCTGAAGAATTGCGGTATCCAATTTCAAAATCAAACCCTCTGTTGGTCACCTTGCCGATGTTTTCTCTTGGCAAGGTTAGTCCCGTACTTCTCGGAACAGAAGCGTTGCGGTTCCACAGGATATTAGATCTGCGGTAATCGAAATAATCGGCGTTGATATACAGTTTATTGTCCAAAAAGCTCGCGTCAATACCGATATTTCCTTGCTTGGCTACTTCCCAGGTCACATTGGGGTTAGGAATCCGGGTCTCATATAACGCCCGTGCCTCTTCTGAATTGAAAACCTGACTTTCGCCCTGAGCGGCAAAAGCGTAGGAAGTCAGGTACTGCCACTCGTCGATCCGATCATTCCCGGTTAAACCATAGGACGCCCTCAATTTGATATCACCGAATTTTACGTCTTTGATAAAGTCTTCTTCTGTGATTCTCCAGCCCAGGGAAACTCCCGGAAAGAATCCAAACCGGCTATCTTCTGGAAATATGTACGAACCGTCGACTCTCCAGACAAATTCAGCCAGGTACTTTTCTTTGTAGGAGTAATTCGCTCGTCCGAAATAATTCAACCGGGCATTATGAAAGGCATTTCCGCCATTATTCATTTGCAGCGTTCCACCGGCATTCAGCTGGTCGAGTGCGGTAGATTCAAAATATCTCCTATATGCTGTAAACCAGTCCCCCATTCCCTTCCTGACTTCAATACCAGCCATCAGATTAACGGAGTGATGCTCAATATCGGTAGTATAGGTGATCAACCCGTTGGAGAGTGTAGTCGTATTATCGTCCATTCGCTGAGTCAGGTTAGGATCGTTTACTCCCTTTTTTCCCCTTACCAGTATCGGGGCACCGTTTGCATCGTAAGACTGCTTATCCCAGGCGTACAGGTACCATGGCTGCTGGAAGCTCTTTTGGAAACCAAACATCTTGTCCAGCGACCCGTTTCCCGATACAGAAAGCCCGGTAATCCAGGGGATATCGATCTTAAGCCGGACATTCCCATTAAAAACGTAACTCTTTTCCCGGTTATACCCTGTCATATTGGTTGTGATTATTACCGGATTACTACCGAACTCAATGTCCGGCCCCGGGAGTCCGTTAGGCCAGTAAGCGGGCTCATTCGGCTTCCCCCTTACCAACATCCGAAACACATCATTAACACCATTGTTCCCCATCGGGAAATTCCGGTCTTCAAGTCTTCCGAGTATGTCAAATCCCAGGCTGATGCTCTTGCTTACCTGTATGTCGAGGTTGCTCCTGAAATCGTGTTGTTTGTAAAATGTTGCGCTGTTCTTATAGAAGGCATCCTGGTTCCTCGTGCCGACAGCAACGAAATATTTTACAAATTCACTTCCTCCTGAAACGCTCAGATTAGCATTCGACTGCGCCGACCACGGTTTAAATGTTTCTTTAAACCAATCGGTATTGGGATAAAGCCAGGGATCGGATCCGTCTGCATACTTCGCCAGATCTGAGTCTGAGTATTTTGCAGGCAGGTTTCTAAAGGCATTAATCTCATTTATCGCCCTGGAATATTCTTCGGCATTGAGCAAATCCGGCAGGCGGGTCGGCTGCGTCAATCCGTGATTGAGATTAAGTGTAATTTTAGGAGCAGACGAAGCCCCGCGTTTTGTGGTGACAAGAATCACACCATTTGCTGCCTGCGACCCATAGATGGCAGCCGAGGCATCTTTCAGAACCGTGATCGACTCAATTGTCGCGGGGTCTATCCGGTTCATCGATCTGCCGGGTATACCATCAACCACAACCAATGCACCATTATTCCCCAATGTATTGCTGCCTCTTATCCGTATAGTGGCATCGTCATTGCCAGGTTCGCCGCTACGAGTGACCGTTGTCAGCCCCGGAACGCGCCCGGCCAGACTATTGCTGACATTCGTCACAGGAGTAGCACTCACAACATCTCCGCCGATCGCACTGATTGCTCCCGTTAGAGTTGCTTTCTTTTGTGTGCCATAGCCTACCACAACGACTTCTTCCAGTGACTTTTCATCGACTACCAGCGACACATCAAGCGAAGTCCTGTTCCCTACTATCACCTCCTGAGGGTTATAACCCACAAAAGAGAACATTAAGATGGTCGTATCGTCCGATATACTGATCGTATAATTGCCTTCTACATCGGTTACGGTTCCCTGCTGCGTCCCTTTTAAAATGATGTTAACCCCTGGCAGGCCTTCTCCTTTTTCGTCAGTAACTCTGCCTTTTAAGAAACGATCTGCTGACGCCGCCGATGAGTCGAAGAGTTCGTCGACCACCCCCTGCGTTTGCCAGGGTGTCATACTCAGCACAATCTTATTCCTCACAATCCGGTAAGTGACTTTATCAGGACTAAACAACTCATCCAGTGCCTCCGAAAGGTTTTTATTGGTGACCGAAAGGGAAACTTTACGCCTTAAAGGTAATGACCGTGTACCATATACGAACTTCACTCCCGTTAAGGTTTCTATCTCTGATAACACTGCTTTCAGTTCGGTCTGCTCCACTTTCAATGTCACTTTTTGCATCAAAAGCTCCTGAGCATCCGCCCGATGGGCGTAGCTGTAAACTGCTGTGAGCACGATAATTGAAAACTGTAAAACCGAAAGTTTCATAATTACACGTAACGGTGGTATGAACTTTTTCTTTTTTTTCATTAATTTGTCCTGTTAGATCGTGGAAGATTTGACAATAGGTCCCCTGTTCATCTTTCTCGAGATGGCTTATCAAACGACAAAAAATGTCGGGGGAGACCCGACCCGGGGGTGCTGGAATCACCTCCGGGTTTTTAAATAGTGACTGGTCCTGTCAATCAATTTACATCATAGAAGTTAGCGTTTAAAGTTAACGATATCGCTTGTTTAGTTGTCAAGCACATTACATACACAATCCGAGAGCAGGATACTGCTGCCCGCGATCTCGTACCTCGCGTTCAGGATCGCACTGATCACTTCGATTTTTCCATACAGGTTGTCAGAAGACAAGTCAGCGGTAAGCCGACATTCCAATATCGACTGGTCGGTAACGGCAATAGAAACCCCGTACGCTTTTTCAAGTTTCTCGAGGATTTTGCCTAACGGAACATCATCAAAATCAAACGCTTTCGGTTTCACATACTCCTCCGATTTCTCTACCATCACCGGTTTATCTACCAACCCCGTCACGTAGTGATCGCTGTCTCTGAAAAAAGTAACTTTTTTGTTGGGAGTCAGTATGATTTTATTGTCTTTCGAATGGCTGTTTTTCTTCCCCTGCCTACTCAGCGACTTCTCTACGACCACCTTACCGCTCAGCACCGCAACCTCTGTTGCCGAAGCCTCTCCTATTTCCCGAATGGTAAAGCTCGTGCCGAGTACGCTTACCGTCACATCGCCCGACCGGACGAAGAAAGGTCTTTTTGCGTCTTTTGCAACATCAAAAAAAACATTTCCTTCCATATAGACCGTTCTGCTGTCGGGCAGGAATGCTGCCGGATGGTACAGACTACTACCCGGTTCGAGCACGATCCGGCTCCCATCTGTTAAAAGCACCTCCCTGGTTGCCTGGGTGCTATTGCTGACACGAACCCAGCCTTCCTTTTCCGGATAGGCCACTGTCGCTGAACCCTGGCTTATTTTGCCTTCGAAAAAATAAACCCCGCCCGCCACTAAAAAGACACACGCAGCTGCAACTCGCCAATAACCCGCCATCCACCATCGCTTTCCTTCCGGGTAGTCGTCATGCAAAACGCCCTCATCTACTTTTGAGAGAATACCCTCCCACACTTTCTCTTTCAGTTGGTCTTTATCGGCCACCTCTTCCGGCACCTGTCCCATTACGTCATACCAGCGATCCATCACCTCTTTCTTTTCTGGCGGTAATGTTTCCTCCCGATACTTTTTGATCAACTTTAAAAATCCTTTTATATGCATATCATTTGCGAAAGCTGGAATGCCTGCCGTAATCAAGTCGGTTTATCACGGCATTCCGGCAACTTGTTTAAGAAAATATAGATAAATTTATACTCCTGGAGCAGGAATGAGGATAAGTTCTTCGAATTATCATACCACCCTCGCCACAGTCCTTATCCGGAAATTGTGGTATGGAGTCCTAACAAGCAAAGTATAAAATCCTTGAGGTGCACGCGTAAGACCGCTACTGCTTGTGCGATATGATACGAAACGGTACGTTCCGGAATGTGTAGTGTCCCGGAAATTTCCCGGACCGACAGCTGCTCTTCGCGGCTGAGGCGGAATATCTCCCGGGTCTTTTCCGGAAGATCTTCTAATCCGGAATAAAATGCCGCTTTAAGTTCCTGGTAGGCGACCTCCTCCTCCGTCTCCGAGCCCGTATAGTCAGATGAAACCTGCAAAATAAACGCTTCATGGTGCCGTCTCACGATCTGTGCGCGTACATAATCCAATACTTTGTGCTTAACAGCCCGGAAAAGGTAGCGCTCCAGATTCCCGACAATCAGAATCTCTCTTCGCTCCCAAATATCGACGAAGACATCCTGCACCATTTCCTCTGCACTTTCAGGATGCAGCACTTTGCGGCTTGCCGCGCTGTAGAGACGCTCCCAATACCGGTCATAAATAATCCTGAAGGCAGTCTTATCACCTGTTTGCATTCGTTGAAGCAACTCGGCTTCCGAGAAAAGGGTGGTGCCTTGCATGGATTAAGGTCGGTTCAGTCTGCGAGCAAAAAAGAGTATTAGTTAGGAAAGTAGCAATTAACCCAAAAACTACTGGTATCTACAGGGAATTCGCATTTTCAGGATCAAATCACTATTAATAGCCGGGATTAACCGCCTTATGTAGATTACCATTGCATAGCGTCCTTTTTTTAAAAATAAATATAATTATATTGCCATATTGTACGCTTTAAATAATAGATTCTATAAATTGCAGCATCACCACCACCGGCTTTTTTCCCTTTTTAAAACTGTATGTAAATGATCCCGTTATGCTGAAGCATTGTATTATATTCATCTTATTACTAGGCGTTTACAAAGCGAATGGCCAAAATAGCCTTCTTCTTAAAGGCGATAAAATAGTACTGGACGACAATCCAAGGCACAGCCGGGTCGAGAGTGAGTATATCCCTCGCTTCGGGGCGGGTCTCCGAAATTCCTATAATAAGAAATTTGATTATCTGATCGTTGACGGACTTATTATGCCCGATAAGCCTACCGCAAATGACATTCCGGATAGCTTGATGCTTATCAGAAAACTAGTAATGAACCACCCCGAAGCGTTAGAAACTACCGGCTTCAAATATCCTTTAAGAGGTATTGACCTGTTTGAATCCGAGACTACCCATTTTTACGATTTTATTGTTGGAAACTACCGGGATAAAACACTTCCTTTAAAACTGTGGGGATACCGGATACCGATGCTCCTGAATGGTCAGTTGATTGTGCCCTCCCGGTATTCCGTTTTAAACGATTTGCCGACAACATCGGTTCGGTCGGTCGCCTTTAAAGCCTGGGATGCTGAAGAGCTGAAGGCTTTCGACAATCTTGCATTTGGCGCATTTATCGTCACTACGCAGTAACAACCCAGGAGGAAAAAGGTTGGTTTAACCGCCCAAACACCTCAAATGCACGAAAATTCCCACTTTTTGAATTTTTTTTCCCACCGGTGAAGGTGTCTTTCTGCGGAAATTTGCGGACTGCATCCGCAGTTTAACACCGACCTCTATGAAATTGCTTTCTGCCCCCCGGAACAAACAGGTCCGGAGCATTCTTTTCGGCGCTGTCACCGGCATGATGATGACAGCGCTCTCGCTTACCAGTGCACCCGGACAGACCATCCGTTATGTAGATGCCAGCCGGGCAACCTCCGGAAACGGCACTGCCTGGAATACCGCTTATAAAACCCTCACGGAGGCATTGACAGCGGCCAATGCAAACACTGCTATCACCGGTATCCATGTTGCCAAAGGCACCTACTACCCCACCGGCAGCCAGTCGGCGACTGACAGAGACGCTTCTTTCACGATTACCAGAGGCGGATTAAGTATTTACGGCGGCTATCCTTCCGGTGGCGGGGAGAGGGATTACGCACTTAATCCCACGCTATTAAGTGGAGATATTGGTAAAATCGGGGTGACAACCGACAATAGTTGCCATGTGATGGTGATTGCCGGTATTGCCAATGGCGCGGCAGTGGCCCTGGACGGGCTGCGTATTTCCTGGGGGCGCGCTACCGGGAACAATACAAAGGCATATAACGGAGAGAATATCCCAAGAGACGCCGGAGGTGGTTTGGTCATTTGGAACAATCAAATCCCTGTCAGCGTGCGCAATTGTATCCTTTCCGCTAACTATGCCGAAGATGCCGGAGCGGGGCTCTACGTGAGAGCCAATTCTCCTACCTTTATCGACTGCCTTTTCTCCGGCAACTATGCCAACTATGGCGGCGGCGCCATCAATGCCGCCGGATCCGCCACGAAATATATCAACTGCACCTTTTCCGGCAACTATGACAACCACAACGGGGGCGCCATGCGGAACTCTTCCTCCAATCCGGTGGTCACCAATACGATTATTCATGGGAACAACGGAGGCATTGCCAATAACAGCTCCATACCGGTCATAACGTATTCGCTGGTCCAGGGGAATACCGTCACCACCAATGGCAACCTCAACGGCAACACCACCAACCCGCAGTTTACCACACCTGTCGGTCCTTCTTCTGCCCCCACCACCGAGGGCGACTACCGGGTAGCGGCAGCCAGTCCTGCGATCAACACCGGCAGCAACAGTTCCTATACCAGTGCCGGTGGCAACCTGGTCAACGGTCTCGACCTGGATGGCAGTTTGCGGGTGCAGAACCAGGGTACCGGGGGCATTATCGACATGGGAGCTTACGAAAAAGTGTTGGCAGCCCCCGATGCCAAAGGCATACTCTATGTCAAAAAGGGGGCCAAAGGCAACGGCAGCAGCTGGGGAAATGCCCTTGGCGAGCTAGCCGACGCCCTGGCAGTGGCAAGGGGATCGGTCGCCATCTCCCAAATCTGGGTGGCCGCAGGGACTTACCGACCAAAATACAGTCCGGCCGATAATAACTTCGGCGGGGATGCCGGCCGGGACAACACGTTTCTGCTGGTCGAAAAGGTAAAGGTATACGGCCATTTTGCGGGCACGGAATCCACGGTTGCCCAACGAAATTTAGCGAATACGGCCAATACCACTGTGCTGAGCGGCGATTTTAACGGCGATGATGTCGTCACGGTAACGGACGGCACCATCCGGTACGTCAATAATGGGGAAAATGCCTACCATGTAGTGGTGGGCATCAATATAGCGGATGTTGTGCTCGACGGTTTTACCATCGCCGGTGGCCGCGCGAATAACACCAATGACATTACCGTAAACGGACGATCCCTGCACCGTAACAATGGTGCAGGCCTTTCCGCTCTACGTGTAAAAAACCTTACGATCAGCCATTGTACCATCCGGGACAGCCATGCTTCCAATTTCGGGGGCGGCGCCTATCTCTACAGGAGCGATGGCTTCAGCATCTCCTCTTCCGTTGTTACACAAAACAAGGCAGACTACGGAGGAGGAATTGCCGCCAGGACCATCGCGGGAGAATTCCATTCCATTGCCATCCATACGATCACCGCTGCCGGCAATAATGCCGTCAAACAGGGCGGCGGCATTTATGCGAAAAGCGGAAAGGTTACGATCTCCAATACCGTTGTCTCCGGCAACCATGCCTTTGATTCACACGGCGGCGGGGTTTACGCTTACAGCGATTCCTATAGCGATGAAGACAATGGCGTTTTATTAACGATGCTCAACTGCCGGGTGACCGGCAACCGCTCCGGAGACGAAGGCGGAGGACTGCGACTAGCTGCCTATTACAAAGACGAAGGAAATTATGCTACCCAATACGGGGCGAATGCCAATTTGTATAACTGTACCATTGCCGGCAACCGCGCCGCTTCGGGCGGCGCCATCTACCGGCACAGCGGCTATGCCCGGCTTGCCCTTCAGAATTGCATTGTATGGGGAAATAATTCCGGCCTGAGCGGCGGAACAACCAACACGCAGGTGGTATTTTCCACGGTACAGGACGGGTATGCCGGGATGGCCAACAATTCTGCGGATCCGTTGTTTTCAGATACCCCTACGTATAATGCCGCACCTTTCTCATCCGGCGACTATACCCTTCAGTCCTGTAGTCCTGCGGTCAATTCCGGCACGACTCCCGACACCGGGCTCCCTACCACCGACCTCGCGGGCAAGCCCCGTTCCAATGGGGTTATCGACAGAGGCGCCTATGAATACCAGGGAAATCCCGGGAGCGGCGGAACGACCCGATACGTGAAAGCGGGAAGCGGGGGTAACGGAACCTCCTGGGCCGATGCCTCCGGCGATTTACAGGCGATGATTAATTCCTCGGCGTGCGGAGGCAGGATTTTTGTGGCTGCAGGCACCTACCGGCCTGGTAGAAAAGCGAACGATATCGGTGTAATTACGCCCGGTAACCGCGACAATGCCTTTGTACTCAAAAACGGAGTAGCACTGTACGGCGGCTTCAGGGGCACGGAGACTTCTCCGGCTCAAAGAGAGCTGACCAACCCGGCCTATGCTACCATTCTCAGTGGCGATTTCAACGGGAATGATCAGGTAACTGTAAACAGCAGCGGAATTGTTACCTATTTGAACAACGGAGAAAATGCCTATCATGTGGTAGTGGTGTCCAATGTGTCGGATGCCCTGCTGGATGGCTTTACGATCACCGGAGGACGAGCCAATAACACAAACGCCATTACCATCAACAGCAAAACACTTCATCGGAATAACGGGGCGGGGATCATTTGTGAATCGGCCGTATTCACCCTTGCAAACTGTACCGTACAGAACAGTCACGCTTCCAACCTCGGGGGAGGATTGTACTCCAGCCAGTCTACCGTGATGCTTCAATCGTCAGTCATCACCCAAAACAGGGCGGATTATGGCGGTGGGGCAACCTTGGCCGATGGCATTTCATCCATGGCCGGGTGTGTATTTTCACGCAATGACGCTGTGCAGGACGGTGGCGGAATTTATCCAAGCAACGAACGGTTAACCCTCACCAAATCTGAGATTTACAGCAATCGGGCCCAGCAGGGCGGCGGGCTGTATAACCGTTCTAGGGCCGTTACGGTCATCAGTCTTTGCCGTGTGGCCGGCAATCTGGCCACAGCAGGGGGTGGCGGTGGGTTGTATAATACCAGCGACTCCGATATTAAGGTGGTTAATTGTCTGGTATCCGGCAACCGGTCGTCCAATCCCGGAGGCGGTATCCGCAACAACAATACCGCCACCATTGTGAATACCACACTGGCCGGCAACCACGCCGGGGAAGGCGCCGGCGGCATCCAGCGCGATTATGGTAAAACGCAGCTGATCAGCAATTGTATTATTTATGGGAATAAATCCGGTATCGGCGGAGGGAGCACCGTCTCCAATTCGATCGTGCAGAGTGGCGCCACCGGCCCCTCCGTTTATACGGAAGACCCTGGATTTGTGAATGCGCCGCTTCACACTACGGCACCCTTTACCGGCGGAGACTACCGTGTACAAGCTTGCTGGCCGGTTGTCAACAACGGCGACACTACCGGTTTTTCACAGCTACTCCCTTTAACCGACTTCGCCGGAAAACCCCGGATATCCGGACCTGTCGATCTGGGTATCTATGAATCAGAAACTACACCCGGGAGGGTTATTTTCGTCAAACCCGCAGGTACAGGCGATGGTACAAGCTGGGTGCAAGCGTACGGCGATCTGCAGCAAGCGATCAATACCTCCTGTGTGGGCGACTCCATTTTCGTGGCAGCCGGCACTTACAAACCCAACCGGAGGGCTGATGCAAGCGACATCATCGCTGTCAACCACCGGGACAATGCCTTTTTACTGCGGAATCATGCCAAACTTTACGGTGGTTTCGCCGGTACCGAAACGTCGCTTTCCCAGCGGATAGCGAATTCCACGAGCATCCTCAGTGGTGACTTTAACGGAGATGATAGTGTCTCCGGCGCCGGGAATTCGCTGTCGTTTTCAGGCAATGCCGAAAATGCTTACCATGTGGTTTTAGCTGTCAATGCAGCCCACATCGTGCTGGACGGGTTTACCATTGAAGGCGGGAACGCCGGCGGCAGCGGCACCCTTGCTGTGAACGGTGTTGCCATCGCAAGGGATAATGCGGGCGGTGTTTATGTAGAAAGCGCGGAAAACATCCTGATTGCCAACTGCACGATCCGGTATAACCGGGCCGCAAACAGAGGCGGCGGCCTTAGCGGCTATGCCTCTTCCTACCGTATCGAAAACAGCGCCATCACCCACAACCAGGGGAACGATGGAGGCGGCATCGGGATCAGAACTTCGAAAACCGGTATCCTCAACACGATTGTCGCCCACAACAGGGTCCGTGCCGATGGGGGAGGAATGTATATCAGCGGGGGTACTTCCGACATCACCCTGACGGAAACAATGTTGGAATTTAACAGCGCCGGGGAAGATGGCGGAGGAATGCGGGTTTCGGAAGCAACCGTACGATGGGACGGCGGAGGGATCAACAACAACCGTGCCGAAGACGGTGCGGGCGGAGGTGTATTTAATACAGGCGATGCCCATCTCTACATCACCGACGCCACCATAAGCAACAACTTTGCGGAAGACAACGGCGGAGGGGTCTGGAATGGGGGGAACAGCACGGTGGTCGGAAGCATCACCAGCATTGAAACGGCAGCTCAGCTCTATCTTACCCGTGTGCTTGTAAGCGGCAACCAGTCCAATGACAAGGGTGGAGGTATTTACAATTTCGAGCCAACCGGCAGTGTGACCTGCGTGCTGAACCATGTCAGGATAGTCGATAACCTTGCCCGTATGGGAGGGGGAATTGCGAATTCGGGTGTCTCAACCGGGCAATCTATTAAAGCAGCCTGCCACGTATACAACTCGGTCATCAGTCGCAACGTTGCCACCCATAACGGCGGTGGTATTTACACTGAAAAAAGCAATCAGGCGCTCCTCGTCAACGTGACCGTGACAGCCAACCAGGCGGCTACAGGAGGCGCGATTTACAATGCTTCAGACGATTGCATCGGCCACAGGCCCGGCACCTGTGCAATTGATGCTTCGAGGGCAGTCGTACGCAACAGCATTCTTTGGGGCAACACGGCAAGTTCTAAAGCGGGTATCTATGAAGGGGCCGGCTCATCTTACGCGTCGATCCTGGAGTACAGTCTGGTGCAGGGCTATACCAGCACTGCCAATGGCAACCTGAATGGCAATACGGCCAATCCCCATTTTACGGACAGCGCTGACGGTGATTACACCCTCGCGCCCGGAAGTCCGTGCATCAACGTAGGAAACAGTTCTTTATTAGCAGGCGCCGGGCTGCTCGCCGACCGAACCGATCTGTCGGGAAATCCAAGGATTTTAAACGGCATTATCGACATGGGCCCCTACGAATACCAGGAAGGGGGAGCGGCTGCCGCCGGGGTGCTCTATGTCAGAAAAGGAGCAGCCGGCGACGGCAGCAGCTGGGCCAGTGCAATGGGAGAACTCTCCGATGCATTAGTACTTGCCAAAAGCAATGCCGCTGTCACCCAGATATGGGTGAGCGCCGGCACCTATATGCCTAAGTACAGTCCGGCCGACAATAACTTTGGCGCCAACGCCGGCAGGAACAACGCCTTCCTTTTAGTCAATTATGTGAAGGTGTACGGCGGCTTCACAGGAGCTGAGACCTCCCCTGCACAACGAAACGGGATAGCCGGCGCAACCATTCTGTCGGGAGATTTGGACTGCAGCGGAACCCTCACGAACCAGGATGCCTTTCATGTGGTTGTATCGGTGGGCAACGACAACACGGCCCTATTGGATGGCTTTACGATAACCGGGGGCAATGCCAACGGGGGTGGTGATATCCGCGTAAATGAGCAACTTATTTACCAGAACCGCGGCGGAGGGATGGGCAATCGCAACACCTCCCCAGTGCTGACGAACCTTACATTTGAAGGAAACAGTGCCGTCCGGGGAGGAGGAATGCACAATCTCGACAACGCTTCCCCGGTCATCAGAAACAGTATTTTTTCCGGAAACCGCGCTACCGAGAATGGCGGGGCAATGTGCAACAACGCATCCGGCCCCGTGGTGATCAATTGTACTTTTTCGGGGAATAGCGCGACCGTTACCGGGGGAGGCATGTTCAACGGCAGTGTCTCCGCTCCACTAATCAGTAATACGATCATTTATGGCAACAGTAACGGAATTATCAACGACCAGTCGGCCATCGTTTTACGCCATAGTCTGGTACAGGAATACAGGGATACCGAAAATGGCAATATTAACGGCAGTTATGCCCCCATGTTTACCCACTCTCCCTCCTACACCACTGCGCCCTTTACCGGAGGAAACTACCGCGTCGCAAGCGGCAGCCCGGCGATCAATAGCGGCAGCAATGCAGCCTATGCCGACGCCGGGGGCGATTTGGAGAATGATTGGGATATGGCGGGTAATTTACGCGTGTATCAGTATTTTAGCGACGGCACCATCGATCTGGGTGCGTTCGAATTTAACGACAGCCACCCGGATACCGGCGGTATTTTGTACGTAAAAAAGGGCGGAACCGGCAACGGCAGTTCCTGGGCCGACCCGCTGGGCGAACTTGCTGATGCTTTCGTGGCGGCCAGGTACAACCGGGCCGTTACCCAAATATGGGTGGCCAAAGGAATCTACAAACCTCTTTACGGTGCGGAAGGAGGAAAATTCGGCAGAGAAGCCGGAAGGAACAATACCTTTTTCATGAACGGTAATCTAAACGTATACGGTGGTTTTGCCGGAACCGAAAACGTTCTTTCGGAGCGCAACCGGGCGGCTAATCCCACCATCCTGTCGGGCGATCTGGATAACAGCGGCACCCTCACCGACAACGATGCCTACCACGTAATGGTGACGCTGGGCAATGAAGCCGCTGTGATAGACGGCTTTACCATTACCGGAGGCAATGCCAATGGAGAAGGCACGATTACCATTGACGGCGAACTATTCTATCAAGGCTATGGAGGTGGCTTATACAACGTCCGATCCTCACCGACCCTGACACACAGCACATTTTCAGGCAATAACGGAACGCAGGGCGGCGGCATGTACAATGCAGCATCCTCTCCCATTCTGGTCAATTGTATATTCTCGGGCAATACTGCAGATCTGGGCGGGGGCATGTTCAATGCCCGGTCTTCCCCCCTTCCGGCAAATTGTATATTTTCCGGGAATAAAGCGCTCAGTTTTGGCGGGGGCATGTACAATTATCTTGCCTTGCCCACGCTGACGAATTGCACAATTTCCGGCAACGACAGCCCTACCGGCGGCGGCATGTATAATGTCGTTTCCAATCCGCGTGTTTACAATTCCATCATTTATCACAATAGCAGCGGCATCGAAAACAACCTCTCGGATCTCTATATGGACTATAGTTTGCTGCAAGGGCTCACATCCCCGAACGACGGCAATACGAACACCGATCCGCTGTTTGTCAATGCTCCTTCTTATGAAACCGCTCCTTTTACAGGAGGCGACTACACCCTTCGAAGCGCCAGCCCGGTTATCAATGCCGGGAGCAATGAGGCCTATACGTATGAAGCCGGAAATCCGGAAAACGCGAGGGATATGGCCGATAACCCGCGGATATATGATGCTGCTGCCGGCGGTATAATTGACATGGGAGCCTTTGAATTTCAAGTGCATCCTATCCGTTATGTAAGAGTAAACGGTAACGGCAACGGTACTTCCTGGAGCATGGCTTCCGGAGACCTCCAGGCGATGATCAACGCCCCAGGCGTAGAGCAAGTCTGGGTGGCTTCCGGTACTTACTACAGTACCGGTACCGGTTTTGTGCTCCGGAATAATGTAGCCGTATATGGCGGCTTCCCAGCCGGGGGCACACCTCAAATGGCCGATCGCAACCGGAATGCCCACCCGGCTATCCTTTCCGGCAATAACGCGCGCCGCGTATTTTACAACAATTTTTCTCCAGCCAGCCCACTGACCTTTTCGGCAGTGCTCGATGGCTTTACGCTTATAGAGGGCTCTACCAGCAGCAATGGAGGCGCTATGTACAATGCCAATGCCTCACCAACACTAGCCAATCTGCTGTTTGTTGGGAACAGCGCAGCACAAAACGGCGGCGCTATCTATAATGCCGCTGCTGCCCCTTTCATTACGCACTGCCGGTTTACAGGAAACAGCGCAGATGGCAACGGCGGAGCGGTCTGCAACGCGTCCGCTTCCACCCCGCTACTGACAAACTGCTTATTTTCCGGGAATACTGCGGCCAACGGAGGTGCGCTGTTTGCCAATAACAATTCGTCTTACCGGGCGGTCAATGTCACGGTTGCCGGCAATACGGCAACTTCAGGAGGAGGCGCGGCCTACCATGCGGGCAGCAATACACTGCCTCAACTCCATAATGCTATTTTGTATGGCAACGGCACCCAAATCCGGGATGTCAGCGCAGCAGTAACTACCGTGACGTATTCACTGGTGGAAGGAGGTTATCAAGGTGAAGGCAACCTGGATGCAGACCCGCTTTTTGTTGATAGGATAACAGAAAATTACAACTTGCAAAGTGCCAGTCCGGCTATCAACAGGGGAAGTAACCAGGTTTATACCGATACGGATGCAGATTTGGAAAATGATGTCGATCTGTCCGGCAATCCACGGGTATTTGGTAAGGGAATCATTGATATGGGTGCTTTCGAACAACTGTGTCAGCCCGGATTGTCGGAAAGTGTGGTTTCAGTGACGCAGGTACTTTCCCCAGGCACCAATTATTTAACGGCAGGCTGTATCGCTATAGCGCATATCACAACTGAGGATGGGCGCCTCACCGGATCCGGCCTGGAAGCGACCAGCCGGAGAGCATCCAGTCCGTTAATTTCCGACCAGAACGCCCGATTCGTCCGCCGGCATTACCAGTTATCCGCCGCGAATAACCCCGCACAGGCCGGCGCTATCGTTACGTTATTCTTTACGAAAGAAGATTTTGAAGCTTATAATAACGCTTATGGAACCGAGGCCGGTTTTAAGCTGCCTGTCGATCCGGAAGACCCTACAGACAACTTAAAAATAGTACAATACCATGGCAACGGCGACGAAACGGGTCAGCCGGGTACCTATACCTCCGGCCGGTCTGTCCTGCTGCCTTCCGCAGTCATCTGGAACAGTGGTCTGCAGTTTTGGGAGGTCACCTTTTCGGTGAGCGGATTCAGCGGATTCTTTATTTCCGGGCAGAGCGAAAGTGCTCTTCCCGTAACCCTGACCGACTTCTCAGCTACCCTGGAAGAACAACTCGTACTCCTTACGTGGCAAACAACCCGGGAGATCTCCGTGTCCCATTTTGAGGTGGAATACAGCGCCGACGGGAAGGACTGGCAGCAACTGGCGCAGGTAAATGCCGTCGGTGACAGTGAGTTGCTCACTACTTATCAGCACAGCGATGACGCACCCATCGGACCGATCGCCTACTACCGCTTGAAAATACAGGATAAAGATGCCAGCTTTACCTACAGCCCGATGCGATCGGTGCGGATAGCAAACAGCCCGGACCAAAGATTGCTCCTCTACCCCAATCCTGCCTCTGAACGCGTCTACCTGAAAACACGCGGGGAGATAGCGGAAGTCCTGATTTGGGACGTATCGGGTCATCTGCTGAGCCGTTCTTCCTACCGGCCAGGGGTTGGAATTTCCTTGAAAGCCTATGGCGCGGGGATTGTATGGGTGGAGGTGCGGTTTGAAAACGGTCTGGTTCAGAAGAAGCGGTTGGTGATAGCGAAGTAGAGGTGAGATTAAAAGCGATCGGTGTTCGGCTACCCGACTTCTGAGCTTGCTGCTTCAAAAGTATTGACGAGCTGTCAATTCCACCTTAAGTTATTTCATTCGTCTATAATGTAGTTGAGTTAGCCCTGTGTCAAATGTTTTTGTATTCAAGAGTTCAAGTTGTTGTTCGGGTCTGCCGTCTTCGAAAAGCCTTGTCCCGTTACCGACCAAAACAGGAATAATGGAGATAATAAATTCGTCAATAAGGTCACTCTTTAACAGTTCATTTATTATTTCTGCTCCACCGTCACAATAGATATTTTTTCCATTATGGGATTTCAGTCGTTGTATCAATTCTGTCAAGCTACCTGTATAGAACGTTGTCCTGCCTACCCGCTGCTTTTCTGTTCTTGTAATTACAAATACATTTCTTTCTCCATTGTCGTAATGAGATGAGCCAATTTCCTTCAGCACATAATCATA
Organism: Telluribacter humicola; assembly: GCA_040394475.1. Lineage (GTDB taxonomy): Bacteria > Bacteroidota > Bacteroidia > Cytophagales > Spirosomataceae > JBEBSD01. The sequence continues at coordinate 13,306 of JBEBSD010000005.1, read as the reverse complement.
GGTTTTTCTCCCGATAATTATGGTGTCAACGGTTGCCGCGAATTCCGCATAACCATAATCTTCGCCTTCTTTTTCAACTGTTTTCAGAAAACTAAGGTCGTTATTGGGTTTGGCTATGTAACCATCTAAACTCGTCGCTATGAAAAGTGATAATTTTCGCATTGGTTTCTATTTTTTTTGATGTCTGTCCCGTTTCGGCCTGTTGTCTTCTAGCCTGACGCTAAAGGTTCGGAGCTTGGCGAAGGCCGCGGGTTTTGGTTAAAATACGAATATACCAAAAATGTTTCAATGGAGCATTTTTCGCCTCGTTTTAGCAACTACTTAGTCAGCAGATATTATTTTTTTCCATAAATTATATTTACAAGCTTTTGTCCGCGAATTAATATTTTCAATCGTTGTCGGTTCAACGATATGTGCGCTTGTCTTTTTTCACTTTCATCAAGTCCATTCTTATAAATTGATATAATATGTTGATACGTTAAAATACCTATTACTATCTTATCCGAAACAATTGGTAATATGTCAACATTTTCCCTTGACATTGTTTCTACAGCGGTTCGTAATGATTGAGTTGGATTGACAAATAAATTATTTCGTTTTATGATTGTAACTATCTCTTTCTCTGGGTCATGGTGTGAACTAAACAAGTTTGAAGAACTCAGTAATCCTTTGTAGTTACCTTCAATATCCGAAATGATAAGATAATTGGCCTGAAGGTCAGTTTCATTTGTCATCCAATTCCTCACATCAATAATTTTCATATTATCACTAACTGTCAATCCGTTGTCACTTAATATTTGTTCAACAGTCGTCTTTTCCAGAATGTCAGTTTCGTAAGAATGTGGCGTAAAAATGCCTCTACGCGCTATTTTCTCTGTCATAATAGTATTGTCCATCAAAAAGTAGGATACAAAATAAGAGGAAGTACAAGTTGCTAACAAGGGTAACAAAGCGTTTGATTGCCCTGTTGTTTCCAATGCAAATACAATAGAAGTAAGAAAAGCCCTGGATGCACCTGCAAACATAGCAGACATTCCAACTAATACCGACAATGGAATATTTATTCCTGCATCAGGAAACCAATAGATTCCCACGCTACCCAATAGTGCTCCAGTTGCCCCGCCAATAGTAAGTAAAGGTGCGAGCGTACCCCCCGAAGTCCCGCTTCCCAAAGAAACCGCCCACGAAATAAATTTTAGTATGCATAACGAGAATACAATTTGCACAGGCATTGTTCCTGATAAAAGGTCGGTAATATTAGCATAACCAACGCCTAATGTTCGTGGAGCAAAAAAACCGACTACTCCAACAACTACGCCACCAATTGCAGGCCACCACGCCCAGTGGATGGGTAATTTCTCAAACATATCTTCAATCCAATAAACAATTTTTGTGACAGCTACCGACAACAGTCCTATCACAATCCCCATTACTCCATAGAAAAATAGTGCGTAGTTTGATGCTAAATCCACTATAAAATTCATAGGAAAAACCACCCCTTCTTCAAATAGCAAATGATGGCCGGCAGCGCCTGTGATACAAGCTAACGCAACGGGAATAAAAGAACGAGGCGAAAATTCAAATAACAATAATTCAATTGCCAAAAGTATGGCTGCTACCGGGCTTCCAAAAATTGCGGACATACCAGCAGTTGCACCCGCTGCCAGTAAAATTTTACGTTCGTTCGGTGTAATTTTAATGAGTTGTCCCAACGTCGAACCTAATGCGCCACCGGTAGCAATAATAGGGCCCTCTGCTCCAAAAGGCCCGCCCGTACCAATTGAAATAGCCGCTGACAGCGGTTTTAAATAAGTAATAGTAGGTTTAATTTTACTTTGGTTGGTTAGGATTTGTTCCATTGCTTCCGGAATTCCGTGTCCCCGGATTGCTTTTGAACCGTACCTTGCCATCAAGCCTACAATCAAACCACCAATAATTGGTATGGCAATAACCCACAGACCATAGGTATTATTTGCAGGACTTGAAGGTGCTATTGAAAAATTGCCATAAAATGCAATATTAGTTATCAAATCAATCAAATGAACCAGCAATTTGGCAATAAAACTGATGCATGCGGCTATTAAAATCGAAATAACAGATAATTGAAGTAGTCTTTTCTTATTGTACCCTTTTTTTGAACTTACTCCTTCGCGTTCTAAGGTTGGATGAAGAGATATTGATACAGGTATTCCATTATTGAGCATCGTGCAATAGCTATTTAAAAAATATGGAAAATTAAAAACACCCTTTGTAGAAGCATTGTTCCGTCTAAAATTCGGTAATAATACGGCAGCAAATTTAGCATTTTTTTACGGTTAGGAACACTGGTACAGTTGCTCAGCGCCTGAACATCAGATCGCTATGCCCCGATAATTCCTGAATGAGTTTGATGCCGCTATCGGTTATCGTTTTTTTTGGAATTCGCGTTGATCCCACTATTAATAGTATTTCTCTATACGTAAATAGTCAATTAATTCAAAAAAAATGTCATTGAAAATTACGCCTAAAATGCCTGTCAAACCAATGCTTATTAATATAATGTTTGAAATATAGTTCATTTTACTCTCTTTACTCGTCCGGATCAACAGGTAAATTCCAAATGGGATAAAAATCATAAAAAATGGAAGTCTGAATGCGGGACTCAATCCCCAAACACGTCCTTCTATAATGTAACTCAATACAATAAGCCCAAATAGAATCAACGACACAACTAACCCTAAGACAATTTCCTTGGCTGCAATTCTTTTTGACCTTAAAAGTTTGATTATTTTTACTATTGCAACTATTGAAATAATAAAAGCAATCAGTAAAATGGGTAAAATTATTATTCCCATTGTTATCGGTTATCGGCCCTCAGCTATCGGCTTTCGGCCGTCGGTTATCGGCTATCGGCCCTCAGCTATCGGCTATCGGCTTTTTCCTGTAGGGAGGCGGAGAAGCGCGACTGCGGGTCTTCCGCCCATGAATCGATTATAAGGCAAGTGACGTCACCTCTGTTTCTTAACGGGACGGGAGTTGAGTGGTTATCGGATAACTGCTTTCACGCCTGTATTCCTAATTTTCCCCGGATGAATCTGAAAGCTGATTTCCGAAAGCTGACTTCCGAAAACTGATTTCTGAAAGCCGATGTCCGATGTCCGAATGCTAACCTTCACCGCTTGCTCTTATAATAATTTTGCGGATCGCCCCTTCTTCTACCCGGTGTTACGAAAAAATGTGCGCTCAGCGCCGATAATCCTCCCAGGAGCCCGCCGGTTACACCTGTAATTCCGAGGAGCGCCGCCGTGTTTCCTTTCAGCGGAAGCATTTCGGCAATCCGGGCCGACAGTACACCGCTATTGGTAAAGTCAATCCAGGCGGCCAATCCGGTCCATAAGAGAAAAATCCCAAAAAACCCCGACAAAAACGCGGGCAGCAACTTTTGCCTGAACAAGAGCGTCCCCGCAAAAGCCCCCGGCACAATAGCCCACCAAGGCAGAAAAAGACCCAACGCATACGCGATGCCGCCAATTACCACTACAGATCCTATAAACTTCATTTGCACAAAACTGATTTACGATTTACGAAGTACGATTGCCGATAGCTGATCATCTGATAGCCGATAGCCGATAGCCGATAGCCGATAGCTGACTGCCGCTAGGGGCTTAGTGAAAATTGCCATTTCACCCGGCTGTCGGCACCTTCATCCGGACCCATGATCCACAGCCGGTAGAGCTCGCCTTTTACCCATGTCGTCACAAAATCATCGTAATATTTACTCCCCGGGTTGCCGCTTTGCCCGGCGGGATAGACACCATATGCTTCCGTCTGTTCGGTCAGGTGGACGACCATCCGCCAACTGGGCCCGTGACTGTGGGTGACGGCATTGATCGTGTTATTATAGCCCCCGACCGGCAGATCCTTCCGGGCAAAGGCAGGCAAAGCGTCCTTTAATAAATGGTAAATGGCCGGGGTCTTATAGGCCGTCCAGGTCAGCCGCCCCTCGTTGTCTGCCTTTTCAAGCTGTTTCACCGCCTGCATAAAAGCCCCGGTCACCACATCGGCCAGGGTTTCCTGTTCCGGAGTATGCAGATTATCGTAAAACCGGGACGTACTGTCGCGGATCAGCAACTCAGCCAGCACCTGGTCGTCGGGCATCGGCGCCTGGGGGGTTACCTGTCGCAGTTCATCATTCCAGACCGCCGCTTTGAGGCTATCCATCCAGACCTGGTAAATCGTTTGTCCTTCTGAATCCGGCGCCGCCTGCAGATCCCAGTTCCGGAACGTTTCCAGGTACTTTTTACCGGCGGCAGACAATTCCTTTTCCCGGGTATTCCGCAGGAAAACCGGTCGCAGGTCCCGGGCCATTACATTGTCACAGTCATTTAAAAGAATACGCATGTCTTCCGGTCCGACGCCCCGCATCTTTTCCAGTTTCTCTTCTATCGATGTCGCCCGTGGCGTAAAGTAAGTTCCGGGAATGAAATACGGATAAGTGGCATCTACCGGCCGCTGGTTGGCGCTTTGCAAAAAGCCCCTGGCCGGGTTCAGCACATGCGGATTTTCAGCCTGCGGGATAAACCCCTGCCAGCGGTAGGAATCGTCCTCTCCCGGCATAATCGTCATCCCCTGTCCCCGCCAGCGCGCCGGGAACTTCCCCTGCTGCCAAATGGCAATATCGCCTGTCTTCGATGCAAAAATAAAATTCTGTCCCGGACAGGCAAAAGTCTGTATGGCTTCCACATAATCGTCATAATCGGCAGCCCGGTTGAGCTTGTAAAAAGTAAGTCCCTCATTGGAAGGATCGTGCGCGACCCATCTCACCGCAACATTTCCAGCGTGCGCCTCCGGAAAGGAACCGTCGTAAAGCACCGGTCCGAATACGGTATAGGCAACAGTATCCGTGACCGGGTTACTGCCTTTTACCTGGATCGTCTCCACCTGCAGGCGGGTGGGCTCCCATTTCCCGTTGTACCAGTAGGCGCTGCGGGTACTGTCCTGATACGTGATGGCATAGTAATCCGTGACATCCCGTTGAGAATTCGTAATCCCCCAGGCGATACGGTCATTAAAGCCGATTATGATAAACGGGCTGCCGGGCAGGCTGACACCGTAAGAGGTCCCGCTTTTATCGGTCAGCTGCATCTCGTACCAGATCGACGGCAGCGAGAGCTCAAGGTGGGGATCATTGGTCAGAATGGGCGCCCCGCTTCGTGTCCTGCTACCGGCTACCGCCCAGTTGTTACTTCCATTGTGGGGATTCGGCCGGAAGGGTTCCTTCACTATCGCAGCCGGCTCCCGCTTAAGGTAAAGGGAATCGGCGGAGGCCGGCGCTACCGGTACCACGCCCGGCGCCGGGAAGCGGGTTCCCCCGGGCACAATGGGCCGCAGCGAATCCGGGATGACCTGGTACATACTGTCAAACAGCTCCCCGGAAAGGACCGTCCGCGCATTCGTATAACGCAGGTCTTTTTCCGTTCCGCCGGTCAGCATTTTGGCCATCATTTTCAGTAAAAGTGCGGTACGCAGGTTACTCCATTTTTCCGGCACTGCATGGAGTATTTTATACTCCACCGGCCAGTCCTTCGGCTCCAGGCCTTCAATATAAGCGTTTACTCCACGGGTATAGGCATCAAATACGCGTTTGGTAACTGGATCCTTTTCCACCTCTTTCAAGGTATTTTCCGCACCAAACACCATCCCCAGCCGTCGTTGGTAGCGATCAAATGCCACCGCCTGCGGCCCCGCAAACTCGCTGGCACGCCCTGCCGCAGCCCTCGTCTGTAAGTCCATCTGGAACAAGCGGAACTTTGCATGCAGGTAGCCCTGCGCCACGTACAGATCTTCTTCATGCTCGGCAAATACATGCGGCACGAGCCGCTCATCGAAGTAAATATCCACTTTCCCTCTTAAATCCGGGATGCGTAATTCTCCGCTGAAATCGGCCTGATCCGGTTCGGCATTCTGCCAAAAGCCATGTTGCGGACTGATAAAATTACCAAATGCCATCGGCAGCTGCGGTGCCCAGGGCCGGTTAAGCCCGTAAACCAGCAAACCGACCAACAAAGTGGTGAACGTAAAAGGTAGTAGGCGCATAAGTTTATGTTTCCTCCCCACTTATTCCCGGGAAGTCTGTGAGGTATACGTACTTTCAAAAATTTTATCGGCATTCGCGGCTTCAAACCCGTCTCTTCGGTGCGCACGGGTGATGGCCCCGGCCGGTAAATGCGCAAATTGCGGCAACACTTTCCTCTCGGCAAATTCGACATAGGAGCCCGCTATCCGGTGATGTTCCCCATTCGCAAAATTTGCGTCTATTACCCCCGCTACCGTTGCACTTTGCAGCAATCCGCCATCCGGGCTCTCCTTTATTTTGCCACCCGCATCATTCAGGCGAATGCCTTGCCTTTCCAGAAAAACATTAAAACCGGCGATGGTATTATATCCTTCCGGTAAATTGTGCACGCTGATGGTAAAATGATTGAGGTAATACCGGTTATAAATTACCCAGGCCGCATACTCACTTTCCTCCAGCAGCGCCCGGTAATCTTCCAGGGTTGGAATACGCCACAGGGGCTGGTGCAGGAAAGCATCAACCGCCGCCCCGTCGTCCAGGTCCAGGGCATCCACCGGATCGGTCGGCACCTCATCGGTATACCGGTAAATAAGTTTCCGGATCCTATCCGGCATTTCCCTTACCCGCAGTTCACTGACAAATATCCGGGGATAACGCGGTTCCGGCGGACTATACCACCAGGCATCCAGCCGTTTCCCTTCAAAATAGTAATAGTCTCTTTTCCGGTAGCCGTAATGCAGAAAAATTTTCTCGAATGAGCGCACCCCTAATTGGGGAACCCCCATTGTCCTGAAAGCGATGTGGTCGTTTTCGATTTCCTGGAAATCCTTCACGATCCCTTCCCGCCGCATCGCTTCCAGCACCACCGACACATCCGGCACCCGCTCCCGATAGCGCTGCATTAATCCTTCCAGGACCACCTCCAATGCTGCTCCCATACCATTTTTTATTTTCACAGGTTATAATACAGGGGTCAGGTGTGCCGAAACCACCTTCCAGGCCCCTCCTTGCTTTGCACACACCAGGGTATAAGCCAACTGGTTATTGAAGGCCATCCCCTGGACCGATCCTTTTACTTTCCAATACCCGGTGACAACCCCTGTTTCCTGGTATACCCGGACATAATTGCCGGTGACGTCGGCATCATCGATCACCAGCGCCCCTTCGCGGATACCTTCCACCAGTGTCGCCCCGTCTACCAACTGCCCGTCAAAGCTTACTAAAACAAAATCGCTTCCGATCAAACGGCCGAGCTCCAAACCATCTTCTTCCAGCAATGCCTTAAAAAAACGGCTTCCTGCCGCGCCCGGGTCGTTAACAGACGGCTGCGCCATGGCCATTGAACATACTAAAATACTCGCTATGATTATTGCTGATATTTTCATTTTAGGTTTGAGGTGTTGGGTTATAGGTGTTAGGTTATAGGCATTAGGTGTTAGGTAATTAGGTGTTAGGTAATTAGGTATTAGGTTATCGGATTTCGGCTATCAGCTATCAGAAAGGTATTAGGTTTGAGGTATTAGGTTTGAGGTCATCGGCTATCAGCTTGCATAACTCATAATTCATAACTCATAATTCATAACTCAAAATCCTCTCAAAAACAGGGTGTTTATTTAAAATTATCCAAAATAGCTATTTCCAAAAATATCAAAACTTTTTCATAAACCGGTTCCGGCCCCGTGGAAGTTTTTATATATTCCGGTTCCATACGAAAACCAGTCAGTCGACCTATGAAACGTTCCATCCATCGTTACGGCATCCGCTCTTCGATCTTTTTCTCCTTACTGATGGTCCTGGCAGCCTCCCGGTGTACTTCGTTACGCGAAGTGCGTATCATCGGCACCAACTTCAGCGAAGAAGTAACGCTTTCACAGAACCTGGTTTTCACCTTTAATAAAAACATCTGGCCCGAGACCGGGCTGGAAGAATGGGACTCCACCGGCTACCTGACCTTCGAACCCGCCATTCGCGGGCGTTTCAAATGGACGGCCCCCAATGAGCTGGTTTTTTCGCCCGCCACGCCTTTACAGCCTGCCACGCCCTACAAAGCGACGCTTACCTCGCAGGTGCTGGGAAAGGGAACTGAGTTCACCATAAGCCAAACACCGTTGCTTTTCCACACTCCTTACCTGCATTTAACTTCTACCAACAGCTGGTGGACCGTTTCCCCGGAAGATGCGCTCCCGGAGGCGCGACTGGAACTGAAGTTTAACTACCCGGTCAACGCCCGGCAGGTCAGCGACCATTTAACCATTGTGAATGACGAACATCCGGTCGATTTCCGGCTTCTGACGTCCGACGATCCCGCAGCTGTATTACTGGCGTTACCGGTCCGGTCCGGTACATCCGGGGGCCCGCTGCCCCTGACCGTGCAGCTGGATAAAGGCATTGCTATGGAAAGCGGCTTGTATGCCACAAAAGAACCAGTCACCAGGGTCACCTCTATCCCCTCTCCTTTGCAGCTAACGGTTACCCAGGTAACAACAGGGTACGAAAACAACAAGGGATACGTCCGGGTGTACACCTCACAGGAACTCCAGCCATCGGCGATTGATGAAGGCTATTCCGTGCTCCCGGCGGCGACGGTCACCACGGAAAAAACGCCGAACGGTTTCATTGTCAGAGGGAGTTTTCTGGAAACGGAAACCTATGTTTTCAAATTGAATTCCCGGTTGAAAGGACTCCTGGGGCCTGCCCTGTCCGAAGAAGAATCCCATGATTTATTTTTCGGGAAAATGCCGCCGGGAATTCAGTTCGTCCATACCAGGGCCCAGTACCTCACCCCCAGGGGAAATAAAAATATCGGTATCCAGATCACCAATATTCCCAAAGTCCAGGTGAAAGTCGTTAAAATTTACGAAAACAATATTCTGCATTACCTGCACCAGGGACGCTATCAAAACTACTCTGAAACCGACGGCCAATGGGGACCGGATGGTACCTACAATTATTCGGACGACTACCAGGGACTATACAGCGATGTCATGGTCAACAAAGTCATCGCTACTGCCGACCTGGCGACCGAAAATGGCGTATCGGCCCTGAACCTGGCCCTTCCCGACGCGGGCGGAGTTGCCGCCAAAGGGATCTACCTGGTTTCGGTGAGCTCCAGTGAAGAAATGTACCTGCGTCAGCACAAGCTGGTCTCCCTGTCGGATATCGGATTGATCGTCAAACAAGGGAAAGATGAGCTGTGGGTGTTTGCCAATTCCATCTATACTGCAGAACCACTGGCCAACGTTGAAATCGCCCTGATCAGCAGCAATAACCAGCTGGTTTATACCCTCAAAACGGATTCAAAAGGAGTAGCCCATGCCAGTCAGCTGCAGGAAAAAGCGCCCGGATTCCGCATCGCCATGGTCACTGCCCGCACCGGGAATGACTTTAACTACCTGTATTTTAACGATACCCGGATTGAAACTTCCCGGTTTGAGGTCGAAGGCAGCCGGTCGAACAGCAGCGGGCTTCAGGCCTTTATCTATGGGGAACGCGATATTTACCGGCCGGGTGAGACCCTTCAATTCAACACGGTCCTCCGCTCCGAAACCTGGGAAACCCCGGAGAATGTTCCGATCAAATTAAAACTGATTACTCCTAACGGACAAACCTGGCGGACGTGGCGGAAGAATACCAACAAACAGGGAGCGGCCGCTATCGCTGCAACCATTGAAGAGGCCTCTCTTACAGGCACGTACACACTGGAAGTTTATAACGGCAACGACGTCTTGCTAGCCTCGCAGAATGTCAGTGTGGAAGAATTCATCCCCGACCGCATCAACGTAACGCTGAGCGGCGGCGAGCAAGCCTATACCACCGGAGAAACCGTAGCGCTGACGGCCGCCGCCGTCAATCTCTTCGGGCCACCGGCTGCCAACCGTACGTATGAAATGGAATCTTTCCTGAAACGAAAACAGTTTTATGCGAAGGATTTCCCCCGTTTCAGCTTTGAAATCCCTGCCGAAACCCGGTTTGAGAAAATCAAAAAGCAGGGGGTCACCGATGCCGACGGACTTGCGAAAGAGGAATTTCCGCTAGCGGCCACTTACCAGGATATCGGCTTGCTGGAAGGGAAAATTTTCGTGACCGTTTTTGACGAAAATAACCGGGCTGTGAACCGGCTCCACACCTTCGATGTCTTTACCCAACCGGTATTTTACGGATTGCACTTACCGGACCGGTATGTAGCGGTCAATGCGCCTGTACCGGTCGAGGTGATAGGGGTCGACACGAAGGGTAATTTAAAAAAGAACACTTCCGCACAGGTAGAGGTGCTCCGCATTCAATACCAGACGGTAGTCGAAAATAAGAACGGGCAACTCCGCTACACTTCGGCCCGAAAAGAACAGCAGGTCTATCAGAACACCCTGAAACTTTCCAATGGTCAGGGAAATTTCCGCTATACTCCGACTGTCTCCGGAGAATACGAGATCCGCATCCGGCGCCCGGGGGCGACGCATTATACCGTCCAGCGCTTTTACGCCTATGGCTACGGGTATACCCAGTATTCCTCTTTCGAGGTCAGTACGGAGGGAAGTGTGCTCATGGAAACGGATAAGCCCCGGTACAGCCCCCGTGACAAGGCCAGGATCCTCTTTAAAACGCCTTTTGACGGCACCTTGCTCGTTACCGTGGAGCGGAACCGGGTGCTGGAATATCATACCCTTAAAACGGATAAAAAAGCGGCATCGCTGACCCTGAACATCACTGGGGAGCACCTGCCCAATGCGTATGTTACCGCTACCCTCATCCGCCCGATGGAAGCCGGCCAGTTACCGCTTACCGTGGCGCATGGCTTCCTGCCCATTTTCACGGAGGCCTCCGACCGGAAACTGGATGTGAAAATTACGGCGGCAGCCAGTTCCCGTTCAAAAACCAAACAATCCATCCGCGTGAAGACAGCTCCCGGTGCACAAGTAACGCTGGCATTGGTAGATGAAGGGATCCTGCAAATCAAAAACTTTCAGACTCCCGATATCCATGGTTATTTTTATCAGAAGCGGGCACTTGAAGTCGACAGCTATAACCTATATGCCTTTTTGTTTCCGGAATTGAAGTTTGGCGCCGGTTCCAGCTATGGCGGAGACGGTTTCCAACTGGAACGCCGGATCAATCCACTGAGTAACGGGCGTACCGATCTGGTCCGGTTCTGGAGCGGCATCCTGGAAACCAACGCCGGCGGAGAGGCTCATTTTGACGTGGAACTACCCCAATTCAGCGGAGATCTCCGGATCATGGCAGTCGCTTACAAAGACAAAGCCTTCGGTTCTGCTTCGCAGCACATGAAAGTAGCCGACCCGGTTGTCATCAGTACGGGGGTCCCTCGTTTTATGAGCCCGGGGGACGATCTGCTCCTCCCGGTAACCCTTACCAACACCACGAAACAGGCTACGCCGGCAAACGTCGAGCTCCAATTGGAAGGAAAGTTATCACTGGTTGGGGCAGCCACGACCTCCCTGACCCTGGAAGCGGGTAAGGAGCAGCAGGTATTTTTCCGGATAAAAGCAGCAGACGGAATCGGCGCCTCCCGGATCGCTGTAAAAGTCCGCGCATTCTCCGAAAACTTTAGCCAGGAGAACGCGCTCAATGTGCGCCCGGCTTCTCCGCTCCTGAAGACCACCCATGCCGGCATCATTGCAGGAGGGCAATCGGGGACGGTCTCTCTCGCGCATACCTTTATCCCGGGAACCTCCCGCAGCCAGCTGATCCTGAGCCGGTCGCCCCTGGTCCGGGACGCCGGGAAAGCCCTTTCAGCCCTGCTCGGTTACCCGCACGGCTGTCTGGAACAAAGCATTTCCAGAGCTTTTCCACAACTCTATTTCGCCGAACTGAGCAAAGCAATGGCCAGTCCCGTTTACCTGGTACGCGACGGTGATAGTGATTTCAACCCTGTCACCAACGTCCAGCAAGCCATTCGCAAAGCAGAATCCCAGCAACTGTTTAACGGCGCTTTTGCCCTGTGGCCCGGATCGTCCCGTCAAGACTGGTGGCTTACGGCCTATACCCTGCATTTCTTATATGAAGCCCAACTGGCCGGCTTTGACATCACCCCGGGAAACTTCAGCAAGGCAATTGACTACCTGACCGCTCAAACCGGCATTCGTTCTACGGAGGAAATCCCGGTGAGGACGGCCGATCATACGCAGATCCGGAAAATTGTTGCCCCCAGGGAAGCCCTTTATTCGCTTTATGTGCTGGCGGCAGTCGGCGCGCCCAACCGGCCGGCAATGAGCTATTACAAACAACACCCGGAGCTCCTGGTCAACGAAACCCGCTACCTCCTGGCCGGCGCCTACCAGCTGACCGGTGATTCGGAAAGCTATGCAGAACTACTCCCCGGCGCATTCAGCCCCCAATACGATGATCATCCGGGTAGCTATGCCTCCTCTTTGAGCGACCTTGGTCTGGTTTTGAATACCCTCCTTGAAACGGACCCCCAGCACCTTCAGATTCCCGTACTGGCACGGCAACTCTCACAAGCGGTGGCGTCTGCGCCCTACTTAAGTACACAGGAAGCCGCTTTTGCCGTATTGAGCCTCGGAAAAATTGCGCAAAAGACGGCTGCTTCCACTGTAACTGCAGAGGTGCTGGCGCAAGGGAAAAAACTGGGCCAATTCCTGGGAGAAGAACTCCGGCTTTCAGAGAACCTGCCTGCCGGGTCCTTACAGATCAAAACCGACGGGTCCGGTTCTTTGTACTGGTACTCGGAAACGGAGGGGATGAACGCTGCCGGGATCTATACCGAAGAAGACGCCGGGTTAAAAGTCAGGCGTTACTACCTGGACCGGGATGGCAAACCCGTGACCGCTTTCAGACAAAACGATCTGGTGGTGGTGAAGATAACCCTGGCGACCACCAACGGCCTGACCGTTCCTAATGTCGTGATTACCGATCTGCTGCCGGCCGGTTTTGAAATTGAAAATCCGCGTCTCACGGAAAACCGGAAAATGGCCTGGGTGAAAGGCAGCACCACCCCTGATTATTTTGATATTCGAGACGACCGGATTCATTATTTCACAACGGCTGGTCCCACCCAGAAAACCTTCTACTATCAGGCGAGGATAACCGCTAAAGGAAATTTTGTAGCCGGCCCCGTGGCTGCCGACGCCATGTACCAGGGGATGTATAAAAGCTATTGGGGAGGACGCAAGCTGGAGGTTAAGTAGACATCGTATCCATGGTCTGTGTCTTCACAGACCACTTAAGTTTGGCCCTTTGATCAATTTTTACAATTATTTACTAAAAAAACAGCGA
>JBEBSD010000004.1:0-164829 GCA_040394475.1 Telluribacter humicola | reverse complement strand
CAACCATCATTAATCATGAAAAAAATTATAGTACTTCTTTTAACAGGACACAGCTTGGCATTACAGGCGCAGGTTTCCAACCAACACGCCCTCACCGCCGCCGGCGGTCACCTGGGACAAATCGGCGATTACTACTTTGAGTTCAGCGTGGGAGAAATCTACACGGCCACCGGGCAGGGCCCGGGTTTCTGGAATACTGCCGGAATCATTCAGCCGGTGATGAGCGAAGCCGGACTTCCGGTGACGCTCGTCAGTTTTACGGTTCAGGAATCGGAACAAAATACCGTCCTGTTGCAATGGACGACCAGCCAGGAAATTAACAGTGACCGCTTCGAAATCCAGAGAAGCCGGAATGCCAAAAACTGGACGGCGGTCGGGTCGGTAAAGGCGGGTGGTGAGACTCGTCATACTGTCGCCCGCTATACGTTTTCAGATAGCCATCCGGCGGCGGGTAACAACCTGTACCGCTTAAAAATGATCGACCGCGACGGGACTTTCGCCTACAGTACTATCCGGAATGTTTACATCGATATCCGGACGGACGTTTATCCCAACCCGGTCTCTGATCAGCTGCATATCCGTACCGGTGATGAGGTGAAAAATGTCGTCTTAAGCGATGCCGGCGGCAGACGTGTGTATGCATCGGGAAGTATCCCTTCCGCAAAGATCGATGTACGAAACCTGGTCGCGGGGGTATACTTTATCCGGATAGCGCTGGCCGGTGGCGCCGTCCATACGCAGAAGGTAATCATCCTGCGTTAGCGGTTTCATCCCTCTGTAACACCCGCTTCGGAGCACTCCCTTTTAAAGGAAGAGTTCATAGGCAAATTAAAGATTAACCCAAATTTGAAATGACAAATAAGGCGGTGACAAGCAATTAGTTAAAGATTCTGTACAAATGAAATTTCTATAAACCAACCGGACATCACCGATGAATCAAAACGGATCGCTGATAACCGAAAACTGTGGGCTCAGGTCCTGGGTTCGACTCTGCTCACCCATCGTATTTTGTCCGACAGCTGATAGCTGAAAGCTGTGGGCTCAGGTCCCGGGTTCGACTCCGCTGGTTTCGACTTTGCTCAACCACCGGGGATAGCTGATGGCTGATAGCTGAAAGCTGATGACCGAAAGCTGTGGGCTCAGGTCCCGGGTTCGACTCCGCTGGTTTCGACGTCGCTGGTTTCGACTCCGCTCAACCACCGGGGATAGCTGATGGCTGATAGCTGAAAGCTGATGACCGAAAGCTGTGGGCTCAGGTCCTGGGTTCGACTGGGCTCACCCATCGTATTTTGTCCGACAGCTGATAGCCGATAGCTGATTTCCGATAGCTGATAGCCGACAGCCGATAACTGAAACCTCTTACACCCATGAAACGGATTCCCAAAAACACAAAAAGACGAAAAAGCCAACATTTTATACAACTCATTATCCTTGCAGCCGGCGTTATGGCGGGATTGGCGGCATGCAGGGAGGCAGGAGTACCGCCGGATCAGCGATCAGTCATTCTGCGCGCCGGTTACGGAACGACATACAAACTAACAGTGCAATTGCCTGTGGGATACGATGCCGCAAAAGCGGGAGGCTATCCAGTAATCCTGTACACCGACGCTCATTATATGCGCAAAGGCGTCGTCGATGCTGCAAAGCGGAGCGGCCTGGATCAAAACAGCCTGTTGGTCGGGATTGGGTATGAAAATGGAAATGAACGGGAGAAAGACTTTACACCAACCGTTACCGGAAAGTCCGGGACGGGCCAGGCGTCGCGGTTTGTTGCTTTTATGGAAAACGAGCTGCTTCCCAATCTCCGGCAAAACTATGCGGTCAGCGACGATCCCGGGGAGTATACCTATTGCGGACATTCACTGGGAGGTTTGCTGGGAGCGTATATACTGTTCACCAAACCCTGTTTATTCGGTAACTATGTGTTGATCAGTCCCTCGTTAATGTGGGACGGACAGGCTATTTTCCGGATCGAATCCCAGAACAGAACAACCTTACAGCCCCTCGCGGCACGGGTGTTCCTGGCGGCGGGTACACAGGAAACAGGTGGTTTTCATGCTACGCAGCAGCACCTGGCCGGTCTTTTTTCAACGTATTATACCCAGGTACAGGTGCGGACTGCTGCGTACCGCAATGCAGACCATTCCGGGGTTATTGCACCCGGGCTTGCCGACGGCCTGAAATTCATTAGTCAGCCATGAAACGATATTGTCTGTTGCTGCTTTGCTGCGTACTGTCTCAGAAAGGAATGAGCCAGGAAAAACGGGACCGGCCGTTGCTGCTTTCGGCAGGAATTTCGCTTAATCCAGGTTTGATGCTGCTGCACAAAGAGTATGAGCTGGGCCCGGCTGTGCGGGTCACCCTGCCTGTTTACAAAAACTGGAATGCCGGCGCGGGCTTCTTAACCCGGAAGGTATGGGCGGTGTCCCTTGATAAAAAGTACGGGTATAAACAGCATATTTCTTTTCCCCGTAACAATGAGACAGTGTTTTTCATACAGACCGGTTACAGCACGAAGGGGCCTGACTGGATCTGGTCATTTGATGCGCTGGGTGGGGTGCGTCACGAAGTATATCATGAAAAACTGCTCAATACAGAACTTGGGATTGATGAAGAATACAGGCTCCGGGAAACCAATTTTATGTTTGGGGTAGCTGTTTCCGCGAGGCGACGGATTTACAGGGACCAGTTTATCGGCATCGTGCTGATGCTGCCGGTCAACCGGATACCCCAGGACGACAGCAACCGGTATTCAATCGAACTGGGATGGTCTGTAGCGCTCAGGGGAAAATAGACATCGTTATACCGTTAATTCATTTTCTTCAAACAACTGATTTCCTTCTTTGAATACTTGTGCCAATACATAGGCCAGAAACATGAGTACAGGAATCGTCAGACTGATGTGGAAGCTATACATATAGCCCTGCTTAAAAATGGCAAACCAAAAACTGCTCAGGATAAAAGTGAACAGTAAATAATTTCCGATCCTTGAAAAGGATTGGACGTTCCTTTGCTGAAAGGTATCCCGTAACCGCAAGGATCGGAGGATCGCAGCAAATTCCCTAAAACAAAGAAAGGTCAGCAGGAAAATAGCGGATAACTGCAGGTAATTAAACAATACAGACAGCGGGTTCAGGTTTGCAACTGTGAGTTGAGCGACAGACTCCGTGCCGATATTCCAAAAGGCGCTTTTTGTATAACCGAACAAAGATGCTTTAAACGGAAAGGCGACCTCCGCATCGAAATGTTCGGTAAAACCGGGGTAAATGAACCAGTAACCTGTTACCAATGTGATCGCCAAAAAGAAGATCACCAGAAGTACGCAAAAGAGGTTGCAGCAATGATAGGTCAGTTGGAGTAATTTGTTATTCTTCATAAGGAATTGGTTGGTAGGTGTGCGAATGTACTAAATAATTATCGTTAAATAATGTTTATTTATTGTTTACTGATATATTTATTTACTGATCCTTCTTTTGTATAACCCGGCGATACCGCAGGGCCGGCGGCTTTGCAGCCGGATTACGAACCGCGGCACCGATGAAATACCGGTTCGTTGAAGCTCCTCCCGGGGAAAATAAAAGAGACTGCCTCTTTTATGAAACAGTCTCTTTATACGAACCGGCAGAACCGTTACACAGCGTCACATACCCCCTTAAAGTATCCTACTGATTCTGCGATACCCGCCAGCGGGTCTTTCATGTCTTTTTCATACTCCAGGCTGCAAACGCCTGTATAGTTGACCTTCCGGAGCATTTTGACGAAAGCGGGGATGTCTATCTTTCCTCTTCCCAGCTCACAGGTTTTGCCATCCTTGGTGGAATCGGTGACATTTTTAAGGTGAATGTCAAAAATCCGGTCCTTGTATTTCTTGAGATCGGCCACCGAATCCTTCCCGTTCCGGAAATTGTGGCCCATATCAAAACAGAGCCCGATGCGTTTGTCCATGTTCTTAACATGGTTAATCACCGTTTCAGCATCCGGGTAAAGCTTGTCTTCCGGTCCGTGGATATGAATGGCATAGTTGAAATCGTATTCTTTAACCTTTTTTTCAATATGCGGCAGCGCTTCATGATTGGGGATACCGACAATCATTTTGACGCCTACCCGCTTGGCATACGCAAAGGCATTGTCGATTTCTTCGATGGTTTTCATGTAAATGGGCCCCACCGCATAGCCGGTTACATTCGATTTTGCCAACGTTTCGTGAAACGCTTTGATTTCAGCATCGGTACTGGTATAAGGTAAATGAAAATCTTTAATACACAGGTAATTAACGGCTACTTTGCGCATCATTTCCAACGACTGATCCAGCTTGAAATGCACAAAGCTATAGCCGGCTATGCCCAGCCGGAACGGTTCTTCTTTGGCGGCCGGAGCTCCTGCAATACTGTCGGTAACGGAAAGTGCTGTACCGGCCAGGACACCAGCCATACTGGTTTTGATAAAGTTTCTTCTGTTTGTCATGGATCGATCAAAATTAGTTTTAGAAATAAGACGATCGTTTGGCAATCTTACCCCCTTGTAGTACCGAAATAAGCACTACGGGGAACGAACCGATGCCGGTTATTAGCCTTAACCGGGGAAACTATTCGTTGCGGACAACGATCAACATGGAGATTTTAATTTAAATAATCCAACAATTTGTTTTTATAATTATTTGTTGTTAATATTGTTGTTGTAGCAAATAAGTGTTGAATCTCTATGAACAACTGTAACCGAACTAGCAATTCATCGTTCTAAACACGTCGATTTATGCCGATTTATCAACAACAAGGCCGGGTGCCGCCCAAACGGCATACGCAGTTCCGCAAACCGGACGGGGGTTTGTATTATGAGCAGCTGTTCGGGACCATTGGTTTCGACGGAATGGCATCGCTGCTGTACCACCTGCACCGGCCGACGGAGGTGATAGCCGTCGGGGAGGCGGTTGATGTTGCGCCCGAGATCGGAGCGCCCGCCGGCCTGACGATGCGGAGGCTGACTGGGTTTGCTTTACCTTTCCGGGAAGATTACCTCGACAGCCGGGTGCCCCTGCTGGTTAACCAGGACGTGACTATAGGGTTAGCGGCTGTCGGGAAAGGGAATACCGCATACTTTTATAAAAATGCGGATGCCGATGAGGTGCTTTTTGTGCATCAGGGAAACGGTATCCTGTCCACTTTGCTCGGAGATATCCGTTTTGAAGGGGGCGACTATCTGGTAATCCCCAGGGGCATGATCTACCAGATCCGTTTCGAGAGTCCCGATAACCGGCTGCTTTACCTAGAGGCCCGGCATCCGGTTTATACACCCTCCCGCTACCGCAATCATTTCGGACAGCTGCGGGAACAGGCGCCATTTTGCGAACGGGATTATAAACTGCCGGTGCTGCAGGCTCCGGTGGAAGAAAAAGGGGCGTTTACGCTCAGGATCAAGAAGCAAAACCGGCTGCATGACTTACTGTATGCCTGGCATCCCTTTGATGTAGCGGGTTGGGACGGCTATAACTACCCCTGGGGACTTTCCATACACGATTTTGAACCGATTACCGGCCGCGTGCACCAGCCCCCGCCGGTCCACCAGACCTTTCATTCGGAAGGGTTTGTCGTTTGTTCATTTTGCCCGCGGCTGTATGACTACCACCCACTGGCAATTCCGGCCCCCTATAACCATAGCAATATCGATTCGGACGAAATGATCTATTACGTAGACGGCGATTTTATGAGCCGGAATGCCATCCAACCCGGGCATATTACCTTACATCCCGGCGGGATTCCCCACGGGCCGCACCCGGGCGCGATGGAACGGAGTATCGGACAGACCGCAACCAGCGAACTGGCGGTGATGGTGGATACTTTCCGGCCGCTGCAGCTGACCCGGCAAGCGCTGGAATTGGATGACGGAACCTATTTTAAGAGTTGGCAGGATGCTGAAAATGAATAAGATAAAATAATGGAAACACTGGAAGTTGCTAAGCAGACGCCGGAAACGGACTTCCTTCCCATCATGGGGACGGACTATCTGGAACTTTATGTGGGGAATTCCCTGCAATCGGCCTATTATTTCCAATCGGCCTTCGGGTTTCAGCCTCTGGCTCACGCAGGGCTGACGACCGGCCGGACCGATCGGGAGTCCTATGTACTCGAACAAGGCAAGATCCGGTTGGTACTGACCTCCCCGTTGACTGCCGGTACACCGGTAGGCAGCCATATCGACCGGCATGGCGACGGGATACAGGCCATTGCCCTCACGGTTGCCGATGCCGGGGCGGCTTTTGCAGAGACAGTCGCCCGGGGGGCCATAGCGGTGATGGAACCGGTCACCGAAAAGGACGACCAGGGTAAGGTCGTCCGCTCGGCGATCCGGACGTATGGAGATACTATTCATGTTTTTGTGGAGCGGCAGGCTTATAAGGGCGTCTTTTTGCCCGGGTATGAGCGGTGGGATCCGGCTTTTAAACCCCGGAGTACGGGGTTAAAGTACGTGGACCATATGGTTGGGAATGTGGGATGGCATGAAATGGATACCTGGGTATCGTTTTACGGAAAGGTAATGGGCTTTACCCAACTGGTCTCTTTTGATGACAAAGATATTTCTACGGAGTATACTGCGCTGATGAGCAAAGTAATGTCGAATGGGAACGGCAGAATTAAATTTCCGATCAACGAACCCGCTTCGGGGAAGAAGAAATCGCAGGTAGAGGAATATCTTCGTTTTTACGGAGGTGCGGGCGTGCAGCATCTGGCGGTGGCAACCGATAACATTGTAGCAACCGTCAGGGCGCTCCGGAGCCGGGGTGTGGAATTTCTGACGGTGCCTGCCACCTACTACGAGCATATTGCCC
Source organism: Telluribacter humicola (assembly GCA_040394475.1). Taxonomy (GTDB): domain Bacteria; phylum Bacteroidota; class Bacteroidia; order Cytophagales; family Spirosomataceae; genus JBEBSD01. The sequence goes on along the minus strand of JBEBSD010000004.1, from coordinate 158,006 downwards.
AGCGGATCGGATCCATAGAAGAGGAATGGCGCGATCTGAAGGAATTGGGGATCCTGGTCGACCGGGATGAAGAGGGGTATCTGCTGCAGCTATTCACCAGGCCCATTATGCCCAGACCCACCTTATTTGTGGAGATTATTCAGCGGCGGGGTGCCCGCTCTTTCGGAAAAGGGAATTTCAAAGCGCTTTTCGAAGCAATTGAACGGGAACAGGCGAGTCGCGGAACACTGTAACTGTACGGATGAAATTTCCATGAACGACTTAAAAATTAGTACACAAACCAACCGATGAATAAGGCGGCCCGCCGCGCGGCTACTACCTACTAACAGCTAATTGCTCAAACCTTTTTATACGGATGAAAATGGACCAGCAGTATAACCGTTACACCGCCGCCGACCACGCGATCTGGCAGCAACTGTTTGAGCGGCAAATGGCGCAACTGCCGGCTGTTGCAAGCCGGGATTACCTGGACGGAATCCGGAAGGTAGGTTTTGTAGCGGATCATATTCCGGATTTCGAAAAAGAAACGAATCCGAGACTGCGCCGGTTGACGGGGTGGGAGGTGTATGCGGTGCCGGGCCTGATTCCTCATCAGGAGTTTTATCGGCATCTTGCCGACCGGAAATTCCCTGCTGCTACCTGGCTGCGGACTCCCGGACAACTCGATTACCTGGAAGAGCCGGATATGTTCCACGATACCTTCGGGCATGTACCATTGTTGTCTAATCAGGCATTCTGCGATTTTCTGGCCGATCTCAGCCGGCTGGCTCTCCGGTATACCCAACATACGGCGGCACTGGAGGTGCTCTCCCGGTTGTATTGGTATACCGTCGAATTCGGCCTTATCCGGGAAGCCGATCAGCTGAAAATTTATGGGGGCGGGATCTTATCTTCGGTCGGAGAAAGCCGCTATTGCTTACAGGAGGAAGTAGCGCGGTATGATTTCGATGCGATTCGGATATTGCATACCCCTTATCACATCGATCGTTTCCAGGATCACTATTTTGTGTTGGACAGTTACGGGCAATTATACCGCTGTGTGGAGGCTGTAGGGAAGGAGCTGCGCCGTATCAGCGCCGGAGCGCCGGCCTAGGAGTTCCTTGTTCAGCCCGGGCCGGTTTGAACCGCAAAATATGCTAACCGTTCACATAATACTATAATTGTAAATAGTATCTTTGTAGGCTAACATTTAACTACTTAGACCTTGAACTGCAACATTAGTACACCCCTCAATCCTTGTTTGGTATGACACATCGATCTGATAACAGGGCCTATTTTTATAAAATAGATACCACTATCAAAAAAATCCGCAACGCCTTGCAAAAGCGGTTTGTGGAAGCCGGAATAGATCTCACTGTTGATCAGTGGGTATTGGTAGATCATATTTTCCGTGAAAACGGTGTGAGCCAGAATAAGCTGGGAGAAGTAACTTACAAGGATGCCCCGACAGTGACCCGTATTATCGATATCCTGGAGAAAAAAGGGATCGTACAGCGTACCCAGTTCCCGGGGGACCGCCGTAAGTTTTTGCTGCACCTGACTTCCCATGGCAAATCAGTATATACAAAGGCGTTTCCCGTAGTTGCCGAGATCCGGAATATCGGATGGGGAAACCTGGATGATGCCGATTATGAAAAGTTTGTGCGTATCATGGATACTATTTACAACAATTTTAATTTCTGATCATGGGGCCGGTTTCTCGGGTGAAGATCCCCGACGCATCGCCTTTTACGCTGTATAACCTGCCATACGGTATTTTCAGCGAGATAGGGAAAAGTGCGGGCCGGCCGGGTGTAGCCATCGGAAACAACGTGATCGATCTGGCAGGGGCGTGGGAAGCGGGCCTCTTTGAGGGGTTAGGGATTGCCCGATCGGTCTTTTCAGCCCCGTATCTGAACGATTTCATGGCGCTTGGGAGAAAAACTCATACGGCCGTCAGAGAAAGGCTGCAGGAATTCCTGCGCCACCCGGCCGTATTTCCGGAACGGGCGACCCGCCGCCTGTTGCTGCCCATGGACGAAATTCAGCTTCATTTGCCGGTTCGGATAGGAGACTACACCGATTTCTACGCGAGTGAGCCGCATGCTGTCAGGGTGGGTAAGCTGTTTCGGCCCGATAATCCGTTGCTGCCGAACTGGAAATCGCTTCCCGTAGCCTACCATGGCAGGGCTTCTTCTGTTGTCGTGTCCGGAACACCGGTGCACCGCCCGAAAGGCCAGGTGCTGACAGCAGCGGACAGCAGGCCGCAGCTGCTTCCCACACAGGCGCTGGATTTTGAGCTGGAACTGGGATGCCTTATTGGAAAAGCATCGCAACAGGGGGAGCCGGTACCGGTGGACAGCGCGGCGGATTATATATTCGGCCTGGTACTGGTCAATGATTGGTCGGCGCGGGACATCCAACGCTGGGAATACCAGCCATTGGGACCGTTTACCAGTAAGAATTTTGCGACGACCATTTCCCCCTGGGTGGTTACCTGGGAGGCTATCCGGCCTTTTCTGGTCGCGCCGCCCCAGCAGGATCCCGCACCCTTGCCTTATTTGAAGGAGGCCTGCCGGGAGCTTCCTGATATTGAGCTGTCGGTAGCTATACGACTTGAAAAGGGGAGGGGAAAAGTAGTAACACGAACCCGGTCGACGTATCTTTACTGGACCATTGCCCAGCAAATTGCGCATCATACGGTTACCGGCTGCAACCTGCGGGTAGGTGATCTGCTCGCCTCAGGAACCATTAGCGGACCGGAGGAAGGAGCACAGGGCTGCTTGCTGGAACTCACACACAATGGAACCCGGCCGCTGGCGTTTGAAAACGGCTTGATGAGATCGTACCTGGAAGACGGGGATGAGGTGGTGATGACCGGCTGGTGTGAACGGAATGGAATGAAAATCGGCTTTGGTGAGGCGAAGGGTTTGGTGGTGGGGTAGGGGCGGTTATCGGCAGTCGGCTATCAGCTATCGGATACGATGGGTGAGCAGAGTCGAACCCGGGGCCTGAGCCCACAGCTATCGGCTATCAGCTATCAGCTATCGGCCATCGGCTTATGAAGCGATCAACGGGTTGCTGCGCCGGATGCTGTTTTTTATTGAGGCGAACGGGATTCCGGGAAGGCGGAAATTACGAAAAACCAAGGGTTTATATGATGAAACGAATAGCACCGGAGAAAGTGGGGGCAAGGGCCTTTTACAAGTATATGGTTGCGGCCGTAGCGCCGCGCCCTATTGCGTTGGTGAGTACGGTAAGTGCAGCGGGAGCGGTTAACTTAAGTCCGTTCAGCTTCTTCAATTATGTAGGGATTGATCCGCCGATCGTCGTTTTTGCCCCCAACCGCCGTAGCCGCGACCGGTCTGAAAAAGATACTTCCCGGAACGTAAGGGAAGTCCCGGAAGCCGTGGTCAACCTGGTGGATTCCGGGATGGTCCGGCAGATTTCCCTGGCCAGCGCCGAATTCGCCCCGGGAATAAATGAATTTGAGAAGGCGGGTTTTACGCCGGTTGCCTCGGAGCTGATCGCCCCGCCCCGGGTGGGCGAAGCGCGGGTGCAATTGGAGTGCAAGGTGCTGGAAATTAAAGATATAGGTTCCATGGGCCTGGTGATTGCGGAAGTGGTACTGGCGCATGTATCCGAGAAAATACTCGATGTCCGCGGGCAGATTGACGTACTGAAAACAGATTGGATCGGAAGAGGCGGCGGAGACTGGTACAGCCGGTTCGGAGAAGACAACCTGTTTGAGATACCCCGCCCGCAGCCGGGGATCGGGATCGATTCCCTGCCCGAATCCGTGCGCAATTCGGCGATTCTTACTGGCAATGAACTGGGCATACTGGGGAGTGTCTCCGCGTTGCCACCGGCTGACGAAATCAGGCAATATGCTTATAATGAGCTGATTGCTGATTTCAGAAGGCAGACTTCCGGGGTGTGTGAAAATTTCCGGGAACTCCTGCATATCCGGGCAAAGGAACTCCTGGCACAGGGGAATACTACGGAGGCATTGCTGGTAATTTTGCAAGACGTTTAAACCTTTTTCCCGTCGTCGCGGTCCTATCCGTACAGCCCGTCACAGAGCGGGCAATTATTCACTTATTTTTATAGTAGCCATGAAAAAAATACCAGTTCTGGTGGTTCTGCTAACCGCACATGCTATGACCTCCGCTGCACAATCAGTCGTAACGACCCTCCCTCAGAAAAACCGGATTGAAGTAACCGGCCAGGCAGAAATTGAAGTTGCCCCGGATGAACTTTATTTTTCGGTTTCCCTGAAAGAGTATTTTGAGGATGAAAAAAACCAGAAGAACAAGGTCGTGATTACTACCCTGGAAAAACAACTGCTCGACGCCGTCGGCAAAGCGGGCTTACCGAAAGAAAATCTGACGGTAACCGCGATCGGAGGAAGCCAGTTCAGCTGGGAGAAGAAAAAGAAACCCGCTACGTTTCTGGAAAGTAAGCAATATGAGCTGAAAGTAAGTACTCCCGAGAAACTGGACGGCATCCTCTCGCAGCTCGACAGCCGTGGGATCGCCTACGCCCATATCAGCCGGGTAGAGCATTCACGGAAAGAAGCGCTTAAAAAGGAAGTAAAGATCATGGCTCTGAAGGCGGCGAAGGAGAAAGCGACCTATCTGCTGGAAGCGGTGGATGAAAGGCTGGGGGCCGTCATGGAAATCCGTGAGCTGGAGGATTACCAGACATACCCGCAACTGTATGCCCGGACCGCCAATATGGCTAAAATGGAGGCCGCAGCCGACGTGGTTACTGACAGCCCGGTGGAGTTCAGGAAAATAAAATTCAGCTACCGGATGCAGACAGTGTTTGAGATTAAGGAGAATTAACGCCGGCCGGAGCGGGTAATTTCCCTGTAAAAAAGAACCTTCGGGCATCGTACGAGTGTCGAATATTCTGTATCTTTGAAAAGACATAGTTTCAAACAAAACCAATCAACACCATGAGCGTTAATTCAAAGCACCTGGCAACTTTTATATTGGGAGCGGTAGCGGGGGTGGCCTTGCAAAAATATCTGAAGACGGAAGACGGGGAAAAACTTCTGGAAGATTTGAAAACCAAGGCCGGAGACCTGAAAATAGAAGCGGAAGAAGCAATTGATAAAGCACCGGAATATTTTGAGCAGCTTAAAACAAAGGGGGCGGATTCGTTGAAGGCGACTTTTCCGGATGCAGATAAATTCCTGAGGGATTTGCTGGGGAATCTGACCGGTAAAAAATCAGATCCGGCAAGCGATAGTCCTGCAGCCTGATCGTTTAACCGGATTCTTAGTGGGTGTCAGGAGTAAAAACGACTTACTTCTGGCACCTTTTTTATAGGGCCGCAGCCCCATCGTTCAGAATAACCAGGTATTGCCATCCGATGAGTAACCGATTGCTTAAAATTTTACTGATTATACTTGCCTCAGGGACGATTCTCGCCGCGGGCAGAAGCATATTTGTCCCGCTCAGTTATGCGTTGTTTATCAGCTTGCTATTGTACCCCGTTTGTAACTGGCTGGAAAAAAAGGGGATGGGGCGTGCAATGGCTATACTGCTCAGCCTGTTGGCCCTACTGATCCCGATAGGCTTCCTGGTCGCACTGCTGATCGGACAACTCATCAGCCTGAAGGCGTATGTGCCGGACTTGCAGCAGAAAATTATTGACCTGGCCGTTAGTTTAAGCGTATATGCGGAAGAAACCTTCGGGATACAAAAGGCGAGTTGGCGCTTGTGGGCAATACAGGCGGTGGAGAATTCGGTACAGTATGCGTTCTCCTTCCTGAGTGGTACGATCAAAGCCTCCTTGTCCGGAACCGTCATGGCCATTATTATTCCCGTGTACAGTTTTCTGATTCTCTATGGAAGGGAGCGGTTGGTGCGGGTCGTCGAATTGATGGCGCCGGCCTCCCTGCGCGACCGTATCAAGAATATCCTGCACCTGGCGGTCAGTTCCTATGCCGAATTTATCAAGGGGATGCTGACGGTTTACCTGATTGTCGGGGTGCTCAATAGCACCGGGCTGCTGCTGCTGGGAATTCCCAACGCGTTGTTCTTCGGGTTCATCGCCGCAATTCTTACCTTCATTCCCTATATTGGGATAATGGTAGCGGCCTTATTGCCGATTATTGTGTCCTGGACCCTGTACGATTCCATTTACTACCCGCTGGGCGTCATCGGGATCTACGCATTCGTACAATACCTTGAAGCCAATATTATATTCCCCTGGGCAGTAAGCCAGCGGGTCAACCTGAGCACCTTGAGTACCCTGGTAGCTATTTTTGTAGGTGCACTGCTATGGGGAGGATCGGGGATGATCTTATTTGTTCCTTTTTTTGCAATTGCACGAATCATTGCCAGCCAGATCGAAGGCGCAGAGGCGCTTGTGCTGCTGCTGGGAGAGGATGACACGCCTTCGGCGCCTCCGGAATAAGGGATTATTCCAGCACGACTGCCGTTCCGTTGGCGCTGACCATCAGCATGGAGCCATTGCCGCCGATGGCTTCGTAATCAAGATCGACGGCGATCACTGCGTTGCCGCCCAGGCGCTGAGCCTGTTCGATCATTTCTTTGACAGCAATGCTTTTCGCTTCCCGGAGCCCCTGCTCATAGGTGCCTGCCCGGCCGCCTACCACATCCCGGATGCCGGCAAAGAAATCCTTGACAATGTTGGCGCCGATAATGGCCTCGCCATTTACCATACCAATATACTTTACAATACGCTTTCCTTCGATACTCGGGGTAGTTGTGACTAACATACGGTTGTAATTTTTAGTGACTGGTAATGTTTGAACGAATATATCCAAAAACGGGAAATGCTGAAAGCAATTATCGGTCCGACGGTAAGTATCCTCCATAAAATGACTATACGCCGGATCAATCGAAATGAAGATACGGCGTAAGTTTCTCCATAAAATCAGGGTCCATGGCCCGGATATTGTTAAAATCCTCTGCAGATGCAAACGGGCCGTGCTGGTCGCGATACCGGATCAGCAGGGTCGCCCACCGCTTGTTTCCCCGTGCATAGGGGTGTTGGAGGAGCGCTGTTAACGGGATCGTGTTGACCGGAAGTTGCCGGACAGGACTTAGGATGCGGGCATATTGCTGCAGTTGTGAAAGTGCCGTAGAATCCATTCCGTAAATCTCTTCGAATTGCTTTGTTGAATGAAACCCACCCAGCGCATTCCGGAAATTGAGGATGATCCGGGCGCGGCCGCTTCCAATGCCTTTTAAACGGATGAGCTGGGTCGAATCCGCAGTGTTAATGTCGAACGGGACCAGCGGATGGGCGGCAGGCCGGAGGACAGGCGGTGTAGGTGAAACCGTTTGAGCCCGTTCCTTTGGAGAAGAGAGGACGGTGCCCGGCTTTTTGTCAGGGACAGGAGGGCGGAGCACCACATACGGTTGAAGCTTCCGGAAAAGTGTATCGGGGAAATCGTAAATCTTTCTGAGGTCGCCGGAGTCCCTGAATTTCCCTCCTTTGGTCCGGTAGTGAACGATGCGCCGGGCCAGAAAAGACGGGATGCCTACCCCCTTTAATTCATCTTCAGAGGCTGTATTGGGATTGAAAGGCTGCAGGGAAACCGTTGCCGGAGTAGTATCCCGGGCGGCAGGGGGTGTGTTGCGGGGAGCCAGATCCTTCAACAGGCTGTCCAGGAGCTGCTGCGGGACTTCGGTATCCGGACTCACGGTGAGGGGCAGCACCCATTGTTGAAAAGCGATGGGGAAAACCAGGAAGCCCAGGCTGAAGCATAACAGGAACGCGATCCCCCTGGCCTCCTTCGGTGAAACCCCGAAAAAATCCTGCAACAGGAATTGCAGTCGTTGTGTAAACCGTTTCATGATAGTGTGTCGTTAATGCGGTATAGCAATCGTTGCAAAATAAGCAATAATGTATAAAAATCCTTACTTTTGCCCTGCACTCAAGCGGTCGACTGCATACAGGAAAAATTGAATAGCTTAAAATTGAAGATAAAATGACGCAAGTACCTGCTACCTCGCTACAGGATATCATTTCGCATGCCAAAGAATACGGATTCGTGTTTCCCTCTTCAGAAATTTACGATGGTTTACAGGCGGTATATGATTATGGGCAGAATGGGGTAGAGTTGAAGAATAATTTGAAAATGGCCTGGTGGAAGGCCATGACCCAGCTGCATGATAACATTGTAGGGATAGACGCTTCGATATTCATGCACCCCCTGACCTGGAAAGCTTCAGGCCACGTGGATGGCTTCAACGATCCGATGGTCGATAACAAAGATTCCAAAAAAAGATACCGCGCGGACCAGCTGCTGGAAGGGAAAGCAGAGGAATACGCGCAAAACGGCGCCCCCGAAAAGGCCGCTGCCTTGCTGGCGGAGATGGGACGTTTGCTGGGAGCAGAGGACCTGGAGGGCGTGCGGGAATTGATTATTGCTGAAAATATTACATGTCCGGTTTCCAAAACAGCCAACTGGACGGAAGTAAGGCAGTTTAACCTGATGTTCAGCACGCAGGTGGGATCCGTGGCCGAGGATGCCAGTCTCATTTACCTGCGTCCGGAAACGGCGCAGGGGATTTTCGTGAATTTTCTTAATGTCCAGAAAAGCGGCCGGATGAAAGTGCCCTTTGGGATTGCACAGATCGGAAAGGCCTTCCGGAATGAAATCGTGGCGCGGCAGTTTACTTTCCGGATGCGGGAGTTTGAGCAGATGGAAATGCAGTTTTTTGTACGGCCCGGAACGGAAATGGAATGGTACAATAACTGGAAAGAGCAACGGTTGAGGTTCCATCAGGCGATAGGCCTTCCCGCAGCAAAGCTTCAGTACCATGATCATGAGAAACTCGCACATTACGCTAATGCGGCGGTGGATATCGAATACCAGTTCCCTTTTGGGTTTCGCGAAATCGAAGGAATCCACTCGCGAACGGATTTTGATCTCCGCAACCATCAGGAGCTGTCTAAAAAGAAAATGCAGTATTTCGATCCGGAGATCAACCAGAATTATATTCCGTATGTAGTGGAGACGTCTGTAGGCGCCGACCGGCTATTCCTGGCCACTTTTTGCAATGCATTTACCCGGGAGGTAGCAGGTGACAACGAAAAGGAAAGAACCTATCTAAAACTGCACCCGGCTTTGGCACCGATTAAGGCGGCAGTGTTGCCATTGGTGAAAAAAGACGGGCTGGCAGAAAAGGCGCAGGCGCTGACCGCTTCGCTTAAGTCGGCGTTCCGGACCGTTTACGATGACAATGCGGCAATCGGGAAGCGGTATACCCGCCAGGATCTGATCGGTACGCCGTTTTGCATTGCCGTTGATTATCAAACGATGGAAGATGAAACGGTTACCATCCGTCATCGTGACACCACCTTGCAGGAACGCGTCCCCATTAGCGCTTTAAAAGAAAAGATCGGCTTCGAGGTCGCGACTGAACGTATATTGGAGGTGATTTAAAAGAAAAGTAACACGGAGTTACGCAGAGAAAAATAACACGGAGGTACACAGAGAAATGAATAAATAGAATAACTCAGTGTACCTTCTATGTAAAACCTCTGTGTTATTTTGCAGGATTTAAAGGCATACAGCTTTCCCGGGACCTGTGTCAGCGTCCGAAATCGTCCTGGACGCGTACGATGTCATCTTCGTCCGAGGGTTGGGTTGGATCGGTGTGCTGCCAGATTTCGGCAATGATGCCGTACTCATCCGTACCTACCAGGCGGTGGCGCTCTCCTTTTTTCAAGCTGACCACCGTGCCCAGGGGCAATGCCTGCTGGGGAGTTTCCTCGTCCGTGTCGCTGATGACGATCGCCGCGTTGCCGCCGATTACTTTCCAGATTTCAGCACGGCGGAAGTGATATTGCCAGGAGAGCCGTTTGTCCGGGGCAACGATCAATAGTTTAGGGCTCAGCTTCGGGTAGCCTTCAAAATCTTTCAGGGATAAATGCGGGAAGAAGGTTTCGATAAACAGGGGCGCCTGGGTTTCTTCCAGTACCAGAAAGCCTCCCCAGGGCCTGGAGGCATCTTTATCGACGACAGTGAATCCCTGGTCGCGGATAAAACGTTCTACCTGGTCAAAAACAGTGGCTTTGTCGATGCTTGCCGGAAAAAAATCCATAGTGGTTCGATTAGAAATGTCGTTTGCCCCGAAAATTACAAAGTAAAAATGAAATAACCCCCTAAAATTTCAGGAGAGGCCGTGCCTTGTCAGCCGAATCTCCGAAGGACTTCCAGACACATGCGTGTATTATGGTAGGGGCATTTCCATAAACTGATTTTGTTTCCGTTTACAAGAGAATAATCATCGTTTACGCCAGTAAACCATTCACCGCCTTTCAGGTCCAGCAGGTGGGTTTTGGTGAATTTCCATACGGCCAGGGTGTGCTTCAGGAAAACAGGGTCCTGAGTGATTTTCCAGGCATTGAAGTAACCGACGACGGCTTCTGCCGATACCCACCACTCCCGGTGTTTGTCCCAGTGCCCCGTGCCGGGGCTGTATTCATGGTACAGGCTTCCGTCGGGCGCCATACCGCTGAGCGTGGCCCTGGCCATTGCTGCGGCAGTTTGGGTCCATTTGGCATGCAGCGCTTCCTGATGCAGGGCCTCGGCTGCTTCCTGCAGCAACCAGGATGCCTCAATATCGTGTCCGTACGATATTGCATCCGACAGAACTTTCCAATCCATGGAAGAATAAAGCACCATGTGCCGGGTCTTACGGTCGATAATATGGCGGTCAAATACTTCCAGCAGGGACTCGATGCTTTTCCGGAGCCGCAGGTCGGGCCAGCTATGGTAGAGGTTAACGTAGGCCTCAATAAGATGCAGATGGGTATTCATGGTCTTGGGGGCATTGAGACCTCCGCCACCCAGGCGCATGTCTTCGATGGGCGTCCAGTCTTCCGAGAATGCCTCCACGTAGCCGCCCATTTCGGGGTCAAAGCTGTGTGTTTCCAGGTTTTCATAGATGCCCCGGGCCAGGTCCAGTGCCGCCTTGTCGGGATGGATGCGATAGAACTCGCTGAGCCCGTATATCGAGAATGCCTGCCCGTATACTTGCTTCCGGCGTTGCAACGGCTCACCCTTTGCACTCACCGACCAGAAGGTGCCTCCGTGACGGTGGTCGTAAAAATGGGAATAAATGTACTCAAAGGCCCGTTTGGCAAGGGTCAGGTAAGCCGGTTTTTGCAGGTAGCTGTAGGCCGCCGAAAAAGTCCAGAGAATTCGCGTGTTAAGGACGGCCCCCTTTTCGGCCTCCGGGTACACGGTGCCTTCGTGATCCATGCGGCCGATAAACCCGCCGTATTGTTTGTCGGGTGCATACTGTTCCCAGAAATCCAGGATCCTGTGCAGCTCTGTTTGCAGTTCATCCCGAAATAAGGTGAGATCCATGGCTGAAGTCTTTTGGTACGGATGTTTCTGCAAGATAGTTCAAATTATTCCGGATCAGGGCATTCAGGGTTTTGACGGAACCGGCGGACCGGCCGTTATCGGGCGGGGTATTTTTGACATAATCGAGCAGCTGATCCATGGTGGTGGTCGCTACATGCAGCCGGGTATCGGAGGATGCATAGTAAATAAACACTTTTCCGTCAGGATCGGCGATCCAGCCATTGGCAAACAGTACATTCGAGACATCGCCGATCCGTTCGATGCCATGAGGTGCCATAAAATAGCCACCGGGCCGGTAAATAACCCGGTCAGGGTGATCGAGCGCCGTCATAAAGAGGTATAGGGTATAGCGGAGCCCTGCCGCAGTGTGCCGGACCCCATGTGCCAGGTGCAGCCAGCCGTCCGGAGTCTTAAGCGGGGGCGGACCTTGTCCGTTTTTAGCTTCGTAGATCGTGTGATAGCGCTTGGGATCGAGGACGTGCTCGATGGTGACTTGGGCGTTTTCAATACAGTCCGAAAGCCCCAGGCAGATGCCTCCCTGTGACCCTGACTGGATGAATCCATCCTGAGGGCGTGTATAAAAGGCATATTTCCCCTTATAGAATTCAGGATGCAGCACCACATTCCGCTGCTGCGGCGAATTGGTGACCAGGTCGGGCAGGCGTTCCCACTGGTTCAGGTCCCTGGTCCGTACGATCCCGCATTTAGCGATAGCTGCTGTTTCGTCGCCCGGCGGCGCCTGCTGGTCTTTCCGCTCTGTACAGAACAACCCGTAAATCCAGCCGTCTTCATGAGAAGTAAGCCGCATATCGTAGACATTAATATCCGGATCCGCCGTTTCCGGCAGTTCAACCGGATAGTCGCGGAAATGAAAGTTGCTAAGACCATCCGGGCTTTCGGCGATCGCAAAAAACGACTTCCGGTCATAGCCTTCTACGCGCGCAACCAGCACGTAGCGGTCCCCCAGTTTGATGGCGCCTGCATTGAATACCGCATTGATCCCAAAGCGCTTCATCAGATGCGGGTTGGTTTCCGGGTTCAGGTCGTATTCCCAGAACAAAGGGACGTGTCCGGCAGTAAGGACGGGGTGGATATAGCGCTTGAGAAGACCGTTCCCCCACGCTTCTGCCTTATTGGACCTGTTGATCAGGTTTTCGTGCGCTTTGGTCAGTTCTCCGAGCCTTTGTGAAAAAAGTGACATGATGATGATCGTTTGTTCAGGTAAGCATTCTGAATAGCAGTGGATAGATTTAAAGTTGCCTGTACCACGTCCGGTACAGGATCAGGATACAGAGCGCCAACACCGTTGCCGTAACCATTCCCTCGAAAGGCATGAGCAGGATCACGAACACTGGCAAGGCCGTGATTGCCGTTTGGGCAATCACGCCTATTGTGACATTGAACATGTCTTTCCTGAACCGGTTATTGGGAATGAAATCCGGATTTTCCAGGCAAACCTGCTCCCGCACGGGTCCCCAAAAGCCCCATGGATTTACATTTCTGTAAAAATTTTTGAGCACGTTCATCTCAGTGGGCGGGGTGAGCAAAGACCCGGCCACGGATCCGGCAAACGAGAGGATCAGGATAAGCGGGAAATAATACAGCGGAACCGTGTGGGGGAAAAGGGTCGGGAAAATCATGGCAGCCAGAATTCCGATAGCCATTCCCCAGAAAAAGCCGGTGGAATTGAAACGCCACCAGTACCATTTTAAGACGTTGGCGGCAATGTAACCGCCATACAAGGCTCCGACAATCCACTGCAGGATACTGTTCACATCTTTGGTGTAGATCCCGATCAGGATACTGATCAGTACGACCGTTACGCCTGTCAGGAGCTGGATGCGGTTGATTTGCACCTGCGAAGCGTCCGGTTTGACCGATTTTAAATAAATGTCGTTGACCAGGTAGGCTTGCGCTGTATTGAGCGTACCGGCGAAGGTCCCCATAAAAGCGGCCATCAGCTCCACCAGAAACAGCCCCAGCAGCCCGGCCGGAATAACCGAAGACATGACGGCCGGGAGTATTTTTTCAAAATCGACCGCGCCGTTTATCCCCAGGTTCAGTTCGTGGTAATGCAGTAAACCGAGTACGGTAAAACCGATAATCATCAGGTAACGGGTCGGCAGCAGGATGATATTCACCGACATGCTCATGAGCGCCGCTTCCTTCGGGGAACGGGTAGAAAGTATTTTTTGCATGTCATAATTGGGGGTAGGACCGGCAATACTGGCCAGGATCCCTTTGGCTGCCATGAGGGCAAAGAATATCCCGAAGGGTTCAAAACGGTCTGCCTCAATTTTAGTATTCACCTCCGCGATGACAGCCGACCAGTCAAGGTTGAGATGCCAGCCGAAAAACAGTTGGCGCCAGCCGTCAGGCACGGGCAATGCGGAGCCGGAAAGCTCCATTGCAGCGATGACGGCTACCGTAACCGAACCGACGGCCATGAATGCATATTGTATGATATCGGCCCACACAATACTGGTCATTCCTCCCATCACCGCGTAGAACATAGCGATGAGCGTGAAAATAATACCGTAAAAGTGGGCGACGTATTCCGGAGCCACGGTAAAAGGGATATAGGGTTCCAGCAGCTGGAAAGGAATAAAGATTTCGATGAATTTCCCCAGCCCGATAAAGCCGTAAGCCATAAAGCCCAGGCAGCTGACCAGGGCAAATACGATAATGATCGCATGTGCCCGGGACGCCCGTTGGGTGTCCCCGAAACGGAACAGCATCCACTCCGCACCGGTAGTGACATTCGACCGCCGCAGCCAGGCTGCGAGAAAAACAAACATGAATACCTGGTTGAAGACCGGCCAGAGCCAGGGGAGCCAGATGCTTTTTACACCGTAGACAAACATGATGGACACCATCCATAAGGTTCCGGAAATATCGAACATGCCGGAGGCGTTGGAAATGCCCAGCATCCACCAGGGGAGGTTTTTTCCGCCGAGCAGGTAGTCGTCCTTGCTCTTCTTTCCACGGTTGCGGAGTACAATACCCAGGCTGGAAACTGCGACCAGGTAAAGCAGGATTACGAAGTAGTCAATTGTCCGGAGTTGCATAAACGGTGGCGTATTTCGTAGAATTAGGGGCGCTGATACAAACGAAGTTTCCGGACGGGTTTTTCAAGCAACAGGGTATGCTCCCGGACAACCTTCTTGAAATCAGCTTCACTCGTTTGTCCCGGATAAGGTGCATAATAATGATCCGGCCGGCCGTTGCGCCAAACCAGTACGTAGGTCAGATGGCTGTCCTTTACGATAGGGAGGAGGACTTCCGACCACCACCTGGGGTCGGGCAAGGTTTCCAGTCCGGTTTCTGTAATGGCCCATAGTTTGTCCTGCCGGAGTCCGAGCTCGCTGACCGTGGCGACCATGCGCCGGGTGTCGGTAATAAAAGCGGAGTTCTGTTCCGGGGCATTGCGGTGATACATATCGAAGCCAAGCAAGTCGACGTATTCGGGTCCCGGGTAGCGTTCCAGGTAATGCGCTTCATCCCGGAAGAAATCGGTGGAATAGGCAATCAGCAGATTGTGTACGCCTTGCCCGCGGAAATAATCGACCGTGAGTTTCCAGAATGCAATATAGGCTGCCGGACTGCAATGGGCAGCGCCCCACCAGAACCAGTCCCCGGTATGTTCGTGATAAGGGCGGAACAGCACGGGAATAGCTTCTCCGTCAGGTCCTTTCAGGCTTTTGAAGAAGGTGCAAAGCTTATCGAGTATCGCCAGGTACTGCTTTTGATCGGCGGGGTTGTCGAGAATACGTGGAATGGTAGGCGCGACAGCGTCCCAGGTTGTTTTGGAGAGGTCCAGCGGGTTGTTGGGATGCCAGCTGATGGTATTTACCCCTCCCCGTAAATAGGTTTGCACGATGTTTTCGCGTATTTGATCAAACGGCACTCCGTCCAGGTTGTTGGGAGCGTCCAGCTCCAGATGTCCCAGGTCGTAACCTATCACCGCAGGATGTTGCCCTGTACTGCTTTTTATATCCGAACGGCCGGCTTCTCCTACCCAGCGCCGGTTGCCCTGAATCCCATACGCCAGGGCATCCTGGTGCCCGAACATGACCCCCGCGTTCCGTGCACGTTTCAGGTTTTCATAAAGAGCCCTGGTTTCAGGCGTCGCCAGGGAATCCGTTTGCGCCCTTGACAGCAGCGGATGGCACAGGAGAATAACAAGTAAAAGGTGCTTCAAGACGATTCAAAGTTGTTTCCTAAACAAGATAAGCCGGAAGCTGCAATCCGGCAACTTCCAGCTTATTCAATGATTATTTAATCAGGATCACATCGTCAAAATAAAAGACTTCATCCTGGCTGTCGGGGCCTTGTATCCGGAAAGCCAATTGCGAAAGCGTCTTTCCCGCCGACCAGAAATCCAGGTCAGCCAGCCTGATTTTGTAATAGTTCCATACCTCCGCTTTTACATCCAGTTTGTTGGCGTCGGGAAAATCCCCAAACCCGGCAGTTCCTGCGTCGGTGGTGATGTAAAGGGAATAATCCCGGGAGGCGCCTTTGATCCACAGCGACAGGTAGGTGTAATCTGCTGAATAGGGGACAGACGGCGACCAGTTGGTAAAATTGATCAGGTGCCAGTTTCCCTGCTGGTAATTTTTACCGACGGAAGCGGTTCCGGTTTTGAATTCAGTAGTGGAAATAATCCCGGCGTCTCCCCAGGAGCCGTCGGCGAATCCCTCGCCATAGGCGTCCGTAAAGATTTGCAGGGCCTTGTCGAGGTTGACGAATTCCTGGGTGGTGACCAGCTTGCCGGTTGTGTTGACAATGTCCAGGGTGGTCCGGCCGGCGGTGGATTGCGGGAATTCAATGACCAGTTCCCGTTTGGACTGGGAAATGATGGTTGCGGCATCCGCGGTACCGGTAAGGGTGACGGCATTGACATCGTCCAGGTTGTTGCCGGTAAGCGTAACTTGTGTGCCTTCTGTGAAATTGTAGTTGGATGCGGCCGCGACCGACGGATAGGCGAGCACACGGAAAGGAATCGATGCACTTTTGCCGGCACTGTTGGTGACGATGATCTGCTGATCGCCGCCGATAGCATCGTCGGGAACCCGGAAGATGAGATGACCTTCTGTATTCAATGTCGGATAAAACCCGGCCGGGGTTTCGTCTTTTTCAAAAACGATGGAACGGATGGCGCCGATGCCCGACCCCGTCAGCGTAACCATGGTTCCGCCGGAAGCCGAATCGGGTAATATGGAAGACAGTACAAGATTTCCCGGTTCGATCTGCGGGCTGCCGTCGGTATCTTTCGTACAGGACCCTGCCAGCAGCCCGAGGGATAGCAGCAAGATGCCTGTATAGCTGGTTTTCGTTAGATTTTTCATATCTGGTTGCTCATTTCGTCTATCGGTGAATCAATAATAGGGAACAGCCGGTTTGTTTAATTCCGGATCCTGGATGATTTCTCCGGCCGGGATGGGGAGGTACATTTTGTCCTCTGTAAACGTTGTGGTAATAAACTTTTCCCCGCCGTCGTAGGAGCCGCGGTTTTGGCTGGAAATGATTTCTTTGGCTTTCGCATAGCCTTGCCGCTGAATATCGTACCAGAAATCCCCTTCAAAGGCAAACTCCACTCTCCTTTCCCGGAAAATATCGGCTGCGGTGAGGGTTGTTTTAGGAGAAAGCCCGGCCCGGGTTCTTACGGCATTAAAGGCCTCCAGGGCGCCGGCATCGGTCGTGGAAGCGCTGGTCCCGAGTGTCGCTTCGGCGTAAATCAGCAGGACGTCCGCATACCGTAACAGGACGACATTATTGCCCGAATTCTGACCGAGCACAGGTTCGCCGCCATACAGTTTCCCGGGGCCGGCGAAGTACTTGGTGATATTGGAACGGGTCGCGTTCTGCGCCCCTCCTTCGTCTGAGGTCCGGGTGGTGTCATACACGTAACCATTCGCCATGAATTCATTGTACTGGGGGTTGTTGGCACGCTGCGGCTTCCACTCAGGCTTGCTCCAGCCATGTTCCATGACGGACCATTTTCTCCGCAGATCCCCGAATTCATAAGCCGCCAGCAGGTCGAGAGACGGAATGTACATTTCCCAGGCCGAAGCCTCTGATGTGTTGAGATTGGACGGCCCGCGGTCCGGATTTTTGATGTTGCCGGTTCCCCAGGGATCCTGAGCAAACTGATGCTGGATCGAGAAAAGGCATTCGTCGTTATTGTTCAGGGAGGCTTTGGTGAACATCCCGTAGTAGTCGTCGATAAGACGGTATTTCTGAGCGGCGATTACTTCTCCTGCTTTGGTTTTGGCATTTTCATAATCTTTGGCATACAGGTACATTTTCGCCAGCAGGCCTTTGGCAGCGTACCGGGTTATACGACCTGGTACGTCGGATTCCGGTAAAAGCGCTTCTGCGGTCTCCACATCTTCGCGCGCAAACCGCAACACATCACTTTGCAGGTAACGCGGAATGTTAAAATCGCCCGAAAGCGCTACTTCGCCCGGATCGGTGATGATCGGAACATCGCCCCAGGTCCTGGCCAGGTAAAAATAAATGAGCCCCCGGATGAATTTACATTCGGCAATGGCCCGGTCAAGAATTTCGGCATCGCCGCCATTGGCTTTCTTCTCTTCAAAAGTGGTAATCAGCACGTTAGCGTACCCTACTATCTTATAGAAGGCGCCCCATGCCGCCCCAATTCGCTCGGAAGCCGAAGAAAAGGTGAATTCCGAATATTCAATATCGGTATAGCTGAACATATTTCCCGACATTACGTCCCCGATCGCATCCTGTGCGCGGCTTTCGAAGTTCCGCCAGGGGAGACCGCTGTACAAGGTGCTGGTCGCCCCCCTGATTTCGGCCTCTGTGTTGTAATAATTTCCGGTAGTTGTTCCCGAAAGGGATGGCCTTTCGATGAAGTCCGGACTGCAGGCAGACAGGAAAAGAGCCGGCAGGAGACAGATTTGTATGAACTTTTTCATGATAGTCTTTTCGGATAATTTGAGAATGCAGCCGGATTAGAATTCCACATTGGCGCCGATGGTGAACGTCCTGGGATTCGGGTAGTGACCCGTATCCACGTTGGTCAGCCTGATATTGTTGTTAAGCGAGCCGATTTCCGGATCGTACCCGGAGTATCCGGTAAACGTGTAAAGGTTTTGGATGCTGCCGTAAATACGCAGGTTGTTGATTTTCACCTTGCTGCTGATCTCCTTGGGGACGCGGTAGCCGAGGGTGATGTTTTGTATTCTCCAGAAGGAGGCATCCTCTACGTAGCGGTCCGACATGGCAATGTTGTTTTTGTTGGTGTTGGTAAAGCGGGGAAGGCTGCCGTTGGGATTCTCTTCGGTGTAGCGGTCAAGCACGGTGGTCATCTGGTTTGCCCAGGCATTTTCCATACCTTCCAGCTGCCACCGGAGGAAATTAAATGCCTTTGCCCCGTGGCTCCCCTGAAGAAAGAGCGAGAAATCGAAATTGTGCACAGTCAGGGTATTGGTGAGCCCCCAGGTGAATTTGGGAAGCGGGCTGCCGATAAAGCTCATGTCTTCCGCATCAATTTTGCCATCGTTATTAAGGTCTTTGAAACGAATATCGCCCAGCCAGGTCTGCGCCGGGTCCACGATATAACTGAACTGCGGAATGCTGTTGTCGAGATCGGTCTGGGTACGGAACAAGCCATCGGTTACCAGCCCCCAGAAAGATCCCACGGGGCGTCCGGGCGTGGTGTGGGTGACGAGGTAGTTGCCATAGTAGACCTTGCCGTCCAGTGCCGAGGCTGCGCTGGCGGCTTTTTCATAAGTATTCTTAAACCGGGTAACAACCAGATTGGTTTTCCAGGTAAGGTGACTGTTTCGGATATTGGTGGAAGTAATCCCGATATCAACTCCCGTGTTGATCATCTCCCCGGCATTTCCCAGCGGCGCCTTCAGGTCGTCCCACTGATCGCCCACACCGATGAGATTGGGTCCGGTCAGGAAGATAATCATGTCGGAAGTTACCTTTTTGTAGGCGTCAACTGTGGCATCGATCCGGCCGTTGAAAAAGCCCACGTCGACGCCGAAGTTGGTGGTTTTTACCGATTCCCATTTCAGATCGGGATTCGGGATGCCTTGTATCATGTTGGAAGAGCCGAATCCAACCGGTCCGCTGAAGAACTGCACCGCACCCACGTAGGCGGGGTTGGGGGCGCCGTTGGGGAAATTCTGGTTTCCTACCTCTCCGTACCCGGCTCTGAATTTCAGATAGGAAAGCGTGTTGCTGATACTGCTGTTCTTCAGGAAGCCCTCGTTAGAAACCGTCCAGCCTACCGAAACACCCGGGAAGGAACCCCAGCGGTTATTGGGGCCGAAATTGGAGGAGCCGTCTGCCCTGAAACTGGCAGAGATGGAATACCGTTCGTCGTAGGTGTAGTTGGCACGGGCAAACCAGGATTCCATTGCCCAGTGTCCTTTGCCCCCGCTCAACCCCCAGGTCGTCTGATCGGCTCCGCCCGTGTTGAGGTCAAGAATGCCGGCCTGAAGGTCTACTTTGGTGCCGGAAATGGTCTGATAGTAGGAGCTCTGGGCCTGGTGTCCCAGGGTGACCTGGAGACCATGTTTGTTGACCCATTTGTTGTAGCTCAGGTAGTTGGTGAGCGACCAGTAGTAGTTGTCGGACCTTCTGTCGATCAGTTTGCTGCGAAAGGACTCGCCTCCTACGTTGCCGTCTTTCTGGTAGGCAATATTGCCGTCGCCTCCCAGGGAATAGGCAACCTCATTCCGCAGGCTGAGGTCTTTCAGCAACTGGAGTTCGGCATACAGATTGCCGAATACGGTATAGGCGGTTCGTTCGTTGCCGCGGAAGTAACTGTTCCCAACCGGGTTGGAATTGCTGTAGCGCACCCCGCCGACCGTCTGCCCGCCGCCCCAGGAACCGTCCTGGTTTTTCACGGGGATCAGCGGGCTGGTAACGGTTCCCCACCAGATCGTACTCTCGGCGGCATCGGCCAGCGAGATATTCTGGACACTCCGGGAGAGGTTGGCGCTTACACCTACCTTTGCCCAGGATTTGAGCTGGTTGTCCAGGCTGAAACGGGTTGAAAGACGTTTGAAATCTGATCCGATCAGGATTCCTTCATTTTCGTAATAATTGGCAGAAAGGTAAAAAGTGGTCTTTTCACGGCCGCCTGAAAAACTCAGCTGATGGTTTTGCGTCTTAGCATGGCGGAACATAGCTTCCTGCCAGTCGGTGCCCTTTCCGAGAATGGAAGGATCCCTGAACTCTTCGGATACCGGGTTCCCGATGATCGGTAATACGTCGTTTTGATAGCGGGCAAACTGCTGCAGGTCCATCAGGTCCAGCCGGTTGGCAACTTCTGCCACCCCGAAATAAGTTTCATAGTTGATTTTTCCTTCTCCCGCTTTTCCTTTTTTAGTAGTGATCAGAATCACTCCGTTGGCGGCCTGTGAGCCGTAAATTGCCTGAGCAGAAGCATCCTTGAGGACGTCAATGGATTCGATGTCGTTGGGGTTCAGGGAAGCCATTACACTATTGCCGGTTTGCCCGTCGCCGCCACCCAGTCCGGCGTAGCCGTTGCTGGAAGCCGTGTTGCCGTTCACAAACGGAACGCCGTCAATCACAAACAGGGGGTCGTTGCTGTTGATGGAGGTAACGCCCCGTACTTTCACCGACATGCCGCCTCCGGGTTGTCCACCGTTGCTGGTGACCGTTACGCCTGCTGCTTTGCCTTGCAGCAGCTGGTCTATTCCGGCAGCCGGAATGTCTCTCAGATCGGAGGCCTTCAGGGTGGTAATGGAGGAAGTAACATCCGATCTTTTTGCGGTGCCGTAACCAATTACCACCACTTCTTCAAGGGCCTGGTTATCGACTTCGAGGGTGATGTCAACGACAGAACGGTTACCGATAGCCGTTTCGACCGTGTTTTTACCCACGAAACTAACGACCAAGGTGGTAGCGCCGGTAGGAATAATCAACGAAAAATGTCCGTCGGCGCCTGTCGTGGTACCGGTGGTGGTACCTTTTACCAGGATGCTTACCCCGGGGAGCAATTCCCCCCGCTCATCGCTTACTTTTCCGGTAATGGTTCTATCCTGCGCGTAAACAAAGCCGGTGAAACCTAAAAGCAAGCAAAACAACACGAGTAGTTTTTGCTTCATAATCAGTTGGAATTTGATGGTGAATAATATACCTGCAAAGTAGTGGACTTTAATCGTCAGGTGTATAGTACTATTTTATCCATTCATAAGACAAATATATAGTTTATTTATAATCTTATTTAGGAATAGTTTTTATATAACTAGTTTTGATGAATAGCCGGTGGTTTTTATAGCAGTAAACGGATAGTCAATTGTGCTATTGGAAGTGCCGGTAATGATAGGAAAATAATACTATTATAGCCATTTTTTGGCTGTTCTTAATTTAAGATACTCTATTCTGCTGTACAGATGCATAAGGTATACCGGGAGATAACCCCTTTGACTCCCCTTGACTGCTTTACTATTTTTTGCCGCCATAAAACGGAGTTTGATTTTCCCTTGCACAGCCATGAGGAAATTGAGCTTAACCTGATCGTGAACGGGGCGGGAGTCCAGCGGATTGTGGGAGATCACTTTGAAGTGATCGGAAATGCCGAGTTGACGTTAGTGGGAAGCAACCTGCCGCATGGCTGGTTTAACCATGAATACCGATGGGAGGAAGCAAAGGAGAAGGTGTATGAAATCACCATCCAGTTTCATCCCGATTTGTTCGACGCGAGGTTGCTGCAGCGTAAACAGCTGTATTTTATTCGTTCCCTGTTGGAAAAGGCTTCCAGGGGAATTGTCTTTTCTGAAGAAACGACACTGCGGATTATGCCGCGCCTGGAAGAGCTGACGCGTAAAAACGGGTTTGATTCGGTGCTCGAATTGTTTTCCATTCTCCATGACCTGTCGATTTCCCGGAATTACCGCTTACTGTCCAACGGATCCTTTACCGACGAGATCCTGAATTATTCCAGCCGGAGACTGGAGAAGGTGTTTGCTTATATGCGGGATAATTATCCTAAAAACATCACCCTGGAAGAAGTAGCCCGACTGGCTGGTATGACTGAGGTGTCCTTTAGCCGGTTTATTAAAAAGCGGACCGGGAAGACGTTTATTGAAAGTCTCAATGAAATCCGCCTCGGACATGCCTCCCGTCTGCTGATCGATACTACCCATACAATTGCCGAGGTGGCTTACAAGTGCGGTTTTAACAACCTTTCGTATTTCAATCGTATTTTTAAACAAAAGAATGGCAGTACTCCCAAGGAGTTCCGTCAGAATTATGTCGGGAAAAAGACGTTTATTTAGCGGGAAGAGGAGGTGACAGCTTCATTCATACAGAAAATCCATATGCTCCAGCTTGATTTCCGCCTTGTCCAACTCCAGGAATTCTTCCCAGAAAGGGTCATTCGGAACCCCGGCCCGGCATAGGACCGGCTCTTTTTTGACGGGGTGCGTAAAAAACAGACGACGAGCGTGCAGGTTGATATTCTGATCGCTGTTGGCGCGGTCATAACCGTATTTGACATCGCCCCGGATAGGAGATCCCAGCGCCGCGAGCTGCACACGGATCTGATGCGGGCGACCCGTTACCGGGGTAACTTCCAGAAGATGGAATTTATTGACTTCCCCCAGCCAGCGGTAAGTGAGTTCTGCCCGCTGACTTCCGGGTACTTCGTGGGCATGCGCGGTGGTAAGATTCCGTTTTTCATCTTTCACCAGCCAGTGGACGAGTTTTCCCTTACTTTCGGAGGGCTTCCTACGGACGACGGCCCAGTAGCTTTTTTGAACTTCCCGTTTCCGAAAGATCTCATTCATTCGTTCCAGTGCCTTGGAAGTACGTGCAAACACGACGAGGCCGCTTACAGGCCGGTCCAGACGGTGCACGGGGTTCAGGAAAACATCTCCCGGTTTCCCGTATTTAAGCTTGATATAGTCCTTCAGTATATCCAGCAGGCACTTATCGCCCGTAGCGTCGCCTTGCACCAGGATCCCCGGTCTTTTGTTTACAATCAATAAATGGTTGTCTTCGAAGACCACCTGGAATGCTTTTTCTTTTGTCATGAAATTACTGGTAACTGGACCGGATGCTGATGCAGGTACAAATATAGCTGGTTTTTTGCTCCCCATATGCCGGGCGGCGCCGTTTCAGAACATTCGTAAAGAAGATTCCCGGATAATCAGTTCGGAAGGCAGTACAATGGTTTCACGGTAATCGGGCGCCCCGTTGATCTGGTTCAGGAACAGGCGGGAAGCCTCTACTCCGATTTTCCGCCCCGGGCGGCTGACGGTGGTAAGGGAGGGAGCAATGTAGGCGGAAATAGGATGATTGTCAAAACCGACAAAGGCGATTTGCTGCGGAATTTTCAATTGTTTATCAATCGCTACCCGCATGG
The DNA here is from genome assembly GCA_040394475.1 of Telluribacter humicola. Classification (GTDB taxonomy): domain Bacteria; phylum Bacteroidota; class Bacteroidia; order Cytophagales; family Spirosomataceae; genus JBEBSD01. The sequence goes on along the minus strand of JBEBSD010000004.1, from coordinate 134,280 downwards.
CTCCTATAGCCACCTGATCGTTTACGCCAAAGATTGCGTCAGGGGGTTCCGGAAGTCCCAGTAAACGAATGGTAGGAACAATGGCACTTTCTACCTTGAAATTGGTATTGAGAATCAGCTCTTCGCGCAGCGGGAGCTCGTGCCGGAGCAGGCAATCCCGGTACCCCTTGAAACGCTGGGACGACACCGTCAGCCCCTGCGGACCGCGCAGGTGAGCAATCCTGCGGCAGCCCATATGGATCAGGTGCTCGACGGCCGCATACGCCCCGTGATAATCGTCGACCGTCACCCGGTTGGTTTCAAATCCCTCGTACTCCCGATCGATAAAAATGAGTGGAATTTTCCGGGAAAGCACGGTTTCCAGGTGTTTGTAATGGCCGGCGTCGAAGGTCTCCTGGGATACGGAAAGGAATATTCCCTGGACCCGGTTGGAAAGGAGCCGGTTGATATGTTCTTTTTCCAGCAGGTAACTTTCGTTGGTCACGCAGATGTTCAGGGTGTAGCCAAGCGGCTGCAATACCGAGTGCAGCCCTTCCATTACGGCAGATTCGTAATAGGCGCTGATGGTCGGGACAATCACCCCCAGTGAGTCGGTTTTTTTATTCAGTAAACTGAGCGACAGTTCGTTGCGTTGATAGCCCACTTCCCGGGCATATTCCTGAATGTTTTTACGGGTATCTTCATTGATCGCCGGATGGTCGTTCAGTGCGCGGGAAACCGTAGAAGGGGAACAACGGAAGCGACGGGCAATATCTTTGATGGTAACCGGTTTGTCTGAGGTCATGAGTTGAGTCGGATGTCAGCTTGTATGAGTAAAAAGGCGTCTTTTTCGTTGCTGCAGCCATTCTTCAATTTCCTGCAGCGGGAGCGCATTGAAGGTATGTGCTGTTGTAAGCCCGCCTTTCCGGGCAACGGCTACCCCATAATGCATATCCAGGTATCCGGCGGTTTCGTGGGCGTCGGGGTTGATGCTGAGGAGTGCTCCCCGTTCCATACAGTAGTCAATCCACCGCCAGTCGATGTCCAGGCGCCAGGGGCTGGCATTGATTTCGATCACCACCTGGTGCTCGACACAGGCGTCAATGAGGATTTTATGATCGACCGGGTACCCCACGCGTGACAGCAGCAGTCGTCCGGTAGGATGTCCTAACATGGTCGTATAGGGATTTGCAATTGCCCGGAGCAACCGGTCCATGGCTTTTTCAAGCGACATGGTCAGATTGCTGTGCACAGAGGCAACCACAAAATCGAAGGTGGCCAGGACTTCATCCGGATAGTCCAGGGAACCGTCACCGAGGATGTCGGACTCAATTCCTTTGAGGATTCGGAACGGTCTTTCCGGGAAGGCAGCCGCATAGTGCCGGTTGAGCCGGTCAATTTCTGCATGCTGCTCCAGGACCCGCTCGGGACGCAGGCCGTTGGCATAGGCGGCACTCTGAGAATGATCGGCAATGCCCAGGTACTCAAATCCCAGTTCCCGGCAGTGCTGCGCCATCTGTTCGAGGGTATTCCGGCCGTCCGAATAAGTGCTGTGATTGTGGAGAATGCCTTTCAGGGCCTCCCAGGTAATGAGCTCTTCCGGAGTGTGTTTTTCCGCCCATTGCCACTCCTGCTGTCCTTCCCGCATTTCCGGGACAATATACGGCAGCCCGGCCGTGGTATACAGGCTTTCGGCGGTGTCAAAGACTTCGTGCCGTGCCAGTTGGTAGAGGGTCTTGCCGGTGGCGGTATAACGACTGAGATGGTCGGGTGCGGCGCTGCTGATAAACAATTCATTGGGAATCCTCTCCGGGGAAACGGCCACAATTTCGACGGCAACTCCCGAACCGGCAGCGTGTCCGCGCCAGACAAAAGGACTGGAGGCGGGGACGTCTTTAAGGAGGAAATCCAGGGAATCCAGCCGGTTTTGGAGGGCAATGGGCGAGGTCGTAGCCACGAGCAGCACAAGCTGATGGACGATTTCCGTCTGCCGCCGGACTTCTCCGGCAATTTCGACCTGTTCGAAATGCTGCAAGAGCGCTTCCCGTAACGTATTGGCATGGTACACTGCCTTATCCATCCGGAGCTTCCCTTTCTGACTTTTCAGAAAAGCAATGGATTCCAGTATTTTTTGTTGCGTACTGCCGCCAAACCCTTTGAGTTTGGCTATGGTGCCGTTTTCGCAGGCCTGTTCGAGTTCGTATACCGACTCAATTCCCAGTTCATGCCAGACGGTATGAATTTTCTTTACCCCGATCCCTTTGATTTTGAACATCTCCAGCACGCCTTCGGGAGTTTGCGTCAACAAATCGGATAGCTCGGGGAAGGTTCCGGTCCGCGCAATTTCTTCAATTTTGCCCGCCAGACTCTTGCCCACCCCTTTCAGCTGACTCAGTTCGGCTACCGTCATTCCGGAAAAGAGCCGTTCATTGTATTTGTCGAGGTTATAGGCTGCCGCGGCGTAGGACCTGACCTTGAAGGGATCTCCGTCGTGAAGTTCCAGTAGTTTAGCGGTGAGATCCAGTTGTTCAACAATGTCTTCGTTTGTCATATAGATGGCATTTTATTGCTATTTCCACAGTGCTTTCGTGTGCAAAGATAACCGGAACGTTGGTGGAACAGCTACCCAATATCCGGGAACAGCTGCCAGTTTTGTTCATCCGTTGACCACCTTTTCAGCCAGTTCTTCCCCCGCCTGCACGAGCGGGCTGCACATGGTATCCACGCCGGCTTCCTTAAGATATCCGGCTTGTGCCTCTGATTCGACTACGGCGCTGATCTGGCCTTTGAAGCCGCGGTTCCGAAGGCCTTCGATCGCACTGAATTTTCCCGATTCTTCCCGCATGGCGATCACTGCGCCTTCCAGCCTGCTGATATCGAGGTTCTCCCAAAGGTTTTTACTGTTGCTGTCGGCGTAAATAGCCCGGCGCTTTTGCGTACGCTGGCGCGCCAATACGGCCGGATCCGAGTCGAAGCCCACTACTTTCTTATCCCTCGCCACGAGGGAGTCGTAAGCTGCAGAACCGGTACGGCCCATTCCTACCACGATATAGTTGGCGGCGCCGATGTTGACAGGTTCGGCATCACTTCTTGATTTTTCACTCTCAAAACGTACCAGGAGGGGCTCCAGCCGGTTGTAAAGATAGTTGGCCTGACTATTGACAGGGGCGCCGATCAGGAAAGAAACAGCTACTATGGTAGCCAGGGTGATGAGCAGAGAAGCAGGAAGCAGGCCGACGCTGATGGCGATAGCACCGGTGATCAAGGCAAATTCACTGAAGCTGGCCAGGGAGGTGGAGGTCAGGAAGGCGGTGCGCGCCCTCAGCCGGAAGCGGGTCAGCAGGAGGAAGAAAATTCCTACCCGCAGGGGGAGGACCAGCAGCAGCGCCAGCGCGTATCCCAGGTCCTTCCAGCCCGGTATTCCGGTGAGCCCGATTTTCAGGAAAAAGGAAACCAGGAACGCTTCCCGCAGCGACCACAGTTTTTTCGAGATCTCCTGTGCCCTGTCTTCACCGGCGTGCAGCACGCCAAAGCAGAAGGCGCCCAGTTCACTCCCCAGCCCGAGCCGCTCGAAAAGCAGGGCTCCGCCCACTCCCATCAGGATGCCGTAAAGCAGCAGCAACTCGTCACTTTGGATGGTTCTCACCAGGCGTGTGACCAGGGGCCTGGCCAAAGGCAACAGCAACAACGCCAATGCCCAGGGCGAAGGCGCTTTAAGGCCGGCAAAGGCAAGAATAGCGATCAGGATGATGTCTTCCATAACCAGTATGCCGATCGCCAGCCGCCCGTGGTACGCATCCATTTCCCCTTTGTTTTCCAGCCCTTTGGCAGCAATTACGGTACTGGCCACTCCCAGCAGGATCCCCAGTAGCAGGGTTTGAGAGGTGGCAAAGCCCGCATTGAGGCCGATCACCGTAAAAATACCGGAGAGCACGAAAACACTCAGCACGATCTGCAGCAGCCCTGAAACCGCAACTTCCGGCTGCAGAAAATTCCGCAGCCGGATCTTTAATCCCAGCGTGAAGAGCAGCAGGATCACCCCGATATGGGAGAGCTCGTCCAGCGCATGCGAGCCTTCAAAACCGAAGAAGGCAAGAACGAAGCCGCCGGTCAGGTAACCGAGCAGTGGCGGCAGACCGAGTTTAAGGAAGAGATACCCGAGGATAAAAGCAACGACAATAAAAAGAATTTCCATGGAAATAGCGGGACCGGCCGGTTGATTGTCAATGTCGCTGCAAAATAATCAAAATCGCGGGATTTATGGGTTTAAGCAAGGGGATAAGGGGTGTATTTCCCGGAGCCTTCCCGGGATATACAGCCTAAAACTCTATATTTACGCGTAAAAACATCCGAACAAAAGCGTTTATGAATTTTCCCTGGATCGCCCTGCAAGCCAACCTGCCTGAACATCAGGTTCGTAATACTGTCCGATTATTGGAAGAAGGAGCCACTGTCCCTTTTATTGCCCGCTACCGGAAAGAGGCAACGGGCGGGTTGGATGAGGTACAGATCGGCACTGTTAAGGAGTTGCACAGGAAGCAGGGGGAAGTGGAGAAGCGCAAGGAAGCAATCGTTAAAAGCCTGTCGGAGCAGGGGAAGCTGACGCCCGGGCTGCAAGCCAGCATAGACCGTGTATTTACACTGACGGAACTGGAAGATATTTACCTGCCTTACAAGCCTAAACGAAAAACAAGAGCTTCGATAGCGTTGGAAAATGGGTTGGAACCGCTGGCTGCGGCTATTTTTGAGGGAAAGGAGGCATCACCCGAAAAAAGGGCGCTGGGGTTTCTGAACGAACGGGTACCCACCGTGGAAGATGCTTTGCAGGGAGCCCGGGATATCATGGCCGAATGGATGAGTGAAAATGCAGGTGCGCGGAACCGTATCAGGAATATTTTTGAAAGAGGGGCTGCAATTACCTCCAGGGTGAAAAAGAAAAAAGAGGCGGAGGCGATCAAATACCAGGATTACTTTGATTTTTCACAACCGCTGTCGAAAATCCCCTCGCACCGGCTGCTGGCCATTCGCCGGGGCGAAGAGGAAGGGTTTTTAAGTGTGGCCATCGCTCCGGATGAAACGCAGGCGCTGGAGGCCCTGGACCGGATGTTTTTGCGCGGATTGCCGGGAAGCAAAGAGGAGCTGGAAAAGGCCATTACGGACAGCTACAAACGACTTCTAAAGCCTTCTATCGAAACCGAATTTGCCGGCCTTGCAAAGGAAAAGGCGGATTTGTACGCGATTCAGGTATTTGCGGAGAATGTAAGACAGCTGTTGCTGGCATCCCCGTTGGGACAAAAAAAAGTCCTGGCAATCGATCCCGGTTTCCGGACGGGCTGTAAGGTGGTGGTACTGGATGCACAGGGGAACCTCTCGGGAGACACGGTGATCTATCCCTTTGACAAACCGGATAGGTCCCGGGCGGCTTTCCGTTCCTTGCTGGATAATTACGGAGTAGAGGCAGTAGCCATCGGGAACGGAACTGCCGGAAGAGAGACGGAGGCTTTTGTCAGACAGGCACTTGCCGATTTTCAGAAGGAGAACGCCGTAGCGGTATTTATGGTGAGCGAGCAGGGAGCATCCATTTACTCGGCATCCGAAATCGCCCGGGAAGAATTTCCGGATAAAGACATCACCGTCCGCGGGGCGATCTCTATCGGGCGGCGATTAATGGACCCGCTGGCAGAACTGGTGAAAATCGACCCTAAATCGATCGGGGTGGGACAGTACCAGCACGATGTGAATCAAACGGCTCTCAAAAATACCCTGGATACCGTCGTTGAATCGTGTGTAAACCAGGTTGGGGTTTCACTGAATACCGCCAGTAAGCACCTGTTGCGCTATGTGTCAGGACTGGGTCCGGTGCTGGCCCAGAATATTGTAGACTACCGGGCAAAGAACGGGGAGTTTGCTTCCCGGATGCAGTTACTCAAGGTTCCGCGCCTGGGAGAGAAAGCGTTTGAACAGGCTGCCGGGTTTTTAAGAGTAGATAACCCCGCAAACCCGCTGGACAACAGCGCCGTACACCCGGAAAGCTACCCGGTTGTGGCGGCTATGGCCAGGGATTGCGGCGCTACAGTCGCCGAGCTGATGCAAAAACCGGAACTCCGCACTAAAATAGAACCCGGACGCTATGTGACGGATCAGATCGGGCTGCCGACGCTGCAGGATATTCTGAAGGAGCTCGAAAAGCCCTCCCGTGATCCCCGGGCCGCTGCCCGGCAATTCGCGTTCGATGAAACCGTACGCAAGCCGGAAGACCTGCGGGAAGGAATGGTGTTGCCGGGGATTGTGACAAATATTACAGCTTTCGGGGCTTTTGTCGATATCGGCGTCAAACAGGATGGATTGGTTCACGTGTCCCAGATGGCCGACCGCTTTGTCAAAGATCCCAACGAGGTTGTGAAACTGCAACAGGTAGTACAGGTGCGGGTGGTCGAGGTCGATCTGGTACGAAAACGGATCGCGCTGTCCATGAAACAGGCATAAACTGCGGGGTTTCAGTTGGTAAATAAACTCTTACAGAGATTGTCTGCTGCCAGCCGGCTGAGCGCGATCGCCATGGCGTATTATCGGGAAACCATGCGGCTATGCGAGGTTCTGCCGGGTTTTATACCGGTAGAAAGGAAGTGTATGTTAAAATTGTGCACGATCCGTTTTGATTTTTTTGAAGGACTTCTAATTTTGCAGCTTGTGCCTAATTTTCATCTAAAGATTAAGTCAATTTTTTTATGTCGTTACGTACTAAGTTCTTTCAATTTCTCATGTTATGGCCACTATTCGGGTGGTTTTCCGGCAGTTCTCTCACCGCATATGCATCAGGCATAACCTTGTACACCCCCTACACAAAAATCGAAGTTACACCGGGGGAATCTATCGATTACAGTATTGATATTATCAACAAAGGAGGCGGAGTCCGCAATGTTGAGCTGGCCGTCACGGGCCTGGCTAAAGACTGGAGTTATGACCTGAAATCAGGTGGTTGGAAAGTAGACCAGATCGCCGTACTTCCGGGTGAAAAGAAAACCCTGTCCCTGAAAGTAGAAGTTCCGTTGAAAATCGATAAAGGTACTTACCGCTTTCAGGTAGTGGCAAAGGGAGCCGGCGTATTGCCGTTGGCGGTAGTGGTGTCGGAGCAGGGGACCCTGACAACAGAGCTGACATCCCGGCAGCCCAATATGCAGGGCAATTCGGGCGCTACTTTTTCCTTTAATGCCGTATTGAATAACCGGACGGGTGATAGCCAGGTGTATTCCCTCCGCTCGGAGGAACCACGTGGCTGGAATGTAGCTTTTAAGGTAAATGGAAAGCAGGTTTCCTCCGTGCAGGCGGAGGCCAATGCCAAAACAGACATCATGGTGGAAGTTGATCCTTCCGATGAAGCGGCTGCCGGAATGTACAAAATACCGATCGTCGCAGGGACCAGCCAAACTTCGGCTGGATTGGAACTGGAGGTGGAAATAACGGGATCGTATAAAATGGAGCTGTCGACGCCTACCGGTCTCCTGAGCACGGAAGTGACGGCCGGAGATGACCGGAAGGTGGAACTGGTGGTGCGGAATACCGGCTCGGTACCGATGGGGCCGGTTGAGCTGAGTGCCGCGGCGCCCGCCAACTGGGAAGTGACATTTGAACCTAAAAAGGTGGACCGCCTTGAGCCCGGGAAAAATGCTGCGGTAACAGCCGCTATCAAGGCCGATAAAAAAGCACTGGCCGGTGACTACGTGGTCAACATAGAGGCTAAAACGCCCGAAACCTCTTCGCGGGCATCTTTCCGGGTGGCCGTCGCCACTTCTATCTTCTCAGGATGGATAGGGATCATGATTATGCTGATTGCCTTGGGAAATGTGTATTATCTGTTTCGCAAATACGGCAGAAGATAAGACATGGGACAGGATGTAATCAACGTGAAGGGCCTTACGAAGCGGTACGGGCAGCAGGTCATTGTGGACAAGCTGGACCTGACGATTCCTAAAGGCGAGATTTACGGTTTGCTGGGGCCTAATGGCGCCGGGAAATCAACAACAATCCTGATGATGATGGGACTGGTGGAACCCACTGCCGGAAGCATCAGTATTCATGGGGTCGACCCGGTTAGCCGTCCGATGGAAGTAAAGAAAAGGGTGGGCTATTTACCGGAGGATGTCGGGTTTTACGATGACCGGAGCGGGCTGGAAAACCTGGTGTACACAGGACGGCTGAACCGGCTGTCCGTTCAGGAAGCCAACCGGAGGGCGTTAGCGCTTTTGGAACGGGTGGGCTTGAAGGCCGACAGGGCGAAGGCGGTGGGTAACTATTCCCGCGGAATGAGACAACGGCTGGGACTGGCGGATGTGCTTCTGAAACAGCCGGAAGTGATCATACTGGATGAGCCTACCCTGGGACTGGACCCGGAGGGGCTGCGGAAATTCCTCGAATTGATTGTGGAGCTGAGCCGTGAGGAAGGACTGACCGTGCTGCTTTCGTCCCATCATTTGCAACAGGTACAGCAGGTGTGTGACCGGGTGGGACTATTTGTTGCGGGGAAGCTGATGGCCGAAGGCGATATCGCCAACCTGTCCGGAAAGCTGTTTCCGGATGATCCGGTGGTAGTGGAAGTGGTCGTGGACCGAAGGCCTCCCGGAGGGGCGCTCTCCGAATTACTTCAGGCCATCGAGGGGGTAATTACGGTAACGCAGGAAGAAGAGAACCTGCGGATTGAAGCCGATCGGGATATTGCCAGCGAGGTGGCGCAGGTGGTTGTCAACTCGGGCGCCGGATTATGCTACCTGAAGCGAAAAGATTATGGTCTTGATGAAATTTATCATCGTTTTTTTAAAAATGCAGGTTAAATGATGACGAACTATAAAGCAGGCCTTACACGGTTTTTCACCCCGCGCGGCGGGATGCATGAGACGGAACAAAAGGCAGTACATCCTTTTTGGGTGATCGTGGAAAAGGAGGTAGTGGACCATGTAAGCAGCTGGCGTTTTGGGATATTGATCGGGTTGATGGGGCTTACCTGTGCCGCTTCTCTGTACATCGCATTGGAAGGCATACCCAACGCCCTTAAACCCAATGACCCGGAAGGGAGTTTTATTTTCCTCAAATTGTTTACCGCATCGGATGGTTCCTTGCCGCCGTTCCATGTGTTTATTGGTTTCCTGGGACCTTTACTTGGCATCAGCCTGGGGTTTGACAGCGTTAATTCGGAGCAAAACAAGGGGACGCTGAGCCGTATTTTATCACAGCCCATCCACCGGGACTATTTGATAAATGCCAAATTTACAGGTTCCCTGATTGTGATTGCCAGCCTGCTGATGGCGCTGGGTCTCCTCGTAACCGGGTTGGGTATCCTCAAACTGGGCATCCTGCCGACACCGGAAGAGTTTTTACGCATCCTCTTTTTTATGCTGCTGGCCACCCTGTACATTGCCTTTTGGTTAAACCTGTCGATTCTCTTTTCCGTCCGGTTCCGGCAGGCGGCAACATCAGCCTTGTGCTGCATTGCCATCTGGTTGTTCGTGACGGTATTTTATGGAATGCTGGTGAACCTGGTGGCCAAGTCGCTGGCGCCTTCCGGAATGGCCAGTCCGCAGCAGGTAATAGGGTACCAGCAATTCGTCCAGAACCTGAGCCGCCTGGTGCCGAGCCAGCTGTTTAGCGACGCTACAACGACCATCCTGATGCCATCGGTCCGAAGCCTGGGCCCGCTGTCGATGGAACAGGTATACGGGGCTATCCCCAGTCCGTTGCCGCTGATGCAAAGCCTGCTGGTGGTATGGCCGCAGTTAACCGGCCTGATCGCCGCAACGGTCGTGTGCTTTGCCCTCTCGTATGAGGCTTTCATGCGGAAAGAAATCCGGTCGCGGTAGACGGCTTCATCAGGAAAAGGCGGCGCCGGGTCACTGGTCCAGCCATGCCTTGAATGCTGCCACCTTTTCCCGGCTTATAAAAATATCGTTGTCTTCACAGCCGTGCAGGTGGATTTTTAACCGGCTGTTTGAATAGGTGAAAATATCCTTAATGACGCCAAGTGAACTGATATATTTCCGGTTGAGCCGGAAGAAAACCCGGGGATCGAGTAATTGCTCAAGCTGATCGAGCGTAAAGTCGACTATAAACCTTCTGCCGGCCCGGGTTTGAAGGAACGTTACCTTTTCTTCACTATAGAAGAAAGCAATATCGGCGGCGGTTACAAACTGGATACGTTCTCCCAGCTTCACAAGAAAACGTGTCTTGTAGGTTTTGACAAGCGGCTGCAGTAAGCTTTGAATTTGTTCCAGGGAAAGTACAGGCGGATTCCTGTGAGACTGGAACTTACGGAGGGCGTGCTGGAGTTCCTCCGGGTCGACCGGTTTCAGCAGGTAATCGATGCTGTTCAGCTTGAAAGCTTTGATCGCGTACTGGTCATAAGCCGTACAAAATATGACGGGCGACCGGATGGTCACCTGTTCAAATATCTTAAAGCTAAGCCCGTCTGCAAGTTGTATATCCAGGAAGATGAGGTCCGGTTCGGGATGGGTCTGCAGCCAGGCAACTGCAGTCTGTACGCTATCCGGTTTCGCAGAAATGGTTGCCAACGGAAGCAGTCCGGATAGCATCTGCTCCAGGCGGCGGGCGGCGGGCTGTTCGTCTTCAATAATCAGTATCTCCATACGTCAGTAATAAGTGTTAGACCGTAAAAATTGCCCCCTTTGTCCTAAGCAAGGAGATGAGAAGCCGGGGCGGGGTTTTCAAGTATCGGAAGTTTTACAGTGAAATGTGTTCCGTCCGGGATGATTTCCACCGGACGGTTTCCCAGTATTTCGTATCGTTTGCAAATATTGTCCAGCCCGATCCCGGTTGATTCTTCGTTTGGGATGTTCCTGGGCCGGTAATTGTTTTGTACTGTCAGCAGGTCGTTTTCCCGGAAGATGCTGATTTTCAACGGATGGGCACGGGAAGCTTCGTTATGTTTCATCGCGTTCTCCAGCAATAGCTGCAGGGACAGGGGGGGCAAGTAGCCGGAACCATTGGTTTCGGTGATCCGGATGGTGTATTCCAGGCTATCTTCGAAACGTATCTTTTGCAGCGCCAGGTAGTTTTCGGCGAAGGTCACTTCGGCAGTCAGTGCAACGATTTCATCTTCCTGCACTTCCAGTACATACCGGTATATCCGGGACAGTTTACGGATAAATGCAGCGGAAGCGTCAGCATTTTCATAAACCAGGTTACTCAGGGCATTCAGGGAATTAAACAGGAAATGCGGGTTCAACTGATTTTTCAGCGACTGGTACTGGCTTGCATAGCGCGCGGTCTTGAGCCGTTCGGTTTCTACTGCGGCCTCCCGCCACCGGCTCAGGAACGAATAGCTGATAAAAGCGGCGCAAATCCCGAATGCAATAAACATCGGAGATTTTGCCTCCGGTAACAGTTTCATCCAGGGAATGTTTTCAAAGGTGAACAGGCCGAGAACCGCCCACATGTACCCTACGATAACAAGGTAACTGGCCGCGAAAGCATAAATAAGGTAGCTCACGCTTTGGAGGAGCAGTCTTTTTACAGGGCGGTCTATCCAGGAAATGCGTTTGTCGTAGTAACATTCCACGACAAATCCCCCGTAGCTCAGAACGGCCGACATCATGAAATTGATTAGCAGGGCAGGGCCGGTTTTTTGAAACTCCTCCATCGTGGTATAATACCGGAACGGTGTAAACACCAACACAATGACCAGGGCGATCAGGAGATTCATCAGTAAAAATTTCCGGATGCTCTGAAACACGGGAAAGATATCCTTTCTGGTTTGGAAGTATTCCATAAAGCCTGTTCAGTTGTAGGGCATATTTTTGAGCTATCTGCGGCGTTGCGGTTTTCGTGAGCTTCCCGGATTGCACCCGTTTCAGGCGAGATGCTCCGGACCCGGTAGCGGCAGAAACCGGGTGCAAAAGTTACGTGGTTTTGCGGAATTACGGAAAGCATGGCCGCTTTACTTCTATCGCCCGGGGCTGCGTTTTCCGGGGATGCCTGCTTTGAGCGGATGCACGGCCTTCAGAACTCGATCCTGTAATTGAAAGTGATGTACAAGGGAATCTGGTACTGTGTCCGTATTTTCCCGGAGCGGGCATCGAACGTTTGTGTAAATACATTTTTGGTGTTGGCGAGATTCTGAAAATCGATAAACCACTCATGCGTCCATTTTTTTTCGTCGCGACGATAGGTGATTTTCAGGTCTGTGCGGAAATAATTCCTGAACCGTAACTGGTAAGCTTTTTCCAGGTCCGGCACTTCCGCTCCTGCCGTGACGGAGCGCAACGGATCGATGGGAATATAGGGACGTCCTCCAGCCGATGTAACGCGTACGTCCAGGGCAAGACTGTTTTTTTCTCCCATCCGCCATTCTTTCCCTCCCAGCAGGTTTCCCACATACTTGTTGCTGAACGCTGTATTGCGCCGGATTCCGTCGCTGCCGGTAGCCTTCGAATCGAACACGGAAAGGGTCGCCAGGAAGTAATATCCCTTCTCAAAGGCCCGCTCCAGGGTTATTTCAGCGCCATAATTCCGCCCTTTGCCCTTGCTCAACAGGCTGTCAATATCCGAGGCGCCGAAGGAGGCGCCCAGGTTCAGCCCCGAAAACGAGGAAGGAGCGGTTTCTACCGGAGCTTTGTACAGGTGCTGGTAATACCCTTCCAGTTTTAGCCGGATCCGTTCGCCGATGAACCGGTCGTATCCGAATACCACCTGGGCGCCCCTGGTCATGGACAAATGGTGGTTGGTCGTCCGGTAATTACCCGCTCCGGCCGGGGTCTGGACGAAATACAGCTGAAGTGGCTGTATCTGACTGTTGAGGCTCCCTGCCAGTGACAGCGTTTGTCCGGCCGGTAGTCCGTATTTCAGGCCGACACGGGGTTCGGCGGCATAGTCACCGTTCAGGGCAAACCAACTTCCGTGCAAACCTGTGTTCAGTGTCAGGCGGTCAACGGGTTTGTACTGCCACTGAACGAACGCCTGTGCAAGGTCTGTATTCCCTTTCCGGTCCCGGATTGTGCGGAACCGGCCGTTGGTAAGTGAACTGTCGGAGAGACTGTAAGACAAGCGGTTATAATACAGTCCGGCGGAAACCAGATGCCTGGCACTGAGCTTTCTGGTCATACGGGTAGTCACGGTAGCTCTTCCCTGGCTGGAGACGTCCCGGTAATGCGGATGCGCTTCCCGCGCATCGTCCAGGGAATCGATCCTTGTCCGGAAAGCCCCGTGTGACAAAGCGACTGTGGTTTGCAAATGGGTGTTTACATCGAAATAGTGCGTATAGGAAATTCCGCCTACCCCCATTCCGGCCGCGTTGCGCAGGTTACTGTAGGGGTCGCTGTATAGGTTGGCGGTATCCTTGAGAGATCCCTTAAAGGTTACATCGCTGGTGCCGCCTATCCCGAAAATACTCCAGCGGCTTCCCGGGCGACCCGTCGGCAGGTCGATTTTAAAAGCCACATCCTGGTAATTGGGGATGCCGCTTCCCGTACCCGGCGCAAGCCCCAGCTTCTGTACTAATCCCAGCACTGAATAGCGGTAATGAAGCAGGTAGGTGGCGTTTTTCCCTTTGGAGAAAGGTCCTTCTATACCGAGCTCGAACCCGTTGAAACCTACCTGGCCGGTAAATTCACGTTTATCGCGGTTGCCGGTACGCAGTTGTAAATCGAATACGCCGCTGAGCGCGTTCCCGTAGTCTGCCGGGAATGCGCCCGTGAAAAAATCGGAACGGCCGAGCACGTTGTTGTTGATTATGCTGACAGGTCCGCCCGTCGCACCAAGCGCCCCGAAGTGGCTGGGATTGGGGATATCCACCCCGTCCAGCCGCCAGAGCAGCCCGGCCGGTGAGCTTCCCCGTATGACGATATCATTCCGGGCGTCGTTGCTCCCCGATACTCCCGCAAAATTGGCAGCCATCCGCGAGGGATCGTTCCGGCTTCCGGCAAACCGCCGGGTATTTTCGATGTAAAAGCTCCGGGCGCTTACTGTCCCGAACTCATTGAGGAGCAGCTCCTGGTCCCGCTTCGCCTTTACCACCACTTCTTCGGCTTTGATTACCTGCTCTTCCAGACGTATCTCCAGGGAGACTTCTTTCCCGGAAGTGACCAGCACGTCGGGTATGGTCAGACTCCCATAGCCCAAAAAACTGACGTGCAGCACCTGGCGTCCCAAAGGAACACCCGGCATCCTGAAAAATCCTTCTGCATCGGTAACCGTTCCTTTTACAGGGTTGCTGCCTCCGAGTACTACGGTTGCTCCCGGTAAGGCGCTGCCGGATTGTGTATCGGTGACTCTCCCCTTAACGATCTGTACCGGTTGCTGGCCATATAAGGCGCCAAAGCTGACCAACTGGACCAGCAGCAGTAAAAATGTTTGTTTCATTGTGAAGGAAATTTGGTTTTGCTTCGATTACAGAGAGACACCTGTTTGCGGTTCCCCCTTTTTAATAACTGTGAGGTCGATGAACAGACGTACCTACCGTTGGAAAAGGGGTTTCGGTACGCCGTTGTCGATCCCGGGTCAAAATTGGTGCAAAGCCCGAGTACCGTAAAACCCCGGCGACCGAAGCACCGGATTTTCCGGATAAAGTGCGGGAACAGGAGGAAGACCGGTAGACAGGAGCAAACCGTAAAAGGCCGCGTGATAGAGAAGAAAACAAAAATAGACGGGCAACTTACCGGTGAAGGCGGTTAAAACCGGTATCTTTGAACCAGGGTCACCGACCGATCATCACCCCGGCCAGGTGCTACTACCGGGAGGTGTACAGCCTCCGGGGAGCCGCAGTAGTCCGGGGATAAAAAATCCTGTTAGATGAAATTACGTACCGTTGTTTTATTGCTGATTGTACTGGTTATCGGGTATGTGTTGTTTGACTCGCTGTTGCAACCCAGTACCAGTTCTCTGAAAGGTGATTTTAAAGAGGTCGCCGTGTACAGGAACCCGAACAATACCGGTCCGGTTGTGCGGATCTACGCCGTCACGGTTGCCGATACGCTATGGGAGGAAATGGAGCAGTATGGAAAGCTGATGCCCTATACTAAATACGGGACTACAACGGTTTATTTTTTTAAAGCCGGGGGCTCCTTTCCGCAGACAGTTCACCCCGGAGACGTCCATTTCGACGCACAGTTTCAGCGAAATTGTCTCGGGAAGTATCAAAAAGGCGCTATGGCAGAAGAAGCTTTGAGCCGCTTTCCGTTCCGGTGAACCGGCCGGCTCCGCTCAGGAACGGTAGCTTTGCACCAGCGCTTCACTCAGCTCCCAAAGTGCAACGGCCAGCCCTTTGTCTTTGGCAGCCGCGGATCTTTTACCGGGTCTGGCGTTTTCAAAATAGCCGCCCGTAACCCCCTTCACATCCGGAGAGGCCGCCAGGTAAATGCTGGTCCGCGCACCTTGTTCTGCTGTTTTGAAAAAGGGTTTTCCTAATTGTACAAACCATTTGATCACCCCAGTTGAGGCCCAGCCGAAGCTGCTGGCAACCGTTCCCGGATGCAATGCATTGGAGGTGATTGTGTTGTACCGTTCGGCGAGCTCATTGGAGAACAGGATGTTGGCCAGCTTGGAATTTCCGTAAACGGTGAAATGAAAATAGCGGGCAGGGTTTACCAGGTCGTCGATCCTGAACCGGGCAAACCGGTGTGCCCCCGATGAAACATGTACGATCCGGGCGTCTCCTGCTGCTTTTAACAGTCCGAGGAGCTCGGTGGTCAGCAGGAAATGGCCCAAATGGTTGCTGGCAAAAGTAAGCTCGATTTGGTTGGGGGAGAAAGCCTTTTGATCGGCGATCACCCCGGCGTTGTTGATCAGCACGTCGATTTTCTGATAACGCTGCCGGATCGTTTGTACGGCAGACCGGACCGAGTCCAGATCGGCCAGGTCGGTCCGGATAAAATCGGCCGGGATCTCCTGGCCGATCTGTTGTTGCAATGCACGGGCCTTTTCAGGATTCCGGGCCAAAAGCACCATTTTAAAGCCCTTTTGAGCAAGGGCAAGGGTCGTTACTTTGCCGATTCCGGCAGTAGGACCTGTGATAACCGCTATTTTTTGAGACATGAGTGTTCTGTTCAGAACGGAAGATACCTGAATTCCTTCGGGCTTCCTACGACTGCTGACTCAGGAAACAGCTAAAAACAACATTTTTTTGGAACCTGCCACTCAAAATAGAAATGGTACGACTATCGGGCGGATTATCAATCCTTCAAAGGCTTTACCATAATATCTTTCAGGTACACCACACTCTTGGGATCGTGGCCCTGTATGGCAAATGTGCCGGAGTCGATGACCCGGGTTTGGCGTTCCTCGGTTACCCGGAGCGGCTTTTCAGGCTGGGTGTAGTCCACCACTACAGTGTCATTGATTTTAATAATTACATGATTTCCCTTCACAATGATGTGTTCGGTAAACCACTCGCCATCGTTTACATATACTTCCCGCACATCGACAATTTCATAAAGGCTGCCGGTACGGATATAATCGCCATGGCTATTGTTGATCTGTACTTCGAACCCGTGGCGGGGCCATCCTTTTTCCTGGAAGCGGGTATGGAAATACAAGCCGGAATTGGACCCCTGCTCCGTTTTTACCAATGCCTTGAATTCGAAATTCCTGAAATCATGGTTTTTTACCGGCCCGTCGTAATACAGATGTGACCGTGGCCCGGCAACTTTGATCGCGCCTTCTTCGACACTGAAGGTGGCCGCATTCTCACTGACTTTCCAGCCATTCAGTGATTTGCCGTCAAAAAGTGAATACCACCCGTTTTTTTGGGCCAGAACAGGATTGAATGCCAGACAGCCTGCGAGCAGGAGAACCAGTAGCGGCAGTGTTTTTTTCATAGAGTTTGCAAAATAAGTAAGCAGTGCCCGTTTAGGACTGTTGTTTGAGTAATCGCACTCTATATACCGGTAAACGGCGAAATACTACTATTACTGAGGGGGATTTTCTCGCAGTTTGGGAGGGGCTTTGTATCTTTGGCTGATCATTTATTAAACCAGAACAACCACATGACAGCGCTTGAAATTGCTGAACGTTATTACGCACATTTTAATAAGAGGGAATGGGAGGGAATGCTGGACCTGGTTGCCGGAAGCATCCGCCATGAGCCCAACCAGGCGGACGCCCCGCGTATCGGTAAGGAGTTATTCCGGGAGTTCCTGGAAAAAATGGATACGGCTTATGAAGAAACGCTGACGGATATGGTGTTTTTTACCGAACCATCCGGTGAAAAAGTGGCCGTCGAATTTATGGTAAATGGGATTTACAAGCAGGGAGAAGCGGGGTTTCCGGCAGCGCGCGGGCAGCGGTATGTGTTACCGGCCGGTGCGTTTCTGACGATAACAGATGAGAAAATCGCCCGGATAACCACCTATTATAACCTGGAAGAATGGATACGCCTCGTTTCATGATGCCGGCGCCCTTGACTTTTAAGAGCTACAAAGGGGATCAGATAACGGGTGTTTTTGACGAATTGGCAGCTTTACGGATTGCGGTATTTTACGAATTTCCTTACCTCTATGAAGGAACACCGGCGTACGAGAAGGAATACCTGAAAACCTATTCAGCGTCACCGTATGCCCTGGTATTTGCGGTGTGGGACGCCGGCCGGATGGTGGGCGCCACCACCTGTATCCCACTGGCGGATGAAACGGAAGAGGTCCGGCGCCCCTTCCTGGAGGCAGGATTTGCAGTGCCGGAAGTGTTTTACTTTGGAGAAAGCGTGTTGCTGCCGGCTTATCGGGGGCGGGGATTGGGGCATCGTTTTTTCGATGAAAGGGAAGCACATGCGCGCAGTTTCGGAACCTTCCGGTCTACCTGTTTCTGCGCTGTGGAACGACCCGATGACCATCCATTGAAACCGGAAGATTACCGCGCCAACGATGTTTTCTGGGAGAAGCGGGATTACCGGAAAATACCGGCATTGCAGACCACCTTTGACTGGCCCGACCGGGGAGCCGATACGTCTACTCCCAAAAAGATGGTGTACTGGCTCCGGGAGCTTTGATTAATGTTTCCGGATACATATCGTCTTAATTTAGCTTACCAGGACGCCGGTTCATTCAGAGATTTACAGGGTGGCAAAGATATTCTGGTGGCTCCTTCTGTTTCTTACCTCCCCGGTGAGCATACAAGAATAGACCTTGACCTGATCTATAGCTCCATCAATGGCAGGGTAGACAGAGGTCAGCCTTTACTGGGAGGAAACGGAGGGCAATCGCTCTTGTATTCCACGCCGACATCTCTTAGCGCAACCTATTCCAATAGCTACAATAAAGAACAAGGGCTTTCTTTCCTGGCCTCACTGAATCATAAATTTAGTAAAAGTATATCATTCACCACCTCATTCATCAAATACGCTTACGACAGGGACTACCTTGAGCACCGCGTAAATAATGTATATGGCATGGATGCGAATGGTAACGAACTGTCAAACCTGGCGGAGATGCGATTGCAAAGGGGCGTGCGAAAAGATGCAAATTTTAACCTGATGTCTTATTTCAATCTTAATTTTAATTTGGGACCTCTTGAGCATCATGTGTTGGCAGGTTATGATTTTGCACAGCAAGCCACTCCGGCGGGATCCTGGCAAACAAGCCTCAGGGGAGCTTACCGGAATGCTGCCAATACAGCGGCTGCAAACGCATACGATCCCAAGCATCCTGAGCTTTATCTATTGGATAACAATGGCAATCCGGTACCGAATATGCCTCATTTTGACCTGGCGAATCCCAATTACACGCCTCAGGAGATAACGGGTTATTTTACTTCGACAGCACAGGTTGCCACTTCGTTGTATTACACTAACGGCGTTTACCTTCAGGATCAGATTAAATTAGGCAGATTACAGATGCTGCTGGGTTTGCGCCAGGAATTCTATGTGGATTTTGAAAACTATAAAAAACCGCAGGAAAAGAAAGTAAAGCAAACGGCTTTGATTCCCAGAATAGGATTGGTTTATACACTGAACAAAAACATTAATCTCTACGGTACTTATGTAGAGGGTTTCCAACCGCAAAGTGCCGGTGTGATTGGAGACCCGGCTATTTACGGAGGTCCCTTTGATCCTCTTACCAGCAATATGGTTGAATTCGGTTCTAAAACGGAATGGTTTACTAAAGGTTTAACCGTTTCTGCTTCTGTTTATCGCATCGAACAAAACAACATCCTGATCAACGCAAATGATGCCCTCAACCCGGAGCTTTTGACACAACGAGGCCAGGAACAATCCAAAGGAGCGGAGCTTGATATTAATGGTAAAATCTTGCCGAATCTCTCTGTCAGCGCTAATTACGCTTATAATAAGAGCACTATAACGGAAAGCGATCATCCGGAACTGGTGGGTACAGAAAAAGAGTTTGCACCACATCATATGGGAGGTGCCTGGGTAAGGTACAACATAGAGCGGGGCATACTCACTGGCGCAGGCATTTCCCTGGGAAGTAACTTTGTTACGTTGCAACGAACAACACAGTATGCGCTTATTACATTGCCTGGTTATACCGTTTTTAATGCTGCGTTATTCTATCGGATCAGGAAAATGCAATTGTCTCTTAATATCAATAATCTGTCCGATAAAACGTATTGGCTGGGTAGAGGACGCGCGACTGTGACGGTTAATCCCGGCCCACCCCGGAATACGCTGTTTAGCATCAGCTACGTTTTCTGAATCGTATTGATGAAAAAGGCAATTGGCGCCATACACCTCTGGCTCGGAATGATTTCCGGGCTTGTGGTATTTATTATCAGTATTACAGGTTGCATCTATGTTTTTGAAAAAGAACTGAAAACATGGTTGTATGCAAGCCGGGAAACTATTGCCGTGCCCGGTCAGGCGACAAAAAAAACAGTGGCAGAGCTGTTGGAAGTGGCACAGCGAGCTGCAGGTAAAGATCATCGTATACAAACCATAACGGTTTCGGCCATTCCAGATCAAACCTATTCATTCCGGCCGGAGCAAATCCGCAACGCAAAGGCTTTTACCCATTTTGGCGAGATTGTATACAACCACAGGTTCTATCTGAATCCGTATACTGGTGAAGTAGTAAAGAATGAAAATACTGCGTATGAGTTTTTCACCGTTGTGCTGAGACTTCACAGAAATTTGCTGATCAACAGAAGTGTCGGTAAAATGATCATCGGTATATCTACCATTATCTTTGTAGTGATGCTCCTTAGCGGGATTGTGTTGTGGTGGCCAAAAAATAAAAGCGCCGCCAGACAACGGGTCTGGTTCCGGTGGAAGGACAGTACCAAACTGAAACGGAAAAATTATGACCTGCACAACATCCTGGGGTTTTATAGCCTGTTCGTGTTGATGGTAATTGCATTAACAGGACTTGTATTTTCCTTTACCTGGTTTGAAAATAGTATACAATGGATTGCGAACAGAGGTGCCGCTACGCTCAAACCCAAAACGCTGTTTTCAGATACCACTCAGGTGGATTCTTTAATGCCAATAGACAAAATCCTTTTTAAAGTAGCAGCCTTACATCCAGGCGCCCATGCATTCACCATTAACCTTCCGGATAAAGCCGGCGATGTTGTGAGGGTTACCATTCAAAGCACTGAGCATATTCGTTACAACAGAAAGCAGTATCAATTTGATCAATATACTGGAATACAGCTACAAGCGTCGGGTTTTGATGCCCTGAACACCGGAGAAAAACTGTCGGCCATGAACTATGATATCCACGTAGGCAGTATCCTGGGCTTCCCGGGAAAAGTACTCGCTTTTTTTGCCAGTCTTATTGCCGCCACGTTGCCCGTTACAGGATTCGCTGTCTGGTGGGGACGAAAAAAGAAAAAATCCAAAAGGAGAAATCCCGGGAAGCCGGCTGGTACGTCGAGACAAACGCTGACGTTAGGGGTAAACGAAAATGACAAGAGATCGTGAACGGTTTCATACTCCGTTCAGCATCAGGGGGGACGTTGCCGTGTTTCAGCGCGTAGATGCCGTTGTCAGCTCCCCCCTGTACAGTCTATAAAAATACCGGTTGAAAAAGAAGATTCGTCAGACAGCAACCACAGAATGGCATTGGCGACTTCCTCAGGCTTCCCGCCCCGTTTCATGGGGAGTGAATCTTTGATTCTGTCCACCCGACCCGGCTCTCCCCCGTCTCTGTGGATGTCGGTATAAATAAATCCGGGCCTTACGCCATTTACCCTGATCCCTTCCCCCGCAACTTCTTTTGCAAGTCCGAGTGTAAACGTATCAACCGCAGCTTTCGATGCGGCATAATCAACGTACTCATTAGGCGAACCTGTCCTGGCTGCAATGGATGAAACATTGACGATACCGCCACCGGCTCCTCCATACCTGGTCGACATTCGTTTGATAGCTTCCCTGGCGCATAGAAAACAACTGACGACATTGACATTCAGAATGCGCTGCAATCGTTCTACCGTTAAGCCGTCCACTCGTGACTGGGTTTCCAGTATTCCTGCGTTGTTGACCAATGCAGTTAAGGTTCCGAAATCGGAATCTATTCTTTTAAAAAGGGCAATAACTTCCTGTTCCACGGAGACATCCGCCTGATAAGCAACAGCTTTTCCGCCTTTGCCGGTAATCGTTTGCACGACTTTCATCGCAGCATCTTTGTCTTTCAGATAGTTTATGCAAACATTATATCCCCGTTCAGCTGCCAGACAAGCTGTTGCCGCACCAATGCCTCTGCCTGCTCCGGTAATGAGTATTGTTCTGTCCACCTGTTTTGTCATTTTGTCTTACCCTTAAAGATAGCGTAATGGCCATGGCATGCCCGTGTCCTGATTCAAATTCTTAGGTGATGAAGCCATGCCCTGCCAACATCTCGCCCCGAACAGGGCTTTTACGGATTCCGGGAAGCCTCGCGGAGCAGTAGTCACTTTGCCTGTCCCTATCCCCCCCGACAGCCGAAATCCGATGTCCGAAAGCTGAAAGCCGATCTCCGACAGCCGAAATCCGAAATCCGAAAGCCGAGATCCGATCTCCGACAGCCGAAATCCGAAAGCTGAAAGCCGATTGTCACCTGTCGGACAATGCCTCCAATAATTCGTCCAGGTTGTGCATCGCCATAGTAAAACCTTCCTGAAAGCCCATTGTGATTATCTTTTCGAGATCCTCCAGGCTTTTGTATTCCAGCGTAATACTGACCAGGGTGGTGCCGGCGGTCTCGCTGAAAGCGTTTTTCCAGAAAGTGCGCGGCATCTCGGAACTTTCGTTACCGTCTTCATCGCAAAAAGCATCCAGCCAGCTGATTTTTTTCGACGGTTCAATACGCTTGTAGTCAGCCTTGCACCAGTGGACTTCATTTTCAGGGCTTATCATTGCATACAGCCAAAGACCCTCATCTCTGAAATCCATTGATTTCGTCTCGGTGCGATACGGTTTGGGCGCCCACCATTGGTCGAGCAGCTCGGGAGTGGTCCACGCTTTCCAGACCAGGTCAAGGGTAGCGTCGAATTCACGCTTGACGTGGATCGTTTTGTTTTCCTTGTTGACGGAAAAATCGAATAAGAGATTGCTTTTCATTTTTGGTTGTTTTTAATGGTGACTAATAGTGTATCAAGTTGGTCAAACCGTGTTTCCCAGATTTTTCGGAATTGTTCCAACCATTTGTCTATTTCTTTCATTTTGTCTATTTCCAGTTGGTAGTAGATTTCCCTGCCTTTGTGTTCCTGTTTAATCAATTCACACTCGGTCAGGATCCGCAAATGTTTGGAAACTGCTTGCCGGGTTGTATCAAAATGTTCTGCAAGGGCATTGGGTGTCATGGCCTGCAAGGCGATGAGGGTAATGATGGCCCGTCTGGTGGGGTCGGCGATGGCCTGGAAAATATCTCGTCTCATTTCCGTTAGATAATTTATTGCAACTGTTTGGTTGCAAATATATATGCAATGTTTTGGTTTCGCAAATTTTTCTTGATTTATATTGGGGCCGGGGAATGACCCCGATGGTGTATGGGGCCGGGGAATGCCCCCGATGGTGTATGGGCCGGGAAATGACCCCGATGGTGTATGGGCCGGGATATGACCCCGATGGTGTATGGGCCGGGGAATGACCCCGATGGTGTATGGGCCGGGATATGACCCCGGCCTTCATCCGGGGCTAACGGATGTCGCCCCTCCGGGGCTATGGGTAGGGGAGGGGATTGGGTGATATACCCCCGGACGGTGTATGGGGCGGGGAAATGCCCCCGGCCTTCATCCGGGGCTAACGGATGTCGCCCCTCCGGGGCTTTGGGTATGGGAGGGGATTGATTGATATGGCGCCGGACTTACGTCCGGGGGCGCCGTGATGGGCCTTTTGGTACGGGATTGGGTTATTCCTGGGGTGTTTGTTCCCGTATACCCTTAAATTCGGACCCGGATTTCCATTTTGGAAAACGGGCCTCGTTGCCCAGCGTATACCCTATATCAAACAACAGGCGTAAATCTTCGATGCTACCGGAAAGATCCCAGTCGGGGCTGTAATTGTCGGAAGGGGCGTGGTAGCGGTTTTCATTATAGGCTTTTTTCTGAGCCTCTCCCCAGGCTTCACCGTGTTCCCTGGAAATGGTACCGGTTTCGGTGTAGAGGGCAGGGATCCCTACTTTGGCAAAATTAAAATGGTCGGAACGAAAGTAAAATCCTGCCGAAGGATCGGGCTCTGCACGGGTATAGCGATCCTGCTTTTGGGCCGCATCATCGATGTATTCGTCCAGTTCGGACTGCCCTTTTCCGACTACGATGATATCCTTCATCCGCCCGAAGGGTTGCAGCACGTCGATATTGACGGCGGCCACTGTCCGACTCACCGGGTAAACGGGATGGGTAGCATAATATTCTGATCCGAGCAACCCCTGTTCTTCTGAGGTGACGGCCAGGAACAGGATCGAGCGGAGGGGTCTGGCCGGGGCCTGTGTAAAGGCTTTGGCAATTTCAAGCAGGGCGGCAGTGCCGGTAGCATTGTCGGCCGCACCGTTATAAATGGAATCGCCGTCGATCGCCTCCCCGATTCCGAAATGGTCCCAATGGGCAGTATAAATAAGGTATTCATCCTTCCGGTCGGTGCCTTCCCAAAGGGCGAGGACGTTATGGGAAACCGATTGGGTGATCGTGTTCCGGATGGTCACCGAAGCCGTAACATCGAGGGGCACCGGCCTGAACCCTTTTTGCCCGGCCTGTTTCAGGACATCCGGTGAAACTCCGGCCAGCGCAACTAATTGCTGTGCGGCCTCCATGGTGATCCAGCCTTCCGCCAGGGGCCGCGACTGGTTGTTGTCGGTTGTCCGGAGGTATAATTTGGATTTGCCCCAACTGCTGCGGACCACATTCCAGCCGTAGCTTGCCGGAGCCGTGTCATGGACGATCAGAACGGCTGCCGCCCCCTGGCGCGAAGCTTCTTCGTATTTGTAGGTCCAGCGGCCATAGTAAGTCATGTTCCGGCCTTTGAAAAGGGTGCTGTCGGCAAATCCGGGGTCATTTACCAACACTACGACTGTCTTGCCGCTGACATCCACTCCCGCATAATCGTCCCACCCGAATTCCGGCGCCACAATTCCGTACCCTACAAAGACGATTTCCGAATCCTGTACCCGGGCCTCAGCCTGTATCCGGCGCGATCCCGCCACAAAGTCGTCGAGGTAATTCAGGGTGAGTGACTGCCCCGGTCCCCTGAGCAGCAGCCCATCGGCCTTGGAGTCAATTTCAACCAAAGGGACTTCCTGGAAATAGCTGTCGCCGTTGCCGGGGCTCAGTCCCAGTTTGGCAAATTCCGTGCTCAGGTAAGTGATGGTTTTTGTTTCGCCGTCGGTAAACGGTTTCCGGCCTTCCAGGCTGTCGTGAGACAATACCGCAAGGTGCTGGTTATAGGCCTGCCCGTCGAT
This sequence comes from Telluribacter humicola, assembly GCA_040394475.1. GTDB lineage: Bacteria > Bacteroidota > Bacteroidia > Cytophagales > Spirosomataceae > JBEBSD01. The sequence continues at coordinate 109,477 of JBEBSD010000004.1, read as the reverse complement.
GGCAAGCAGCAGGCTGTCGGTGGCGGAAAGTCGTTTTTCCTGAACGCTGGTACAGCCGCCAAGCACTATTACAGCCAGTAAGCTGCATCCGGTAATTGCTTTTAACATGGTGGTAAGGTTAAGGGTTTCAAACATTATTATAGCGTTTCCTTCAGCCATCCGAAGAATTCCCGTTGCCAGAGGAGTGCGTTCTGTCCGCTCAGTACCCAGTGGTTTTCTTCCGGCAGGTAGAGTAGTTTGCTCTTAATCCCGCGCAGCTGTGCAGCCTGGAAGGCTTGCAATCCCTGTTCTACAGGTACCCGGTAATCTTTTCCGCCCTGTATAATGTAAATAGGGGTGTCCCATTGGTCGACAAAATTGCTGGGAGACTGGCTGAAGGCGCGTTGGGCGACGGCATTGTCTTTTTCCCAATAACTTCCCCCTTTTTCCCAATTTTCGAAAAATAGTTCGTCGGTCGTACCGTACATGCTGCGAAAATCAAATACGCCGTCATGCGCGATGAAGGACTTGAACCGTTTTTCATGGATTGCCGCCAGTGCAAAAACAGAGAATCCGCCGAAACTGGCGCCTACACAGCCCAAGCGGTCTTTGTCTACAAAATTCTCCTGTGCAACAGCATCAATGGCACTCAGGTAGTCGTCCAGCACCTGTCCGCCCCAGTCCTTACTGATTTGTTCGTTCCATTCCGTCCCATGCCCCGGCATGCCGCGGCGGTTCGGGGCCACAATGATATAGCCCTGAGAGGCCATCAGGTGAAAATTCCAGCGGAAGGAATAAAACTGGGTCAGCGCCGATTGAGGGCCTCCCTGGCAATAGAGCAGGGTGGGGTACTTTCGGGAAGGATCGAAATCCGGAGGATAAATGACCCAGGTAAGCATTTTCTTGCCGTCGGTAGTGGCGACCCACCTTCGTTCGGTCGGACTGGGTTTGACGGCTGTCAAAAAGGATTTATTAACCTGGGTAAGTTGTGTCTGTTGCCCGGTTTGGACGTCCACGGTAAACAGTTCCGCGGGTGTATTCATGTCCGTACGGCTTACGATCAGTTTATCGCCGGCCTGTCCCACAATCCCGCTAATGTCGAAATCGCCTTGCGTCAGCTGCCGGATAACAGGGAGCATTCGGGTCAGACCCGTATTGTTGACTTCAAAGAGCTGCTGGGTACCGTTAACCGGAGCAGTGAAAAAGAGCGTGTTCCCCTCTTCATTCCAGCGGAATTCATTGACATGGATGTCGTCGCGATGCCCGGTGAGGTTCACTTTCATCGGGCCTGCCTGTACCACAATATCTTGCTTGTCGGCCTCATAGCCGTCCCGTTTCATTTGCAACCAGGCCAAAACACCCTGATTACTGAAGGCAGGCGCCACATCGTACCCGGGGTTATCGGCGGTAAGGTTTTTAGTGGCGCCGGTTGTCAGGTCGTATTCGTAGAGATCAGTGTTTGTACTGACGGTATAGGCTGTTCCGAATTTTTTTTTGGTCACATAAACCACTTTCTTGCTGTCCGGATGCCAGATGTAATCTTCCGCTCCGCCAAAGGGTTTCTGCGGGCAATCGTGCGGTTCTCCCGGCATGATGTCTTTCCCCGGCCCGGCTTTCCCGTTGGTGACAGGCGCCACAAAAACATGGTCAAACGATCCGTCTTCCCAGGTATCCCAATGCCGGTAGTTCAGTGACGTAAACACGTAACCGTCCGAAAGCGGCAGGTCCGGGTATTTGTCTTTTCCCGTGATGTCGAGGACCTTCACCGCCTGGTGGCTGAGCTGGTACTTCCCGTCAGGGGAAAGTTTGGTGTCGGGAAGTAAGCCTTCCGCGGATTTGATTTCTTTGGCAGCGCCGCCGTTCAATGGAACCGTATAGTATTTCCGGATACTTTTATTCTCCCGCACATCCGGCGTGCTTACGGCGTATACAACCTGTTTTTTATCGGAGGTTATTCCCAGCCCGGAAACCCGCCCCAGCTGCCAGAGTTGTTCGGGCGTCAAGAGTGTTTGTCCCGTAGCAACTGCCGTGGTAAGGACGGAAAGCAGTACGATAACGAATTTTTTCATAGAGATTTGTTGATGGTTAAAACCCAAACTTACAAAGAAAGCGGATCAATCAGGTCGGCGCCGGTTATTTCCCCAACATTGGAAAAAGGCGTTTAATATCTTCCTCTGAAGGGCGGCTGCCGTATTCACAGATTTCAAAGGCTTCGGCATACCTGACCTGACTTATGCGTTCCTGCCCGTACCATAGCGTGATGCCTGGTAAAAAAGTCTGGTCGAGGCTCGCCCAGCGGTTGCGCAGCAGCCATTCTTTCCGGGCTGCTTTTTCCTTAGGGATTTCACCCTGGTAGCCGCTGATCCAGGGAAGCCATTCGTAGAACTGCGATTCATGCGCATCCAGGGCATCTGTTTTCTGATCAATTACCTGCGTAATGTCCACCACGATATCGGGAGAAAACGGGTTCGGCTTTTTAAAGCCGTCCTGGAAATAAAGGAATACCGGATTCCCGGTTACCGGCGGGGTATCGGCAGCTATGTTAGGCACTCCTACCATATAGGCAGCATCCTGAACGAGTATTCCGGTGTAACGGTGATCGGGATGATAGTCGTTGGGGCGGTGTGAGATCACTACATCCGCTTTCCAGTCTCTTATTTTACGGATAATAGCCAGCCGAACTTCAAGCGTCGGGGTCAGCTCGCCGTCATGATTGTCCAGGACGTCGTAGGAGATACCCAGCCGTCTGGCCACTTCCTGTGTTTCCAGGTACCTTCGTTTAGCGAGCATGCCGCCGCCCATCTCATGGTGTCCGGCATCCCCGTTGGTGACCGAAAGGAACTTAACCTGATGCCCCATGGCCACGAAGAGCGCAGCCGTTCCCGCTCCTTTAATGTCACAGTCATCCGGGTGGGCCCCTATCATCAGTATTTTCAGCGGAGTTTGTTGTGCATATATCAGGGAGCCGGCCAACAGGAACAGTACGGCAATCAGAAAAGAGGCTGTTTTTTGCATAAAACTAACGAGGTTAAGGGGTTGACCGACTATCGATCAGGCAGGCAATTTAAGAAATGACGGGCAGTTTTCAGCGCAGGAGCAGGTTCTACTTCCTGTTTTTCATGAAAAAAGCCGGTAGCTGGACAGCATCCCACCTACCGGCTTCCCGTTTGAACCCTGTTTGTTTTTCCTTACTTCACGATAAAGGTTCTGGTAATGGTTTCCCCGTTTCCGGAAGTTACCTGCAGGATGTACTGACCAGAGGACAAGCTTCTTACTCTAACACACTGTCCCGCTAAGTGCTAACACGGTCCTATCCCTGCCCTTTATCTTGACCGCTTCCGGACTGTCTGCTAACGAGGTGTGCAGTAGTTGCCGGTATTCCTGCTTTTTCTTTGTGTCACCCAACCGGGCGAATTGCCAGCTCTTCCTTTTGGGCATCTTCTGTCATCCGGTATTTTTTCGGGACCCTGACTGATTTTAAATAGTAATTTACCTTTTACTAACAATATTCTTGTACGGTGATAAAAATTTTCTACCTTTGAAATCGTCATTGGAGTGTTGTTAAGCTAACTTCTGATGCCAGGATTTACGTTATGAACGATTTTTACTTACTTTCTTTTCGCTGTCTGATTCCTATGGATACGGTGGTACACCCTGTAGTAGGGTAAGAATTGCTATATCCATTGTGTTACCCGTTTTGTAGCCTATTGTATATTCTCATATGCATTCATAGCTCACGTATTCTATCACCTTTATCCTTCTATACCTATGGCAGAACCCTTTTTATCAGAAATCAGAATGGTCAGTTTTCAGTATGCGCCAAAAGGCTGGGCATTGGCCAACGGACAGCTTTTACCGATTAACCAAAACCAGGCTTTATTTGCGCTGCTCGGCACCTCTTTTGGGGGGGACGGCCGTGTCAATTTTGCACTGCCGGATTACAGGGGACGTGCGCCTATGCATGTCGGAAACGGGCATACGCTGGGAGAGCGGGCCGGAGAGCAAGCCCATACGCTGAGGGTCAATGAGATCCCGGCGCACACCCATGTGGTGCGGGCGACGGACGTCGGGAACGCTGATGCCAACGTTAACAACCCGACCAATAATTTTCTTTCCAATTCGCAACCGTCTAACCTTTATCAGAACAACCCTGGTAGCCTTGTCGCCTTGGGAGCGGGTAGTATTGTAAACACCGGAGGGAGCCAGGCGCATTTGAACATGCAGCCTTTTCTCACCATCAGTTTTTGTATCGCGCTGCAGGGGATTTTTCCAAGTCCTAATTAAGATTTTAGTTTCCTTTTCTATTGCTCATCTTAAATTTAGAACTAAATGGCACAGCCTTATGTAGGAGAAATACGGATGTTCGGAGGGAATTTTGCGCCTGCCGGATGGATGTTTTGTGAAGGTCAGGTACTTCCCATCTCCGAAAATGAAACACTTTTTCAGCTGATCGGCACTTCGTATGGTGGTGACGGCGAGTCGACGTTCTCATTGCCCGACCTCAGGGGAAGAGTCCCCATTCACCAGGGGAACGGTTTTATCCTCTCGGAAACCGGCGGCGCTGAGTCAGTTACGCTCACGACTAATGAGATCCCTGCTCATTCACATAGTTTTGTAGCCAGCGGCGACCTTGCCAATGTACCCGGACCGGAAAATGCTATTCTGGCTACTTCTACCAAAGCCACTATCTTTTTTTCGGATCCGCCTTCGGCTTCCATGAACAATCAGAGCGTTACTCCAACAGGCGGCAGTCAACCGCATTCTAATTTCCAGCCCTATCTGTGTGTGAATTTCATCATATCCCTCTTTGGAATATTTCCTTCACCCAGCTGAAAGGCCTGGTGCCGGCTAATTTTAAACCTCTATAACCTAAGCATTTATCATGGACCCATTTGTAGCTGAAATAAGAATATTTCCTTTCAATTTTGCCCCTAAAGGCTGGGCCTGGTGTAATGGCCAGCTGCTGCCGCTATCGCAAAATACCGCGCTGTTCTCATTACTGGGCACTACGTACGGCGGTAACGGCAAATCAACTTTTGCACTGCCGGATTTGCAGGGCAGAGTGCCCATGCATCCCGGACAGGGCCCTGGTCTTTCACGGCATGATCTGGGTGAGGCCGCTGGCGCCGATACCGTCACGTTGTTAAGTACCGAACTGCCCATCCATAACCATTTGATTGGGATTGCCCCCGAACCGGGAGAGGTAGTTTCGCCTGCCGGCAATACCATCAGCGTCTCCCAGGAAGGCAACGTCTTTGCCGCCGGAAACCCGGATAAGACCCTGTCGTTCCGTACGCTGGCTCCGACGGGCGGCGACAGTCCTCATAACAATCTCCAGCCTTATCTGACAACTTATTTTTGCATCGCCTTACAGGGAATATTTCCTCCGAGAGGCTAGGTTCAGGAAGCTTGACGTTCCTAAATAAGTACCATCGAATGGATTTGACCCTGACAAATTCCGCGCTTCAACTACGGGCTATTGAGCAGACCGATATGACTGTGCTGCTTGAGATTTATGCCAGTACACGGCAGCAGGAAATGGAACGCGTTCCGGACTGGACGGAGGACATGAAACGTACGTTTATTAAAAGTCAGTTTGAAGCGCAGCATCACTATTACCAGAACGTTTACGTGAACGGTAATTTCTGGGTGATTGAATCCGGTAAAACAAGCATCGGAAGATTGTATCTCCACGAAGACTTTCAGCAACGCGGGATACGGATTATTGATATTGCACTCCTGCCGGCGTACCGTAACCAGGGCATCGGCCAGGCGATTCTGAAAGACCTTATGGAAAAATCGGCCGGACTAGGCTGTCCGCTGACCATCCATGTGGAAGCGTTTAATCCTGCCCAACGCCTTTACGCGCGACTGGGTTTTAAAAAGATAAGTGAAACAAACGGGGTGTATCACCTGATGGAATGGAGCCATACGATATAAGTCTAATTAAAGCAGACGATTTCAGAACCTGTCTGAACCAGCCACTCAACGTTCATTTTGAGGGAGGAATAACGGCGTCTTCCCTGGTGATCCGGGTCACTGATCTCAATAGTTATTCACCGCTGGAGAGAAAACCGTTTTCCGTAGAACTTCAGACAACCGGTGATATGACCTACCGCCCGCAAGGCATTTGCAGGATTGATCACCCTGTAGTAAACGATTTGGAAGTCTTTCTGGTACCGATTGGGAAGGACGATAATGGAATGAAATACGAAGCTGTTTTTTCCTGAAGAACAGCGGCGGAAGTTAAAAACCGCGGAATACAACGTCATTACTTGAGACAAACTGGATTTTAAAGAAGAAGACATGAAAAGTCTTTACCTATTTTTTGCGGGCATTGGTTTGCTGGCATCAGGAACACACTTTATCCACGATTTCCCGGATAACAGGCTTCCGGAAACAAAACCGGTAACCGAAAAAGCGAAGGAGCCCGCCGCTGTCAAAACGGAGAAGATTCCTTTTTCCCCGCTGCAGGTACGCAAGGAAAACCATCGCCAGGCGCTCATTCCGGGTATTACGGCCACCAATACCTATGTACTGACAAATGACACGGGATTGAGCGGACCTTCTGCAGGTGACGAACTGGAATATACCGTTACCATAACCAATAACGGCACAGCGGCTACGGACGTTGTCTTCACCGATCAGATCGATATTCATACGACCTTGGTTCCGGGATCCGTCAAAGTGAGCCCGGTTGCCCAGGATGATGCCTATTCGACCATCGGGAATGTGGGCCTTGCCATACCCGCAGGGAGCGGAGTGCTCAGTAACGATGTCAGTCCGAGCGGCGCGGCCTTAACGATCGCCGGGCCGGCGATTATCACGACTGCACACGGCGGTACGGTGACAATGGATTTAGCGACCGGTGCATTTACGTATGTACCGGCGGCCGGTTTTATCGGAGCGGATACGTTTACCTATACGTTGGAGAATGGTTCCGGCTTGCCTTCCTCGGGTACAGTAACCATTACAGCGACCGGAGCTATCTGGTTTATTAATGCTGCTGCGAGCGCCGACGGCGCCAACGGAACACTGGCCAGGCCTTTTAACTCACTCGCAGATTTTCAGGCGATTAACGACGGCGGGACGCTGCGCCCGCAGCCGGGGCATTCCATCTTTATTTACAGCGGGAGCTACACAGGGCCGGTTACGCTGCTCAGCCAGCAGAAGCTGATCGGCCAGGGGGCAACGCCGTCACTGCTGACTGTTGCCGGTCTGCCTGCCCCGAGCGGAACCAATTTACTGCCTGCCACAGCCGGTGGCAGACCCTTGCTCACCAGTTCCGGAGCGGTAAACGTAATCAATGTGAATGCCAATAACACGCTGCGCGGATTGAATGTGGGGAATACGGCGCAGGCGAAAATTGCCGGTTCCACGGCCGGGACACTTACCGTAAATGAAGTTGGCTTGTCAGGGGGCGGCTGTGCGCTTAACGTGTCGAATGTCACCTTTGCAGCGGAATTTTCGGAGGTGTCTTCCAGTGTATCTTCGGGAACAAGCCCTATCAAAATCTCCAATAGTAACGGATCCCTGAAAATTGACGCCGGCACGCTATCGGCATCCGGTGTTGCGGCCATAGACATCAGCGGTACCTCGCTAGCACTCAATGTTACGCTGAATGCTGTCTCCTGCAGCAATGCGGCAAAAGGCTTAATCGTCTCGGGTACCACCGGTACCTTCCAGGTGACCGGCAGCGGAACAATTGCAGGATCAGGCGGTACCATCCAGAATATCACGGCACGGGGCGTTGAGCTGCTTAATACGGCAGGGATTACGCTCCGGAATATGAACCTGGCCAGTGCCAATACAGCGGAGGGCTCGATCCCCGTTGCGCTGGATAACACCAATGCGAATGCCGCCGTACATGCGAACGCGGTAGCCGGTCTGACGCTGGACAGAGTGGTTATCAGTGGTACTGTCGTTCAGGAAGGAGTTAACCTGAGGAATGTCAGTAATTTTAACTTTACCAACGGAGCCATCGGGACTTCCGGTACATTCGGTCAGAGTGAAGAAGGGTGTATTTATGCCATCAATACCTCCGGAACGAATACGATCACGAATTCAACCCTCAATGATCCGGGCGGCCGGGTGGCGTATTTCAGCAATACGAATACCAATATGACCCAACTGACGGTCACAAATTCGATATTTTCAAATGCCGGCAACGGACCCGGAATCCAGTTTGAGGGCCGGGGAACTTCCAATATGAAGCTGAAAATTGAGGGTGCTTCGCAATTTCTGAATTGCAGGACTTCCGGTGTGGAAGTCTATGCCAACAATAGTTCGGTCATTCACGCGGATATCAGGAACAGCACCATCAATGTGGGCGGCGGCGTGGGAACCGGGATCGACATTGCGGCGTCGGGCGCCGCTACTGTGCTGTTTAATGTCCTCAACAATATATCCAATTACAACAATGGACCCTGTCTTAATTTCTTTGCCATTGACAATGGCTACGTGGAAGGAAATGTGATCGGAAATACCCTGACCAAGACTGCCGGCGGGGGATCGGGTATCCGCTTCTACGCAGAGGGAGCGACCGCGCGCGGTGTTCTCAAAATAGAGAGCAATACCATAAACAACCAATTTGACGGATCGGGATTGAATTTATCGGCAATTTCCACGACAGGCGCCAGAAGTGATTTTACCATCAACAGCAACATAATTAATCTTGCAAATAACGGCTCACTTTACGGGATAGATATGAATACCATATCAAGCATACCGGGCAATAGTGCCAAAATGTGCGGTAACCTGACGAATAACAGCATCGGTGTCGTCTCTTCAACATTAAACGGAGCCCGTATCCGGTCGGGATTGGCTACTACGGAGATCCTGCTCCAGGGGACTGGGGGTACCGTGCAGGATGTCTGGAACAACGGTAGTAATACACCTGTCAACAGGGCTACGCAAAGTGGCCCGGGACCTTTTACGTTCGGTCAGACCTGTGCCGTTCCGAATGTTCCTGCACTCGCCAGAATGGGGATAGATGAGCTTGCGGGAGGCAGGATCGGGGCTGATGAGGATTCTGAAAATCTGCAGGAGGCCGAAACGGTTATCGTGCAGGAAAGTGAACCGGTAAGCACGGGAGAACTGCCGGCAGCGATTCCGGATGCTGCCCGGCAGGGTGCTGCCCGGCAGGGTACTGCGCTGGCGGGTGAAACGGTCACGGTAAACGGAACGGGAAGTGGTTTTACGATCCCGGATGGCAAGGAAGTGGTCATCAAGTTCAGGGTTACTATTAATGAAGATATTCCGACGGCAGTTTGTGAGATTTCCAATCAGGGCGTGATAGCGGGCTCCAACTTCTCTACAGTGTTAACCGATGACCCGAACGTTGCCGGTACGGATAACCCTACGGTTACTGCGGTGAGTTCGGTGCCTGTGATCACGTTTTGTCCGGAGAATGTAGTTGTTGATCCCGACGCCGGTACCTGTACGTCGACACAAACGTTGGCAGCCGTCGCTGAAGGATGCCCTGCGCCGGCTGTCACCTACGCTGTGGAGGGGAATCCGATCACATTTCCGTATGTTTTCCCCGCCGGGACTACTACGGTGGCCGTCACGGCTTCGAACGGAATCGGAACGGCCCCGACCTGCTCTTTCACGGTTACCGTAACCCCTATGGCCGCCCCGGTAATTTCCCAAAATCCGGATCCGCAAATTATTTGCGCCGGCGGTGACGCGACGTTTTCTGTGCAGACCAGTGCAGCGGACGTCACTTACCAGTGGCAGAAAAAACCTTCGGGCGGCGTATTCGCAGCCATTACGGCGGGTGAAAACCCTACGGCCGCCACCGCTACCTTGTCTCTGACGAATGTGCCGCTCTCGGACAATGATGCCGAATACCAGTGCGTTGTGTCGAATCCCTGTGCCGGCAGTACGTCAATTCCTGCTCTGTTGACTGTGAACCAGGTGACGGGATCTGGTGTGACGGGAACAACGGTTGTCAACCAGGGCGAGGCAGCGCCGGCGGTCACTTTTGAGGCAGCCGGCGGAACCTTACCCTATACGTTCAGCTACAAGGTTAATGACGGAAGTCCGTTAACGGTAACAACCACCGGGGCCGGAACCACCGGGACCGTAAGTCAGCCAACTGACATTGTGGGTATTTTTACCTATGAGCTTATCAGTGTATCGGATGCGCAGGGTTGCCTGTTAATACCGCCGGTCGCCCAGACAGCGACCATAGAAGTGGCATCGGACCTCACCGCAATCATTTCGGGAGCCGCGGACGTTTGCCAGCATGCAGCCCCGCCGGAAGTGACATTTGAAGCCATCGGCGGGCTGGCGCCTTTTACATTTACCTATACCATAAACGGCGGGGGAGGTCAGCAGATTTCGACCACAGGGAGTGACAGGACTGTCAGTGTTCCGGTACCCACCGATGCCGCAGGCACCTTTACCTATGAACTGGTCAGTGTCAGCGGCGCCGGTGAGGCGTCCACTGTGATTACCGGAGAATCGGTCAGTGTGGCGGTTGGCGAAATGCCGGTAATTGCCTTAACGGGCGACGAATACGAATGTTCCTCCGGGCTCGATGTCTATACTGTTTTCTTTACCGCCTCCGCCGGTGCCGTGGTGACGTCGGATAAAGGAACAGTAGTCGGAAATACGGTTACCGACATCCCAACCAACGAGACTGCGATCCTCACCGCCACGATCGGAGAATGTTCCGCCACACTGCCCGTTTTCATTAATTGCGCTTTGCCGGTTACCCTGATCGATTTCAGCGCTGCAAAACAAGAAAGCGCTGTCAGGCTTCAGTGGAAGACCAGTGAGGAAACAAACAGTGAAAAATTCGAAGTCGAACGTAGTACAGATGCTAAAAGCTGGCAGACCATCGGAGACCGGAAAGCCGGCGGCGAAAGCGCTGCTGTTCGGACCTATTCGTTTATCGATACGGAACCCGCAGCAGGAAGTAATTATTACCGGCTGAAAATGGTTGACGTGGACCGGACATACGCTTACAGTCCTATTGTGACCGTGCGTTTCAGTACTCCGTTAGCATCCGAATCCTATCCCAACCCGGTATCGGACCTGCTGTACCTGAAAAGTTCCGACTGGAACCAGGTTGTGGCAGTGGAGCTTTACGACATCCGGGGAAGAACAGTCTACCAGTCCGGTAACCATCTTAACAGGACCATCCCGGTGAAAACCCTTCCGGCGGGCACCTACCTGCTGGCCATTATTCACAAAAACGGTACGGTTACGAACCAGAAGGTAGTAATTAACCGATGAAGTCATCCCGGGCCATGCCTGAAAACCGCTATTGAGGCGGATTGAGCATGGTCCGGTGCATTTTACGCAAGGTTGTACAAAGGTGTTTCTCTAAAATGATTAATTTTGCCGGATGTCACCAAGTCCCTTCCGACGTCTTTATGAAACAACAATTTATTACTGCTGCGGGCATTCAGCTTGCTTATTTTGAGCAAAATCCGGAAGCCCGGCAAACGCTGTTCTTTGTTCATGGCAACTCCGTATCCTCGTTCACCTGGCGGAAACAATTTGCCGACCCCCGTTTAGCTCCTTATCGCCTGATAGCCCTTGATCTGCCGGCGCACGGCGCATCGGCGGCGTCTCCCGACCCCGATCGCGATTATAACCTCATCCGGTTAGGGGAAATCGCTGCAGAGGCTTTGAACTTGCTGGTAGGAGGAAACGACCGTTTCCTGTTGGTCGGTTTGTCATTGGGCGCCAACATCGTAGCAGAAATGCTGGATTTTAACGTCCGGCCGGCAGGAATCGTATTGATCGGCCCCAGTGTGGTAGGCGGGAAATACGGCTTATCGGACGTCATAGTAGCGGGAGCAGATGTTTCGGCGGTTTTTGCGGACGGCGTCCCGGAAAAGACTGTACGCCAGTACGCCGCTACCACTTCAATCTCGGCGGAGCCGGCGGATCTGGAAGCTTTTCTGAAGGATTACCACGAGACCCGCCCTCCTTTCCGTACCGTTTTCTTTTCTTCAGTGGGCAAGGGGAAGTATAAAAATGAAGTGTCGTTGCTCGGCCGGCCGGACTTGCCGGTTTGCATCATTTTCGGCATCGATGAAAGGATAGTCAATCCCTATTATCTTGATGATGTGCCGTTGGCGCTATGGGAAGGTAAAATTCACCGTATTCCGGGTGCGAGTCACCTGGTTCATATTGATAACCCAGAGGGGGTGAACGGGCTTCTTGCAGCGTATGCAGGCGACAGGTTCCGTTCAGATGATGCCTAACCTGATTGCGTAGCCGACCAGTGCGACCGCGTTGAGGCAGCCCGTTTTTTCGAGCATATGACGCTTATGATTGACGATCGTGTGCTCGCTCAGGTGCATTTTTTCGGCTATCTTCTTGCAGCTTAATCCTTCGGCTATCCACAACAATACTTCCTTCTCTCTCCGGGAAAGGAGATGACCCTCTCCGTGCAGGTAGTATTTTTTCTGATGCGCCACTTCCGAAGCATTCAGCAACCCGTCGCTGTTCATTTTTTCGATGGTATGTACCATCGGGTAATGGCTGCCGTAATCACCAAGCTGCATTATAATTCCAAAACTCAGCGTGGGGTTCCCGCATTCGTCAGGATTCAGGAAGATGCTTCTCTGCAATATATTCACATAGTCGCCCGGCCGGTTTCTCAGCCTGAAATTGTACGAAAATACGTAGTTGGCGTATTCACTGTACGGAACGTCTCTCATAAAGGCAAGCCGGTCCGGGAAGAGCTGTTCGTTAAATACCCGCATGTCGTCTTTATGATAAATATCAAGCGTATAGTTAATTCCCTCAGTCAAAAAATTGCCGGCGCTGTTATCCAGTATCCGCTGAACCCACTTTGACATTGTGATGTACCGGCCGGTAGTATAGTCAAGCAGAAAGATCGCCGGGATACTGTGTGAAAAAGCGGCGCTCAGGTGCTCGTTCAGGGAAATCAGTTGTTGCACTTCTTTTAGCTGCAACACATCAGGAGCAGGTTCCCGCCGGGCAAGTGAACCGATGTAGCTAGTCCAGGTAGGGGGTTGGGGTTTCATACAATCGTTTGATAGAAAAGCTAACCGAATGTAGGATTTTTATGAGTAGGATACAAAACAGACGGATAATTTTACACGCATTATCCGTCGGCCCTATTTCCCGGAGCCCTCTGCCCGGACTCATAAAATGACAAATTCTTGTCATTTTATGAGTCCGGGGCGTTCAGTACATTTGCTGTTAAATGTGTACCTGACTAAACAATTTGCCTATCGGTCCGCAGACTCCACTCGTATACAGATTACAGATAATCCGTAGGATACCAATTCCGCAGCGGTTCCGGACAATCCGTTGACAAAAAGCCTTGAAAGCGTTTCTCAAACTATACCCTATATTTTCCGGAGTGAAGGAGGGGATTCAGGCAGCTGAATCCCTTTCTTTTCTCTTCGGGTGATAACAGCTTGCAATCAGCAATCGGAAATCAGCTGTCAGCTTAAGGGAAAGGAGTAAGGTGCTGATAGCTGATTTACGATTTACGAAGTACGATTTACTGATAGCTGAAAGCCGACCTCCGATAGCCGACTGCCGATAGCTGAAAGCCGACTGCTGAAAGCCGACTGCCGAAAGCCGACTGCCGAAAGCCGACTGCCGATAGCTGACCTCCGCCCTCCGATTTCCAAGGATTTAACGAATAGATAACGTTTAATGTGCTATAATTGCCGCCTGGATGGCGTGATTTGCAGATTACTTAACTATAGGTCCCGGGCGTATGCCGTACAGGCATCGGTTACGGACCCACTAAAACCTGAACAATGAAAAGAAGAGATTTTTTTACCAACAGTTCGGCTGTCCTGGTCGGAGGCAGTCTGCTTTCTCCCTTTACGTCCTGGGGCAACGATGGCTCTGCGTTAGGGAAGAAGGGAGAAATCGCTAAAAACATCATTTTCATGGTGAGCGATGGTATGAGCACCGGTACGCTCAACATGGCCGACCTTTTGCTGAAACGAAAAGAAGGCCGGAGCAGCAGCTGGATAAAATTGTATGAGGAAAACCGCGGCAGAAGGGCATTTGCAGATACTTCCTCGGCGAATGCGCTGGTAACCGATTCTGCGGCCGGAAGCTCGGCCTGGGGGGGCGGAGTGAAGGTACCCAACGGATCGCTGAATGTAAACGCGGATGGTAGTTTCAATAAGCCGATTCTCCAGAAATTCAAAGAAGCCGGAAAGGCGACCGGCTGCGTCACTTCCGTGACCATCACCCACGCAACTCCTGCCGGATTTTGCATCAACAGCAAATCAAGGGGTGATGAATCAGCGATAGCAAAACTGTACCTGGATCAGAAATTCGACGTGATGATGGGCGGGGGACTCGAGTTTTTCAGCAAGGAAAAGCGGAAGGACAAGGCGGATCTGCTGGGTGATTTCGAAAAAGCAGGCTATAACGTAGCGCTCGACAGAGAGGCAATGATGCGCCTGGGCAACCAAGAACAAAAGCCGGTCCTCGGCGTTTACTGCGAAGGAGGATTGCCCTATGCCCTTGACGCGCAACAGGACGCTGCGCTTCAGAAAGCCATCCCGACACTAGCCGAGATGACCCGGAAAACCATCAGCTTGCTGAGCGCCAATAAAAAAGGATTTGTGATGCAGGTGGAAGGAGGAAAGGTCGATTGGGCGGCGCATGCCAATGATACGGCCGGCCTGCTCTACGATCAGATTGCATTCGACGATGCCGTTAAAGTGGCGCTGGAGTTCGCCGAGAAAGATAAAGAGACGCTGGTCATCATTACCACCGATCACGGTAATGCCAATCCCGGTTTATTTGGAAGTGATGCCAAATTCGACCGGGTACACCAGTTTAAGCAGACCAACAACTGGATCCTGAACGGGATTACCGACTCATTTACGCCGTCGCAGGTGATTGAACGGATTGAAGCGGCTCAGGGATATGCTATTAAAAATGAAGAGGCCGCCTTGCTGCTTGGCTTTTACGATAAAAAGGGTGAAACCGGCACGTACAATGCCTATAAATTACCCTATAAAGAACTGGGGATTATCCAATCCGGATATACCGGCGTTTCCTGGGCAGGAACCGGCCACTCGGCCGATTATGTGGAACTTGCCGGGTTTGGGCCGGGGAGTGAATTACTGCTGCCTTATCTTAAGAACTCCGATCTGCATAACCTGATGTTGCAGGCAAGCGGAATGACGGTCTGACGCTCCGGGGCTGTTGGCTATCCTATGTCAGCAGTCCCAGTAAATCGTCCTTCGTCAGCGATTTGACCAGGTTTTTTTCCGCCAGGATCAGGCCGTCTGTAAGCTCCTTTTTGGCCGATTGCAGGGTGAGGATCTTCTCTTCAATGGTCCCCGGACAAATCATCCTGACCGCGACTACAGGTTGCTGCTGCCCGATACGATGGCTCCGGTCAATGGCCTGGTTTTCGACCGCGGGGTTCCACCAGGGGTCGACCAGGAAGACGTAATCCGCTGCCGTCAGGTTGAGCCCGGTCCCTCCCGCTTTGAGGCTGATCAGGAAAACCCGCTCTTCGGGATCTTCCTGAAAGCGGCTCACAACTTCCCCCCGATTGCGCGTTTGTCCGGTCAGGTAGCAGAAACGGATTTTCCGTTCTTCGAGAGCCGTCCGGATAAGGTTGAGCATGCCGACAAACTGGGAGAATATCAGTAATTTATGAGTGGGAGCGAGCGTTTCGATATGTTCCAGCAAAACGGTCAGTTTGGCGGAACTGCTTCCATAGTATTCCGCGTCATTGAGCAGGGCCGGACTATTGCACAGTTGCCGGAGTTTGGTGAGGCCTTGCAGAATATGCATTTGTTCCCTGGCAAGATCCCCGTCGTTTTTATGATTCAGGTAGTTCCGGAATTCTTCCGCATAGGCATCATAAACCTGTCGCTGGGAGGGCTCCATTTCGCAGTAAAGGATCATCTCGGTCTTTTCCGGAAGCTGCCTGGCGACCTGCTGCTTCGTACGACGCAGCAGGAATGGATGGATCCGCCTGCGGAGCTCTTCGGCGCGGGCGGCGTCCTTAAACTTATCGATCGGGATAAAGAAATGGTCTTTGAAATAATTCCGGGAACCCAGCAGCCCGGGACACGCAAACGAAAACTGACCATAGAGGTCGAACGTGTTGTTTTCCACCGGGGTGCCGGTAAGCATGATTTTATTCCGGGAATGCAGGGCGCACACGGCTTTGTTTCGCTGAGAATCCGGGTTCTTGATATTTTGGGATTCATCCAGGACAATGTAATTAAAGGGAAACTGCTTCAGGCGGTTGCACTCGGAAATGACTGTCGTATACGTCGTGAGAATGACGTCATAAGAAGTAAATGCTTCCGGGCGCAGGTACCGGTCGGCTCCGTAATAGCAGAAAACCGAAAGGGAAGGGGCGAATTTGTGCAGCTCTTCCTGCCAGTTAAAAAGTAAGGAGGCGGGAGCGATGATCAGGTTGGTGGTTCCGGGGTGTTTGGCCCGCTGGATGAGCAGAAAAGCAATAATTTGCAGCGTTTTGCCCAGGCCCATATCGTCGGCCAGACAGGCTCCGAAGTTAAGCTCGTCGAGGCAGTTGAGCCAGTTGAGACCCTCTTGCTGGTACTCCCGCAGCGTGCCTCGGAGGCCGTCCGGCAGCGCAACGGGCCGGATCCCGTTGAAAGCACTAAGGGTATCCGATAAACGGGCAATGTCATCCCGGACCGACGGCGCCAGGTACCGGTGATCGTATACCGTTTCCATTTCACGGAAATGAATGCGGGCAGTCCGGAGGTGGTCCCGGTTCAGTTCCCCGATGGTCAGGTACCGGGCGAATTTTTCCAGCCATTCTTCAGGCAGAAGCCCGATGGTGCCGTCGTCAAGGGGAATGTACCGTGTTTTGTTTTTTACTGCCCGGAACAATTTACGCAGCGGAACAACCTCCGGTCCGAACCGTACATCAATTTTAGTGTTAAACCAGTCCTGCCCGCTGATCACCGAAACGCTTACTTTTACTTTATAGCTGTTGTGCTTCACCGAACCGATACGGTCAAATCCCTTGATTTCAATTCCCTGCTCCCGCCAGCTTTCGAAAGCATCGAGAAACCAGTTATCGTCCAGGAACCGGGTTCTGTGCAGGTAGAAAAAGTCCTTTCCCGGCTGTTCCTGAAACTCCGGATGAGCCAAAATAACCATGGATGCCAGCTGGATTTCGACGGATTCGTTCCGGGGTACCGCGAAGGGATTTCCCTGGGGGTCGGTGGCATAAATGACACGGGAGGACAAAACGGGTATTTCCACGCTGCCATAACGCATGACGGGTGTCAGGTGAATGTATTCCCCGGCAGCATCCAGGTAGATCAGCGGCCGGGGAGGAGCATCGAACCCCATTGCGGCACGTTGCCTGCCGGTGGCGGGTTTCAGAAAGGTATAGCGGACGGGCGTGCTGTTTCCCAGCCGGTCAAGAATTTCCTTCCGGAAAGCATCGAAGCCGGTTGGATGAATCACCAGGTGATTGCGGTGTTTTTGCAGATAGTGCAGCAAAGGACTGAATCCGGCTTCTGTCATAAGGTGCAGGGTATTGCCCGCTAAAAGGAAATACGTAAACACGACCGATGTTTCCAGCAGGTTGAACGCTTTGCCATCAATGGTCAGTTTTCCCGTCACCTGGTAAAGGGCTTCCTGCCGGTGGACGATCAGTTCGAGCTGCAGGGATTTCAGGGCGAGTTTAACAGGGCGCAGGGCAGCCGGGGAAAGCGGATCGGAATTACCCGCCGGCGCTAGATAGGAAGGAAGCTGCCCGGGGTTCTTTACCAGCCATTGCAGTGCTTCCAGGTCCTTTTCCGGGGAGGGCTTCCGGTGAACGTTCTGAAAACGGGTAAGGGCGCCGTAAAACTTCAGTAATTCCGCCGCGTCCTGAAGCAGGAGGGCGTCGATGGGATTAAGCAGTTGCAGGGGCGGGCGGAGCTTTCCGTTCCGGCCGATACCAGCCTCCGCCAGTTCCACCTGGAACTGATCCTGGAAGCGGTTCTGGGTCCAGATCAGTACTTTTTCAACCGGCAGCGATGCTGCCTCGGCCGGGGCAGCCGTGACCAGCAGCCGGCTGGAAAGATCATGCAGATGTTCGGGGCTAACCGGAATAAACCCGGGTATTACAGGGCGTATGGCCGGCTGGCCTTCTTCAAAAACAACAGTAAACAGGGCGGCCGGATCGTCAGCCTCGCGCAGGCCGTAGGCGACCCCTGCTTTTCTGATCGCTGCGCTGCGGTAGTCGGCATCAAAAAAAATACGGAGCCCCGGGTTTTCCAGCAGCTGGAGCAACGCCTGGAGTTGAAATTCGCAAAGCAAACCGGTGTCCGAATCGCAGGTGCACTGCAGGTGCAGGGAAGCCTCCCGGCGCTGTACGGTTACCAGCGCGTCGCGGGCAGGGGTTGCCACGGTAAGCGACAGCGCATCGATGTCTGCCTGCCGGACCTGTATAACGTGACTCTGCCGGGTGATGCCGGAAAGAGCCGCCGGAATGTGCCGGAGCAGTTGTCCGTAAGTCAGCTCAATAAAAGCGACTACCTGCAGGCAATAGGTATGGGTCGGACGCATGGCACAAACATAGGTAAAAAGCGAAAATAAACCGGTGTTGATTTCTGTATACTTTGCGAAAGAAATGATTGGGAGACCAACAGGTTAAAGACGGGATGGCGCGAATGATTTCTCATGAGTTTTAAAACCGCCTGTTTGGTGATTTTTGGACGAAAAGTTGTTTTTTACTAAGGCTGTGGATAATTTTGGGAGGTGTTCATTCAGACTGTCGGATCGTATGTCATTGGTTAACGAAGAAGTACTTTTGGAACGATTGGCTCAGGGAGACGAATTGGCTTTCAAAGCATTATACGATTTTTACGCCCCCGGGATCTTCCGGGTGGCCAGTCGTTACCTGCAGTCGGACATCCTTGCGGAAGATGTGCTGCAGGAGATTTTTCTGAGTGTCTGGGTACGGCAAGCGGGATTCCCGGAAGTGAAATCGTTTCAAGCCTACCTGCTGACGATGACCCGGAACCTCTGCCTGAAGCTTTTAAAGAATGATGCCGAGAATGCACGGATACGGCGGGAGTTTTTGTTCCGGATGGAGTTGGATACCACCGAATCAGAAAGAGATTATCATCAGATGCTGCAGCAGGCAATTGAAAGTCTGCCCCCTCAGCAGCAGCTGATTTTCAAAATGGCAAAGCTGCAGCGGATGAGCCATGAAGCAATTGCCCGTGAACTTCAGCTCTCTGCGAGTACGGTGAACAACCACGTGACGGCCGCGCTCCGTTCCGTGCGCGCCTACCTGCGTCAGGCAGTGGCGGCCTGGATCCTGTTGGCCGCATCTTTTTGGGCCAATTGAATCTTTCAAAGAAAATGTATTAATGATAAACAAGGATGAGCAAAATGGCTATATCGTCGGTACCGAGGCGTTTCAAGCTGCCTTCACTCCATTCGGTGTGGGAAACACGAGTATTTCATGATGTTTCCTTTTTGTATTCGATCAGTTCAAACCGGTTACCAAACGGATCGTGAAAAAAGCATCGTTCCCGGCCTTCAATCTCTGATGAATAGCTGACGGGGATGTTTTGCCGTTCCAGAAATTCTCTGGCCGCCGATAGCGCTTTTACCTCAAAGGCGGGGTGGCGATCGGAATTGATTTGGGGGCCTGCTTCTTCACGAATGTGCAACTGTATATCCGCTATTTCAAACCACAGTGCTCCCCGCGGATGCTCCCCGATCATTTCTTTTAATCCCAACGTTTCCGCATAAAATTTTTGAGCCTGCAATTTGCAGCCCGGAGGGATACAGATGAGTAGATGATCCAATCTTTTAAAGGCTATCATAATTATTCCCTGGTGTTTAAAACATTCTTTAGCTCGCTGTGCATTACTGTTTCGTCAACATCCGCGCCCGTCCATTAGTTAATTCCCAGTATGCCCTGGTTTACCAGCATCTGTAAACCATTTACCACGGAACGACCTTTTGTCCTTGCCGCCTTAATAAAGTAGTTTTTTTTATTTCCATAATGTTATCAGCCCGGCACCATTGCCCAATAACGGATCGGCATCCGGTTTCTTCACCTTTGCGATACGCTTGTCGGAATCGGGGCGCTCGCCTTCTGTTCCACGCATTAAATCAGGGCTTAGCCCGTCAGGATAAGCACCGAGCACCGTGAAATCATCGCTGTGGGAAATGCACTTGTGTCCCACACCGGCAGGAATTACAAGAATATCTCCGGCCTTTACCTGTATTTTTTCACCTTTTTCGCCGCCCATGTGTAGTAAAGCGGTTCCACTGAACACACCCAATACTTCGTGTGTATTGCTGTGGTAATGATGGAATGGATAAACGCCCCAACGCCATGTATTGGTCCAGCCGTTCCGGCCAAATCGTTCCTCCAGCCAGTTGCCGCCTTCATTTCCTTTTTTTGAAAACGCATTTTGATAGACCAGTAACGGATACTTACTGTTAGGAATAGTACCGTCATCCTTAAAATAGAAAGTTTCAGGTTGCATCAACTTCATTGCAAAAAGGTTTTGTTTCAAAATAAATGGTGCGGCCAGTATTCCGGCTGTGCAGGAATAAAGCAAATCCAGGGACTTGGATAATTACACAAACTCTCCAATTGATTAAAATCATATCGGGATGCTCTTCGGGATTGCTTTTGGAAAGCAGGTAATTATAGGGTAATTCATTGAACCTGACAATCTTTTTTATAAAAAAGAGAGGACCGGCTAGTTATTCTGCGGCGACGCTGACTCTTATAGGTGAAAAGAGCAAAGAAGGGTCTTTAGCATCAGTTAGTCTTACTACTTTATGGATGAGTTCGATTACCTCTTAAACGTTTACCTTAACCGGACGGCTGCACCGGCAGAGCGCGCGCGTCTGCTGGCGCTGCTCCGGTCGGGAAGGTACGACGACCGGATAGCAAAGGGACTTTCGGAGGAACTGGAACAGGTATTGGCACGACCGGTTCCGGAAGCAGAACGCCGCTATTTCGATGAACTGTACGACACACGTATCCGGGAGGCTGTAAAACCTCCCGGAAAAATAAAAACCGTGGCGAGGCACCGGTGGATGGGATGGGCGGCGGTTGCCATGATCGTCGTTGCTGCTGGTTTCTGGCAGCTGAACCGGGATTCTGGGCTGATTTCCGTTCAAACCGGACCGGAGGTTGTCCGGTTTCAGGATAAACAGTTCGTCCGGTTGCCTGACAGCAGTAGAGTGTTCCTGAATGAAGGGAGCGAATTAACGTTCGATCGTATTCAGTTCGGGAAAAGCAGGCGCGAAGTGACGCTGACGGGTGAAGCTTTTTTTGAGGTGACCAGTGATCCCGTCCGGCCCTTTCTGGTTCATACCGGCGAGGTGCTTACCACGGTGTTGGGAACCTCCTTTAATGTACGGAGAATGGAAGGGAGTACCGTACGGGTAACGGTGACGAAGGGAAAGGTAAAAGTGGGCAGCGCGGACGGAAAGTATGAGCTGCTCTCCGCCAACGAAGAAGTGACGGTCAACGCGCATACGAATGATTTCGTGAAAAAGGAAACCAATGCCTCCGGTGTTGCGGAATGGAAGGATGAATTTTTGATTCTGGATAACGTTACGATGCAGGAGGCCCGTGCGTTAATTGAAAAGCGGTTTCATATAAAGCTCCGGCTGGGTTCAGACCGGACTGCCGGTTGCCATATCAGCGCTTCCTTTTTTAATAATGAAAGCCTGGACCATGTTTTGCAGGTAATTGCCACCGTGAACGGATTCGACATTACCCGGCTGTCCGACGATACCATCCGGTTGGACGGCGGGGAAGCGTGTCAATAAGAAGTACGTAACAAAGCGCCGGAAATGAGAAAGTATATAGATGACAGTTAGCAAACCGTACGGTGCCTGTAAAAGCCATCCGGCTGGACCCCGGATGGCTGAATTAGGGCGTTTCTAAAATCTAAACAATCAGGATAAACTTTAAAAACATAGCAAGATATGTATTTATTCTTTACTGAACCAATTGGTTCCCGGAAGGAAGGCTATGCCCTTTTCTTTCGCAACCCAACGACACGGTTTATTATGCGGGTGAGTTTTTGTTATATTGTACTGGGCTTACTTTCGCTGCAGCTGCTGGCAGCACGGCCGGTACATAGTCAGAACCTGGAAGCGTTACGACTGGAAATGGGATTTCAGAATGAAAAGCTGATCACAGTCCTGAATAAACTGGAAAAAAAGACGAGCCTCCAGTTTGCCTACAATGCGAAGGAGTTGAGTTCCTACCGTGTAACGCTGCCGCCGGACGTCTATTCCGTAAAAGAAATATTGGAGAGAAGCCTGAAAAGAACACCGCTCACCTACAAACAAATTAACCAGAGCGTGGTGATCTACCAGGCAAAGGAAACGGCCTTCCCGGAACCTCAGGTACCCGACGGAACGGAACTGATAACCTTGCCGCCGGATCCCGCGCGCACTATCCGGGGGAAGGTGACGGATGAAAAAGGGGAGGCCCTACCGGGCGTAAGTATTGTCATCAAAGGAACATTACAAGGATCGACAACCGACGGAGCCGGGAGCTACGAGGTTTCTGTCCCGGATGAAGACGTGGTGCTGGTGTTCTCTTTTGTCGGTTACCTGACCAGGGAAATGCCTGTAGGAAACCGCGCGGTAATCGATGTGGCGCTGGAAGTAGATACGAAGTCGCTGGAAGAAGTAGTGGTGGTCGGTTTTGGGACCCAGCGAAAAATCACCTCCATCGGGGCACAGTCTACCGTATCGGTTGCCGACCTCAAACAGCCTGTCCGGAATTTGTCGACTGTGCTGGCAGGCCGGATCTCCGGTGTGGTTTCCGTGCAGCGCAGCGGGGAGCCGGGTTACGACAATGCCTCCATTTGGGTAAGAGGCGTGTCGACCTTTACCGGTACCAGCCCGCTGATCCTCGTGGATGGGGTTCAACGTGATTTTTCCAATATCAACCCGGAAGATATCGAGAGCTTTTCGATTCTGAAAGATGCTTCTGCGACGGCAGTCTACGGGGTAAGAGGCGCCAATGGAGTCATCCTGATTAATACGAAAAAGGGAAGATCGGGAAAGCCCGAGATCAACGTGGGCTTTAATACGGGGATTACACAGTTTGTGAAGCTGCCGAAATTCGCCGACGGGGTGACGTATATGGAGATGGTTAATGAAGCCAAAACCACCCGGGGGAATTCTCCCCAGTATGCACAGGAAGCAATCGATAAAACGCGGACCGGGGAGGATCCCGACCTGTACCCGAATGTAGACTGGATGGACCAGATCCTTAACAAGGCGGGCAGGAACTCACGGGTGAACCTGAATATAACCGGAGGGAACGAGACCGCTGATTACTATATCTCTACGTCTTACTTTACCGAAACCGGACTTTTCCGTACGGACGGACTGGCCAATTACAATTCGGCTATCAAAACAGACCGGTTTAACTTTACCTCGAATACAAACCTGAACATTACGAAGACCACCACCCTGAGCCTGGGTATTCAGGGGTATATCATGAATGGCAACTTTCCCGGGACCGGGACCTCGACGATCTTCGGTTCGGCCATGCAGGCGCCTCCGGTCGTGTATCCCGTGCGGTATCCCGACGGAAAAATTGCCGGGCTGCAAGCGGGTTCTTCGGTGCAGAATCCCTATGATCAGCTGACACAATCGGGCTATGCAACGGAGTGGCGCAACCAGTTATTTTCCAACCTGCGGCTTAACCAGGACCTGGGTTTCTGGGTGAAAGGGCTTACGGCAACCTCCATGTTTTCGTTTGACGCCTATAATCAGCACAATATCCGGCGCACCAAAACGTCCGATAACTGGCTGGCAACCGGACGCGATGCCGACGGGAACCTGCTCTTTAACCAGACACGTGTCGGGAGTGAATACCTCGGGTACTCCCGCAGCAACGGCGGCGACCGCCAGTTTTATACCGAAACAGCGCTGAATTATACGCTGAACCTCGAACGGCATGGCATCGGCGCCATGCTGCTGTACAATCAAACCGATAAGGTGCCGGGGTTTGCCGATGACTTTATCCTGTCATTGCCCTTCCGGAACCGGGGGATTGCCGGGCGCGCTACCTATTCTTTTGCAGACAGGTACCTGTTTGAATTCAACTTTGGGTATAACGGTTCGGAAAACTTTGAGCCTTCCCGGCGGTATGGATTTTTCCCGTCGCTCGGACTGGGATGGGTGGCTTCGGACGAGAAATTCTTTAAACCCCTCTCCAACGCGTTCCAGTTGTTGAAATTCCGGTTCTCGCACGGCCAGTCCGGGAACAGCAACATAGACCCCGACAACAATCGTCGTTTCGGTTATATCGGCACGGTTGCCAACAATGGCAACTATACCTTCGGACGATCGTATGACGACCGGAAAGACGGACTCGATATTTCGGAGTACGCCTCCAACGTAAGCTGGGAGGTGTCGACCAAAACCAACCTGGGACTGGATCTCCGGGCCATCAACAATGCGTTGTATGTACAGCTGGATTATTTTGAGGAAAAGCGGGACGGGATATTCCTCCGCCGCAGTTCATTGCCCGCCATTCTCGGATTGCGCAATAATCCCTACGGAAACCTGGGTAAAACGTCTAATAAAGGGATAGACGGTACCCTGGAGTTCAATAAGAGCTACCGGTCCTGGGACTTTGCCGTGCGCGGGACTTTTACATATGCCAAAAGCAAAGTCCTCGATGATGATTTGCCCCCCTGGTTATACCCCTGGATGGAACGGAAGGGCAAAAAGATAGGGCAGCGATTCGGGTACATTTCGGAAGGATTGTTTGCTTCCGAAGCCGAAATCGGCGAGCATGCGCAACAGGTGGGGAGCGTGCTGCCGGGAGACGTTAAATTCCGCGATCTGAACGAAGACGGCGTCATCGACGCCTTTGACCAGACCGCAATCGGGTATGGCGCTATCCCTGAGATCGTGTACGGGTTTGGACTGACTGTGTCATACAAAGGATTCACCGTGGCCGGTTTCTTCCAGGGAATCGGGAATGTGGATGTACTCTTGAACGGAGAAGGCTTTGTACCCTTTCAGCAGGGAGGAAACCGCGGAAATCTCCTCACACAGATCACCGATCGGTGGACACCTGAAAATCCCGATCTCAATGCCTTTTATCCACGGCTGACATTCGGGGATGAGAACATGAACTACCGGACCAGCTCGCATTGGGTTCAAAACGGCAATTACCTGCGTCTCAAGAATGTGGAGCTGTCGTATAAATTTCCCCAGGGGTGGTTTAACCGGCTGGGCGTCAAAAATTCAAGGGTGTATTTCCTGGGATACAACGTGTTTACATTCAGTAAGTTTAAGTTGTGGGACGTAGAATTGGGAGATGGCCGCGGGGCTAACTACCCGAATCTGGCAAGCTATAATATCGGAATTGACTTCAACTTCTAACGATTTAAGACCATGCTATTCAAACGATTAATTGCCGCAGCGTTCATCGCAATGACACTGACTTCCTGTGACAGCGATTTTCTGAACCAGGTCCCGAACGACCGCCTGACGATTGACCAGGTATTTGAACGCAGAGAGGAGACCGAGCGCTACCTGTACGGGATTTACGGACACATCCGGAACGAGGCGGAACAGTGGACCAATAATCCCTGGATGGGCGCATCGGACGAAGCCGATATGACCTGGGCCCGGGGTGGCTACGATACGTACTTTATGAATATAGGGAGCTGGGATGCTACTTCCAATTTCTTTAACTTCTGGACCCATTATTACCAGGGAATCCGTTCAGCAACCTATTTTATGCAGCATGTCGGTGGCAATGAAGAAATTCTCCGCCTGCAGGAAGGCCAGCAGCTGATCACGCGTTACCAGGCTGAGGCGCAGGCTTTAAGAGCGTTTTTCTATTTTTGCCTGGTCCGGCAATACGGTCCTGTGGTGCTGCTGCCGGTGGAAGAGGTCATGCAGCCGGATGTGGAATTGAGCCAGTTGCAGCTTCCCCGCAATTCGATGTCGGAATGTGTCGATTTTATTTTGTCGGAACTGGAAGCAGCCGAAGGTAACCTGCCGGAGTGGTACGCCCAGGACCGGGAATATGGCCGGATGACGAAAGCCTTTACCCGCGCGGTGAAAGCCCGGCTGTTGTTGTATGACGCGAGCCCGCTCTACAATGGAAACAGTGATTACGCACAAATGACCAACAAAGATGGTAAGGTGCTGATCAGCCAGCAGTACGATGCCGCGCGCTGGCAGAAAGCCGCCGATGCCAGTAAGGCGGTCATTGATATGAACCGGTTTTCCTTGTTTAAGCTAACCGATGCGCAGGGCAGGCTAGATCCCCTGGGAAGTCGGATGTACAACCTGCTGACGCCCTGGAACCCGGAGGTGATTTTCGCCCGGGTGGATAACGGCCTCCAGGATTATGAACGGCATGCGGCGCCCCGGTTCGGCGGGGGATGGTGTGGAATAGCCGCCACCCAGAATCAGGTGGATGCATATTTTATGGGCAATGGCAAACCGATAACGGACCCGGCGTCGGGGTACTCCGAAGAAGGGTTCTCTGAGAAAGCGGGTACGTATTCCAATGCCGGCGATTTTAAGATGTGGGTGGACCGGGAACCGCGGTTCTATGCGGATATCGTCTACAACGGAAGCCAGTGGGTCCATACAGGCGACGGCATCAAAACGGTGGAAATGTTCAATACCGGGAATACCGGGAAAGCAGGGTCCTACGACCATTCACGGACCGGGTATCTCGTGAAGCGAAATGTCGATCCGAATTCTAACCCGCGGATCAGCCAGTACAGCCGTCGGCCGTTGGTCCTGTTCCGGCTGGGGGAATTTTACCTGAATTATGCCGAGGCGCTGAATGAGGTGACCCCGGGGCATCCGGATATCCTGACTTATGTGAACCTGATCCGGGAGCGGGCAGGGATACCGGGACTGGAGGCGGAACTCTCACAGGCTGAAATGCGGGAGGCTATCCGTCGGGAACGCCGGGTGGAACTGGCCTTTGAATACAACCGGTATTTTGATACCAGGCGCTGGAAAGTGGCGGAAACTACCGACGATGGTCCTTTTTACGGGATGAATGTAGATGCCGGCACGACTGTCCATGATCCGGAGTTCCACCAGCGCATCGTGTTCGAAACAAGGGTGTTTAAGAAAGCGTATTACTTTTTTCCATTGCCGCAGTCGGAAATGGACCGGAATACCAACCTGGTCCAGAATCCGGGTTGGTAAAGGCTTGTACCTAAACATTCCTTAAAAAAGAGAGGCTGCCTTCCGTTCAGGAAGGCAGCCGGGGGTGTGGATACGCTGTAAATCTTCCTTATTTCCCGATCACGAAGCGACAGGTCGCTGCCTCGCCGCCTGCATAGCTTATTGTTAGAAAATACAGACCGGGCGACAATCCCCTGACATCCAGCCTGTCGCCTGAAACTTGCTGCGGATACGCGAGTCTGATGCCTGCAGCATCGAACAACTCAACCTGACCGACAACTGGATTGGAGGAGGGCGCAAGAGTAGGGGAGGGTACAATGTGGATATAGTCGGAGGCCGGATTCGGATAGACGGTCAATTTGGTGCTGTGGTTACTTTCGACCGACAGGCTGCGGATATCGCTGTACGAGTGGCTGCCATCCCTGTCGATCATTTTCAGGCGATAATACCGCTTCCCGTTGCTACCTCCGTCCAACGTAAGCAGCAACGCATCGGTGTACGAATAGGTCTGGGGGGAATCGCCCTCGCCCCGGGCCGGAACCTGGCCTGCTGTATGCCAGTGCCGGGTGTCGGCGCTCCGTTCTATTTCAAAACGATCGCTGTTGACCTCTTCTGTGGTAACCCATTGCAGCAGGGCGGCATTTCCTTCCTTTTTCACGGAAAACGCTGCCAGCTTCACGGGTAAGGGGTTTGCCAGGAAATTAGTGGTGGCCAATGCAAAAGGACTGAAACTGGTCACCGGATTTGCCGTTTTTACCATTCCTTCGGTAGGGGTGCTGCTTTCGTCTGTGATACTCACCAGGCTTTCCCAGCTTGTACCACTCCAATGCGCCACGCGGAGATCGTTGAGTTCAGTGATAAACCCGGCAGGGACTTTATAGCTCAGTGTCAGGAATACGCCGTTGCTGCCGCTCAGCCGCTGTACATCCCAGTAGCCCTGATCCGAAACTTTTTCCAACGGAGTCTCAAAGCTTCCCGGGTTGTAGTGCACCGGGTCGCTGGCTTTGTATTCCGCGCTGAAAACATGGCTTGTTCCGCCGGGAGCAGATAGCGCCACCGGATGGTAGGTAGTGCCGTTCCCAACCGGGAAGGTAAAAGCGCCGGTGCCGGTCTTGCGCACCGGGCCGACGATATGACTCTGGTCGCCGGCCCCGCTGTGACTGGCGCTGTTGCCGGCAAAATTGAGGTAGCCGCCGGCATCCGTCTGTATATACCCGTTTACAAAGCTCACGGTTCCGGAGATGTTGACCGGGCTGTTGAGTACCAGTTTGGCGGCAGCGCTTTTAGCCAGGATCAGTCCCGGAAGCTGCAGCCCCTGCGAACCGGATTGCTGTAGTGTGCCGTCGCTGCTGCCCGCAAAACGAAGCGCACTGTTAACAGTCAACCCGGCAGCTGTAGTGATCGTCAGGTCTTTATGAAATTCTGAAACCCGGTTGAATGCCAGATTCAGGGAAGCATCTCCTGTTCTGACAAACGTACTATTGCCCTTGTACACATTTCCATTCGCCGAAATGCCGTGACTCTCATAGAAATGGCTGGCCGCAGTGCCGTTAAGGGTAAAGCTGACCGCACCCTCGAAATTATTCGCGTAGCTGTATAAGATCCCTGCGTTCCCGGTCGCGTCGGAATAGGTGAATGTTCCGGAAAAGGTGTTTTCTCCCAGGTAGCTGCTGCTGCCATTTTTTTCCAGTACGTTGATCTCACTCACGACAAGGCTGTTGCCGGTAATGTTGAACGTTCCCGGTTTTTTGATCTCGATGGTACCGCCGGCAGTTTCGTTGGCCAGACCGTACAGATTGAAATCAGGAGTGCCGGTCAGGGCATCCGTGACGATGTCAATCTTGCCGGCAACCGGTACGACATCGCCGCTTTTTCCGATCGTGGTGCTGCCGCCGGCTTCGTTGGTATAGCTGAAATCACCGCCGATGCTCCCGCCATTTGTAAAAATATCGGTTATACCCGAAACAGTCCGTGTTACAGAAAGGTTTGCCTCAAAGGCTACGGAACGACTGTACCCAATGTAAAGGGTGGCTGTGCTGCCGGTCGTAAACACGGCGTTGCCCTTATACACATTTCCAATCACCGAATTGTTATGACTTTCATAGAAATGGCTGGCCGCAGTGCCGTTAAGGGAAAAGCTGGCCGGCCCCTCGAAACTGTTCCCGTAACTGTATAAGATCCCGGCATTCCCGGTCGCATCGGAATAGGTGAATGTTCCGGAAACGGTGTTGTCTCCCAGGGAGCCGGTGCTCCCGTTTTTTTCCAGTATTTTCATTTCATTCACGACAAGGCTGTTGCCGGTAATGTTGAACGTCCCCGGTTTTTTGATCTCGATGGTACCGCCGGTAGTTTGGTTGGCCAGGCCATACAGATTGAAAGCGCTACTGCCCTCTGTCCAGTCCGTCAGTAGATCGACTTTGCCGGCAACCGGTACGACATCGCCGCTTTTTCCGATCGTGGTGCTGCCGCCGGCTTCGTTGGTATAGCTGAAATTACCGCCGATACTCCCGCCATTTGTGAAAATATCGGTCGTACCCGAAGCCGTTCGTGTTACAGAAAGGTCCGCTTCAAAGGTTACAGAACGGTTGTACCCAATGTAAAGGGAGGCGGTGCTGCCGGTCGTAAACACGGCATTGCCCTTATACACATTTCCAATCGCCGAAATGCCGTGACTCTCATAGAAATGGCCGGCCGCAGTGCCGTTAAGGGAAAAGCTGGCCGGCCCCTCGAAACTGTTCCCATAACTGTACGAGATCCCGGCGTTCCCGGTCGCGTCGGAATAGGTGAATATTCCGGAAACGGTGTTGTCTCCCAGGGAGCTGTTGCTCCCGTTTTTTTCCAGTATTTTCATTTCATTCACGACAAGGCTGTTGCCGGTAATGTTGAACGTCCCCGGTTTTTTGATCTCGATGGTACCGCCGGTAGTTTGGTTGGCCAGGCCATACAGATTGAAAGCGCTACTGCCCTCTGTCCAGTCCGTCAGTAGATCGACTTTGCCGGCAACCGGTACGACATCGCCGCTTTTTCCGATCGTGGTGCTGCCGCCGGCTTCGTTGGTATAGCTGAAATTACCGCCGACGCTCCCGCTATTTGTGAAAATATCTGTCGTACCCGAAACAGTCCGTGTTACGGAAAGGTCAGCCTCAAAGGTTACAGAACGGTTGTACCCAATGTAAAGGGAGGCAGTGCTGCCGGTCGTAAACACGGCATTGCCCTTATACACATTTCCAATCGCCGAATTGTTATGGCTCTCATAGAAATGGCTGGCCGCAGTGCCGTTAAGGGAAAAGCTGGCCGGTCCCCCGAAACTGTTCCCGTAACTGTATAAGATCCCGGTGTTCCCGGTCGCGTCGGAATAGGCAAATGTTCCGGAAAAAAGGTTGTCCCCCAGATTACTGTTGCTCCCGTACTTGCCGGTCACCGTGAAGCCGGCCAATGTCAGCGTATCATTTGTAAGGTTGATCGTGCCCGGATTTTCAATCGATACCACACCCCCGCCCTGCAGATTGGTCAGCCGGCGTACCGTAAAAGTTGGATTGGAGCCGGCGGTTGCAACAGCGATATCCAGTTTGCCCCTTATGATCGTTTCTCCGGAGGTACCTCCGATAGTAGTGCTTCCTCCGGCGTTGTTATTGTAGCGGAGATTTCCGGTAACGGCTTCTGATTTGGCCGCAGTGCTGGTCAATAAACTGGTGGCGCCTGCAGCAGTCCGTTCGATCGTCAGGTTTTTCTTAAATAGCGACCTGAAATTGGTAGAAATGTTCGCGGTGCCCGTGCTGGCTATCGTAAACGTAACATTCCCTTCAAAGGTATTACGGCCGGTAAGATCGGCTTCGTTCAGGGCGGCGGCATTGTTGATTGTAAAATCAAGATCGTCTTCGAACACCGAATTACGGAGACTGGACGCGCCGCCTGCTTCTATGACAATAGAACCTGCGCTGCTTTTCACGGTAGCGCCGGTGATGCTTACCGCAGCGGCTGTGGTAATGCCGGAGCCGTTCACGTCCAGCCGGCTGCCGGGATTCAGGGTCAGACTCCCGATGGTCACGTTGCCGGAAAGCCTGGGCCAGGGTTTCCCGTCGGCAAGGGTCGACGGGACAGAGACGACGGAAGAAGGGCCGGGGGCGGAACCCTGGCTCCAGTTGCTTCCGACACTCCAGTCGTCGCTGGTAGTGCCCGTCCAGGTCCAGGTTTGTGATACGGCCAGGTTACTGATCATGACGAGCAGCCAGGCGAACAATAGCGTATAATTTTTCATAAGCGATTTTTTGAAGATTTGTTAAAGAATCGGGTAACGGCATAAGGAAAATATCCGTTACAAAGGTCCGCACCGGAAGCAAGAGTTTAAATCCATGTTTACCTGTAAAAAGGGTATAGGAAAACCTGTATTTTCAAGCATCGGGCAGCAGGGGGGAAGTGTGCCCTGCTTACGGCAGGGTTGTTTTTCAGCGGAAAAATGCTTATTTTTAAGAATGGACCTTTTCTTTTTTTCGATGCATGTAACCACTGTATTTTTAGTTGTTTTTATCCCGTTTATCCTGTTCATCGCCGGAGGCTTATGGCTGACTAAGAAGCAGGGGCCATCCGCCCTTCCGCTTCCGATTCAAACCTACGAGCCTCCATCTTTTCAGTGGGTAGGCTGGATGGGATCGTCGGTCTTCGTTCTGATACCGGTCTTTCTGGGGCTTGTTTTTTTACTGGGGTTTGTGGTAAAAGTGCCGGTCGATCCTGCTTTTGCGCCTTCCTGGCTGGTGCCCGTACTGGCGGGTATTTATGTAGCAGCAGTAAGTACTGGGTTCCTGATTTATGTTGTCATGGTATGGGATCACTGGCGTCATGGCATAGCGCATACGCTGGTGCTGGATGCTGTTGCCCAAACGGTCCGATGGACAACCCCTGAAGGAGACTTTACAGTGAACAGGGACGCATTTGTGCGGGCCGAACGATTTGAACGCCTTGGAAGACATCCGGTGGGCTACACCCGGTATTCCCTTTCCAATGGGGAAACGCGCTGCATCTCCATGTATCATCCGGGCTATTACCCGGTCATGGAGTTCTGTAAGCACCTGGCCCCCCCTATCGACAACCGGAACATGCCCTTTATTTCACCGGCTTCGGGGAATTCCTGGATTTCCCGGATTGTGCGGATGTCTAAGCGGCTGGAAGGGAATTACGTTTACTATTACCTCGGTATCATCGCGTTTGGAATAGGGCTTTGCTGCATTCAATATTATAAGAACCGACAGCAAAACCTGGATAACTACCTCCCAATGAAACAAGTGGAAGTGCTGAAGACGGTCAGGCGAAATACGCCTAAAAACAAGAATTGGGTGTACCTCCAGTACAACAATAAGTTATACGAGCAAAATGTAGATGGCGCTTTTTTCAAAGAGGCACAGAAGAATAACTACCTGAACCTCTATTACAGTGAAGTGGAGGACCGCTTCCTGATGCAAACGACCGATTTTAGAAAGGTGCATTTTTTCATGACCCTGTTTACGATGATCATACTGGCACTTATTGCACGGGTTATCTGGCTGTTCCGGCGTGAAGTTCCCGAATGAATTTTTTGTCGCTACCCAACCTTTCTCCCTGCTCCGGGCGTCCCTCGATCAGATTCTCCATTGTTTGCCTGCCAGGAACGCCAGCGTCGTAAGGGTTACCATCCAGAACAAGGCTGTTTTTGAAGGTTTCGCCGGATGGTCTTCCTCATTTGAGTTGGATTTTCCCTTTTGTACCTCCTCCATTTTATAGCCGCTTACTTCCGATACCTGCTGTTGAGCGGTCTCCGGATTCCGCCGGGCGGGTGCAGGGTTCTCGGTATGCCCGGAGGCGGGTTTGGGAGTTGCGTGCTGTACAGGTGCCGGCTGACCGGTAATGCCGGGGCCGGGACTTTGAATAGCGGCCAGCTGCTGCTGGTAGGATTGGAACTGCGCTGCCGTGATTCCTTGAATGTCTTGCATCTTATCGGAAATGAAATTCGTCAGACTGCTGTTAGCGCACACATTACCGTTGCATGAAAGCCCTGTTTCCGCTACAGTGCTCATGTATTCTCTGATCAGGTTCCGGGTTACTTCTTCATCCGGGCGCCAGTACTCTTTTCTGACTACCTCGAGCATTCTCGAAAGCGTTGTCTGGTAGGCATACATGTTTTTAGCTTCTCGGAACTTCTTTTTAATTTCCAGCCCATACTGATCTTCTACATAGGTGTCATACATTTGCTGCCATTTGTTTTCGTCGATCGCTTCCGGTACAGTCACTTGCCAGCCCCAGAGATGAGCGACTACTTTGCTGATCATCCTGGCGCCTGAATAGCCTTCGTCGAGCATTTCATTGATCCACTTAGGATTCAGATAGCGGGTTTTCATTTCTCTGCCGATATACTTATCCAGTGATTCCTGTCCCATCTGGTTGGGGTCAGCAAGGTTGGTCACGGTCACATCAGGCGTTGTGCCGTCCACGGATCTCACGGCCATAGCCGTTGCACCCAGGTACTGGTAGAAATCATCATTGTCCAGTGCCCCGTAAACATTGGAAGACCTGCTGTGAACCACGGTTTTGGTTCCTGATAACGAGCTTTTCAGAAGTTGTATGCTGAAATCCCTTGAAAGGGTGGTGTCCGCTGTTTCCGGTTTGTCCCCCCGGAATCCCTGCCCGTATAAATGGCTCATCCGGTTAAAGTAGACATCCACCACCTGGCTTTCCGTATCCCAGGTAGAAGACGCTTCCACCACGTTTTCGATCCCTGTTCCGTAAGCGCCGCTGGGAACGGAAAACATCCGGACCGATGCCAGGCGCTCTGCCAGTTTTTCGTCGTTGATACCTCCCCGGACAAGCAGCTGCTGCGCGGCGTGAATATGCTGCCGGATGTAATTGTCGGGTTCGTCCATTCCCTTGGCAAGGCTGACCGCCTGATCAAGCAGTTCCATCAGGTTCGGAAACATGTCACGGTAAAGTCCGGAAGGAATCATTACGACATCTACCCGGGGCCTTTTGAGTGCAGTCCGGGAAATCGTTTCAACGCCCTTTACCCGCCCGAATGCATCATACGTGGGACGTATGCCCATGAGATTCAGGATTTGCGATTCCATGATTCCTTCATGGCGGATGGTTTCGGTGGACCACAGGTTCAGGGTCACCTTGTCAGGAAACGCGCCGTTGTGAGCTTTTTGGTACTGATCAATCAATTGCTGTGCAAGATCGCTTCCTGTTTTATAGGTTTCCAGGGAAGGTATTTTGGAAGGGTCAAATGCAAAGAAGTTTTTACCGGTAGGAAGCGACTGGGGGTTTCTCAGCGGATCATTTCCCTGACCGGCGCGGATGTACTTGCCGTTAAGGGCATCCATGAGGGCATTCAATTCGCCAGGACCGCTGACCAGCAGTTTATCGGTCAGATCGGCGATCTGTTTTTTCCGCTCCGGGACAGACAAGTCTTTTTGCCGGTCCACAATAGCTTCGGCCGTACGCCCGGCATTTTCGGCCGAAGGCGATTTGCCGAAAGTATGCATCCCGAAGGGGGTTTGTTTTTCCCCGATTTCCCGGATATAATGTTCGAGTGTTTCTATTTCTTCCTGCGTAAAAGCCTCCGAAAGCCCCAGGTCTTTTTGCAACCCCATTTTTGAAGAAAGCCTTTTTATGGCTGCCAGTCCGGACTGTGCGAGGGCGGGGCTTTTCCCGCCGGCGGACGTGTAATCATCGATGAGTCCTGCCAGCTCTTTGAGTTCAGGGTTCAGCCCGGCCTTGTCGAATGGAGGTGTAAGATGGTCTATAATAATAGCCATCCCTCTTCTTTTGGCCTGCAGTCCTTCACCTACATCATCAACGATGTACGGATAAATGTTGATCAGGTCGCCGATCAAAGCTTCCGGTGCGTCATCATCGTTCAGCCCGGCTTCCTTTCCTGAAAGCCATTCATGGGTACCATGGGTACCGAGATGAATGACGGCGTCTGCGCGGAATTCCTGTTGCAGCCATAAATAGAAAGCGATATACTGATGGTGCGGCGGAAGCGTTACATCATGATACGCCTTGGAAATAGCCTGGTTCCAACCTCTGGCAGGCTGGGGCGTGAGCAGGATATTTCCGTATCGCACCGCCGGAAGTACAAAGAAAGTTTCACCGGCCGGGTTTTTCCACGTCATGATCCTGGCCGTATCCGGTTGTCCCCATTTTTTAAGGACTTCGTTTCTGAACCTGGGACTAAGTTTGTCAAACCAGCCCTTGTAGGTATTTACCGGTATCAAAACCGGGTTCCCTTCCCTGGCGAGTTGATCGATTTCGGCCGGCGCCCAGTTGCCGATGTTACGGCCACGCCCCATTACATCGTCGTAAATGCGATTGCTGTCGGGCAAGCCGGCTGTACCCAGGTCATATCCTTCGCTGTTCATCCTGTCGAGAATAGTGTGCATGCTTTGGGGCAGTACATTCAGATAACTGGCGCCGATGTTTTCTTTACCGGGAGGGTTGCTGTAGTAGATGAATGCCACTTTTTTCTCATTGTTGACTTTCGTTTGAAGGCGGTCCCAGGCAATGATGCGGTCGACCAGACGCTGTACACGGCTCTCAATTGCTTTTTTTTCACTGACCTGGATGCCGCCCGGATACGTCTTGTGCTCCTGACTGGTCGTTACCGTCGGTTGTATCTGCCCTGTCATTTCAGGGCGGGTCAGGTGCATCGTCCGGTTAAAAATGCTCAGACCAACGGGTGACCGTTCCCAGGCTTCTCCGGATTGGTCAAGCTGGATAGCGCTCAGAACTGGAACCCCCAGCTTTTGAAATACCAGTCCCAATTCTTCCGGAGATGAACCGGGCAGCGAAGATGCAGACACCAGGAAATTGATCGTTGCTTTTCCCAGCGAGTCCATGCAGAATTTTTGAAGTGAGCTGTTTAAAGGAAATCCGTAAAAGGGCATGACATTGAACCCTGCCTTTTCAAGGTGCCGGATATGGGTGTCCAGGTACTGATGCTGGCCGGTTAATATCTCATAGCGGAAAACGTAGAAACCTACCCAAGGCCTCCCCGGCCGGTAATTTTCATACGTCTTGCGAAAGGAGTCGGGATCGGTGAAAATACTGTCCCGGACCAGCGAATATATCCCCGCATCGGCGTATTGGATCACTTCACGATAATCGAATTTCAGAGAGAAGTCTTTGTCCAGCCGCGAGAGTACCATGTTTTTAATATTTTCCGGGCTGCTTTCTGCAAAATAGTGCAGTACCGAGGCATTGAACATCACGCCCATTGACTTGTAGACATCCTCCGCCGGTGTGCCTCCCAGTGCATAGACCTTTGCGCCTTTTCCGATTGCCGCAAGCAGCTGCGGTTTGGCCTGTTCGAAAACGCTGCCGTTGTGAACATAGACAAATATCAGGTCCGATTTTTCCAGAAATGCAAGATCGGTATCGTAAAAGCCTTCCTGCGGAAAAACCCGGACCTGACATTGACGGGAAAAGTCTGCTAAATGCTTAAGCTTTTCGGTAACGCTATAGCCTGTGCTGGTGTAATTGTCAGACAACACCAGGCTGATGCGCACCTGAGCAGACAATGGCAGCCAGGAGAATAAAAGCAACGAGAGCGGTAAAAGAAAAACCTTCATGACAACGGGAGTTGGGTGTGAAATTCAGTTTCGGGGCCTGCTATTCAGGGACGTAAATAACCTGGCCGTCTTCTAGTTTATAAGCGGTGCCAAGCCGCTCGCCTTTTCCTGAAGACTGGTCCTTGGTGATCTTTTTGACTGTTATTGCTTTCCCTTTCTTTTCCACAATTTCTATTTCACCATTGGCAGCTTGTTTGGTGAACGTTACATGGGAGGAAGGGTCTATCATGTCAAGCATGTTCAGTGCCGAAACAAGCGCGAAAATCATGGCTACAATAAAGACAACACTGACGTCAAAAAGATTGGCAACACCGTTGATCGGATCCTCAAGAGGTTCATCCGAGGCTGTTATGCGGGATTTATGGAGAAGTTTCATTTGTACCGGTTAATGCGGGTGAACTGCTTTCAGGCGACTAAAGATGTTTTTTGTTTTTCCGCATCACGGAGCAAAACTTCCAGGAAAACTTCGCATTCAAGAAAGTCGGATTTCAGCCATTTTTCTTTCTGCATACTGATCAGGTAGGCGGCAACACCGCAGGCAATACCGGCAATGGTAGAAGTAAAGGCAGTGACCATATTGGCTGACATTGCCATCAGGTTGCCTTCGGATAATGACGCCAGCGAAATCCCCATCGGGATCAGCGTGCCGATCAGGCCGAGCGAAGGCCCGGTTTTGATCATAAAGCGCACACGGTCCAGCTTATTGATTTGCATTTTTTCCCAGTTCCGGATCAGGCGGGTAAGCCATATATCCGCACGGTCCGGGTCATCAAGGGCCTCGCGGATTTGCTGTGCATACCGTGTTTTAAAAAGATCCGCAGCACTGTGGGTGTTTTTTCTGCGGTCATAGGCTTCCCTTACGAAAGCGCCCAGTGATAGGGCCGTCCACAAGATCAGGGCGACAAGCCCGATGGCAACCGGGTAAGCCAGTGCAGTAGTAATCAGGTACAAAAAAGACTCCAGGTAATTCAGCATGATGTTTTGTTGTTATGGTTAAGCAATAGGCCTGTTATAAATGAAAGGAGCAGGAGAACCGGTGCAACCCAGTCAACCCCGTACCGGGGGGATAATTCACCTGTACTTACGGTTTCAGGGCTTTGGGCCCGGGAGGGATCCATAAGGAGGAAAATGCAATATACAGCCACTAGCAGTGCGCTATTCTGTCCGAAAAGCACCTTGTCCTGTCGAAGCAATCCAACAGAAAAATAGAAACCCGCGCCAGCCGTCAGGCCGGTAGCCAAACATAGGAAAGAGGTGCCGTTATCAGCTTGAAAAAGGGGGCGTAAACTCCCCAGGCAAATGGTTGAAAGTATCCATACTCCCACCAGCCAATGGCTTGTTTGTGGCTGCGCTCTGGATTCGTAATAGTAGAAATAGCTCATGGCCAGCAGCGCGGACACTAAAACCAGGGCGGGTTCGTAACCGTTGATTGAACGTACGTTGCATCCTGCTGCCAAAAGGGCTCCGGTCACCATAAGCGCAAGCGTACCGGCGGCTGCCTTCAGATCAGTGGACAGACCTGTGCCTTTCAGCTGCCTGGCTGAGAGATAGGTTAGCATGTAAACGGCTTGTCCTGTACAAGCCGCTAAGAGCAGCTGATTCCTCATTGCTTTCTATTTTAGAGAATAAGAGAATCCCATATTCACCGAGCGTCCGGGAGCATAATAGTAACTGGCAGCCGAAGTGTAGCTTCCGTAATACCGCTTATCAAGGAGGTTGAGGACATTGGCGGTTACCGCAAACTTTCCGATCTGTTTTGCAACTTTCAGATCCAGAACGCTGACAGGCGCCATGACCAGGTTTTCGGTATTTTCAAGATCTCCGAAACTTTTGCCGGTATGCCTCGCCCAAATCCCTGCATGGATGATTTTCGGGTGATCATATACCAGTCCTCCACTGACGGTATGATGCGGATTGCCGTCCATTTCCTTGCCCTCATAAGATGGATTGGGCTGGTACGATATGATTTTGGACCGGTTATGGAAATAACTTCCGATCAGTGTGAAATGAGGGTGGAACTTGTAGCGCAGGGAGGTTTCCAGCCCGTTTAGCCTGACTTTACCGATGTTGGTGTATTGTCTGACCGGAAGACCGGCCGGGTCAAAGTAAGCGGGGACATCGCTTGCGGCAATCAGGATACTTTCATTGAAATCCTTGTACCGGGAAGTATAGTAGGTAGCCGATAGTTCCAGGTCATTGCTTACATAAAAATCCACACCCAGGTCGACGGAGTAGACCATGCGTTCAGGTTTCAGGTTGGGGTTGCCAAGGCGGAAGGAACTTCCCAACGGTGCGGAATTGTACATGTAATAGCTACTGGGCGCCTTAAAGCCCATAGCGTATTGGGACCGGAAGCGGACCTGCCGGGTTGGGCGGTAGACGAGTCCGATTTTGGGAGACAGTACATTGGAGGAGGCCTTTGTATACGCAATGGTAATATCCTTTCCGGTCATGTTATCAAAAAACCTGCCGTTCACATTCTGCCAGTTGTCGTAGCGGAGTCCTGCGTTGAGGTTGACGGCGGAACCAAGGGCTACCTCATCATTGATAAAAAAAGAGGTAAAGTTCTGGTTGCCGGAGAAATTCTGGTTGCCCTGGCCTTCATAGAACTTTTCAGAGGCCGACCGGGTCAACCGGATGTCGGCGCCCACGGTCACCGAGTGGTTCTTGAAGTTCTTGTTTATTTTTCCAATAAAACCATAAATGGCAATCGGTACTGCCGAGGTGTAATAGGGCGTATTAAACTGACTTTCCGCACTATTCCATCTGAGCGCCGTTGAAGCCCTGTCGTTACGGTTGTAATAGGCGGTGGCGCTGTAGCTGAAAGCAGTATTTTTACCAATGTAGCGCAGCAAATAATTATTGGTGACGGACTTGTCATCATAAATGATTGTTGTACCGGAGACCGGTTTCTGCAAGTGGTGGTCCATGATCGCTTCCAGTTTTGAGTCCGGATTGATCTGGTAGGAAATCTTGGTATTAATGTTCAGAAGTTCCATGGCCGGCTTTTGAAAATAGTTTTGCCACAGGCTGTCGGCCATGTATTGGTAGCCATCGGTCTTTTTGTATGCTGCAAAGGCGATAATGCCAAAACCATTCTTGAAAGTTTTTCCCGCTTTCGCTCCGGCTTGCAGTGTATTCATTGAACCATACCGCAGGTCCACGCCAAGGGTAGGGCTTTCCGTAGGGACTTCCGTGACAAGATTGATGGTGCCGCCCATGGAATTGGAGCCGTAGATAGAAGAACCTGGTCCTCTTACGACTTCAATGCTTGCTATGCTTCCGGTTGCAGTTGAATTCCATTCCGAAACACCACCCGTGTACGCATCATTGATCGGTACGCCGTCTTTAAGGATCAGTGTACGGTTCGACGCACCTGTTCCACGCAAAGTAACAGAAGTATGTGTGCCGGTTGTGGTAAGTCCGCGGCTTCTGCCAACCGAAAGCCCCGGAATGAAGTTCAGGGCGTCGTCGATCGTCTGGATCTGTTGCATCTCAGGGTCAGTCGCTTTTAAGATCGAAATGCTGGAAGCGATCGTCCTGAGCTCGGCAGGCATGGCGGAACCGGTTACGGTGATAGCGTCGAGTTGATTAACGGAGCCGTTCAGCTGAAGGGAACCGTCTGTGGCGCCGCTTTCTGAAATGGTGAACGTTTGTTCCGTTTTGCCGAAGGCCAGATGAGAAAATGCAATCCTGAAGTTACCGGCAGGCAGGTTCAGCTGATAATGCCCCGCCGAATCCGAAATAGCCGAAAACCGACCGTCTTTAGTAAACACATTCACGCCGGCAACGGGGGCATGGGTATTATCGGTCAATTCCCCGGAAAGGACACCTGTAGCAGGGTTTTGAGCCTGCACCGTAAAGCCGGACAACAAAGCGAAAAGAACGACAGTGTTGAATAGCTTGCTTTTGAGTAGATAAACAATAGAGCGCATAAAGTAAAAATTAACAGGGATAGATGGCGGTCTCATATTGCGCCTGGTTAAGCAACCGAAGACCAAAATGCAACAACGTTGCAAATGTTGCATAAATACAACAATGTTGCAAAAACAACGGCAGATTTTTTTGCCTGCATAAAGAATGGGATAAAATGAAACGATTTTAAAGCCATCCGATTGCCGAAAGCCAATCTCCGAAAGCCGACATCCGAAAGCCAATCTCTCCGTTTAGTCAAAAAAGTATCAAAAAAAGCCTTAAAAATGCTGGAATAGTGCTAGTGAGTAATTGTAGCTTTGTAGAAGCTAATTAGCGGTTATCCTATTGAATGCCGGACCTTGTAGTCTTCACAAGCAGCCGGGGCATGATTTATCGACGTAGTAACCTTTTGCTAATTAATAAACGATAATCTTATGAAAAGTACTAGA
Organism: Telluribacter humicola; assembly: GCA_040394475.1. Lineage (GTDB taxonomy): Bacteria > Bacteroidota > Bacteroidia > Cytophagales > Spirosomataceae > JBEBSD01. The sequence goes on along the minus strand of JBEBSD010000004.1, from coordinate 68,391 downwards.
AAGTACGTGCTGCCTGCGCCGTTTCCCTGGCGTTATGCTGTCTTGCTGACAGGCGTCCTGATGCTGGTGAATACCTGGTCCGGTGTAAGAGGGGAAAACGGGATACAGGGAATACCAGCTACTGAGGAAGCCGGAATACCTGCACGTGAAAGCGTATATGAGGATCCGTTAAAGCCGGCCGTCACGGAAAGTACGGCAAGGTATAGCCAGAGGCAAAATGAATCACCGGCGATAGCGGACAGCAGGCTGACTGGAAAGGTGACCGACGCTCAGGGAGTGGCTCTGCCAGGGGTCAGTATCGTATTGAAAGGATCTCAGAGAGGGACTATAACAAACAATGAAGGCGTGTATGAATTAGTGCTGCCGGAATCGGCAAACACGCTGATCTTCTCTTTTATCGGTTATCTGACCAAAGAGGTGCAGGTGGGAACGGACAACGTGCTGGATGTGGTGCTGACCGCAGATAACAAATCGCTGGAGGAAGTGGTCGTGGTGGGCTACGGGTCCTCCAGGAAAGCAACCCTATCGGGTGCGATTACCAACGTACCGGGATCGGAAATCGTCAAAGCGCCGGTATTGAACGTCAGCAACAACCTCGCCGGCAGAATGGCCGGTGTGACAGTGGTTACGAGAAGCGGTGAACCCGGAAGGGACGGCTCGGTGGTCCGGATACGGGGAACCAATACATTGGGTGACAACAGTGCGCTCGTGGTAGTGGATGGCATTCCGGGACGTTCTCTGGACCGTATAGACCCGTACAGTATTGAGTCGGTTACCGTTCTGAAAGATGCATCCGCGGCTATTTACGGATCACAGGCAGCCAATGGGGTCATTCTGATTACAACAAAAAGAGGCGCCTCGGGTAAACCGCTGATCAGCCTTAATGTGAACCAGGGAGTGCAGCAACCGACCCGGCTTCCCCACATGACCAATGCCGCCGAATATGCGACTGCCATTAATGAAGTAGACAGTTACCGGGGACGGTCGGGAAGGTTCACGGCCGATGAAATTCAAAAATTTTCAGACGGTTCAGATCCGTGGAGGTATCCTGATACGGACTGGTTTGATGTGGTATTCCGTGATTGGGCGCCTCAAACGATCACGAACATGAATATTTCGGGCGGTGGGGAATCTGTCCGGTACTTTGTGTCAATGGGCGCAAAAAACCAGGGAGCCATGTACCACAACAGCGCAACCCGGTTTAGTCAGTACGATTTCAGAACCAACCTGGATGTGACGATCAATCCCTACATCAGGCTGGGGTTTGATGCAGGAACCCGGATGGAAGACAGCCGTCGCGCCGCTACCCGTAACCGGGACGATTCCGCAACCGATCTTTTCTGGATGCTGATGCTCAGCAAACCGACGTCGCACGGCTTCTGGCCGAACGGCATGCCGGGACCGGACCTGGCTTATGGAATGAACCCGGTTGTGATCGCAACGGATGCGGGAGGATATGACCGGAACAAGCAGTACGTGTTGAACAGCAACTTTAAAATCAACCTCATTATCCCGGGAATTGAGGGCCTGTCGTTTACGGGTAATGCCAGTCTGGATAAAGGAATCGGTGTCCGGAAGCGGTTCCAGAAACCCTGGTACCTGTATTCCTGGGACGGACAGTCTGTCGATTCGAATCAGCAACCTCTGCTCTCCAGGAATAAAATGGGCCAGCCGGATGCTACCCTTTTCCAGACATTGAATGACGGCCAGAATATACTTCTTAACGGTTTTTTCGATTATCAGACAACGATCGGAAACGCCCATAATCTTAAATTCCTGGCCGGGATCGAATCCCGGAAAGGCCACGGAGAGATGTTTGGAGCGTATCGCCGTTATTTCGTTTCCACGGCGCTCGACATCCTGAATGTCGGGGGAGGGGAAGCAAAGGACAACCAGGGAAGTGCCTATCATAATGCACGGCTCAATTATTTCGGAAGGGTCAATTACAACTACCAGGAAAAATACCTGGCAGAATTTGTCTGGAGGGTAGACGGATCCTACATTTTTCCCGAGGCCGGGCGCTTCGGTTTCTTTCCGGGGGTTTCGGTAGGATGGAGGATGTCGGAAGAAAATTTCTGGAAAGAACACCTGTCTGCAATTCCGTCTGCCAAATTAAGGGCTTCTGTCGGGAAAACCGGTAACGACCGGATTAGCGAGTGGCAGTATCTGACCACCTATGCCATTGACAGTCAGAGTTATATTTTCAATGAGACCCAGGAAGAAATCGTGCTGGCGGAGTCTCGCATACCGAACCCGAATGTTACCTGGGAAGTGGCTAACCAGTCTAACATCGGGGTGGATTTAAGTTTTCTGAAGGGGAAATTGTATACCACACTCGATTTTTTTGAATACAAACGCTCGCAGATGTTGTGGCAGCGGAATGCTTCCGTACCCGCCAGCACCGGGTTGAGCCTGCCCCGGGAAAACATCGGGAAACTCACCAACCGGGGATTTGATTTTGAGGTAGGTTTTGAAGACAGGGCCGGAGAACTGGATTACCGGGTAGCGGTGAACGGCGGATACTCTGCGAATAAAATCACATTCTGGGATGAAGCGCCGGGAGCGCCGGAATACCAGAGGTCTACGGGAAAACCCATCCCTTCCAATCCGTCAAGCCCCGACAATGATCTGTATTACCAGGCAACAGGGATCTATCAGGATCAGCAGCAGGTCGATAATTCGGTGCATTGGCCGGGAGCGAGGCCGGGGGATATCATCTTCGAGGATGTAAACGGCGATGGCGTCATCAACGCCAATGACCGGGTAAGAAGTAAGAAAGGAGATATCCCAACCTTTCAGGCGGGACTTAACTGGAGTATCAGTTACAAAGGGTTTGATTTTTCCGCGTTGTTCCAGGGAGCAGCCGGAGCCGTCAGGTTTCTCTCGTTTGAGAGTACGGGAGACTTCGGGAATTACCTTAAGGAAGACTATGACGGCCGCTGGACGCCTGAAAATACCCAGGCCGGGAAGCCCAGGGCATCCAACCGCCTGGACGAATACTGGAGAGCGAACCGGAATACCTTTTATTTACGAAAAACAGATTATGTCCGTCTTAAAAACCTGGAAATCGGGTATACGCTGAACCCGGAATTTTCCAGGAAAATCGGTCTGCAAGCCTTCAGAGTCTATATCAACGGCAATAACCTGCTTACCTATAGTCCTGATCTGACCGACTTTGATCCGGAAGACAATCATGTAAACGGCTATGCCTATCCGCTGCAAAAAATCATCAATTGCGGGCTAACGGTTTCATTCTAAAAAGCGACAATCATGAAAAAAATAATTTATCTTACTGTCAGTTTGTTGTTAATCACCACAATCAGCTGCAAAGAAGCGCTGGAACTACAGCCTTTGGATCAATTCTCCGACGAATCCGTCTGGAATGGTGAAGATGCTTCATTGGTACAGGGGTTTGTCAACAATATTTATCGCGGACTGGGGCACGGACATAAGCAGCATATGTTCGCCAGTTTCGTCGATGAGGCGATGGTCGTCTGGGACCATGGCACCAGCAACCTGAACCAGAGCCACATCAGTCCGAGCGATTATTCGGCATTCGGAAGGGGATACAGCGGCAGCTTTGTTTGGGAAAATGCCTACCGGCAGATTCGTGCCTGCAATATTTTTTTCGAGAAAATAGCGGACGCTTCTGCCGTAAGTGAAGAACAGAAGGCCCGGCTGACGGGAGAGGTCCATTTTTTAAGGGCGTACCTTTACTTCATGCTGGTTTCGGTATACGGGGGAGTTCCCCTGGTTGAAAAAGCGTATGGTCTCAATGAAGACTATGAAGTTCCCCGCAATACGTTCGAGGAATGCATCAACTTCATCACGGCCGAATGTGATAAGGCGGTGGCGCTGATTATCCCGTCGGATCGTGGTCGTGCTACCAAAGGGGCTGCACTGGCGCTGAAATCCCGTGCTCTTTTGTATGCGGCCCGCGATTTATTCAACTCGGATGGAAGCTGGGCAGCAGGGTATGCCCACAAAGAGCTGGTGGGGTATGTAGGGGGAAATCGCGCGGAACGCTGGCGGGCCGCGAAGAATGCCGCGAAAGCGGTAATGGACCTGGGGATCTATGACCTGTACAAAGCGGAACCGCAGCCGGAAGAGGACCTGTCCCGGAATTATGGAGAGATCTTTTTGCTGAAAGAAACCCCTGAGGACATATTTGTTCGTTTCTTCGTGCAGCGGCTGGATAACGATGGCGCAAATGCGGGGCTTTTTAACAGCCCCAACGGATACCATTGCTGGGGAGGGAATACGCCTGTGGCCCAGTTGGCGGATGCGTACGAATTGGCGGACGGAACGGCCTTTAACTGGAGCAATCCGACCCATGCAGCAGCTCCTTATGCCAACAGGGATCCGCGGTTTTATGCCTCCATTCTGTACGATGGAGCCTCTTGGAGGCCGCGTACGGCGGATGTGGCCGGGCTGGACCCGCAGGGGATTATCCAGACCGGAGCGTTTGAAAAATGGAACCCTGTTACCAATAAAATCGACCTGGTTGCCGGATTGGATACCCGAAAAAGTCCGATCGAAGACTGGAACGGGACCTATACCGGATACTATTTAAAGAAAGGAATCGATCCGGCATACGATGCGCAGGTATTCCGGCAGGAATGTCCCTGGAGGTTTATGCGGTATACCGAAATCCTGCTTAATTATGCCGAGGCTTGCCTGGGACTGGGAGAAGAGGAAGAAGCAAGAACCATGATCAACCGGATTCGTAAACGGGTAGGAATGCCTGCCGTTACGGCGTCGGGTGCGGCACTGGTTGACCGGTACCGGCACGAACGACGCATCGAACTCGCCTTTGAAGAACACCGCTTTTTTGATGTGAGGCACTGGATGATCCCCGAAACCGGTTACCAGGACGCAAAAGGAGTCGATATTGTTCATCAGCTGCAGGCAGACAGGGTCACTACCATTCCCGTTTATACCGCTATTCCGTCCGTACAAAAAAGGCAATGGCACCCGCGGTATTATTTCCTTCCCATTCGCATGAATGAAATGAACCGGAACAAGGCCCTGATCCAGAATCCCCTATACGAATAGTGCCGGATGTGCAGCGTCGCCTCCCCGGCGCTGCACATCTTGTCAAAATAGTATTGATTTTTGGCTTTTTATTGTAGGAATAATACCAATTTATGCACTACTTTTATAAAATGATACACCTAAGCCTGCAGCCTGTTGTGAAGGGATTATGAAAGCGATGTTAGAACATTTGCCCAGAGAAGTAGGGGCATCGTTTGTAGTTTGTGACTTTGATTACGCCTACTATCCGACTCCCTGGCATTATCATCCGGAATACGAAATTGTATGGGTGACCGAAAGCACGGGGACGCGGTACCTGGGGGATAATATCAGTCGTTTTCAAACGGGAGACCTGGTATTGATCGGTCCCGATCTGCCCCATATGTACCGGAATGATGAGCATTATTACCGCCTGGATTCAGGGCTCAGGGCTAAGTCCGTTGTGGTGCATTTTCTGGAACAGTCGCTGGGAGAAACCCTGCAGCTGCCGGAGATGGCGCCGGTGCGGAAAATGCTGCAGCATAGCAAATATGGCCTGGAATTTACAGGAAAGGCGAATGCACAAATAGGACCGCTCCTGCAGCAGCTGGTCGCTTTACCTCCCGGACTGGAACGTTGGCTGGTACTGATGAATGTACTGAGCACGATGGCTACCTGCAAGACAACTGAATGCAGGACGATTTCGTCTTCCGGAATGATGGAATTGCACGAAACGGATGAAGAGCGCCTGCATGAAGTCTTTACGTACCTGGGTGAGCATTTTACCGGTGCGATCTCCCTGGAACAGGCAGCAGCGCTGGCGAATATGACTCCTTCCGCTTTTTCACGTTATTTCAAATACCGGACTCGTAAAACGTTTTCCTCTTTTTTGCTGGAGTTGCGAATCGGGCATGCCGCCAAATTACTGATGCAGACAGAAAGACGCGTAGGTGAAGTATGTTACGAATGTGGGTTTAATAACTTATCCAATTTTAACCGGCACTTCAAAACGATCTATAATATGCAGCCACGGGAATTCAGAAAACAGATCAATGCCTTACAAAAATAGTATTAATGAGAAAAATAGCACTTTTAGGATCAGGGTTTATTGCGCGGTTTTACGCGGATTCTATCAGAGGCGGCCGCAATAAAGATCGCATTGTCATGGTGTATGCCCGGCGGGAGGAGGCTGCCACAGCCTTGGCCGGCGTCTGTGATGCGCCTTTCTGGTCGGTTTCGCTGGAGGAAGCAGTGAACCACGAAGAAGTAGATACCGTAGTGGTCGCGTTACCCAATCACTTGCATGAAGCAGCGATTCAGGCCTGCGTAAAAGCAAAAAAGGCCGTGCTGTGTACCAAACCGCTGGGGAGAAATGCCGCGGAGGCCCTGCGAATGCTGCAGGCTGTGGAAGCGGCAGGTATTTTTAATGGCTACCTGGAAGATTTATTGTATACCCCCAAAACCTTAAAGGCGATGCAAAGCGTGCGTCAGGGGCGTATCGGGCAGGTGCTCTGGACGCGGTCAAGAGAGGCGCACCCGGGGCCGCACAGCGACTGGTTCTGGGACAAGGAGACTGCCGGGGGCGGCGCCATTATCGACCTGGGGTGTCATTGTATCGAAATCGCCCGGGGGTATGTGGGTAAGGACATTCGTCCGGTAGAAGTAATGTGCTGGGCCGGTACCTTGGTAAAACCGATTGCGGCGGAAGACAATGCAGTCGGGCTGGTGCGGTTCGAAAACGGCGCCATCGGTCAGTTTGAGGTGAGCTGGACATTCCGGGGCGGACTGGACCTGAGAGACGAGGTGATGGGATCGGAGGGGACGATATGGATCAATAATTTTCTGCGGACGGGATTTGAAATGTTCAGCACCGGAACCGGGCAGGATTATGTCGCGGAAAAATCGGAGGGTAACCAGGGATGGCTGTTCCCGGTAGGAGATGAAGTGAATGAGTTGGGCTATAACCACATGTTTGCCGATATGTTTAATGCCCTGGACAAGGGGACTGTTCCTTCCGAAACATTTTACGACGGGTATATCGTGAATGCGGTAATGGACGCCGCCTATGCGTCGGCCCGGTCGAAGCGTTGGGAACCGGTGGAACTTGAGGTTTGGAGGGGGAAAAAAGAGGTTGAACAAACGAATCTGGCCCGTGATTACGACGAACAATATTACCTGATCAAGGAAGAATTAACACACTATGGAACTACCAAGCGTATCCTGAAGGATAAACAATCGGGGAAGATTGTGGAAATTGAGGAGGGGTAGGAGTTAGGAGTTATGAGTTATGAGTTATGAGTTGTTGCGGGTGATAAGTGGTTAATGTATGATTGTCTAAATTTTAATCCAGGTCTGTGAAAATCTGCGAAATGTGTGGTGAAATAAGCCGGCGAGAGGCCTTGCGTAACCTGAGCCGGATGACGGCTGCGGTGATGTTGCCGGACCTGAGAACAGGGAAGCCCGCTGTTAAAATAGGCGCTTGTGATTGGTCAATCGGGGGGCTGTCAAAGGTGGAAGCCCTGCAAACCGCCCGGAAAATAGGGTTGGACGGTGTGCAGGTGAGCCTGGGTACCCTGGCTAACAATATGCAGCTGAGAAGACCGGAAATACAGCAGCAGTACAGGGAAATGGCGGCCGGGACGGGCGTTGAAATCGGCGGACTGGCCATCGGTGAATTGAACAACATCCCTTATAAGTCGGATCCGCGTACAGAGGAATGGGTGAGCGACAGTATTGAAGTGGCGCAGCAGCTGGGCTGCAAGGTGATTTTGCTGGCCTTTTTTGGAAAGGGAGACCTGAAAAACGATGATGCAGGGCAAAAAGAAGTGATCCGGAGGCTTCGGAAAGTGGCCGCGAAAGCCGAAAAGGCGGACGTGATCCTCGGAATTGAATCCTGGTTAAGCGCCCGGGAACATATGGCCCTTCTGGATGCCGTAGGGTCTTCACATGTTAAAGTCTATTATGACGTCGCCAACGCCACCCAGATGGGCTATGATATCTATGAGGAAATCCCGTTCCTGCACGACCGGATTGCTGAAATCCATATGAAAGAAAATGGTGCCTTGCTGGGAAAAGGCGTGGTTGATTTTGAAAGGGTCCGGCGGGTTGTGCAGGAAATCGGGTATCAGGGCTGGCTGCCTATTGAAGGGGCTGTGCCCAAGGGAGCAGATATGCTCGAAAGCTATACCTACAACGCCGCCTATTTACGTAAATTATTCAGCAACGATTAACACCCAACCACATGCATATCAAACTAAAAGGACTAACCAGCGGAATGCGTGCAGTGTTGTTCGGAGTAGTGACAAGCATCCTTACCGGAGTGATACCGGCAGACCGGGAGCCGGTCCTCGTGGTGCCGGATGACCTCGAAGTGAGTGTCTGGGCCGAATCACCTGCGTTCTTTAATCCTACCAGCATGGACGTTGACCACCGGGGCCGCGTATGGGTCACGGAAGCAGTCAACTACCGTTCTTTTAAAAACAAAGATGAACAGAAACTGCACCATCCGAAGGGGGACCGGATCATGATCCTGGAAGACACCGATGGCGATGGAAAAGCAGATAAAACGACGGTGTTTGTGCAGGATGAAGCGCTGCAGGCTCCTACGGGAATTGCCGTACTGGGCAACAAAATTGTGGTCTCCTCGGCACCTTCGCTGATTATCTATACGGATGAAGACGGCGACGACAAGCCGGATAAAAAGGAGGTTTTCCTCACAGGTTTTGGCGGGTATGACCATGATCATTCCCTGCATTCGATGGTAGCAGGACCGGATGGCAAGTGGTATTTTAATGTCGGCAATGCAGGGCCTCATATCGTCACGGACAAGAAGGGCTGGACCCTGCGTTCCGGAAGTATTTATAATGGCGGTACTCCTTATAATACCTCCAATACACCGGGGCTCAAAAGCGATGACGGCCGGCGCTGGACCGGTGGTCTGGCGCTGCGGGTGGATCCGGACGGCAGCAACCTGAAGGTGATGGCGCATAATTTCAGAAATGCGTATGAACTGGCAGTGGATTCGTATGGGAATATATGGCAGAATGATAACGATGATGAAGTGGCGGCCTGCCGGACCAGCTGGGTGATGGAGAACGGGAATGCCGGCTATTTCAGCGCCGACGGGACACGCTCCTGGCGGGCAGATCAGCGTCCCGGGCAGCGTATATTTACCGCTCACTGGCATCAGGAGGACCCGGGAGTGATGCCGGCGTGCGACCAGACCGGCCCGGGGGCGCCGACGGGGTTTGCGGTATACGAAGGGGATGCGCTGGGGGAATCATACCGCGGGATGCTGCTCAGTGCGGATGCCGGCAGAAATGTGGTGTTCGGTTACCGGCCTGTAACAGATGGAGCGGGTTTCGACCTTTCCCGGCGGATTGATTTTGCCTCTTCCGTAGGCGCTTCTACCGAAGATTACCGGTGGGATAATGAAGAAACCGATACCCGGAAGTGGTTTCGCCCCAGTGACGTGACGGTCGGAACAGACGGATCGGTCTTTATTGCGGATTGGTACGATCCGATTGTCGGCGGGCATGCCATGCATGACAAAGAAGGATTCGGACGTATTTACCGGCTCAAGCCTAAAAACAAAACACTTAAAACACCTGTTTTGGATCTCGGCAGCACACCGGGACAGCTGCTTGCATTGGCCAATCCGGCTGTGAATGTCCGCCATCTGGGATTCGCCGCCTTGCTGGCGCAGGGGGAAAAGGTGGTGCCGGAACTGGTTCGCTGGATGGCGGACGCAGAGAATCCTTACCATCGGGCACGGGCAATCTGGCTGCTGGCTCAGCTTGGCGGGAAGGGGATCGCCCAGGTGGAAGTCCTGCTGAAGGATCAGGATCCGCTGGTCAGGCTTACCGCATTCAGGGCGTTGCGTCCGGTTGACAAGCTTTCTGCCCGCTATGGGGAAATGCTGGCCGCAGACCCGTCGCCTGCGGTGAGAAGAGAAGTTGCCATAGCTCTCCGGGACGTTCCGCTGGATGCGTGCAGGGAATTACTTTTGAAACTTTGCGACGGGTATGATGGGAAGGACCGTTGGTACCTGGAGGCGTTGGGGACGGCGATGGAGGGGAAGGAGCAGGCTGTTTACCCCTTGCTGCTGGAGCGGTATGGCAGTGATCCCCTGAAATGGGGAGACGCCATGGCCGGACTGGTCTGGCGGATCCACCCCGAACCGGCCATAAGCGCGTTGCAGCAGCGGGCCGCTGCCGCTCCGCTGGCACTCGAACAGCGCCATCAGGCGCTCACCGGACTGGCATTTATCCCGGTAAAGGCAGCCGCGCAGGCGATGCAGGATCTCGCAGCCGGACCCACTGAAATGGCCGGTGCTGCGCAGTGGTGGCTGGAGTTCAGAAGCGGCAACGATTGGGCAGGTTTCTACCCGGTTGAAAAAAAGACGGAGGCGCTGTCGGAGGAGGTGAAGACATGGCGTGACCAGCTCACTAAAACCTCTGTCGCCCCAGACGAAAAAGCGGCGGCAGCTACAGCATTGGCAAAGGACCCGGCCGGGGCAAAAATACTGATTCAACTGGCCGCAGGCAAGCGGCTGAGCCCGGAACTGACGGAGGTGATCACCGCCCATATTTTTTCGAATCCCGACCAGTCGGTGCGGGTGCTGGCCACCGAATACTTCAAAACCGGCGCGGGAAGGACGTATGCAATTCCGGAAATTCTGAAAATGAAACCGGATCCTGTCCGGGGGAAAGAACAATTTGCGTTAAGCTGCGGATCGTGTCACCGTACGGGAGCAACAGGGGCGGATATCGGCCCTGACCTGACGAATATCCGCAATAAACTGGACCGTACGGCATTACTGGATGCGATTATTTACCCCGATGCGGATGTAGTCTTCGGCTATGAACCCTGGCTGATCACGACTAAAAGCGGGGAAACCGTATACGGTTTTTTACAGAGTGAAGGAACTCAGCTGCTGCTGAAAGACGCAGCCGGTCAGCGGATTACGGTAAATAGTGCGGACGTCGTCAGCCGTGAGCGAGCGCGTTCGCTGATGCCCGACCCGGCGACGCTCGGACTGGAAGAGCAGCAACTGGCAGATCTCGTGGCATTCCTGATGAGTTACCAGGAAAATAAATGACCGAAAGGCAGGCGGCATGGGCATACCATGGTCTGTGTCTTCACACCATGGTCTGTGTCTTCACAGACCATCCCCTTATTGCCGGGCAAACGTTGCCCGGCAACGTAGTATGATATTTTATAAGACGCGACATTAACAGACAGGATCATGAGCAGAAGTTTGCGAAATAAAAAAATTGTGATTATTGGCGGAACCAGCGGACTTGGTTTGGCAGCAGCGAAGGCATTGATCCGGGAAGGAGCACAGATTGTGGTAGTAGGGAGGGGTTCCGAAAGGTTGGAGAAGGCCATAGAGGAGTTGCCGAAAAATGCGGTCGGGTTAATGGGAGATTCGACGGCACCGGAAACAGCCATAGAGGCGATCAGGATGTGCCGGGAAAGGTGGGGAGGTTTTGACGGGTTGTACCATGTGGCAGGAGGAAGCGGCCGCCCCCGCGGCGACGGCCCCTTGCATGAACTGACGCTGGAAGGATGGCAGTATACCTTGAATATAAACCTGACGTCCCTGATGTTGTCGAATCAGGCAGCGGTGAAAGCATTTCTGGAAGCGGGACAGGGCGGCGCTATTCTTAATATGTCTTCGGTATTGGGCTATTCCCCTTCTCCTGCTTATTTTGCGACCCATGCCTATGCGGCGGCAAAGGCGGCTGTAGGCGGGTTTGTGCGGGCCACCGCCGCTTTTTACGCGCAGCACAACATCCGGATCAACGCCATTGCACCGGCGCTGGTCCACACCCCTATGTCGGCCCGGGCTGCGGGGAATCCCGAAATTGTGGCATTTGCAAAAACAAAACAACCGTTGGATGGCGGCAGACTGGGAGCGCCGGAAGATCTGAATGCAGCGGTTGTTTATTTCCTGTCGGATGGCGCGGCATATACAACCGGCCAGCTGTTGACAGTAGACGGTGGCTGGAGCGTTAGCGAAGGTCAGATATGATTAATAATATGGACAAAATGCAGGAAGGGAATGCGATCGGGATTGACCTGGGCGGAACAAAAATTAAAGGAGCGCTGGTCGATTTAGCAACAGGGGAACCTGTTAAGCAGCTGTCGGTCGATACATTGGATGGTCATTCCGCTCATTGGAAAGACGAAATCCGCAAGATGGTGACGCTGCTTGCTGCGGCGTCGGGTGGCGAAATCCGTGGGGTTGGACTGGCGGCTCCCGGGATCGTTGCCGCCGACAATGAACGAATTGTCAGCATGCCCGGAAGAATGCAGGGATTGGAAGGCTGCAACTGGGGAGCGTTCCTGCAGCAGCCTGTTTATGTGCTTAACGATGCCCATGCTGCCACGGTGGCGGAAGCCACCTACGGCAGTGCGGCAGGATACCGCCACGCCCTGATGCTTACGCTGGGTACTGGTGTGGGAGGCGGTTTGTGGTTGGATGGCAAACTGTACCAGGGCGCCTTCAACAGAGCCGGCCACCTGGGGCATGTAACTGTCGATGGCAATCGGCAGGAGCTGGATATTACCAATATACCCGGTTCGCTGGAGCAACTGATAGGCGATGTGACCGTGCCGGCCCGTACGTTTAAACAATACCGGAATACCCATGAATTGCTGGCAGGGTACCGGCAGGGAGAGCCCGTGGCCGTCTGGGCCTGGCTAAACGCCGTGCGACAGCTGGCGATAGCATTGGCATCACTGATCAATGTGTTTTCACCGGAAGTAATCGTTTTGGGAGGAGGAATATCAAGAGCCGACGCCGGGTTATTCGATCCCCTGGAAACGTTTATGGAAATTTACGAATGGCGGCCGCAGGGAAGCGGCATCCCGATCCGGAAAGCCCGCTACGAAGCGCTGTCAGGCGCTGTCGGAGCCGCTGTGTGCAGTGTGGAAGCTTTGCAGATGAAATAGCAGGCTATCGGCTTTCAGCTATCGGCTTATCGGCACATCGCCGGAAACCGACTATACTAGCCTCACCCAACTCATAACTCATAATTCATAACTCATAACTCATAACTAAAGTGAACGTAATCAAAGCATATATCGGTAAAGCAAAAGAACTGTTGGCAACGATAGAAGCGCAGGAAGAGGCTATTGCGACAGCAGCTTCCTGGTTTGCCGGGTCCATCCTCGCCGGGCGTATGGTGCACGTATTCGGGAGCGGGCACAGCCGGATCATGGTGGAAGAAATGTGGCCCCGGTACGGGTCCTTCCCGGGATTTAATCCCATAGTGGAGTTGTCCCTGACCTTCCACAACCTGGTAGTGGGGGCCAACGGGCAACGACAGGCAATGTTCCTGGAAAATGTCCCGGGGCTGGCGGCCAGGATTCTTCGGAATTTCGAATTGTCATCCACGGATACGGCGCTGGTGATTTCTTCCAGCGGCTGCAATGTGGTCCCGGTTGAAATCGCAGAATTGTTTCAGCAAGCGGGTGTGAAGGTGGTGGCTCTGGTGACTTCCCTGCATGCCGGGGCGTCGCAGAGTAAGCGGCCGGATGGCAAAAAACTAACAGATTTTGCGGACTTGGTACTCGATACCGGTGCGCCTGCCGGTGATGCAATGATTGGTATACAGGGTTTGGACACGCCTGTTTCTCCCGGCTCTACTGTGGGCGGAGCGGTAATTATCAACAGTATTAAAGCAGAAGTTGCCCGGCTGCTGACCGTGGCGGGAAAACCACCCGTTGTATTGACGGCAGCGGTAAATGCCGGTCCCGAGCGGGCTGTAGAACTGTTTGAGCGGGCTTATGACGAACATGCGCACCGGTTGGCAGGACTTTACAGGAAGGTGGGGTATCCTTCCTATGTTAGTGATCAGGAATCCGGTAACCCGGTACAGCTATGACTTCCCCTCTCAATTCGACGAAAATCTCCGCGATGGCTTCCGTCGATATCCTGGTGATAGGCGCGGGTTCTGCGGGGTGTACGGCGGCGCTGGCGGCGGCAGGCATGGCGGGGAAGCATTCGGTAATGCTGCTGGAACGTTACGGATTTCCGGGAGGGTCTTCCACTCAAATGCTGGATACCTTTTATGGATTCTTCACCCCGGGAAGTCCCGCCCGGAAAATAGTCGGGGGCTGGCCGGACCGCGTGGTGGATGAACTGGATGCGGAGGGAGCAGTTTTTCTCAGACCGAACACCTATGGGGCCGGAACAGGAGTGAACTATCACCCGGAAAAGTTGAAAAAGGTATGGGATACCCTGATACTCGGCCAGGGAGTCCGCTACCTGCTGCATACGACGCTCATTGATGTGGCGGCCGCTGAGGAAGGGTATACCTGTATCGTCTGGAATAAGGGCGGGCTGGGGAAAATAACTGCCCGAAGGGTTGTCGATGCTTCAGGAGACGCCGATTTCTGCCATCTGGCGGGATTTGGCTATGAAGTTGCCGGTGAGCGGGAGCCGGTCCAGAGTTTTACGACTACGTTCCGTATGTGTAATGTCGAGTTGGAGGAGTTTGACAGGCATGGCGGGAAAAAAATGCTGCAGGCTAAAATGAAGGAGGCCGTGGAAACGGGACGTCATCCTTTACCCCGGAAGGAGGGGTCGGCACATGAGATGAATGCCCGTAAATGTGTGTCGACCGTGGCCGTAAAAGTGACAGGATTGAGTGGCCTGAATGGCGAAGAGCTGACCCGGGCAGAAGTGGAAGGCCGCCGGCAGGCTTTTGTGTACGAGCGCTTTTTCCGGCAAGAAGTTCCTGGTTATGAGGCTGCTGATCTGATCGGTCTGTCGCATCAGATAGGGGTAAGGGAAACCAGGCGGGTGTATGGAGAACACCGGCTGACAAAGGACGAGTGTATGCTGGCCGGAATTCCGGATAGCAGCATACTGCTCTGCGGCGCTCCTATCGAGGATCACCGGCAGGATCCCGGAGGGGAGGAAGAAACGCACTGGGAATATATTCCCGGAAGCGGGATCTACGGGGTCCCCTATGGCTGCATAGTGCCGCAGGGAAGTCAGACTGTCTGGGTTGCGGGACGGTGTTTTTCCGCCACTCATGACGCTCACGCCTCCTGCCGGTCAATGGCACAGACGATGGCAATGGGGCAGGCGGCCGGGACCGCCGCGGTACTTTCCCTGCAAAGGGATGAAGCAGCCCGCGAGTTATCCGTCCCGGTACTGCGGGAGGCCCTGCTGCAAACCGGCGCTGTTTTGGAGATCCCGGAGAAGCCGGCCTTTACGGGAAGAAATGATTGGCGAAAGAATGGATGATGGGGGGACTTTCGGTACGCAGCTATCAGCAGTCGGCTTTCGGCTTTCGGCTATCAGCTGTCAGCAATCAGCTCTCAGCACTACCACCATGGTCTGTGTCTTCACAGACCATCCCAGTACCAGCCTGTAGGTGGTTTGTGTCGACAGCCCGCGGTGTACCGGAGGCACAGTCCGTTGTGTAAGTGAAAGAAGCGGTAATGGGGTGGCTTTTGGCTATCAGCTATCGGCTGTCAGCAGTCAGCATAGCCACCATGGCCTGTGTCTTCACAGACCATCCCGGTACCGGCCTGTAAGCGGTCTGTGAAGACACAGACCACGGTATACCGGGATACCGCCCACGGGATAGCCTTATAGCGGTTGCCGGAGTGTGGCGATTTATGAAATAGTTATGTAAACTTGGTCGATAGTCAGTTAGTTATAGATTTGATATAAATGAGCTTTATCAGGACAGTCAGGGGGGATATCCGGCCCGAAGAGGCGGGTGTGATCTATGCCCATGAACATATCATTATTGAGGAAAGTTTTCCGACCCGGAACCATCCGGAATTCCTGTTGAACGATGTAGGGAAGGTGGCCCGGGAATTGCAGGAAGTATATGCCCTCGGCGGACGGACCATGGTCGATACCATGCCGGCCAATTGCGGACGGAACGTGGCCAAGCTGGCACAGGTCTCGGAAGCAAGCGGCATACATGTGATTGTTCCAACGGGCTTGCATCTGGAACAGTATTATCCGTCCACTCACTGGCGCTACCAGGTAAACGCTGAAGAATTGGCGGCATTGCTGATCGCTGATATTGAAGAAGGGGTCGATGCCTATGACTATAACGGTCCCTGTGTGCGGAGGACGGCACACAAGGCCGGCTTATTGAAGCTGGCTACGGGTGACGAACCCATTTCACCGCACCAGGAAACTATTTTTCAGGCGGTTGTCGGTGCGCACCGGAGAACCGGTGCACCGATTCTTACACACACCAACGCAGGTTTGCAGGCACTAGAGCAGGTAAGACTTTTTGAAACGCTGGGCGCAGACCTGTCGCATGTGGTCCTGTCGCATATGGACAAGTGCAAGGACTCCGGCTATATACGGGAGGTGCTGCAAACCGGGGTAAGGATGGAGTTTGACAGTGCTTTCCGCTGGAAAGGTGCTGATAACTGGACCTATACCTTATTGGAAACGTTGCTGCCGGAATTTCCGGATCAGCTGACTGCCGGGATGGATGCCGCCAAACATGCTTACTGGAAATCGTACGGCGGCACTCCGGGGTTGGCCTACCTGATGACGACCTTCCGGGAAGAGCTCCGTAAACGGCGACTTGACGATTATTGGGAAAACCTGATGGTACGGAATCCGGTACAGCTATATACCTTTAAAGCGCCCGCAGAGGCGGGGTGATCCGGGAGAAAAATCCGGCCTGCCCTGTACCGGCAAGCCGGATGTATTCAGGCCAGCAAATCCAGAATGACTTCCCCGTTCCCATCCGGGGTGGTATAAAACGGTCGTTTTTCCACGTCATAGGCAGTGTCCGGCGGAATACCCAGGGCATGGTAGATGGTTTGGTGAACACCTTCTATCCTAACAGGATTTTCAATCGTTTTACAGGGACGCTCATCGGCTGTTTTACCGTAAACAAATCCCTTTTTAATGCCGCCGCCGAACATCAGCATAGAGCATCCGTCTGTGAAATGGCGGTGCATGCCGTAAAACTTCATGTCGGAAAGAATGTCAGGCTGGTTTACCTGTTCCTGTACGGTCGCATCCGGTCGTCCTTCAACCATCATATCGCGGCTGAATTCACTGGCTACGACGATCAGTGTCCGGTCCAGGTGTCCCGATTTCTCCAGGTCCCTGATCAGTTGAGCAACGGGGCCGTCTATCATCTTTTTCATGTCTTTAAGCCGTGTATGGCCGTTTTCATGAGTATCCCACCCCTTGAACGGTTCATATTCGGTAGTGACGCTGATAAATCGTGCCCCTTGTTCGGTAAGCCTGCGTGCCAGCAGGCAACCCAATCCAAACCGCCCCGTATTATAAATATCGTAAATCTCTTTCGGTTCGGTACTCAGATCAAAGGCTTTGGATTCGGGTGAATTCAACAACCGATAAGCCTGCTCCATGGAGCGGCGCAGTGATTCTTTCTGGTAATCACTGGCATACTCCCCGAACGGCCCTTTGCTCATGAGCGTATTGTACAACTGGTTGCGTTTTTCAAAGCGTTTCGCATCCATGCCGATCGGCGGGCGTACACTGTCCAGTCCCTGGCTTGGATCCGGAATAATGAACGGACCGAATTCATTACCAAGGAACCCGGCTGTATGAAAAGCCTTTAACTCCTCTGCTTCCCCCACCGTAAACCGTTGTCCGATATCTATGAAAGCAGGGATAACCGGGTTTTTAGGGCCAAGTTCCTTGGCGATCCAGGCGCCCATATGAGGTGCCGCCACGGTCTGGGGCGGTTCATAGCACGTGTGCCAGTGGTATTGGTGGCGGGAGTGCAGGATGTGGCCCATGTCGGCTGCTACATAGGAACGGATCAGTGTCCCCCTATCCAAGACTCCGGCAATGGACTCCAGTCCCTGGGAGAACTGGATACCGTCGAGGGCCGTTGGGATAGACGGGAACGTACTTAGCACCCGGTCGCCCTGCATATCCTTCTCATAGGGAGTATAGCGTTTCGGGTCGAAGGTTTCCGTATGGGCCATCCCGCCGGCCATCCACAACAGGATCACCGTATCAGCCGTGGAACTACTACCGGCCTTCAACCGGCCACAACCGGAAAGCAAACCGGATACAGGCGCTCCTGCTGCCAGCGCAGCGATAGTCGCGGCACTTGTATGTTTAAAAAAATCTCTGCGTTTCATCTTTTTTAAATTTCAACTCCTTTACGATTTACGAAGTACGATTTACGATAACTGACTTCCAAAGGTCAAAATCTGATTTACGATTGTTGATAGCTGACAGCTGATTTCCGAAAGCCGAAAGCCAGATACTTAACACCTAACACCTAAAACCAAGTGCTGCCATTATGCAGGTCCGAAGACCTGCTGTCACCCTCCCGTCGTCAGCGTGACCCGGTCAGACGAGGGAGAGCGGGTACCGATAACTGACTTCCGAAGGCCGAAATCTGATTTACGATTGCTGATTGCCGACTGCTGACAGCTGATTTCCGAAAGCCGAAAGCCAGATACCTAACACCTAACACCTAAAACCTCCTCTCAATAAATCAACTGAAACTCCGGTGACAACGCCAAGGCCCACACCAAGTCCTGAATAGCCTCTTCGTCAGGCTGTTCGCCGAGTATTTTTTTCGCGGCGGCGACTTCGTCCGGTAAAGGCGCTCTGCCGTAGGCGTTAGTATAAAGGGCCGCCAGGAGCATGTCCCAGGTCGGGTACCGGCTTCGCCATTCGGAGGCCCCTCTTTTCAGCGTTTCATAAAAACGGACTCCGTTGGTCAGCTCCAGCGCCTGCAAAAGATTCGCCTGTGAAATCCGGCTCGTGCTGACCGTTTCCCGGTTGGGACGTCCCAGAGCAGTCAGAAACGGATCGTTGAGCACGAGCGAAGCCCTGGGAAAAGGGATCACCTCTTTAATATGTTCAGGAAGACGTTTCAGGGCAATCGCACTGTCGGCGTAAATCGGGCTGAAACTGACACTGATGGCATCGGCAAATTGTTCGGCGCTCAGTCTTCTGCGGATCATACCGGTAAAACGAAATTCTTCTGCTGCCAGATCGCCTGCCTCCTGAATCGAAACGGAGGGCAGCTGATAGGTACTGGAAGTAACAATTTTAAAGATCAGCTGTTTCATGTCATAACCGGTTTCTGCAAAATCGTAGGCAAGCCAGTCCAGCAGATCTTCGCTCCAGGGAACGTTGTCCATCTCGTCTACGGGTTCCACAATTCCTCTTCCCATCAGTTGGGCCCAGACGCGGTTGACCAATGTCCGGTAAAGGCGGCCGTCTTTCGGCTGCACGAGAAAGTCGGCCAATTCCCTCAGGCGTTGTTCGGTATCGGCTGTAATACTGATCTCCCCCAATTCGGGGTAGAGCATTCTGCTGGTGGCTATTTTCCCGGTAGGGAGGTCACAGCGGTGTATTTCAAGGAGAGAATCAGCGAAGATACTGGCAAAACCGAACGCATCTTCCAGTTTCCAGTCGCTGATAAAGCTGTCATGGCAGGAGGCACATTTCAGATTCAATCCCATAAATACCTGTGCGACGTTTTGGGCCGCCTGCATTTCGGTGCGCTGACTGGAATTGATCGTTCCCCGCCATTTGATTCCCTTGATAAATCCGGCCGACTCCTTCTCCGGGCTGATCAGTTCCTTTACAAACCAGTTGTACGGCTTATTGACCTCCAGGGAGTTGTAAAGCCAACGGGTGATGTCGGACCTGCCACCTGTGATATAACCTGTTCCCGAATAATCGTTTCGCAGGAGGTCATTCCAGAAGGTAAGCCAGTGCTGCGCATAGTCATGATTCCGGTTCAGGAGCTCTTTTACCAGGATTTCCCTTTTGGCGGGGCGGGTATCCGCCAGAAACTGATCGATCCGGGCAGGAGGAGGGAGCAGGCCGATAATGTCGAGATATACCCTTCGTATATAAACACGGTCATCGACAGCCGGTTTCCATTCCGTTTTAGTTTGGTTGAAATAGGCATTGACCAACCGGTCGACCGGTTGGTTGTATTCCGCTGTTGCCGGCGGCAGGTCAGGCAGCCGGGGCGCGATTGCAGCCACCCGGTAAATGCTTTTTTCCTGATCGGGCCAGGGCGCTCCTTTTGCAATCCAGAGCTTCAGGATCCCCGTCTGATCGGCATTCAGGCGCTTTCCCTTGGTGGGCATCGCCTCTTTGTGTCCCGTCGGTAAGGTGATGCGGCGGATCAGCTCACTTTTTTCAGGATTCCCGGGAATAAGCACTGGACCGCCTTCACCCCCTGCAAACAAGGCTTCGCGGCTGTCCATTCGCAATCCCCCTTTTTTCTTGGCCTCGCCGTGGCAGTTATAGCAGTTATGGGCCAGTATTGTTCTGACTTCCAGGTTGAGATCCTGTACTTGCTGATCGGTTAAGGTTTCACCCAGATTGGCGAACTGGACCAGAGCAGCAGAAGGTGCGTCAATTTGTCGATCGTCATCAAATGGCAATACTTCGGACAGGTAGGTGTCGCCGTGGGTGAGGAGGGCGCCGTAATGTCCGGCGACAGTGACGCCGCCAACCGTCAGAAAAAGCAGGATACGGTAGTGGGTTTGCTTTTCTTTCCGAAGAAAAAACCAGGTGAGGGCTGCCAGCAGGAAAGTGGCTATGCCGGTCAGGCGGTGTATTTCGAATGTTCTTCCTTCCGTTCCTTCATTTCCGGCAAGGAGCAGCCCGAAAATAATGGCAAAGAACGCACTGACCGTACCGATCCCTACCAGCAGCCGGGCCGCCTGTTGATAGGTTTTCGGGTTTTGTTTCCAATTGATAAGTTCGAGAAATAGCGTTACGCACAGAAGGCCGATGGGGAAATGAACGATCAGCGGGTGGAGCCTTCCAAGTAATTGCCAAAGCCAGAATGAATCTTGTGAGATCTGGAGCAGCATGGTTAAAGTTGAATTTTTAATAAGCGTAAACTTGCCCGCCGGTCAGGATGCGGTAAAGCGCCTGAGACCGATGGAACGGAACAAATGGGAAACCATACGGACTGCAAAGGTTGCGTTTGCAGTCCGTATGGCAGGTGGTTAGTGATAACCGGTATTTTGGGAGAGGCTGGGGTTGATCTGGATCTGCGGAGCCGGGATCGGAAGCAAATATTCGAAGTCGCTGAATTGGTAATCCAGCTCGTTGAAGCCGATACTGCCGCGGTCAACAGTTGGGTTGGCTTTTTCCCTGGCTCCGTGAATATTCATGAATGCGGCCAACTCCGCCGGGGTTTTGGTTCTTTTTAAATCGAACCACCGATGGTTTTCAAAGGCCAGTTCCACACGACGTTCCTGTAAAACCGCATTTCTGAAAGCATCCCGGGAAAGTCCGCTCAGGGGCGCCAGGCCGGCTCTGATCCGTACCTGATTGAGCAGATCGTGGGCTTCCCCGTCAGCCCCTTCCTGCTCATTGATCGCTTCTGCCAGCATTAGCAACACATCTGCGTAGCGAAGAACCGGCCAGTTGGCATTGGTACGACCCGCTATCGTATGGGGATAATTGTACTTGTTTACATAGGGAACGCGATGGAAAACCCCTTCCCGGGTATAGCCTGGTTTCAGGGAAATGTCTTTCCGGAGGTCGCCCGTTTCATAGGCTTCCATCATGTCATTCGTAGGCGAATTCCTCCCGTTGGGTACTACGGTCGACCACCCTGTTACCACATCTCCGGATAGGCGCGGGGCAAACGTGTAGGCGAAGGAGCTCCATTCTCCCAGATCGTTATCTCCCTGGTACTGAACTTCAAAAACAGACTCGGGGCCGTTCTTTTTGGCAGGGTTGAAATTGTCGGCGTAATCGGGGTTCAGGTGATAGCCCAGGGGCAGTACCTGGCGAAGTGCGGCAACGGCATTTTCATAATCCTTCAGGGTGAGATAGACTTTTCCCAAAAGCGCCAGCGCCGCACCCTTTGTTACCCGGCCGGCCTGTTGGGAGTAGGAAGCGGGAAGCAATGCAGCCGCATCCTTCAGGTCGTTTTCAATCTGCGCATACACCGCTGCCTCCGGGGAACGTGCGAGCTCAAATGCCTTGTCGTAAGAGTTCAGCGTCTCGGTTGCAAGGATAACATCCCCGAAATAACGGGCAAGATTGAAATAGTAAAGCGCCCTGAAAAACTTAAGCTGCCCTTCGTAAACGGCTTTGTCGCCGGCATCCACCGGACTTTCCGTCAGTTTTTCCAAGGTATTATTGACATTGTATAAGGCGGCATAATGGTTATTGTACAATGCTGCAACTTCGCCGTTTCCGGGATTTACCGTAGAAAATTCAATGGCTTCCCATCCGGCTGCACCTCCTCTGTCGAGCGGGTTGAAGTCGAAGGCTGTATTATCGGAGGCCATTTCCCCGAAAAGATAAGCCGTGTTGGTAATACCCTGTAATTGTCCGTAGACACCGTTAACAGCTTGCTCTATCTGACTTTTATTCTGAAAGAAGCGGTCCTTGCCAATTTTGGTCGGATCGGTCGTGCTGAGAAAATCCTTACAGGAAACCAACGTTAATCCTATAGAAAGCACGGATAGTATGATTATTTTCGAGTTCATTTTTATCAGATTTAGAAGTTGATACGGATGCCGCCTGCCAACGTACGCGGGATAGGATAGGATTCGTCGTCATAGCCCAGTTCGGTCGTGCCGTTTTGCTGGTTGGCTTCGGGGTTATTACCGGGGTACTTCGAGAAAAGGAACAGGTTGGTTGCGCTGACAAACACCCGGGCATTTTTGAGCAGGGTGTTCCGGCTTTGAAGGGTATAGCCGAGCGTAATGTTTTTCAGCCAGGTATGGCTGGCATCATAAACGTACCGTTCACTGCTTTCACGACCCCATTTCCAAAGATCGGTCCCGCCTTGCGAGTGTTTGTCGCCGGGGTTGCTGCCGGGATTTTCCGCCGACCTCCAGCGGTCTTTTGCTTTATCCAGTACATTAAAAACACCGTCCATGTTCATCGTGGAGGATTCTATGTTCCGATAAATCTGGTAATTTTCTGCGCCGGTAAACTGCAGACTCAGGTCGAAGTTTCTATAATCGGCCATTACGGTCCATGCCCAGGTAAAGGCAGGATTCGGATTCCCGATTTCGACCATGTCCTGCGTGTCATAACTGATCACCCCGTTGTCGTCGGCATCCCAGAAAATCATGCTTCCGGGAATGGCGCCATCCTGTAAGGGAGCAGCTTCAATTTCCTCCCACGTATTGAAGATCCCCAGTTTTCTATAGCCGTAGATCATCCCGATCGGCCTTCCGATTTTCTGGACGTTATACCCGCCGTACATACCGCCGCTCCAGATAGGAGTCGCGTCGTCTCCCCGCAGCTGCAGGATTTTGCTGCGGTTGAAGGTAATGTTGGCATTGGTCTTAAAGTTGACAGGCCCTATTTTCAAGCGGTAATCTGCGGCCAGTTCAAGTCCTTTGTTCTGTACTTTGCCCAGGTTGGTCCACACAGAGGTAAAACCCGAGGCAGAGGGTACCGGAACGCTGAAAAGCATATCGCGGGTGATTTTCTTATACCATTCGGCGGTCAGCGTTAAACGGTTGTCAAACAGGGAAACGTCCAGCCCGATATCCAGCTGATTGGATTTTTCCCACTTCAAATCGGCATTCGCAAATGCTTCGACCACTTTTCCGGGGGCAATGGCGTTGTCAAGAATATAGTTTTCCGTGCGCATAAACGCCAGATGCCGGTAATTCCCGATATCGTTATTGCCGGTAATCCCCCAGCTCCCGCGTAATTTGAGATCACTCAGCCATTCATATTGGGGTATAAAGCGTTCCTCGGAAATTCTCCAGCCGACTGAGAGCGCCGGGAAATTCCCGTATTTGGCATTTTGCCCGAAGCGGGAGCTCCCTTCCCTGCGCACCGATGCCGAAAGCAGGTAGCGGTCTTTGTAGGCATAATTTAACCGGGCCAGGTAGGCGAGCATGGTCCAATCGTATTCATATGAATTGGAAGAACGGATAATAGCTGCACCCAGATACGGCACCAGGTCATCGGGAAAGGTCTCGCCGGTACCTGCAAGCCCCTTTACAGTTTCCTTTTGAGTACTGATGCCCGCCAGTAGATCCAGCTGATGGGCTGTGCCCAAACTGGCCTGATACGTCAACAGCTGATCGGTAGAGAAATTAATCAGCTGGTCGGTGTTTTCACTCGCTGTGGCATTGCGCGGCGGGGCGCCTGATAAACCCGAGCCCAATGAAACTCCGATGGTGGATGGCACATATTGCTTGTTATTATCATAACGAAGCCGGATATTGACAGACGACCGGAATTTCAGCCCTTTCATGAGGTTAAGCTCGGCATAACCGTTGGATAAAATATCGGCGACACTCCGGAGCCGGGTGATTTCCTGTAAGGCAAATACGGGATTCGGATAGCCGAAAACCTCGTCAACTCCTCCGATATACGGTCTGAGGCTTCCATCTTCGTCATACAGCGGCTCTCTGGGATCCATGATCAACGCAGAACCCACGATAGAATTCCGGCCGTCGGTGGTGGCATAATTCGAAGTAGAATAGCTCCCGTTAATATTGGCCCCTACCGTTATAGACTTATTAATAGCGCCCTCCAGGTTGGTTCGCACCGAAAGCCGGTCATAATCCGTGTGCAGCAGGGCGCCTTCTTCCTTGTAATACCCGATCGACAATAAAGACCTGATAGGGCCTTTGCCGGACGACAGGGTAAGGTTCATATCGGTATAAGGTGCGTTGTTATGCAAAATTTCTTCGTACCAATTCGTAGAGTAGCGGGTTTGTTCCGGATACCGGAATCCCTCCGGGATCTCGTCCAGGGTAGGCAGCCTTTCGTTATCAAATAGAAAGCGATCCGAAAAAACCTCTTTTTTGAACTGGGCAAATTCAACCCCGTTCAATACCTTCACCTTGCGGGCATCAGGAAGGTTCTGAATGCCGTAATCCAACGAAAAATCGAGACCTATTTTCCCGTCCTTACCACCTTTAGTGGTGATCAGCACCACGCCGTTGGAACCACGGGCGCCATAAATGGCAGTGGATGCGGCGTCTTTCAGGATGGAAATACTTTCAATATCATTCGGGTTAAGGTTTTGTCCAACGGAAGTACCGACGGCAAATCCGTCGATGACATACAGCGGGTCGCTTCCGGCGCCCAGTGAACCGACACCTCTTATCCGGACTTCAAATTGCCCGCCGGGCGTCCCGTTTTTTTGTTTAGCGACCACTCCGGCGGCCTGTCCCTGCAGCAGGCGGGTCATATTGGAGGCCGGAACGTCGCCGATATCATCTACGTTGATGACCGAAACGGCTGAAGTGATATCCCGTTTCCGTTGAGTGCCGTATCCCACTACGATCACCTCTTCCAGCGCTTTGTCGTCCGCATCGAGACTTACCGAAACAGACGTCTGGGTCGTTACCTCGATTTCCTTGCTGATATAACCCACAAAGGAGAAGATCAGTACATGATCCCCGTCCGGTAATTCCAGCTCATAGTTCCCATCTACGCTGGTGATTGTACCACGCTGGGACCCTTTGAGAAGGATGTTCACGCCGGGAAGCGGTTCGCCGGATGCATCGGTGACTTTCCCCGTGACAGTTTTATCAATGGAAAAGTCGCCGGATGGCACGGCATTGAGCAGTACCGGATGGCGGGTCGCGTTCTTTTTGTTTGAATTACTCAGCAGGATTTTCTTTCCCTTGAGCTGGTATTGAATTCCCATGGGTTCCAGTGTGCCGGTCAGAATATCTTCCAGCCGGGCATCGGTCTGGTTGATCTGTACTTTGGTATTCGCATCCAGTACGTTGGAGCTGTAAAAAAAGCGAAGGCCTGTCGCACTTTCAATCTCCTGGAAAAGGTGCTTGATGGCTTTATTGCCTGGCTTTAACCGGATCGATTGTTTCAGATACTCCTGGGCGGTGGCGCTGTTGGCATAGGAACTGCTCAGCAGAATAAGAGCAATCAGACATTGCGTTAAAGAGAACTTCATGATGCTGATCCCTGATCGGGGGTTAAAGATTCTTTTCATAAAATTGGTATAGGTTAAAGGTTGGTTAAAGGAAATAGCAGGTTTCCAGGTCTGCACAATCATACATTACGGGAAAGAGGCATTCAACTGAGGTGTCAATGGCACCCTTCTCCGCTGATAATGATCTGTCCGTCCACGATCTGGTAATTGACCGAAGCAATTTTGCACAGGATGTCCAGTTGTTCGAAAAGTGTTTCGTCCGAAAAAATGGCGGTAATCCTGCACGACTTCAGGCTGTTTTTATCGTATTCAATGGCAATTCCGAACTGATCTTCCAATTGGGAGAGGATTTCAGGCAAGGGCACTTCCGAGTATTCAATTTCACGGTGTGGATGTTCATTGGTTATCGGCTGGGGGTTGGGGACCAAGGATTTTGAAAAATAATACTGCTGCTTTTCAAACAGCCCTTCCTGGTTGGCCGTCAGAATAAGCCCTTTCATTTGCCGGTGGTTGGTCACATTGGCGTTTTTGGGGACGGAATAAACCGAAACCTTGCCGGTCTGCACCTTCACGCTGCTCGTTTGTTCGGATTCGAATGCCCGGACCGTGAAACGCGTCCCCAATACCATGGTGACCATTTCACCTGCGATTACCAGAAAAGGATGATTCCGGGGGGTGACGGAGAAATTCGCCTCTCCGGTGAGGTACACCCTGCGTTCTTCTTTGTCGAATACCGAAGGGTATTGAATACCACTACCGGAACTCAACAATACTTCGGTGCAGTCGGGAAGCGTAATGGCCATAGCGTGGCCGGTATTGTTGAAGGTTTCGATCAGATTCGCCGTCCGTGCGGTTACCTGCGGGAGTGAAGCCTGCGAAAAGAAAGTTGGCCGGTGAAAATAATAAAGGTACGTAACCAGTAATAGTGCTACGGCTGCTGCCGATGCCATTTTGACTGCAATACGCATCGGTTTGAACGTCCGGCGATGCAACGAGGCAGGTGCCGGGAGGCTGTTGGAAGCCGGGTAAAGGGCCAGATCGAGGAATTTCTCAATTTCCTTCCTGATTTCCTGTGATGACAGGTTTTCAGGTGCGATACGCGTAGCCAGCAGGACCTGTCTCGCCCGCTGGATCTGTTCATCTTTTTCCGGATAAGCAGTCGCCAGGTTTTTCCAAATGGCGGCGCTTTCATCCTGGGGGTCGTTGACCCACCGGACAAAGTTCTCGTCCAGAATAAAGTCTTCAATTGTATACTGAATATAATCCTTTGGCGACATAATCAAGTGATGTTTTCCTGAGCTGTTGGTAATAGCTGTTAGGTATTAGGTATTAGCTGTTAGGTATTAGGTTTTAGTTGTTAGGTATTAGGTTTTAGTGGGTGAAATTTGTTGTTTGTAGGTTGTTTATAATCAATTAGTTGGCTGTATTTGTATTGCTGGAAAGCTACTGCAGAAGGAAGGGCGCCATGAGCAGCCATAGTGCCACCCAATTGTTCTTCAGGGTCTTCAATGCTTTCTGTATCAGGTTATAGACCGATTGTTTTCCGAGTTGCATCACGACGGAAATCTGATCGAAAGTCAGGTTCTGATAAAAACGTAGGTATATAATTTCCTTCTGACGGGTCGGCAGGGTGTTGACAAGGGTATTGAGCTTGGTCAACGTATGATAATCTTCTTCCTCTTTTATCAGGCGGAAATCAACGGCAAATTCAACGGCAAATTCGGCATGATCGGGCCACCGGACCTGTTTGATTGTCCGCTGTTTTTCCAGCTCCTGTATCATATGCCGCTTTACGGTGACCATCAGGTATGATTTAACATTTTCAACCTTGCCGATTTTATGCTGAATCCGGTGGAGATTAATAAAAACATCCTGGAGGCAATCCTTGACAAATTCTCTTTCATAATGAATCCGCATACCCCAATGGAACAGGTCGGCGTAGAAAATTTCCATAATACGGGCAAGCGCATACGGATCACCTTTCCGGTAATCATCCCAAAGATTCTGTATGTCACTATTGGTCGTGCCTTTATTCATTCTAACCGGTTTTAGTACCTATGATGACCAGAATCATAAAAACTAACCTCGGCAGGAGGATGTTTTTTAGGAGTATAACCAGGTAAAGAGTGGATTTAATTGTAATAATTAAAGAAAATGCCTGCTAATATCAGGGCAAGATGGTATTATTCTGATATTTATTTTTGTTGTCTGAATGGGCTGTTCTGCTTCTGCAACGATCCTGTGGCAGTCCCTCACGCCGGGAACAGTTCCGCAACTTTCGGGGCGGCAGATACCCGGTGTCTGACGAAACGTCCGGGAAATTATCGGCGGGACTGCAATGATCGGGATGGAAACGGCGTATGGTAGGTAGTCGGGAGCGCGTTGAGTAACGAACCGGCCTGCCTCCGGGTCAACTATAAGGAGATAGGGGGCGGATCCTCCCAAGGAAAGAAACAATAATGAGCTAACGAATCAGTGATTAATTGACCGATGAAACGAACCGAATTTGTTAAACGATCTGTTGCCGCATTGGGCGTTCTGACCATGACCCCCTGGGAAATAGCCTGTGATGCACAGGTTATCGGAGAGGGGGATGCGGAAACCGCTAACAACGGCGCTTGTATACCGACCGTCGCGGAAACCGCCGGACCGTATCCGACCCGGAACCCGGCGGACCAGCTGGTTACCGATGTTACGGCTGACCGGAAAGGAACCCGGCTGCTCATCAGGCTTACCGTTCAGGATTACCACAACGAATGCGCGCCGCTGCGCGATGCAATAGTCGATATCTGGCATTGCGACGCCGCCGGGAATTATTCAGAATACGGAGGAACCGGGATGCAGCCCTCGGATTATACAGAGGCGCATTTCCTGCGGGGACGTCAGCTTACCGATTCTAAGGGAGAAGCGACCTTCGCCAGTATTTTTCCGGGTTGGTACAGGGGAAGGGCGCCCCATATCCATGTGCAGGTGCAGGATGCCGCCGGGAAGTCTTTGCTGGTTACCCAGATCGCCTTTCCTGAAAACATCTGTAAGCTTGTTTACCAGCAGGGGGTGTATGCTGCGCGGGGCGTGCAGGATACAAGCAACGAAACGGATACGGTTTTCAGAGATGGTTTTTCGACTGAAATGGCACTGATCACCGGTGATATGGCTGACGGATATGAGTTAACCCATGTGATCGTTGTGAAAACATGAAAATTAGCAGGCAGACGAGCGCCTGTTCACGAGACAGGCTTCACCCAGCCATCCAGCAATTCGATAATGCGGTTGCCATAGGCGGCGTTTTTCTCGGAATGGGTCACCTGAATAATAGTAACGCCGTCGTGGTTCAGTTGCCGGAAGATTTCCATGATTTCCTCCCCTTGTCTGGAGTTCAGGTTGCCTGTAGGTTCGTCGGCCAGAATCAGATCCGGCTGGCCGGCAAGAGCCCTGGCAATTCCCACCAGCTGCTGCTGTCCGCCGGAAAGCTGGGCAGGAAAGAGGTCTTTTTTCCCGACGATGTTAAAGCGGTCGAGGAGGTCGGCCACCCGGGCTTTCCGTTCGGCAGATTTAACGTCTTTGTACAACAGGGGAGTCTCGATGTTTTCGTATACCGTTAATTCGTCGATCAGATGATAGGCCTGAAAAACGAACCCGATATGTTGTTTGTACAGGGCGGAGATTTGTTTTTCTTTTAAACCCGCGACATCCTTCCCCTGAAAAAGGTACGCGCCTTCGTTAAAGCCGTCCAGTAGTCCGATAATGTTTAAGAGGGTGGATTTTCCGGAACCCGAAGGTCCCATAATGGAGATGAACTCGCCGGGCTGTACTTCCAGGTTGACCTTACGGAGTACAAAAGAACGGCTTCCGTTTACCGGGTACCATTTGGAGACATTTTGTAATTGAATCATGGGCGTCGACTTTTGATCGGTCTGGTTTAATTCGTTCATTTTTTAGGTCAGCCAGTTCCGGCTGCTGTCATTGAGTCTTTTATTTTTTCGTAAGCCTGATCTGAGGCCCGCAACCGGCGTCATTCATTGCGTAAGCTTTTCACGGGGTTGGCCAGCGCCGCTCTGAGCGTTTGAAAACTTACCGTCATTAACGTGATCAATAGGGCGCCGGCCGTTGTCAGGGCAAAAAGCCACCAGGGAATTTCCGACCGGTAGTGGTATTGCTGCAGCCATTGCGATAAACCGTAATAGGAAAGCGGAATGGCGATGAGGCAGGAAATAAGGACCAGCAGGATGAAATCTCCCGAAAGTAACTGCCACAGCTGAAAAAGAGAAGCGCCTGTAATTTTACGGATACCGATTTCTTTCGTACGTTGTTCGGCAACGAAAGCGGCCAATCCGAATACGCCCAGACAACTGATGAATACGGCCAGAATGGCAAAGAATGTGGCGAGCGTCCCGATTTGTTCTTCCTGTATGAACTTTGCGGCGTATTCCGTATCTGTAAATTTGTATTCAAACGGAATGCCGGGTATCACCTCCCTGAATACCGCTTCAATCTGCCTGATGCTTTCCTGTATCCCTTTCCCCGGATGGAGCTTCAGGTTGATCCAGTTGACATTTTCATAGTCGATCTGGTAAAAAGTTTGTTTAACGGGCTCAAAGGGAGAGTTCATGATCATGTCTTCAACAACCCCGATAATCCGGAAATTTTGACCCATCCAGGTAACGGGCATATTGACCGGATCCTGCAATCCCATGAATTTCACGGCGGCTTCGTTGATGATCAGCGAGGCGGAGTCAGAAGCCAGCTCCCTGGAAAAATCGCGTCCTTCCTTTAGCTGCCATCCGACTGTTTCCCCGAATTCGTGCGTCACCCGGATATTGGCGAAGTCCGTCGAGAGGTTCGGATCTTTTCCTTCCCAGTCCAAACCGCTGGTATTGGACCAGACGGCCGTTAACGGACTGGACGATTCCGATAATTCGGAAATGAGGCCCTGCTGTTTTAACCGGGTCCGCAGCACGTCGAATTTGCCGTAAAAATCGGCCGTTTTCATTTCAACCATCATCAACCCGGTACGGTCATAGCCGACCGGGCGGTTTTTGGTGTGTTGGATCTGCCGGTAAACAGTCAGCGTCCCGATAATCAGCACCGTGGAAATGGTAAATTGCATGACGACCAGCACCTTTCGCGGAAGACCTGTATACCGGCCGGGAGTTCCCTTCAAAACGGCCAAAGGATTGAATGCGGATAGGAAAAATGCCGGGTAACCGCCGGCTATCACGCCGGTCAGAAGGGTAAATCCCAAAATGGTCCACCCAAACCAGGGACTTGTCCAGGGAATGCTTATTTTTTTACCGGCTACTTCATTGAACCAGGGGAGTGTCAGCTGTACGATGATCAGGGAAAGAAGAAGGGCAATCCCTGCCGTAAGAATAGCCTCCAGCAAAAATTGCAAAACAAGGCTGCTTTGGGAAGAACCAATGGTTTTCCGGATACCCACTTCTTTTGCCCTTCTTTCAGAACGGGCGGTACTCAGGTTCATAAAGTTGATACAGGCCAGGAACAGTACGAATACACCGATCATACTGAATAATCTGACGTAGCCGATACGTCCGCCCGTTACCTGTCCGTTTTTCCAGTCACTTCTCAGGTGCCAGTCTTTCATGGGGTGCAGGATGATCTGCGGGTTATATTTCCGGTCTTCATCGGGGATCCTTTTCAGTTTGGCATCCCGGATATGTTGATTGACTGTTGCAAAATCGGCAGAATCGTTAATTTGAGCAAAGAGCTGAAAGGAATTATTGTTCCATTGCGATTTTGTCCTTTCAATCCAGGGCTCTGCGCTGATATACAACTCCCAGGGCGCAATAAATTTCAATCCCTGAAAGGAGGTGTTGAAGGGAAGGTCTTCGTAAACGGCGGTTACCTTTACATCCAGCTGGCGGTTAATGGTCATCCGTTCGTTGATGGGACTTTTTGTTCCGAAAAAGGCCCGTGCGGCAGATTGTGACAGCATCACCGAGTTCTTGTCGTTCAGTCCGTCCATGGAACCTTCGACGATGGCGAGCGAAAGCATCCGGGGCGCATCCGTATCCATGAAAATGCCTTCTACAGAAAGGTGCTTTTCCCCGGAAGAGAGGATGTTTTCCCCCTGCCAGGAACTCATGACAATGTAGTTGAAATCCGATGCATAACTGGTGGCCAGCTCGTCCCCGATAAGGAAAGGCACTGAAACATCTGCAAAAACCTCCCCGTTAATAATCTGGGTTTGCCAGGCCTGTCCGATCCGGTCATAGTTTTGATGATACCGGTCAAAGGATAACTCATCCCGGACCCACAAGGCAATCATTATAAAAACCGCCATCCCTGCAGCCAGCCCGGTGATGTTGATGAACGAGGACTTTTTGTTCTTGAAAAGGTTACGCCAGGCGATTTTCAGATAGTTGGCTAACATGGCCGGTGGTTAGTTGCTGCGATGATCGGATTCCCGTAGGGGTGATTGCTTTTTTTAGTGAATGTACAGAAATTGTGCCATTATTGTAATGGGTTGTCAGTCATATTGTTAATGATTTTTTCAGGAAGAATGTGTCCGCTTTCAGACACTTGCTGTTCAGTTGCGGACGTTTGTGAGTTATGAATTATGAGTTATGAGTTATGAGTTATGAATTATGAGTTATGATTGCTGATAGCTGACTTCTGATAGCCGACAGCTGACTTCCGATAGCTGATAGCTGACTTCCGATAGCCGACAGCTGACTTCCGATAGCTGATAGCCGACTTCCGACCGCTATTCATTCCTCAAACTATCCACCGGGTTCGCCACTGCCGCTTTTATCGCCTATCCGCTGTTTGTATTTACTCAATACATTGAGTAAATTTACTCAGTACATTGAGTAAATTTATTTTTATGTTTGAACGATCTTATTTACAGGGGCTTGTGAGACGACTGGAGGAGCCGAGGAAATTCATACAAGTCTTAATGGGGCCGCGCCAGGTTGGAAAGACAACGCTGATTACCCAACTGATCAAAAAAATGAATGTCCCTCATTTAGTTGCTTCGGCTGATGCTGTTGCGGCCGTCAATAATACTTGGCTCTCCCAGCAATGGGAATCGGCGCGCACGTTAATGCAACAAGGGGGGGGCAAAGAGTTTTTATTGATTGTGGATGAAATACAAAAAATCAGTAACTGGAGCGAAACTGTAAAGCTCCATTGGGATACAGACAGCCGTAACAAAACAGATCTGAAAGTGGTACTCTTGGGATCGTCTCGCTTGCTGTTACAACAGGGACTTACGGAATCCTTGTCAGGACGGTTCGAAACCACCTATATGGGGCATTGGTCTTTTGACGAAATGCGACGGGCTTTTGGCTGGAATGCCGATCAATATGCCTGGTTTGGAGGGTATCCGGGTTCGGCATCCCTTATAACGGATGAGGAACGCTGGAAGCGTTACGTTTCGGAATCCCTCATCGAAACCAGCATATCTAGAGATATACTCATGCTTACCCGGGTGGATAAGCCTGCCCTGATGAAGCGCCTTTTTGAGCTGGGCTGCATTTATTCGGGGCAAATCCTGGCCTATACCAAAATTATGGGGCAACTGTTAGATGCCGGGAACACGACCACATTGGCTCATTACCTGCAATTATTGGATACTGCCGGCCTGCTGGGGGGCCTTGAGAAATTTGACAGAAAAGTGATCCGAAAGCGATCATCCAGTCCGAAGTTCCAGGTACATAACACGGCGTTGATCAGTGCTCAACGGAATGAATATTTTGAAGAAGTTCGGAGAAGACCCGATCTATGGGGCAGAGTGGTGGAATCGGCTGTTGGAGCGCACCTGATCAATGGGTCTAATACTACGCGTTTCAATCTCGGTTACTGGCGTGATGGAAAACACGAAGTAGATTTTGTGTTAGAGCATCGGGGGAAAGTAGTTGGCATTGAGGTAAAAAGCGGCAACAGCCGACTGAATTCCGGCATGCCGGAATTCAAAAAACAGGTACATCCGGACCGTTTACTATTGGTTGGCAAAGAAGCTATTCCCTGGCAGGAGTTTCTTCAGATTAATCCTGAAACACTTTTTTAGCGCCTGGCCCGCATTGTCCTGTTACAGGCAGGGAGGAAATGACCGTTTTCCGGCTATTCATTCCTCAAGCTATCCACCGGGTTCGCTACTGCCGCTTTTATCGCTTGTCCGCTTACCGTGAGCAGCGCAATCAGTACTGCCGCCAATCCTGCTACGGCAAACATCCACCACTGGATTTCAATCCTATAGGCGAAATCTTCCAGCCATTTGTGCATAATGTACCAGGTTATGGGCATTGCGATAAGACATGCCAGCAGCACCAGCACCAAATAGTCTTTTGACAGGAGCATAACGATTCCATTTACGGTAGCTCCAAACACTTTCCGGACACCGATTTCCTTGGTCTTCTGCCATGCCGTATACGAAACGAGTCCGTAAAGGCCCAGACAGGCAATTAGCAGGGATAACACGGAAAAGCACAGGAATATAAGGGAGAAGCGCTTCTCGGCCCGGTATTGGTCTTCGATTTGCTGATCTGCAAAGCCATAGTCGAAGAGGAGACCTGGGAAATGTTCCTTCCACGCCTGCTCGATCAGTGCCACGGCTTCGTCTGCCTTCTGTATGTCTACCTTTACGATAATCTTGGAAAAATAGCCGTTCAACGGCGAAATTGCCATGGGGGGCACGGTATTGTGCAATGAGTTGAAAAGGAAATCTTTCGTCACCCCTACCACCATTCCGTTCTGTCCGCCCGTCCGGATAGGTTTGCCGATCGCGGTTTCCGGATTTTCCCATCCGGACTGTTTCACGGCGGTCTCATTCATGATGATCTGCAGCGTGCCGGCACTATCCGGACCGGGGGTGAAGTTGTTCCCGGCCAGCAGCTCAATCCCGTATCCCTCAAGATAATCATTTCCCACGCCGAGTACCGAAGTATTTATCGGAAGCGGGTTGCCGGTGTTATCGATGGTTTCAAAAAAGCCGCTGTTCAGCGATCCGCCGGATGTGGTCACTCCCGAGATAAGGGGGCTGGCAGTCAGTTCGTTCTTAAAGGGCCCGAAACCGTTCACCACTTCCCTGTTCCCGTTTTGCTTGACATAGAGCAATGCCTCCCTGTCGTATCCGAGATCCATGTGTTTCATGAATGACAGCTGTGCATAAACGATCACAATGCCGGTGCCCAAAACCACGGTCACTACGAACTGGGTTACCACGAATATCTTGCGCAGCAGCACTCCCTTGCTGCCCGATTTGAACGAGCCTTTCAATACCGCGGCGGGCTTAAAGGCTGAAAACACCAGGGCCGGATAACTGCCGGAAAGGAGGCCGAGGAAAAGCGTGACCAGGGGCAGGACAAGCAGCAGCAGCGGATAGGAAATCAGTGAAAGGTCCTTGGCCGTAATCTGGCGGAAGACCGGCTGCAACAGCAATGAAAACAAAAAAGAGAATGCTAACGCCACCATTGCCGTAAGGACCGATTCCGACAGGCATTGCAGGGCCAGCTGCGTCTTTGCCGCACCCGCCACCTTTCGCACGCCGACCTCTTTGGCCTTGCCCATGGAATGAGCGACGGCGAGGTTGGTGTAGTTGATACCCGCCAGCAGCAAGATGAAGATACCGATGGTGAAAAAGACGTAAACATAGGTGATATTTCCCGTGGCGGCTATTTCGTTGCGCACATCGGATCTGAGATAGATATCGCGCAACGGCTGTAGTGCGTACGTGTATTCGCGCCCGCTACCCGGGGTTTTTCCCCGGTATTTTTCATGTAACCGGGCAATTTTGTCCGAAAAAGCCCGGTAGTCCGTCCCTTCTTTCAACAGTACATAGGTGTAGAAGCTTGTGTCATTCCACCCTTCGGCTGTTAAAACGGAAGGGTTTGCTATCTCGACAGTTCTCATGGATGCCAGCATGGTAAACGTGAAGTGTGCATTCCGCGGAGGGTCCGGCATCACTCCGGTTATCGTATAGGCCGCTCCGCTGCCTGTGGTGTCGTTCATCAAAACGGTGAGCGTCCTGCCGATCGGATCGGCTTCTCCGAAATACTTTTTTGCACTGGATTCCGTGAGTATGATCGAATAGGGGTCATTTAAGGCTGTTTTGGCCGCGCCCCGCGTCAGTTCGTAGCTGAAAACATCGAAGAATGAGGGGTCAGTCAACAGGATGCCGGGTTGCAGGACCTGCTGGTTATCGTGCAGTACGATTTCCTCGCGCCTCCGGAGGCGCACGGTATGCTCCACCTCGGTATAGTCATCCCTGAGCGCTTTAGCGACAGGGGCGCCGGATCCGGCCGATCCGGAGACGCCCGTTTCGGTCGTTGTAGTCAGCCGGAAAATCCGCTCATAATTGCGATTGAACCTGTCGTAACTCAATTCATCATTCGCCCAAAGGAAAATAAAGGCAAAGCACGTCAGGCCCGTCGCGAGACCGACAATGTTCAATAACGAATATCCCTTGTTCCTCCAAAGGTTCCGCCAGGCGATTTTGATGTAGTTCTTTATCATTTACGAATTACGATTACTGATCTCTGAAAGCCGATAGCTGATTTCCGACTTCCGATAGCCGATTTCCTACAACAACCCCACTACAGCTTTCTTTCGCTTATCCCATGGGCTGTGCCCTTCGGTATACTGCAGGCGGTGTCTGCAAAAACCGCTTACAGGCCGGTAATGGGATGGTCTGTGAAGACACAGACCATGGTGGTATTGCCGATAGCTGATAGCCGATAGCTGATTTCCGATCTCCGATAGCCGACAGCTGATTTCTGACAGCTGAAAGCCGATAGCCGAAATCCGCCCGCTATTCATCCCTCAAACTATCCACCGGGTTGGCCACTGCTGCTTTTATCGCCTGGAAGCTTACGGTGAGCAGCGCAATCACTACCGCAATGAGCCCGGTTGCTGCAAACATCCACCACTCGACGGTAACCCGATAGGCAAAATCTTCAAGCCATTTGGTCATTACCCACCAGGCAACAGGGGAGGCGATTACTGCCGCGATAAGTACAAGTCTCACAAAACCGGAGGAAAGTAGGATTACGATAGCGGTTACGGAAGCTCCCAGCACTTTCCGGATGCCGATTTCTTTCGTACGCTGCACGGCGACGAAGGATACAATCCCGAACAGTCCAAGGCAGGAAATAAAAATGGCGAGCCCGGCAAAAAGCTGGTAAACGCGGGCCAGTTGATTTTCCTGACGGTAAAAACCGGCAATACTTTCGTCCAGAAAACGGCCGTCGTATACCAGGTCGGGAAAATGGCTTTCCCATAAGTCCTGTATGGCTGCAAGCGCCTGCCGCGTGTTTCCGGTACGGAGTTTTATACCGGCGATCTGGTACCAGGCGTTATTGGAGGCGATGAGGATCGGCTTGATCTCCTCCCGCAGTGAATTGGTCGCAAAATCCCTGACCACACCTGTGATCTCCATCCACACCTCCTGCCCGCCAAGCCGTACTGTTTTGCCGAGCGCTTCTTCAGGCTCCTGCATACCCAGTTTATGCAGAAGGGTTTCATTGATAACCGCTTCATATAGCGTGTCACGTGCAGAAAACCCCTTCCCGGCTAAGAACCGTAGTCCAAAAGTTTCGAAATAATCGGCATCACCGAATTTCAGGGAGGTATGGAAAGGAAGCGCTTCTTCCCGGCGGTCGAAGTAAAAACTGTTCGACCAATTATTGTCGGATGAAGGTGCATCTGTGGTAAGGCTGGCAGACTGTACGGAAGCAAGTTGGAGTAATTGTTGTTTAAAAAACGCTTTGTTCTGTAATTGGTCCTCTTCCCAGGGCAAGTTGACGTAGTAGACCGCCTGGTCAAACCCTAAATCGGTTTCCTGCATCAGAATGAGCTGCCGATAGGTTACCAGGGTACCGACCACCAGGATTTGGGTAATGGCGAATTGAAAGACCACCAACGCGCGGCGTAACGGGATGCCGCCTGCCGGGACGGTATTGATTTTATTTTTAAGCACACGGACTGGCTCGAAACGCGACAATGCCAATGCCGGGTACATACCGGCCATTAGTGTGATCGCAGCGATGACGGCCAGCAGAAACCCGACTGTATTGAGCCCGGTGATATCCATGGTATCCGGTACATTGGACAGGTGTCGGAGGTAAGGCATCCCTGTCCATGCCAGGAGCATCGCCAACCCGGCAGCGATGACCGTTACCAGCAAGGTTTCGGATAACGCCATTGCAATCAGTTGCCCCCTTTGGGCGCCCAGCACTTTACGTACACTTACCTCTTTACTCCTCGTGATAGCCTGTGCCGTAGCAATATTGATAAAGTTGACGGAAGCCATCAGGACAATCACAATGCCAATCAAGATCAGGGTGTCGATCGTAGAACGCCGTACGGAAGTACCTTTAAGCGGGCCGAACCGGGTATCGAAGTGGATGTCGCCTAGCGGCTGCAAATGGTTTGATTTCTCGGAGACGCCCACCCCTTTGTAATGCTTGGCATTGAAAGCCTCCAGTTGCCGGTCGACAGCGGCTTTTGACGCACTCTCGTCCAGCAAAACGTACGTCTGAAAATTACTGCTGGTACCTCCCCAGTTTTGCGGATCATAATCCAATAAATCGGGATAAGCCTTTACGGTCTCGAAGGAAATAATAAGGCGGAGCGGGAAATTGGTGTTGGAAGGAATGCTTTCGATCACGCCGGCAACCTGCACCGGAAGTGCGTTTTCGACCATAAGGGTTTGTCCGACGGCTTGTGTCCAGTCACCGAAAAACTTACTGGCAATAGCGCGGTCCAGCACAATCACGGCGGGTTCCTTTAAGACCGAAGGGTTGCCGCTTAACCAGTCATGATCAAACAGATCGAAGTATTCAGGTTCTGTGAAATAGACGGCCTCTTCTTTAAATTTATTGGGGTGTCCGGAAAGGGGTTCGGTGAGGGTAAACTGGCAGTTATCATACTTCTGGACAGGCACCACCCGCTTGAGGTTAGGCAAGTCGGCCTTCAATGCTTCGGGTACCGGGTTCGGCACGCCGGGATTGTATTTCATGCCAGTGTCGAATTGATCCTGCGTAACCACCCGATAGATTTGCTGAGCGTTGCTGTGAAAGGTGTCGAAGCTGGTTTCGTACCGTACGACTGTATACAAGAGCAATGCGGCGGCGATTCCCACGGAGAGTCCGAGAACGTTGAGAGCCAGTGTTCTTTTATCGCGAATCAGGTTCCGCAAGACGATTTTGATGTAGTTCTTTATCATTTACGATTTACGATTTACAAATTACGATTTACGATAGCTGATTTCCGAAAGCCGATAGCTGATCTCTGAAAGCCGATAGCTGATCTCCGACATCCGATAGCCGATTTCCTACAACAATCCCACTACAGCTTTCTTTCGCTTACCCCATGGGCTGTGCCCTTCGGTATACTGCAGGCGGTGTCTGCGCAAACCGCTTACAGGCCGGTAATGGGATGGTCTGTGAAGACACAGACCATGGTGGTATTGCTGATTTCCGAAAGCCGATAGCTGATCTCCGAAAGCTGATAGCTGATCTCCAAAAGCTGATAGCTGATCTCCGACTTCCGACAGCTGATTTCCGCCCGCTATTCATCCCTCAAACTATCCACCGGATTGGCCACTGCTGCCTTTATTGCCTGGAAGCTTACGGTGAGCAGCGCAATCACCACCGCAATGAGCCCTGCCAGTCCGAACAGCCACCATTGGATCGTTATGCGGTAGGCAAAATCTTCCAGCCATTCATGAACGGCCCACCAGGCAAGCGGGGTGGCCACCAGAATAGCAACCAGTACCAGCTTGATGAAATCTGTGGAAAGCAGGCGTACAATGCCCGACACCGGGGCGCCCAGTACTTTGCGGATGCCGATTTCCTTTACACGCTGTTCGGCCGTGAAA
This sequence comes from Telluribacter humicola, assembly GCA_040394475.1. Lineage (GTDB taxonomy): Bacteria > Bacteroidota > Bacteroidia > Cytophagales > Spirosomataceae > JBEBSD01. The sequence continues at coordinate 28,674 of JBEBSD010000004.1, read as the reverse complement.
GCGGACAGCCCGAACAGGCCCAGACACGAGATGATGATCGATAAGGCCGTCAGCACACTGACGAGCTCGCTCACGGTGCTGTCTGCCCGGTAGAGTTCGGCAAAGTGATCGTCCAGAAACTGGTAGGAGAACTCACTGTCCGGGGAAAGCATGTTCCAGGTCGACCGGATGTAAGCCAGTGCTTCTTCTGTTTTTGCCCCGTTGATTTTTACCGATACTTCAGAATACCCCCAGTCACGGAAGCTGAATAAACACAGCGTTTCTATTTTGTGGTGAAGCGAGTTGAAATTGAAATCCCTGGCAATGCCGATGATCTGACTCGTCGAGTCCATACCGGAAAACCCGAACCTTGAGCCGATTAACGATTCCATTCTGCCTTCCGGAGTATCTTTCAGCAACTCCATTGCCAGCGATTCGTTGATAATGTATGCACGTCCGTTTTCAGCTTCACTGTCGCGGGAGAAATTTCGCCCGGCAACCAGCTGGATCTGGTAAACATGCAGGAAATCGGGATCAACCACAAGTTGGGAAGAGGCGAGTTGCCGTTCGGGACCATCGCCCTTGAACGTGACACCCGACTGATGGAGGTTGTTGCCCAGCCGTTGCTGTGATGCGGTCACACCGGTAATGAGCGTGCTGCTTTCAAGTTCCTGCTTTATTTCCGTATACCTCCGGTCCGATTTGCTGTCCAGCGGAATGGTCACCACCTGTTCTCTGTCGAACCCGGGATTATTCTGCTGCATATAACGGAGTTGTTTTGCGGCAAACAGGGATGCGATGATGAGGAAGATCGCGCTGGCAAACTGACCCACTACCAACATGTTGCGGAATGTCGGACGATGCCTGCCGGATTCGGGCGACCCTTTCAGTACCCTGGTGGGTTGAAAACCGGATAAGTAGGCAGCCGGATACAAACCGGATAAAATGCCAACCACGACAGTGCCGGCAATCAACAGCGGCAGCAGCTCCGGGTCGGTAAATACGGGGAAGCGGATTTGCCTCTGACTCAGGTGATTGACATAGGGAAGGAGTAGGCTTACCAGTCCGGTGGCCAATAATAGCGCCATGAAACAGAGCAGTACCGATTCTCCGATAAATTGTAAGTAGAGCTGCGAGCGCTGGGCGCCCACGGTTTTCCGCACGCCTATTTCCCTGGCTCTTGATGCCGACCGGGCTGTTGACAGGTTGACGAAATTGATGGCGGCAATGATCAGTATGATAATGGCGATAACAGAAAACACCGCAGTGTAATTGCCATCGAATTTATGATGGTTAAGGTAATCATGGGTAATGTCCGTGGAGCCTGCATGTACCTCCTTTAGGGGCTGCAGAAATAATTCATACCCTTTTGCACGTTGCTCGCCCATATGGGCCTGAAGATAGGCCGGGAATTTTTTCTCCAACGCAGGCAGGTCAGCACCCCTGGTTACTTCCAGGTAGGTGGTCAGCCAGTTACCTCCCCAGTTTTCCAGGTTACGTGGTCCTGTAATGGTGTTAAAGGAAAGCAGGCCTTCGAATTGCAGGTGGGAATGAGCCGGCGTGTTTTCCAGTATGCCGGTAACGGTAAAGCGTAAGGTATCCCGTCCGTAGTGGGTGACGGTCCTGCCAATGACGGCATCGTGGCCAAACAGGCTTTTGGCACTGCTTTCTGTAAGCACCAGGCTGTTCGGCTTTTGCAGGGCAGTCGCGCGGTCCCCCTTGATAAGCCGGAAGTCGAAAAGCTGTAAAAAAGTAGAGTCGACCCATAGCGAGGCTGACAAGGTCATTTTCGTTTCCCCGTCCTGCAGCCGGAATTTACCGGCATTGTTGACACGGGTGAAGCTAACAATTTCCGGAAATTCATCCTGCAGCGTGGGGCCCATGGGAAACATGGACAGGGCCACGTTTTGAGGGGCTACCATTCCTTCCCACTTCTGCACTTCATTGAGCCGGTAAATGTTTCTCGAATGGAAACCGTCAAAACTCCGCTCGTACGAGACAAACAGCATGATGACGATGCATACAGCCATGCCGATCGCAAGGCCCATGATGTTAATGAACGAATAGAACTTGCTTTTCCAGAGGTTCCGCCAGGCGATTTTGAAATAGTTCTTTAACATTTACGATTAACGAATTACGATTGACGAATTACGATTTACAAAAGCTGCTTTCCGATAGCTGATAGCCGAAAGCTGATTTCCAATGGCTGATAGCCGATAGCTGATTTCCGAAAGCTGATTTCCGATTTCCGAAAGCCGATAGCTGATTTCCGATAGCTGACAGCCGAAAGCTGACTTCCGATTTCCGACATCCGCCCGCTATTCATTCCGCAAATTCTTTGTCGGGTTGGTCAATGCTGCTTTGATGGTCTGCGAGCTGACGGTGAATAAGGCGATGAGCAGCGCACCTACCCCCGCCAGGGCGAACACCCACCAATGCAGCTCGGTGCGGTATTGGTAACTGCCGAGCCAATCGTTCATCACCCACCAGGCAATAGGAAAGGCTATGGCGCAGGATACCAGCACCAATACGGCAAATTCGCGGTTGAGCAACCCGACCAATGAGGAGATCGATGCACCAAGCACCTTGCGAATGCCCATCTCCTTGGTGCGCCGTTCTGCGGTGAAGGCGGCAAGGCCCAAAAGGCCGAGACAGGAGATGACAATGGACAGCACTGCAAAGACGCCTGCGAGTTGCTGGATGAGTGTCTCGGATTTGAATTTGTGATCAAATTGGTCGTCCAGGAAGGTGTACTCAAATGGAAATCCTGGATTTTGGGTCTTAATAACATTTTCTATCCGGGCTACCGTCTTGTGCAGATCAATACCCGCTTGCGTACGGATGTTCAGGAGACCTGTTGTGGAACGGAATGGATAGAAAAGCAAGGGTTCGGCCGGGGTATAGACATTGTTATATACGAAGTCCTGAACCACGCCGATAATCGTTAAAGGTTGGTCATTTCCCCAGCGGACGGTCTTCCCCGCCGCGTTGCCGCCCGGTATGATCAGCTTCGCAAACGCTTCGTTGATAATGATACTGGCGCTGTCGCCAAGCATTTGTTCATGGTAATTACGGCCGTCAACCAGGTGGAGCCCCATGGCCGGGATGAAATCTTCGTCAGTTTGCAGAAGACCTACCAACAGTTTCAAATCAGGGTCTCTCCCTTCCCAATTGGGTGCATCGCCGTTGGCGTAGATGCTCAGGATGTTTAAGTTGCTTTGTCCCACTTGTTCGATACCGGGGATGTTGGTTAGCTGCTGTTTCAGGACGTCTATGTGTTCGGACATATTGCCCCTGATCGGCGTGGTCAGTACCTGGCTGCGGTCAAAACCCATATCCTGGCTTTTCGCATGTTTTATTTGCTGATAGATAATGGCCGTGCAGATAATCAGCGTAATAGAGGCGGCATATTGCAGCACCACCAATCCACGGCGGATGAAGCCTGCCGCACCTGCTTTTTGTTTTCCCCCTTTTAAGGTGGTGATGGGATTGAAGTTAGACAGATAAAATGTAGGATAGCTTCCCGACAGCAACCCGCAGGTCAATGCGATGCCGGCGAGGAATAGTAAATGCACGGGGTTGGAAAGCCCCATGGTCAATTCTCTTTCGACGAGGTCATTGAACGCGCCGATCGACAGGTATATAAAACCGATTGCAAGCAATGTCGACAAGATGGCTAAGAAGATCGATTCCCCAAGGAACTGACCGATGAGGGAGTTTTTGGTGGCGCCCACCACTTTGCGCATGCCGACTTCCTTAGCTCTTTTTTCCGATCGTGCTGTGGCCAGGTTCATGAAATTGATGCAGGCAATCACAAGAGCAATCCAGGCGATGAAACTAAAAAGCCTGACGTATTTGATCGCACCATCCTGTTCGACGCCGTCTTTGAAGCTGTTGTACAACCGCCATCGCTCCATGGGATAGAGGAAGTTACGGTAGAAGTCTACTTCACCTCCGGTTTTTACTACAGCAAAATCGAATAGCTTTTTATTGACAGCTTCCAGGTCGGCTTCCGGCCGCAGCTGAATATAGGTGTATGTGCCGTTGCTGCTCCACCGCTGCAACCAGTCGTTGTCCCGTTCGTAGTTTTTGAAAGGGATAAGCCAATCGAAGGAAATAGACGAATTCCGGGGGAGGTCTTCCACGACAGCCGTGATGGTATAGCTTTCTCCGTTGTCTACTTTCAAGGTCTTTCCGATAGCTGCCGCCTCATCGGCGAACAGGCGGTTAGCCATACTGGCGGTGATGACCAGGGCATGCATGTCGTCCATTGCGGAACGGGCGTCCCCGGCAAGGAACGTAAGTGAAAACATGTCCGTGAATGCGGGATCTGCATACATACCAGATTGGTAAATGTTTTTATCTCCCACCGAAAACAACTTCTTTTGGTTGTCGACTGCCCGGGTGGCTGCCTGAATACCCGGGATTTCCTCGGATACGGTTTTGGCGAGGATTCCCGGGGTGGCTTCCATCACATAAGTAACGCCGTTGTATGTTTGCTGTGATTTGACAGAATAGATGTGTTTTTTATTCGCGAAATGCGCATTATAGGTGATTTCATCTTCGACCCACAAAAAAATGAGCGAGGCAGCGGCGATACCTACAGCAAGTCCAAAGATATTCAGGAAGCTGTATCCCTTGCTTTTCCAGAGATTGCGGAAGGCGATTTTGAAATAGTTCTTTAGCATTTACGAATTACGATTTACGAAGTACGATTGCTGATAGCTGATTTCCGACAGCTGATTTCCGAAAGCTGAAAGCTGATTTCCGATAGCTGACTTCCGAAATCCGCCTGCTATTCATTCCTCAAACTATCTACCGGGTTGGCCACTGCTGTTTTTATTGCCTGGAAACTTAGGGTTACCACGGCAATCACGATGGCGGCAAGCCCTGCCGCGGCAAACATCCACCATTCGATGGCTATCCGGTAGGCAAAATCTTCCAGCCAGTCGTTCATCACCCACCATGCAAGTGGCGAAGCGATAAGGATTGCCAGAAGTACCAGTTTTATGAAATCCTTGGAAAGCATGGCTGCAATGCCACCCACGGTCGCTCCCAGTACTTTCCGGATACCGATTTCTTTTGTACGGAGCTGCGTCGCGAAAATGACCAGTCCCAGTAAGCCAATGCAGGCGATGACGATGGACAACAGGCTGAAGATACCGATGATTCCGGCGGTCCGCTGATCCGATTCATACTGCATGGCCAGCTCTTCCCGGAGAAAGCTGTATTCAAACGGCATTTCGGGCGAAAAGGAGTGCCATAACTGCCGGATTTGCTGCAGTACCTGCGATAAGTTCCCCGGTACGATGCGGACGACCACGTTTGAAAAAGGGACGTCGTACGAGCGGGAGGATTCGTGAAACAGGGCGAATGGCTGGATGGGATTGTGCAGTGATTCGGTATGGAAATCTTTCATCACCCCGATGATCTGGTATGACTCCGCGGCATTCCCGCCCGGATACCTGATGAATTTACCTATCGGGTTTTTGTAACCCATGCGTCTGGCAGCCGTCTCATTGATAAGAATTGAACGGGTATCGTCATATCCGTCGGCAAAGTTCCTTCCGGCCACCAACGACAGGCCCATGGCTCCGGCGAAGTCTGCATCCGTCAGGTATGAATTGAGTGTAATGTCTGTGACGGCGGGTTCATCGCCGTCACCGGGCAGCGGTACATAAAAGTCGCCGAAGGCGCCCCTGCCGGGCAGACTGGTGGTGATGGATGCCTTTTTCACCACTGAGAGCTGCTGCAATTCTTCCTTAAAGCTGTTTTGACGGTGGTTCAGGCGATTGCTGTTGGAGATAACCAGCACGTTTTCTTTATCGAGCCCCAGGTCGTGGAGCTGTGTATACTGCAATTGCCGGTAGACCACCAGGGTACAGATCACCAGGGCGATGGAAATGGTGAACTGGAAAACAATCAGGCTGCTCCGGACACCCTGACTGCCGACGGGCGTTTGTCGTCCTTTTAATACAGCTGCCGGTTTAAATCCACTGAGGTAGAATGCCGGGTAACTGCCGGCAAGCATCGTGCAAATCAGTACAAGCGCAACCAAATACAGCCAGCTGCCGTCCGACCAAAGATTGTTGAACGTAATTACCTTACCGGCCAGTTGATTGAAATAAGGCAGGGCCTGGTGAATCAGTAAAAGTGCCGTCAGACAAGCCAGAACACTCAGGGTCAGTGCCTCCATGAAAAATTGCCAGGCCACCTCCTGGCGGGTCGAGCCGATCACTTTGCGCACGCCGATCTCTTTGGCGCGTTTGGACGCTCCTGCGGTAGACAGGTTCATGAAATTGACGCAGGCCAGCAGCAGGATGAACAGCGCAATGACGGCAAAGAAGTATACCGTCCTGATGCTGCCCTGATCGGTAACTGCCGATGTAATGCCGGCCGAATGCAGGTGAATATCCAGCAACGGTTGGAGGCTCAGATCCCATTTGCCGCCTTTTTCCAGAAACTCAGGCTGCCCGATGCGCTTAAACGCACCCACTGCGTGCCGGCGCACCATGGCCGGGAATTTAGCTTCCAGCTGCCTGATAGCTGCCGGATCGACCGGTACATGATCCTTGAATTTGACGTAGGTTGCTACATTCAGCCACACCCAGCTCCAGTCAAAATAACGGACATCCTCTGCATTTGCAATGGGAACCAGGAAATCAAACGTCAGCGAGCTTGGGTAGAGGGGAGGGGCCACTACCCCGGTTACGGTGTAAGGCTGTTCGTCCCCTTCAATGAATAAGGCCTGGTTGATTGGGTTGGTATCACCGAAATATTTTCCGGCCATTTCTTCCGTCAAAACGATGCTATGCGGATCCGACAGGCAGGTTGTCCGTTCTCCCGATCGCAGTGGGTAGGAGAGTACCTGCAAGAAGTTAGAATCGACTGCGAATAGGCCATGTTCATTGAATTGTACCTGCTGATTGCTTCCGGTTCGTATGATTTTTTGCCCTGGCCGGTAAAGCCGGGCGTAGCTTTCAATCTCGGAAAAACTCTCCATCAATGTTCTTCCGGCCGGGGGCGGGGTATAGCCGGCAAAGAATTCCTCCTCGCCCATCTTGCCGTTGATGTTTACACGGAAAATACGGTCGGCATCCGCAAAATGCCGGTCATATTGGTATTCCTGTTTGATATAAAGCGCGATCAACAGAACACAACCCATACCCAGGGCCAGCCCGAACAGATTGATCGAGGCCTGAATCCTGTTCCGGATTGCATTCCGCCAGGCGATTTTGAAATAGTTCTTTAGCATTTACGAATTACGAATTACGATTGACGAATTACGATTTCTGATAGCTGATTTCCGATTTCCGAAAGCTGATTTCCGAAAGCTGATTTCCGAAAGCCGAAAGCTGATTTCCGAAAGCTGATAGCCGACATCCGCCCGCTATTCATTCCTCAAACTATCCACCGGGTTGGCCACCGCTGCTTTTATTGCCTGGAAACTTACTGTCAGCAATGCAATCCCCACAGCGGCCAGGCCGGCCACGGTAATCATCCACCACTCAATACGGATGCGGTAGGCAAATCCTTCCAGCCACTTGTTCATGGCCCACCAGGCGACAGGGGAAGCGATTGCGATGGCAATTATTACCAGCCGCATAAAGTCTTTGGAAAGCAGTTGTACAATACCGGTTACTGACGCCCCCAGCACCTTTCGTATGCCGATTTCTCTTGTTTTTATCTGAACGGTATACGTGGCCAACGCCAGTAATCCGAGGCAGGAAATCATGATTGCCACGGCAGCGAACAAGTTAAATACCGAGCCTTGCTTTTGTTCCATCGTATAAAGCCGGTCGTAGCTCTCATCCAAAAAGCTGTACGTGAACGGGACGTCGTCGTTGTACTGCTTCCAGGCAGCCCCTGCCGCCGCAATGGCTTTTGAGGCATCCTGGTTCGTTGTTTTAATATACAAGCGCCAGCAATTTCCGGGGTTGAACTGAAAAACGACCGGTTCAATTTTTCTATGGACAGAAGCAAAGTGAAAATCCTTTACTACACCGATGATCGTGCCATTTACGGTCTGTATCCGCAAGCGTTTGCCTACCGGATCCTGCAGGCCCATTTCCCGGGCAGCGGTTTCGTTGATCAGAAAATGCAGGGAATCGGCGGCAGTGCCTGTAAAGTTGTTCCCCTGTACGATTTTCATGTCGAAAAAATCGATAAGGGTTTCATCGGCAAAGGTCTGGTGAAACCACATGTTTGAATTGGAGGGTTTCCCATCCCAGTCGTTATCGCCGGTAGAACTGCCTCCATGGATCATATCCCTGCCTACCCGTGCCAGGCCGAAAACCGCCGGGTTTTTCAGCAGTTCGCTCTTCATCGCCTCAAAATGGTTTTTCATATCCGGCCGCATGCTGAAGGAAAATACATTTGCTTTGTCATAACCCAGGTTTTTATTCCGGATATACTGCAGTTGGTTATGAATGACAACGGTACTGGCAATGAGCACAATGGATGTCGCAAACTGTACCACTACCAGCGACTGCCGGAGCGTCGAACCGGCAATGCCGGAGGAAGCCTTTCCCTTTAATGCGTTCAGTGGTTGAAAAGAAGACAGCAGTAACGCCGGGTAAACGCTCGAAGCTGCCAACGTACCCAGCAACGTGAGGGCAATGCAGTACCACACCTGGTGATTGGAAAGCGCCAGCTGGATCTGCTTGCCGGAAAACTGGTTTACATACGGTAACAGCACCTGTATCAGCACAAGCGCCAGCAGCGCCGCGATGACAAACAGCAGGGTTGATTCCAGGATGAACTGTACAAAAAGCTGGGGTCGCCCGGCGCCGATGATTTTACGCATGCTGATTTCTTTGGCGCGCAATAGCGCACGGGCTGTCGACAGGTTGACGTAGTTGATGCAGGCGATTATCAGCAACACAATGGCGACGATGCCGAACATGCGCACAGTAGAAATGCCGCCATCGCTCCCATCAGCTTTGTAGAGGTGTATGGAGGACAATGGCTGCATGAGGTAAGGCACGGGTGCATCTTCGGGTTTGTTGCGTTCGTGAATCGCCTGCAGTTTCTTTTCCACACTGACGGCATCGGCCTGAGGACTTAATCCTAAAAATGTTTCGAAACCAAAAAGTACCCAGTCGGCGTCCATGGAGGGCACGGTGGTTTTCCCGTCATAGGTGGTTTGCTTTTGGATATAAGCCAGGTCATTGAATCTCGACATCGGCAGCAGCACCTGGTGCTGGAAGGTCGAGTTGGCGGGGTAATCGGCAATCACGCCGCTCACCGTGCAGAGCTCATCCAACCCCATGGTGACCACTTTGCCGATAGGATCCTCATCGGCAAAGTACCGTTTGGCGGTCCGCTCGGTGATGACCAATGAATTATTATCGGGGAAAGGGTTGTTCCGGTCTCCCTTGATCAGGTTAAAATCAAACAGGCTGAAGTATGCAGGATCCGTAAATGCAAAATTGGCTTCAATAAATACCCTGTCCTTGTATTTGAAGGGAGCATCCCCGATTTTTAGGATGCGTACTGTTTCGGTTACTTCGGGTATTTCATTTTTGGCAAAGGTGGCTATAGCGGGGATGACGTTGGTGAAAATCTGCCGGCTGATACCGGTTCCCCCCTCGATTCCGATCTTATGAATATTTTTGGCGTTCGTATGGAACCGGTCAAAACTCAATTCATCCTGGACCCAAAGCAATAAATAAATTCCGACAACCATGCCCAGGGTTATTCCCCACACATTAATGGCAGCATAGAACTTGTTGTTCATAATCCCGCGCCAGGCTGTCTTGAAGTAATTTCCGATCATAATGTGAGTTATGAGTTATGAATTATGAGTTATTAAAGCCGATAGCTGACATCCGACATCCGAAAGCTGATCGCCGAAAGCCGACCGCTATTCATTCCTCAGGCAATCCACCGGATTGGCCACGGCTGCCTTTATCGCCTGCACGCTCACTGTGAGCAACGCAATCACCACGGCCGCCAACCCGGCCACGGCAATCATCCACCATTCGATGCGGATGCGGTAAGCAAATCCATCCAGCCACTTGTTCATTGCCCACCAGGCGACGGGGGAAGCGATTGTGATGGCAATCACTACCAGTTTTACAAAATCCCTGGAAAGCAACCCCACAATGCCCGCTATCGAAGCCCCCAGCACTTTGCGGATACCGATTTCCTTTCGTCGCTGTTCGGCACTGAAAGCCGCCAGTCCAAACAGCCCCAGGCAGGATATGAACAGGGTCATGGATGTGAAAGCATTGATGATAGTGGCCAGCGTACGCTCCTTCTCATATTGTTCTTGTATCCGCTGGTCCATAAAGGCGTAGTCGAACGGGATGTTCGGCAACACCTTGTTCCAAACGCTTGCTATTTTGTCGAGCAATGTGGTGTAATCGTCATTTGCCAGGGAAACCACCAGATGGGATAAATCCTCCGCCTGATCGGTATAGCTCAGCATGAAGGGTCTGACGGCAAGATGGAGGGAGTTGTAATGGAAATCCTTCATCACTCCGGCCACCTCCACTGAAAACGCAGGATTTGGTTCGTATTGACTGTACAGCCTGGCACCCGGTGCTGTTTCAGGCGCGAGGTTAAGTTGTCTGGCCAGGGTTTCGTTTATCAATACTTTGCCGTTATCACCTTGCCTGAAATCACGGCCGCTGACTAAGGCGATACCGTTTGCTTCCACAAAATGCTCGTCTGTCGTCATGAATTGGGTGTTGGTGGAATGGGCCATAGTACCCCCTTCAAGGAAAACACCCCGGTCATTGAAAATAAACTGGCTGGGGTAGTTATTGGTTTTGCTGGCCTGCATCACTTCCGGGAGCTGCAGGATGCCTTCCGTGAATGCCTGCATGTTTTGTTTGGCTTCCACCGTATGAAAACTGAAAATGAGCCGTTGCTTTTGATCAAACCCCAGTTCGGTATCCTTGATGAAATTCATTTGGAGGCGTATCACGATGATGCCCACAATCAATCCGATAGCTAATACGAACTGCGACACGACCAACATGCGCCGAACCTGAATAGCGGAGATGCGGTTAGTGAAATTTCCTTTGATCACCTTTACCGGATTGAAAGCAGCAAGGTATAAAGCGGGATAGCTTCCGGCAACGATGGCCGTACCAAAGACGATGGCGAGGATAACCATCCAGGTTTTGCGCTGGAAAAACAGGTCGGCTGTAATAACGGCCTGCGTTAACCGGTTGAGATACGGCAACGTGATCCCAAGTAACGGCAGGGCAAGGAGGACGCTAATGGTGACTAAAAGGAATGATTCTCCCATGAACTGGAAAATAAGCGCTTTCCGTCCGGCACCGATGACTTTCCTGATTCCCACCTCTTTCCCCCGCTGGGCGGCTTGCGCGGTGGCAAGGTTCATGAAATTGATGCAGGCCACCGCCTGTATCAGCAAAGCGATGGCCATCAGGATATATAGGAAGGTCGGGTTGACAGTTGCCGCCATTTCCACGTCAAATGATGTGTCGGTGTGTATGGAGATCAGTGGCTGCAATGACAAGGTTTTTTTCATGCCCATGGCACGCAGTTCACCGGCACCGTATTTATCCAAAAATGCGGGCAGCTTACGCTCCAGCTGCTTTGCATCGGCCTGGGGATGCAGCTTGATGTAGGTGCTCACGAAGTTGTTGCCCGCCCAGGTTTGGTTTTGTCGTACAAATTCGCCCAGGCCTCCGCTGTTCATCGCTATGTAAAGCTGTGCATGGAGGTGGGATTTTCCCGCATTGCCAGTGATGACGCCGACCACCTTCAAATCCTGCCTGCCGTTCAGGTTGTCCAGTTGGATGACTTTGCCCAGTGGATCTTCGTTCCCAAACAGTTTACCGGCCAATGCATTGTCAAGCACAACGGTATTCGGCTCATCTAGTGCCTTGTACGCGCTGCCTGCTGCGAATGGATAGTGGAATAGGGAAAAAAACGTGGAATCCACTAATACGGCGTTCTTTTCATAGACCGATTTGTCTTCGTACGTAACCAGGGTTTGAGGAATGCCCGTTTTTTGGATGTGTACCACACGGGTATAGTGCATCACTTCCCCAAATTCCTTTCCCAATGCCGGGCCAATGGGCGGAGATGATGTTGCCATGTTAAACTCCCGTCCGCTGTTGGTAAGCAGCGTCGTCACCCGGTAGATGCGCTCCGCATCCGGATGATGCTGGTCGTAGTTGAATTGGTCATTGACGTAGACAATAATATATAAACAGCATAATGTGCCCAATGCTAAGCCCGCCATGTTGATGAACGTGTACGATTGGGCACGCTTCATGTTCCTCCAGGCAATTTTGAAATAGTTGCGTATCATAAGATCGTGATTGACATGGGCATAACAGGATGCGTCACAACAAATCTGCCAGTAGTAGAAAAGCGCGTTAATGAAACGTTATCAAGGGTTTGGAGTTTTGAGAAGTGTTCGTATCCGGACATTTATTGTTCGTATCCGGACAATCGGCGCCGATCGTTGCGTGTCTATTTACCTGGGACAGGACATATCCGGTTATCCCATGGACGGTCCGTGATCTCCGCTTCTCATTCATTCCGCAAACTTTCCACCGGGTTAGTTACGGCTGCTTTAACGGCCTGCCAACTCACCGTAAGCAGCGCAATCACCATCGCAAGGAGCCCAGCTGCTGCAAACATCCACCACCCGATGTCAATCCGATAGGCGAAATCTTCGAGCCATTTGTTCATTACCCACCAGGCAACGGGGGAGGCGATAAGGACTGCTATCCCGATGAGCTTCATGAAATCTGTTACCAACAGCCGGATAATGTTGGCGATCGTTGCCCCCAGTACCTTACGGATACCGATTTCTCTGGTACGTTGGTAGGCCGTAAACGTCGCCAGTCCGAAAAGTCCGAGGCAGGCTACGAAAATGGTCAGCCCGGCAAACAATCCCAGTATAGTGCCCGTTTTTTGTTCCGCAAGGTAGGTGTTGCGGATGCGCTCGTCCAGGAAAGAATAGGAAAAGGGACTCTCGTGAGGGAACGCATTGTAGCGGGCCTCTATCTCGCGGAGCAATCCGTCGACCGGCCTGGCTTTTACAATGAGATTGCCCGAACCGGGGTTCAGCACCATCACCAGCGGAGTTATCCGTTCGTGAAGGGATTTGAAATGGAAATCTTTTACAACACCCACCACCCGGAATTGCTTGTTGTCGCCATTGACGAGAATTTTTCCTAAGGCATCACCGGCCCACCCTAAGGTAGCCGCTGCCGTTTCATTTATGACTGCGCTCAGGGAATCCGTACCATAATCGGCAGAAAAATTCCGACCGGCAGACAGCTCAATACCCAGTGTAGGAAGATAGTTTTCATCGACATCGTAGCGGAGGGTTTTCACCCAGCGGGACGGGTTGTCTGCTGCGTGCACCGAGAAGTTGTTGTTATGGGTGGCTCCTGCCGGTACATAGGATGAACGGGTGATGTTCAGAATCCGGGAATCCTGCCGGAGCTGCCGTTGGAATACTTCTGCATTTTTGCCCAGAGGCCAGGTCGGGAGCACCAATACCTGTTCCTTGTCGTACCCCAGTTTTTTATGCTGGATGTAATCAAGCTGCCTGTATACCACTGAAGTGCAGATGATGAGGCTGATAGAGATCAGGAACTGGAATACCACCAGGCCGCCCCGTAATCCCGTCCCTTTGTTGTCAGGAGTCAGCTTTCCTTTCAATACCGCTACAGGCTTGAAGGCGGAAAGGAAAAAGGCAGGGTAACTTCCGGCAAGAAGGCCTGCCAGCAAGCCGGCTGCCAGCAGAACGGGCACGGTTTGCCAGTGAGTCAGAAAATGGAGGGTCAGTGATTTCCCTGCGAGCTGGTTAAAGAACGGCAAGGCGGCATATGCCAGGCCGATGGCCAGGGCCAGGGCAAAGAAAGTCAGGATCACGGACTCGGTGAGGAATTGGTAAGCCAACTCCTCTCTTCCTGAACCGAGCACCTTGCGTACGCCCACTTCCTTGGCCCGTCTTGAAGCACCGGCGGTAGACAGGTTCATGAAATTAATGCTGGCAATCAGCAGCATGAACAAGGCGATGGCGCCGAAAATATAGACATAGCGGATGTCCCCCGGCGGACTCAGATCGTAGTGGAAATCGGAGTGCAGATGAATATCGACCAGTGGCTGGAGGGAGAGACCAATGTCATTTCCCGCCTTGCGGTGGTCTGCGTAACTCGTGCCGCCGAAGGCTGCCGGAAACTGGGGACCGGCATATTTTTCGAACAATGCGGGTAATTTGGCTTCCAGCGCTTTGTAATCGGTTCCCGGGTGGAGTACCGCGTAGGTATAGTAACCTGATTCCATCCACGAATCGGACCGGGCATTCGGATAGCTGGCCATGGACACGAAAATATCGAAATGGAAATGGGAATTGCGCGGCAGGTTTTGAACGATGCCTGTCACTTTTAAGACACTGTTGTCGTTCCGGATACGAATTTCTTTTCCTATGATATCGGTGCTCCCGAAATATTTTTTGGCAACTTCCGCTGTAAGGACAGCCGTGTAGGGCTCGTTAAGTACGGTTGCCGGATTACCCCGCAGCAATTGGAAGCTGAAAACCTGGAAAAAGGTGGGGTCTACAAATGCCAGTTCCTCTTCGTTGAAAAATTGGCCGGTCACCTCGAAAAAGGGCCTGCCACCCTGTACCAGGCGGGTGGTAGCTTCCACTTCCGGAAATTCCGCCCGGAATGCCTCCGCTGTAGGGGGCATCACATTGGCTTCCTTGATATCACCGCCTACTAATGTGCCTCCGAAAACTACCCGTACAATACGGTCTGCCTTTGCATGGAAGCGGTCGTAGCTCCATTCATCTACTACGTACAGACTGATGAGCAGACACGTGGCCAGCCCGATAGCCAGGCCGGCAATATTGATGGCTGTAAATGTCCGCTGCCGTTGCAGGTTTCTCCAGGCGATTTTGAAATAGTTGTTGATCATGGGTTTTCAGTTATCGGCTATCAGTAATCAGCAATCGGCTATCAGTTATCGGCTATCGGCTATCAGCAATCGGCTATCAGCTTTCGGTTATCGGCAATCAGCAATCAGCAATCAGCTATCAGCTTTCGGTTATTCAGTTATCGGAAATCAGCTGTCAGCAATCGTACTTCGTAAATCGTACTTCGTAAATCAGCCCTGGCAATCGTAAATCGTAAATTAAAGTTATTGCGCCAG
Organism: Telluribacter humicola; assembly: GCA_040394475.1. Lineage (GTDB taxonomy): Bacteria > Bacteroidota > Bacteroidia > Cytophagales > Spirosomataceae > JBEBSD01. The sequence continues at coordinate 13,539 of JBEBSD010000004.1, read as the reverse complement.
AATGTTAAGGTATTGATAATTAATGAGATAGGGTAAGTGTTGTGTTGGGAGGTGTTCGATATCGAACACTTATTGTTCAATTGCGGACGCTTTGATTCATCCTGAACAGCCTGTAAGTTGCTGGAAGACAAAGATAAGTATACATTTAACCACGCCAAAACGGCATTTTTTTAGTGCTTTTGGCGTGATATAAACTTATGGCCATGGATGTCATCACGGGCAGATCGGAGGAAATCAAGCTGTTACAGAAAATCGAACAGTCCGGTGAAGCGGAACTTGTAGCGATCTATGGCCGGCGTCGTGTTGGAAAAACTTACCTCATCAGAAATGGATTTTCCCGGTCGCTGGACTTTGAATTTCCGGGTCGCATTATGCTACATTGAAACAACATTTAGAAAGTTTCAGCCTGGCGCTCGGCAAAGCTAGGGGCAACGTCGCTTTAGCGATACCGCAAAGTTGGTTCCAGGCTTTTAGTATGCTTGAAGACTATCTGACTCCACAATAAAAGAGGCAGCGGCGAATTATTTTCTTTGACGAATTCCCGTGGATGAATACCCCCCGGTCCGGCTTTATGCCCGCTTTCGAAACCTTCTGGAACGCGTGGGCCTCCCGGCAAAAAAAACTGGTTCCAAAACCCGAAAGACACTTTTTCTTACGATGGTTACTTCGTTCGGCGTAAGCAACGTGAGTCTGTACCCCGATCTGGTGCAGAAAACACTTACGATGGACGAGCTTTTCTAAGATCGGCGGGATGAGATGCGCGCTCATTGACCACCGTCCACGCATGTCTCCGGCTACCCGCCGGAATTGCTCACTACTCGTCCTTCAGCGAATCCGCGGGATTGGCTTTTGCCGCTTTGAGCGTATGGATTCCCACAGTCAAAGCAGCAACGCTCAAAATCGCCAACGTCGCCAGGAAGAATGTCCAGCCGTCCAGCCGAATGCGGTAGGTGAATCCCTGTAGCCAGCTGTTTGCTGCCCACCAGCCCAACGGCATCGCAAGGACCACCGCCAGTACGATAAGTTTCATGAAGTCCTTGCTTAGCAGTAAACCAAGATCTGCGATGGTGGCTCCCAATACTTTGCGGATACTGATTTCCCGGGTGCGCTGACCCACTAAAAATGCAGTCAATGCAAACAGGCCCATCACGGCAATGGCGACCGCGGTAAAGCCGAAAAAGTTAATAATCCGCTGCAGGCGGGTATGTGCTGCAAACACCTGCTGAAAATGGTTGTCGAGAAACGTATAGCGAATCGGAAAAGCAGGCTCTATTTTTTGCCACGCCCGTTCAATTGCGGCAACAGAAGTTCCGATATTCCCACCGGAAAGCTTGACCAGAATGGCGCCGGCGGATTGATAGATACAGGCCTCGTTACCAATCGTGTACACCACCGGTTGAATGACCTGCTCGAACCCGGACACGTTGAAATCCCTCACTACCCCTACGACCCGTACAGGGATGCTGTCGCAATGGGGGAAATTGATCACGGCCCCGATCGGATTTTCGAGGTTCAACCGGCGGGCGCCTGTCTCGTTGAGCAGCGCGCTGCGCGTATGCTGGTCGGCGTAGCTTTCGTTAAACAGCCTGCCCTGCATCAATTGGATTCCCAACGTGCCGAAATAGTCGGCGCTGACCTTCACAGACCCCATCCGCACCGTGCTGCCGGCATGGCGGAAGAAATAGGTGGTTGTGTCGACCAGTACATCGCCGGGTACGGCCGTTGTCTTTGCCACCTGTGTCACGCCCGGTATCCGCAGCAGTTCGTTCCGAACGGTTTCGAAATCGGTCTCCCGGGTGGACTGGATAGCTTCGATGCGAAGCACTTGTTCACCGGAAAAACCTTTGTCGCGGGTTTGCATGTAGTGCATCTGCTTGTCAATGACCAGTATGCCGATGACAAAAAAGGCCGAAACAGTAAACTGCACAACAATCAGCGTATTGCGAAAAGCAATGCCCGTGGCTCCCCGCGAAAGATCTCCTTTGAGGACCCTGGTGGCGGTGTAGCGCGATAAAAACAGGGCCGGATAGAAGCCCGAGAGCACGATTACCACCAGCAGGCATAAAGCAAGCTGCAGGGAGAGTGAGAGCGCCTTGTCTGATTGGAAAAAATGCAGCCGGATGTTAAATTCCTGGCTGAAATAGGGTAGCATGAGGTTTGCTATCAGGATTGCAATGCACAGGGCGACAACACATTGGAGCGTAACTTCGCCCAGGAATTGCAGGAGCAATTGCCTGCGGCTTGAGCCCAGCACCTTTCTTACTCCTACTTCCTTTGCCCGGCGGAAAGATGTCGCAATCGAAAGATTGCTGAAATTGATGGCGCCGGCGATAAGCAACAGTGTTGACAAAAGGAGGAGTACTGATACCGTCATGATGTTGCTGTTGCCGTGCCTGGGGAAATTGTGCAGGTCCTGCACGGCATCCACAAACAGGCCGGCCTGGTGGCTTGCCGCCCGGAACTCCTGGAAAGTCATTTCGTCTTTTTTCAGGCGATGGTGGTAATATAACGGGTCCAACCGCTGCTCCAATGTGCTGACGCGCATTACCCGGTGGGTTTTGACATACGTCTGAAAGGAAAAATTCTCCCAGTGATTATTGGATCGCTCATAGGGGTTGCGGGCAACGACGGCGGCCCGCAGGTGCGAAGGGCCAGCGGGTTCTTCCATCACTGCCGTTATTTCAAGGGTATTCCCATTGTGTACCCGGACGGTCCGGCCGATGGGGTTGGCTTTCCCGAACAGCTTCTGCGCGACCGCTTCACTGATGACCGCCGCATTGGGCCTGTCCAGCGCGGCGGCGGCATCGCCCTGCACAATTTTGTAAGGGAAAACCCTGAAAAAGGAGGAATCTGCTTCGACGAAATCGGGTTGGTAGATCGAATTTTCGCCTGTGCCGAGCAAAACCTCGAAATCTCCATAGGCAGAGATCCTAGTGGCTTCGGCAATCGCTGGTTCATGCTCCCTGAGGAAAGCTGCAAGCGGCGCACGGGTGTTCTCAAGGATCTCTTCGTCGGTACGCTCAGAGATTTTATACACCTTTTCAAGCTCAGGATCCCAACGGTCGTAGTTCAGCTCATGGTTCAGGTAAAGGAGGATGACAAGAAAACTGGCCAGCCCAATGGCCAGGCCCAGAATATTGATGCCTCCGTAGAACCTGTTTTTCCAAAGGTTGCGCCAGGTGGTTTTGAGATAACTTTTTATCATGAGTTATGAATTATGAATTATGAGTTATGGAATCTGATAGCTGAAATCTGATCTCCGATAGCTGAAATCTGATCTCCGATCTCCGATTTCTGACAGCCGATCTCCGATTTCCGATAGCCGATCTCCGATTTCCGATAGCTGATCTCCGATTTCTGACAGCCGATCTCCGATTTCCGATAGCTGATCTCCGACAGCTGACAGCCGATAGCCGACCGCTATTCACTCCTCAAGCTTTCCACCGGATTGGCAGCTGCAGCCCGTATTGCCTGCGAGCTTACCGTCAGCAACGCAATCCCCAGGGCTGCCAACCCTGCCAACGCGAACATCCACCATTGCAGCTCGATACGATAGGCAAAACCTTCCAGCCATTGCTTCATGGTCCACCAGGCAACAGGCCAGGCGATCAGTACGGCAACGAACACGAGTCTTACAAAGTCTTTCGAGAGCAGCGTCACGATCGTTGTTACCGAAGCTCCCAGTACCTTGCGGATGCCGATTTCTTTCGTGCGCCGGGCTGTCATCATCGCTACCAGGCCGTATAGACCAAGGCAGGAGATGAAGATGGCCAATAGGGTAAAATAGCTGAACAGGTACATCGTTACCGTATCTTTCCGGTATTGCGCCGCATAAGCCTCGTCCAGAAACGTATAATCAAAGACCTTATCCGGAAACAAACGCTGCCACAGGCTTTTTACCTTCGGGAGGTCTGACGGCTGTATTTTTAAGGAAATAAACCAAGGGGCATCCGTACGGTAGATCATGACCAGCGGCTCGACTAAATTGTGCATGGATTTGTAATAGAAGTTTTTAACAACGCCCACCACTTTCCCCTTGCGTTCAAATCCTTCCAGGGGCTGCCCGATCGGATCAGACCATCCCATCGTATGTACAAAAGCCTCATTCACCAGGAATGCTTCCTGCTTATCTGTAAGGAGGCTGTCAGACAGGTTTCTGCCTGCCAGTAAGTGGATCCGGAAAAATGGTATGAAATCCGGATCAATAAAGAAATAGTTGCAAAACAGCTCACGCTTCCGGCCATTGCTCATGCCAAACGTAGAGGCCAAAGCCACGTCGTCTCCCTGCACGCCGTTGCCCATCGTTACCGACCGGACTTCGGGAATCTGGCTCAGGGCTTCATAAAAACCATTCACTTTGCTCCGGTCTGTATCATCCGTCGGAACACGCACGCTCACCACCTGGTTGACATTAAAATTCTGGTCGGTATTTACCAGGTATTGTACTTGCCGGTATACGACCAGGGTACCGGTTACCAACACGATCGCAGCGGCAAACTGGATGACAACGATACCCCTTCGCAGCGAGACACCCTTCAAAATGATTTTCCGGTTTCCTTTCAGCACATCGGCAGGGTTGTAGCCCGCCAGGACAAATGCCGGATAAAGCGAAGTGAAAAAAGTGGTTATCAGAAAAGTGCCGGTCAGAAACAACGCATGATCCTGCCAGACAAAGGAAAGCCTGGTATCTAGCAGTTGGTTAAAATAGGGAATTAACAACAGCACCAACCCGATAGCAGCCACCCACGCCAAACCGATCAGTAAAAAAGACTCGACGACAAACTGACCGACAAGTTGGGACGAATGAGCTCCGGTTACCTTGCGAACCCCTACTTCCTTTCCCCGTTCCGCAGATTTGGCAGTTGCCAGGTTAATATAGTTCAGGAGCGCTATCACCAGGATAACAAAGGCCAATAGCGAAAATACATAATTGAACTGCCTGTTGCCTTTGGGAGTATCCAAAAGGTTACCCTGACTAAAATGTACCTCTTCTAGGGCTTCAACCTGAAAACCGGCGCGGTAATCACTGGCGCCCATCCCATCCAGCTCAGGCTGCATGTATTGACCAGCCAATCGCTGTGCTTTTTCAGTAAATTCAGCCAGGTTCGCCTTTTCCCGGAACAGTACAAACGTATACACAGGAAAGTCGTCTTCCATCCAGGAAGTGACTTCTGAGAAGTTTGCAGAGCGCAATCCTTCGATCCGGATATCTGAATTAGGCGGACGATCGGCTACCACGGCTGTAATCCGCAAGGGCTGATGGTCGCAGACGAGGGTTTTGCCTACCGCATCCGCTGCCGTGACGAAATACTTTTTGGCAATACTTTCGGTCAGCACGACGCTGTTGGGCATTGTCAGAGCATTCTTATCATCTCCGGCAATCACCGAAAATGAAAATACGGAAAAGACGCCCTGGTCGGCCTCGTAAAAGCCCGGCTCACTGATCAGCTCGTTTTCGAAGGTTACTGCAGCCGGCGACGATTCAAGACGTGCGACGGCCTCCACTTCCGGATACTCGCGCAGCAATGCATCTGCGAGCGGGTAAGGGGAAGTGGCAAAAGACAAATCCAGTTCCGGCGCTTTCAGCGTACTGGTTATCCGGGCTATTCGTTCATAGTGGTCATTATGCTGATCGTAGGTCAATTCATAACGCACAAACAGGAAGATGAGCAGACAGGCCGCAACGCCCACAGCAAGTCCCGCAATGTGGATAAATGAATAAAGCGTATGCCTGCTTAAATTCCGCCAGGCGATTTTGAAATAGCTTTTTATCATGAGTTATGAGTTATGAGTTATGAGTTATAAGTTATGAGTTATGGAATCCGATAGCTGACATCCGATAGCCGATTTCTGACAGCTGATTTCCGATAGCTGACAGCTGATGTCCGATAGCTGATAGCCGATATCCGACCTCCGATAGCTATTCACTTCTCAAGCTCTCCACTGGATTGGCAGCTGCCGCTTTGATGGTCTGAAAACTTACTGTCAGTAGAGAAATACCCACTGCCGCCATTCCTGCCACGGCAAACACCCACCATTCGATGTCGATGCGGTAGGCAAAGTCCTGCAGCCATTGGTTCATCGCCCACCAGGCAATGGGTGAGGCGATGACCAGGGCAGTCAACACGAGTTTTACAAAATCTTTTGATAGCAGCTGCACAATGCCGGCAACCGATGCACCCAGCACTTTGCGGATGCCGATTTCTTTGGTACGCTGTTCGGTGGTAAACGCGGCGAGGCCAAACAATCCCAAACAAGCTATAAAGATGGCCAGTACAGTGAAACAGCTAAAGATCGTTCCGGTACGCTGCACACTTTCGTACATGTTCGCATAACTTTCATCCAAAAAAGTAAAGCGGATTGCCTGGTTAGGCGAAAAATCCTGCCATAGGTTGGAAATGGCTCCTACCGTTTCGGACATTTGCTGCCCGTTCAGCTTCACGGCCATCATGGTGGGGCTGTTGCCTAACACCAGACACAGGCCATCCATTTCATCGCGCATGGACTCAAAGTTGAAGTCTTCCACCACGCCGATGACTTGCATTATTCTGTCTGCGTTTGTAATTCGGGCGCCGATGGGATGATCCAAACCCAGCGCCCTGGCTAAACTTTGGTTGATGATCGCTGCCTCCGAATCGGTGGCTAATTTCCTGTTGAAATTCCGTCCCTCAAGGAGCTGGATCCCCAAAGTCGGAATATAATCTTCGTCCACTGGCCAAAATTGGCCGCCGGCCGAAAGGTCCTCGCTGATTTTCCCTTCCTTCCAGAAGGGATTGCCGTTTCGTTTGACGCCGTCCATGCGCACAGGCAGGTAATCGCTCACGGTCACACGCTGGACTGCGGGAATCTTTTCCATTTCGTCTTTCAGGGTCTGAACCTGTTCGCCCAGTGTGTGTGTGCCTTGGATCACCATCACCTGGTCTTTATCAAACCCGATTTTTTTGTTGAGGATAAATCGCATTTGGCCGTTAATGATGAGCGTGCCCACAATGAGGATGATGGAGGTGGTAAATTGGAAAATGACCAGGCCACTTCGCAGCAGTCGATTTTTTGCTCCCTGGCTCAACTGGCCTTTCAGTACCTGTGCCGGACGGAATCCGGATAGGTAAAAAGCGGGGTAGAGCCCGGCGAGCAAGCCTATACCTATTACCGCTAATCCGATGATGGGAAACAGTACCTGACTGCCCCAGGGAAATACAAGCTGCTTGCCGGCCAGCTGGTTGAAGAGCGGTAGAAACGCCCAGGCCAAAAGCACACCCAGCACAATAGACAGCAGGCTGTATAGCGTGGATTCGGTAAGGAATTGCGTGATTAAACTGCTGCGGTAAGAGCCGACCACCTTGCGTAAACCAACTTCCTTGGCACGGCTCGCCGATTTGGCAGTAGATAGGTTAATAAAATTGATGCATGCGATCAGCAGAATAAAGCCGGCGATGCCGCCAAACAACCAAACAAAACGGATATCGCCATTTGTAGCAGTGGTAATCTCATAATCATGGATATCATACGAGTGCAGGTGGATGTCGGATACCGGCTGAAGTAATACCTTTACCGATTTCACATTTTCCGGCACCTGCCTGCCGGCAACTTTAGTCTGTGGAATAAAGTAATTTTCGACCATATCGGTCGTCATCTTTGCCGCCAGTTGGTCGAGATCCGTACCTGCCCTGATTTTGAAGTATGTCACATAGTTGGTGGCCAGCCAATTGGTCTGTTCACCGTTGTAGAAGTTGATGCCTGAAAGTGTAAGGAAGAAATCAAATCCATACAGGTGAGAATTGGTTGGTATATCCTCCAGCACGCCTTTAACAGTATAGGGTTTTGTCTTGTCGTTGTTCAGGTAGATTACTTTGCCTAACGGATTACCTTCGGGAGACCGCTCCCCGGGAAATCGTTCCCCGGGAAATCGTTCCCCGGGAAAATATTTTGCTGCCTTGGAGGCGGTTAACACGACGGTATTGGGTTCATCGAGCAGGTGTTTCGGATCACCATGGCGAACCGACAGCTGCAGCATGTCAAATAGTTCCTGATCGGCATAGGTAAATCCGGCTTCAAACAGGCTTTCCTCACTCGTAGCCGTAGACACTTGGTTACTCCCCGCTCCAAACAACGCACTTGGAAGTAACCTCGACGCCTGTTCAATTTCCGGGAAATTGGCCTTCATGGTAGGCGCAAACGGCGCCTGGAAAGCAGTTCCTTTCCCAAGATTGCCCTCGTCATCGTTCATGGAAAACACCGCCCGGTATAGCCGGCCTGAATCCGGGTAGGACCGGTCATAGCTGATTTCATGCAGGATAAACAGCGTAATCAACACGCAGGCTGCAATGCTGAAGGCAAAACCTCCGACTTTAATGGCCGAATACAGCTTGTGTTTTACAAGGTTCCGCCAGGCGATTTTGAAATAGCTTTTTATCATGAGTTATGAGTTATGAATTATGAGTTATGAGTTATGAGTTATGGAATCTGATAGCTGACATCCGATTTCCGATAGCCGATTTCTGACAGCTGATTTCCGATAGCTGATTTCCGATAGCTGATTTCCGATAGCTATTCACTCCTCAAGCTCTCCACCGGATTGGCCACTGCTGCTTTGATGGTCTGAAAACTTACAGTCAGCAGGGAAATACCCACAGCCGCCAATCCTGCCACGGCAAACACCCACCATTCGATGTCGATGCGGTAGGCAAAGTTTTCGAGCCATTTACTGATGCCCCAATATGCGATGGGAGAGGCGATGACAAACGAAGCCATGACCAGTATCATCGAACTTCTTGACAGAAGCTGTACAATGTTACCTATACCCGCACCCAATACTTTACGAATCCCGATTTCCTTTACCCGCTGCTGAACCGTGTAAGTCGAAAGTCCTAAAAGGCCCAGGCATGAAATGAAAATCGCTATGGCTGCGAAAATGTTGAACAGCAATCCTGAACGCTGGTCGGCGACGTACTTTGCCTGCAGTTGTTCATCAATAAAGCTATAGCTGAACGGTACATCCCCGGCATACTTTTTATACTGTTGTTCGACTGCCGCAAGCGCTTGTGACAGCGCTCCGGGCGCTGTCCGGACGTACAGAATATTCCCCCGCCCACGGCGAAAAAACAGCAAAGGTGAAATTTTTTCCTTCAGAGGCCGGAAATTGAAATCCCTGACCACCCCGATAATCGTGCCCTTGTAGTCCTGTAAGCTGATCGGCTGGCCGGAATACGGAGGTTTCAGTCCCATTTCTCTGACGGCGGCTTCGTTTAGAATATACAGATTGCTGTCTGCCGGGGTTCCGGTAAAATTGCGGCCTTCGAGCAGTTGCATTTCCATGGTAGGTATAAAGTCCTGGTCAACCACGGCATACCCGATCATGATCTGGCTGTTGGCCGGTTTTCCGGGCCAGTCCAGACCGCCGGCCATGTTGGTGTGATCAGCAATATCATAGATATCAGAGAGCGACACGTTACGAATCCCCCGCACACCGGACAACTCGCTCTTGACGGCATCCATATGATCGGCCACGTTACCGGGCAGCGGCACTCGGAACACATGGTTTTTATCGTATCCCAGGTCTTTTTTTCGGATGTAATCCATCTGCCTGCTCATGACGAGCGTTGCTACGATAAGTGTTATCGAGATGGTAAACTGAACCACTACCAGCGCTTTCCGAAACAGCGCACGATTTGTCCCGGAGGTCATCTTTCCTTTCATTGTCTCCAACGGGTGAAATCCTGAAAGAAACAGCGCCGGATAGACAGCCGCTGCCAGCAGCGTGCCGGCGGCCGTGCAGCAGATGATCAGCAGGATCTGCGGATCAGCCGGAGAAAAGTAAAGCTCTTTTCCCGACACGAAATTATACACCGGCAATAACGAAACAATTAATCCGAGCGCTGCCAGCAATGCCAGGAAAAACAAGAGCGCAGTTTCGGATACAAACTGAAAAAACAACTGCATTTTGCCTGCTCCCACAATCTTGCGGATACTCACCTCACGCATCCTCACCAACGCGCGCGCAGTCGCGAGATTGATATAGTTGATTGCCGCGATCACCAGTATCAATACGGCTATAAGGAAGAAAATACGCACCATCCGGGCGGGAGCATCGTTACCGTCAACACCGACAAGGTGCAGGTCTTTCAGCGCCTGCAACTCAAAACGGGGTTTATTTTCTCCGTTTCGGGCCTTTGCATACAAGGCTGAGAAGTCTTTACCAACGGTAACAGGGTCTGCTCTTTTCTCTACCTTTACGAACGTTTTAAAAGCGAAATTCCCCATGTCCTCATCAATGGTCTTCCAATCGCCGTTCCCGCCTCCCTCAGTGAACTGTTTTCCGTAAAAGCTCATCGGGAAAAGTGCGTCGTAAGCAAGCGATGAATTGTCCGGAAAATCATTCAGAATACCCGTTACCGTAAAATTATTGCTTCTGTATCGGAGTACTTCTCCCACCACATCGCCGCTTCCGAAAATTTTCCGGGCAGTAGATTGCGTGATCACCACGCTATTGGTATTGGGGAAAGGATGATGGCCCTGTAAAAGCTTAAAATCGAAAACATTAAAAAAGGTGCTGTCTGCAAATGCCGTAAAAAAACCGTCCATTACTTTGCTGCGGTCGGCATTGGACAATACCTGATCGGCATTATCAACAATACGGACCATTTTTTCTACCTGGGGAATGGATTGCGCCAGTACACGCATTGAACCCGGGGTGCCGTCCCACGACATTTCTCTTCCGTTTGTTTCAAAATGGACCCGTATCCGGTGAATATTCCGGTAATCGGCATGAAAACGGTCATAGCTCCGTTCGTGCTGCACCCATAGCAACAGCAAGATCGCCGCGGCCATTCCAAACGCAAGCCCACAGATATTGATGATACTGTAAAACCTGTTATGCGTCAGGTTCCGCCAGGCGATTTTGAAAGAGCTTTTTATCATGAGTTGTGAGTTATGAATTATGAGTTATGAGTTATGAGTTATGAGTTATGAATTATGGAATCTGATAGCTGATAGCCGATAGCTGATTTCCGACCTCCGATAGCCGATTTCCGACAGCTGACCACTATTCATCCTTCAAGCTTTCTACCGGATTGACGATGACTGCCTTGATGGTTTGGATGCTGACGATCACCAGCGTGATCAGCAGTGCCCCCATGCTTGCCAGGGCAAAGATCCACCATGGCAGCTGGGATCGGTACTCGTATTTTTGCAGCCATTCATGCAAAAGATAATAGGCGATGGGAATGGCAATCAAACAGGAAATGGACACCAGTGCCACCAGGTCTCCCGAGAGTAATTTCCAGAGCTGGAAGACGGAAGCGCCGACGATTTTTCGGATGCCGATTTCCTTGGTGCGGCGTTCGGCCACGAATGACGCCAGCCCGAATACCCCCAGGCTGCTGATAATGATGGCTAATCCGGCGAAAAAAGTGGCAAGCTGTCCTACCCGCTCTTCCTGCACAAATTTTGCTGCATATTCCGAATCCGCAAACTTGTACTCAAAGGGCGCATTCGGAATGACGTCTCTGAAAACTTTTTCGATTTCCGCCAGGCATGCCGCCGTCGGTTTGTGGGGGTTGAGCTTGAAATTGATCCAGTTGACTCTTTCATAGCTCAACAGGTAAATAGCCTGCTTCACCGGTTCAAATGGTGAGCTCATCACAATGTTGTCGACCACGCCGACGATGCGGTAATCACGTCTGCCCCACTTTACAACCTTGCCCACAGGATCCTGGATGCCCATGAATTTCACAGCGGCTTCGTTGATAATGATTGAAGCCGAATCCGTTGCAAAATCCCGCGAAAAATCCCGGCCTGTAGTGATGCGCCAGTCGATGGTCTGTCCATATTCATGGGTGACCCAAATCGTTGCAAAATCCGTTGACAGGTTGGGATCCTTGCCTTCCCAATCGAACCCGCCATTATTGGACCACACATCCGTAAGCGGACTGGACGATTCGGACATCTCGACAATGGTATTTTTTTCTTTGAGTGCGGTACGCAGCACATCAAACTTGCCAAAAAATTCAGGGGTGACCATCTGGACCATCAGCAGGCGGTCTCTGTTGTAACCGACAGGACGATCTTTGGTGTGCTGGATCTGCCGGAATACAATGAGCGTACCGATAACCAGGGCCACCGAAATGGTAAACTGTACGACCACCAGTACTTTACGGGGCAAACTGGCCAGCCGGCCTACCCGGAACGTTCCTTTCAACACCTTCAGCGGATTGAAAGAGGAGAGGTAAAGGGCCGGATAGCTGCCGGCAACGAGGCCTGTAAGCAGTGAAAATAACAACCCACCGCCCCAAAACCACCCATTCAGCCATGGAATATGCATTTTTTTGTCCGCTACCTCATTGAACCAGGGCAATCCTGCCAGTACAAGCAGGATGGACAGCGTAAAAGCGATGAGGGCGATCAGGATGGATTCACTCAGAAACTGGGCAATGAGCAGCCTCCTCGGCGAGCCCACTGTTTTTCGGATACCGACTTCTTTTGCGCGTTTCTCGGACCGGGCGGTACTCAGGTTCATGAAATTAATGCAGGCCAGCAGCAATACAAACACCCCGATGAGACTGAACAACTTTACGTATTCTATCAGTCCGCCAACGACCTTTCCGTCTTTCCAGTCGTTCCGCAGGTGCCAGTCGTCCATGGGGTGCAGCTGGATTTGGGCATTGAACTTTTTTTCTTCTTCGGACAGCCGGTTGAGTTTGGCGTTGGCGATGGCTGCGTTGACGCTTTCAAAGCTGCTGCCGTCGGGGATTTGGGCAAAAAGCTGGAAGGAATTGTTTCCCCACTGGGATGCAGCGTTTTGAATCCAGGGCAAGGTGCTGTATAAACTCCAGGGGGCAATGAATTTTACATCCCTGAAGGTTGTATTGTAGGGCAGGTCTTTGTAAACAGCAGTTACTTTTACCTGCTCGTTCTGATCGATTTGCATCAGTTGATGCAGGGGATCCCCGTCTCCGAAAAATGCATTGGCCGCTGATTGGGAAAGCATAATGCTGCCGGGATCCGACAGGCCGTCAATAGTACCATGAATGATTTCCAGGGAAAGCATTTTCGGCCCGTTTACATCCATGTAGATGCCTTCCTGCGTGAGGTTCTTGTCTTGATGGGACAGCACATGGCTGCCTTGCCACGAAGCCATTACCACATATCGGAGATGGTCGCCATAGCTGGTTTGTAATTCATTCCCTAACGGAAAGGGAACCGCAACGCCGCTGAACAATTCGCCGTTCCAGGTTTGGGTTTGCACGACCTGTCCGATCCGGTCGTGGTTTTTATGGTAGCTGTCATACCCCAACTCATCCCAAATCCAGAGCGTAATCAGGATGAAAACAGCCATACCCAACGCCAGCCCGGCTATGTTGATAAAGGACGACCTTTTGTTCTTCAACAGGTTGCGCCAGGCAATTTTGAAATAGCTTTTTATCATGAGTTATGAATTATGAGTTATGAGTTATGAGTTATGAATTATGAATTATGAATTATGAGTTATGAATTATGAATTATGAATTATGAATTATGAATTATGAATTATGAATTATGAAT